>NZ_JAJPWN010000012.1:0-333514 GCF_046549135.1 Amycolatopsis sp. lyj-23 | reverse complement strand
CAACCCCACCGGCTTCGCCACCCCCACCCAGGAAAACATCTACGGCCGCACCACCAACGGCACCCTCACCCACTGGTACTGGAACACCGACATGACCACCCCCGACACCGAAACCTGGGGCCAGTGAAAGAAAGGAACCCTGTCATGCGAACCCGGATCACGCGATCGCTGGCCGCGGTGGCACTGGCCGCGGCGATGCTCGCCGCGGGCCACGGCACCGCGTCGGCCGCGGACACCACCACGACGCTGAGCTTCTCGGCACACCAGGACGACGACCTGCTCTTCATGAACCCGGACATCGCCTCCGACGTCGAGGCCGGGTACAACGTCTGGGTCACCTACCTCTCCGCGGGCGAGATACCCTGCGCGAGCCACAGCCCGTGCGGGATCGACTACGCCAACGACCGGATCGCGGGGGAGCGCGCCGCCTACGCCGAGACGGCCGGGGTGCCCAACTCCTGGACGTACGAGCAGATGTGGTTCGGCGGCCATCCCGTCGCGGTCAACCACCTCGACGGCACGAACGTCCACCTCGTCTTCACCTACATCCACGCGGCCGCCGGGCCCGAGGACAACTGCGGTGACCTGTACCGGATGCTGCACGACGACTCGTACGTGGCCCAGCCGATCGACAACCGGCCGGCGTACACGAAGGACTCGTTCGTCGGCATGCTGCGGTCCATCATCGACTACGTCCAGCCCGACTACCTGCGCACGCAGAGCACCCTCGGGCACCGGGAGCGTCGCGCCGACGGTGTGGCGGACAACGTCGACCACGTCGCCGGGGCGATCCTCGCGGCCGACGCGGACGTCGACGGCGCCGGCAACACCTGGATCCGGCGGGACGAGTACCAGGGCTACATCATCACCGATTACCCGGACAACGTCGGCGGCTACTGGCGCGACCGCAAGCAGCAGATCTGGAACGCCTACAAGCCGTTCGACTACCAGATCGGCCCGGCCTCGTGGGACAACGTGATGGGCAAGCAGTACCGGCCGGAGGGGCGGATCTTCTGGCCGGGCATCCCCTGGGTGCCGCCGGGCGACTTCAACCACTGCTAGTGGTGTTCCGTGGAGACCACTTCCCCGGAAGGGGTCTCCACGGACATCCGCGGTTCACCCGCCTCCCGTGCGCCGTACCGCTGGAAGATGGCCTGGGCTTCGGCGTGGGTGGCCTCGGCTTCGGCCGCCCGGCCGAGCGCTCGCTGCGCCTGCGCGAGGTCACGCAGGTTCCGTGCCCGCCACAGGGGCACGGAAAGCGCGTCGCACCACGTCAGCGCGAGTTCCAGGTGGTGGCGGGCGGACTCGGGTGCGCCGCGGGCCAGGTCGAGTTCGCCCAGCGTCCGGAGCATGAGGGCCTGGCCGAAGCCGTCCTGCATTTCGCGGCACGTCTCCAGCGCGTCTTCGAGTTTCCCGCGCAGCTCGGCCGCGTCGTGGCGGTTCTGTCTGATGTGGACTTTCACGAGCGCCTGGGTGGCGTAGGCGATCATCAGCCGGTCACCGATCCCGCGCAACAGGTCCAGCGCCTGCGCACAGGCGCCTTCGGCCTCGGTCAGGCGCCCGGCCGCGCGGTGCACGATGCCGAGGGAACGCAGGACGAGCGCGACACCGTGGTCGTCCGGCAGCGACCGGTAGTGGGCGAGGGCGCGCTCGAGCTCGGCAACGGCTTCGCCGAGCCGGCCGAGTTCGGTCAGGACCATGCCCCGTCCGTGGTGCCCCCTGGCCTCCGCCTGCCGGTCGCCGAGCTCGCTCAGCACCGGAAGGGCCTCGTCGAGCAGCTCCAGCGCCTCCGGGAGCCGCGCCTGCTCGCGCCGGGCGCTGCTCAACATCAGCTGGGTGACGGCCTGGCCGCGGACGTCGTCGACTTCGGCGTACGCCTCGAGTGCCTGTCCGTAGTAGTCGGCGGCTTCGTCGAACCGGTCCTGCTCGCTCCGCAGCCAGCCGAGCCCGGCCAGCAGCAGGCCCTGCCCCGACTTGTCCCCGGCCTGCCGCGCGGCCGCGAGAGCCGCACTGTGGGTCCGCCACCAGTGGTGGAAGTGGTTGTCCACGGCGAACGACGACGAGCAGAGCGCGGTCGCCAGCCGCACGGCCGTGTCGGCCAGCTCCAGCTCACTGGCGCGTTCGACGATGTGCACCAGCGTCGCCTGCTCGGCGTCGAACCAGGCCAGCGGCGTGCCGAGGGTGTCGGTGCGGACGACCTCCGGTGCCACCGCCGGTCCCGGCGCCGCCGTGCGCAGCGCACGCACCGGTGTGCCGCCCGACGCCCACTCGACCAGCCGGTACCACTCGTCGGTGGCCTGCCGGACGGCGAGCCGCAGCTGATCGGCGTCTTCTTCGGCTTCGGCCCGTTCCCAGCCGAACACGCGGATGAGGTCGTGGAGGCGGTACCGCGTGAGGCCCGATCCGTTGCTGCCGACCACATCGAGCAGCTGGGCCCGGACCAGGCCCTCGACGATGTCCTCGGCGTCGTCCGGCGGCACCGCGAGCAGCACGCTCACCAGCCAGGCACCGAAGTCGGGGACACCCAGCCAGGCGAGCCGGCGCAGGGCGGATCGCTCCGGTTCACTGAGCCCGCGGTAGGAGAGGACGAGGCTGCCGCGGACTTCGAGGTCGCCGATCGCGAGCTCGTTCAGGAACTTCCGCTGCTCGCGCAGCCGCGGGACCAGGCGCGACGGGCGCCAGTCCGGACGCGCGGCGAGGCGGGCGCCGATGATGCGGACGGCCAGGGGCAGGTTGCCGCAGAGGTGCACGAGCGTGCGGGCGGCGTCCGGTTCCGCGGCGATCCGGGTGTCGCCGGCGATCTGGGTGAGGAGTTCGAGGCAAGCGTCGTCGTCGAGCATCTGCAGGTCGACCTGCTCGGTGGAATCGAGCGCCGCCAGCCGTACGCGGCTGGTCAGGAGGCACAGGCAGTCCTCGCCGGTGGGCAGCAGCGGCCGGACCTGGCGTTCGTCGGCGGCGTCGTCGAGCACGACGAGAAGCCGCTTCGACGCCGAAAGTGCCCGGTACAGTTCGACGCGTTCGTCCAGCCCGGCCGGGATCCCGGTGTCGGCGACGCCGAGCGCGCGCAGGAACCGGCCGAGCACCTCCGCCGGTTCGACGGGCGACTGCTGCGCACCGCGCAGGGTCACGTAGAGCTGGCCGTCGGGGAACCGGTCTCGCAGCCGGTGGCTCACGTGGACGACCAGGGAGCTCTTGCCGGAGCCGGGTTTCCCGGAAATGGCGATGCGGCGAGCGGACGGATTGGTCAGCACCGCGGCTTCGGCGGCGCGACCGGCGAAGTCCGTGATGTCCGGGGGCAGCTGGCAAGGGCCGCTTCGCGCGGTTCCGTCATGGGCCGGCGGGACACCGGTCTCGTCCTCCTTCGCCTCACCCCGAAGGATCTGCTGGTGCAGTGCGCGCAGTTCCGGCCCCGGTTCGACGCCCAGTTCTTCGACGAGCAGGGTGCGCCCGGACTGGTAGCAACGCAGGGCGTCCGCTTGCCGTCCGGTGGTCCACAACGCGGTCATCAGCTGGCCGCGAAGGCGTTCGCGGAGTGGGTGCTCCGCCACGAGCGCCGTCAGTTCACTGACCAGTGCCGCTCCGCGGCCCAGGGCGAGCCGGCATTCGATGCGCTTCTCGAGCACGTCGAGCCGCTGGTCGGCCAGCCGGGCGGCTTCCGTCGCGGCGAACCGGGACTTGAGGCCGCCGAGTGCGGGACCACGCCACTGCTCGAGCGCCTCGCCGTAGCGGAGTTCGGCCGCTGCGTGGTCTCCGGCGTGGGCAGCGGAGTCGCCCTCAGCCGCCAGCCGGCCGAACTCCAGGAGGTCGACGGTGCAGCCGCGCAGCTCGATCCGGTATCCCGGCTGCTCGGTGAGGATCGCTCCGAGGCCCGGCTCCCCGCCGGGACGCTGGAACGCGCGGCGCAACGTCGAGACGTAGGTGTGGAGCAGGGCGGAGGCGCTGTCCGGCGGGGTGTCGTCCCAGATGATCGAAATCAGCCGGTCGGCGTGCACGACCCGGCCCTCGGCCAGCAGCAACGCCGCCAGGAGGGTGCGCGGCTTCGGCCCGCCCAACGGGATTTCCGTCCCGTCCCGCTGTGCCGTCACCGTCCCCAGAAGCTGAAACCGCATCGAGGCCCCCCTGCCCGTGAGATCACACGAACAGGTGACCCCGCTTCGGACCCTAGTTACCTCGCCGGATTCCGCACAAGAAGCGGATCACCCGCGGAGCAACGAGGCGGGGAAAGGCACCCGAACGGCGGAAACCCCCGGACGGGCGGGACGGCGACGTACTTGGTCCGCATGCTGCGCGACTTCCCGGGGTTGAGCGTGACGCGCCTGGCCTCGGGCCTCCCGATGGGCGGCGACCTGGAGTTCGCCGACGAGCTGACCCTGGGCCGCGCCCTCTCCGGCCGTCGCGTGCTCTAGGCGTCGAACCGGCGCAGGTCGTACAGGTTCAGCAGCCTGATCACCTTGTTCGCGTACTCCGGGTCGGTGGCGTACTTCTTCGCCACCGCCCGGATGAACGCGTCCGGGTCCTTGCGCACCGGCAGCGCCGCCGCGTAGTTCGGCGAAGTCGTCAGCAGCCGGCCGTAGTCGCGGAACGAGTCGTCGATCGACGCGTACGAGCGGAAATACGCGTCCACCGCGTGGCACGGCGCCGGAACGCACTCCGTCGTCGGGTACTGCGCGCACCGCACCGCCAACGGGCCCGGGCTCGTCGGCGTCACGCACTTGAAGCCGAAGTAGTTGCGCTCGGCCGTCGACAGCTTGCTGCGACCCCAGTTCGATTCCAGGATCGACTGCGCCACGGTCACCGACGCCGGGACGTCGTACTCCGCGTGGATCGTGCGCGCGATCGGGCTCACCGCGCCGACGTAGGCCTCCTGGAAGCCCGCCGCCAGCGCGGCGTCGCGAACAGCGCCCTGGTCGATGGGCGGGACCACCACCAGCACGGCCGCCAGTCCGATGTGGATCATGGCGGAACTCTGCCCGGCTCACCGCCGGGAAAAACCGGCGGTCACCCGGACGAAGGACTCAGCAGTAGCCGAGCTGCGCCAGCGTGTCCACGACGATCTCCGACGGGTGGTACTTGTCCATCCAGGACTCGCCGCGCCGGTTCTGGTACGTGTCGAGGAAGTTCTGCAGCTTGTCGCCGCGCATCTCGGTCAGCACCACCGTCTCGCCGAGGTGCTGCGGCGTTTCCGTGCGCTCGCGGTGCACCGCGCACGGCAGGCCGAGGTAGTAGCACTCCGCCGAAAGACCACCCGAATCGGTGACGACGTACTCGGCGCGGGCCACCAGCGGCAGGAACTTGAGGTACCGCATCTTCGGCTGGACGATGAACTGGTCGTCGAAGATGTTGCCGATGCCCAGCGCGCGGATCTTCTCGCGCTCCGGCGCGCCGGCCATGTACAGGATCGGCATCTTGCGGCTCTGCTCGCGCAGGATCTCCAGCGCCTCGCGGTACTTGTCCGGGCGCGAGACCAGCTCGAAGCGGTGCAGCGTGGCCAGGCCGAACTTCTCGGGCAGGTTCGGCACGTCCAGCGGCCCGTTGATGGCCAGGCGCATCGCGTCGATCGCCGTGTTCGCCTCGGTGTCGACGACCACCCCGCGGGCGTTGCGGAGGTTGTTGACCTCGCGGATGCTCGGCGCGAAGTGGATGTCGACGATCTTCGCCGCGATCTTCCGGTTCAGCTCCTCCGGCAGCGGCGAGAGGATGCTGCCCGACCGCGCGCCCGCCTCGACGTGCCCGACGCGGGACTTCAGGATCCGCTTCCCGATCAGCGAGCCGTACGGCGTGGTGAACGTGTCGCCGTGCACCAGCACCAGCGGGGGACGGCCGTCCTCGGTCAGCGCGGCGCGCAGCTCGTGGCGGCGGCTCCACGCCGTCCGCAGCACCTGCGCGGCCCAGCCCGGGACCTGGGCCGGCGACTCGAGGTTGTGGGCCTTGTCCTCGGGCACCAGCCAGACGTCCGGCTCCGGCATGTTCAGGTCGGCGAGCACGTCCGCGACCTCGTCGACGTGCTGGGCGGTGAACCAGATCTTCGGCCGCATCCCGCGCTCGCGGATCCCGTGGTAGACGGGCGCGATCTTGATCAGTTCCGCGGTGGTGCCGAGAATGAAGGAAATCACCAGAGAGCCCATTTCCGGTCGGGTGCGGTGGCGTAAGGATACTGGCCGACCCGGCGCGCGGGCCGCCGGGTAGCCTCGGCCCGGTGAGTGCGAACCCGCTCCTCCCCTCGCTCAGCGTCGTGATCCCGGTCTACAACGAGCAGGACTGGATCGAACGCAGTGTCGGCGCGCTGCTCGCTTCGGCGTCGGCCGCGAGCTGGCCGATCGAGGTCGTCGTGGTCGACGACGGCAGCACCGACGCCACCCCGTCCCGGCTCGACGACCTGCGCGAACGCCACGGCATCACCGTCCTGAGCCAGGCCAACTCCGGCCGGTTCGAGGCGCGGCGGGCGGGCATCGCCAAGTCGTCCGGCGAGTGGGTCGCGCTGCTCGACAGCCGGGTCATCGTCGACGAACCCACCCTGACGTTCCTGCGCGACCAGCTCGTGGCGCACCCCGAGCGCGCGGTCTGGAACGGCCACATCAACGTCGCGTCCGAGCACAACCCGTACGCCGGCTTCATGGCCGGCCTGGTCAAGGTGCCGTGGCGCAAGTACTGCGCGAACCCGCGGCTGATGTCCTACGGCATCGAGGAGTTCGACGTCTACCCGAAGGGGACGACGTTCTTCTGCGCCCGCCGCGGCCTGCTCGAGGGCTCGGTGACGGCGTTCGCGTCGCTGTTCGACGACCTCCGCTTCGCCAGCGACGACACCCGCATGCTGCGCTGGATCGCCGAGCGCGAGCGGATCTGGCTGGCCCCCGAGCTGTCGGCGACCTACAACGGGCGCGACTCGTTCAAGAAGTTCACGCAGCAGGCGTACTTCCGCGGCACGACGTACGTCGACTCCTACATCGCCTCGCCCGGCCCGGCCCGCAACGCCCTGTTCGGCGCGCTCGCGGCCGGCGTCATCGGCCTGGTCTTCGCCGCGAAGAAGCCGAAGACGACGCTGGCCGCCGGCGTCCTCGGCGCGGTCGCGGCGGGCGAAGTCGTCAAGAAGTGCGGTGCGACCGGCCCCGAGGCGCGCGCGGTCACCAAGCTGCTGCCGGTGTTCGCCGGCGGGTTCGGCGCCGGTGTCGGGCGCGGGCTGGCCATGGCCGTGCGGGCCAAGCTCCGCCGCCGATGAGCACCGAAGTGGACACCCCGGCCGGCGCGCGCAGCGGACGCACGACCGCGGGCAGCCTCGGCGGCTCGCTGATCGTGTCCATCGGCCTCGGCTACGTGCTCACGGTCGCCTGCCAGCGGCTGCTGCCGCCGCCGGAGTACGCCGTCTTCGTCACGTTCTGGGGCCTGGTGATGGGCCTCGGCAGCACGCTGTCGCCGCTCGAGCAGGAGCTCTCGCGCCAGTCCGCGGTGGCCGCGCTCACCGGCGGCAAGGCCGGCCGCCCGGCGCTGCGGGCGGTCGCGGTCGGCGTGGTCGTCGCGGCCGCGTTTTCGCTCGCGCTGCTGATCCCGCCGATCAACGACAAGCTGTTCCGCGGCGACTGGTCGCTGGCGGTGATCGTGCTGGCCGGCGGCGTCGCGTTCGCCTGCCAGTTCGGCACGCGCGGGCTGCTCATCGGGCAGCACAAGGTGAAGGCGTTCTCGCTGCTCGTGGTGGCCGAACCGGCCATCCGCGCCCTGGTACTGGGCGTCCTGTTCGTCTCGGTCGCCTACAACGTCGTCTCGCTGGCGATCGCGGTCGCGGCCGGCTCGTTCGCCTGGCTGCTGTTCGCGCGCCCGGCCCGGCGGCTGCTCGACTTCCACGTCGAGGGCGACGGCTGGGGCGTCACCTCCCGCCGGATGGGCATGCTCCTGCTCGGCGCGGCCCTGACGGCGGCGGTCATCACGGGTTACCCGGCCCTGGTCGGCCTGCTCGCCCCGGGCGGCGACGGCGACCGCGTCGGCGCCTTGTTCGCGGCCCTGGTCATCGCGCGGCTGCCGCTGACGCTGATCGGACCGGTGCAGTCACTGGCGGTGCCGTTCGTCGTCCGGCTGTCGGTGACGGAAGAGGGACGCCACCGGCTGCGCCGCGTGCTCGCGCTCGGCGCGCTGGCGTCCCTGGTCCTGGCGGCGCTGGGTGCGCTGGTGGGCCTGTGGCTCGGCCCGTGGGCGGTCCGGTTCATCAGCGGCCCGAAGTACGCCATCGACGGCTGGTCGGTGGCGGGGCTGGTGTGGTCGTCGGTGCTGCTGGTGCCGATGCAGCTGTTGACGGCGGTCCTGGTGGCCCGCACGCAGGCGAAGCTGGTGCTGGCGACCTGGGCGGTGGTCACCGGCACGGCCTCGCTGGTGCTGCTGTTCCTGCCGGGCGACACGGTGTTCCGCGCGGTGATCGCGTTGGCGGTGGCCCCGACGCTGGGACTGGCGGTGGTGCTCGCGTTCGTGCTGCGGCGGGCGCCGGAGCCGGTCGAGTCCGGCCCGGACGCTGCCTGAGGTTCTCACCGGATCGACCTGGCCGAGACCTGCCGGATCGATCTGGCCGAGGCTTGCCGGATCGCCTGCCGGATCGCCCCCGGCCAGGGCCCGCCCTCCCTGGGGGACCATCCCCGGCTTCAGCCTATCGGGCCCGCCCGACGAAAACCTCCGCCGAGGAGCCGTCCGAGCCAAGTTGTCCACACCCCGGCTCGATTGTGGAAGACGAGCTCCAGCCCCAGGTGGGAGGCGAACTTCAGCCCGGGTAAAAGCGAACTTCAAGCCCCGGGTGGAAGGCGAGCGTCAGCCCGAAGGAAAGCCGAACTTCAAGCCCCGGGTGGAAGGCGAGCGTCAGCCCGGAGGAAAGGCGAGCTTCAACCCAGGTGGAGGGCGAACTTCAGCCCGGGTAAAGCCGAACTTCAAGCCCCGGGTGAAAGACAAGCCTCAACCCCATAAAAACAAACTTCAGCCCGCGGGCCAAAGCGAGCTTCAGCCTCGGGGCGGGGTCTGCGGCAGGTCCAGCCGGTACACGCTCACCGTTCCCGCGCTGAACACCTTCGTCAGCCCCGGCAGTCCCGAAAGCCGGCTCAGCCCCGGCGCCAGGCTGTACGTCAGCTTGCCCGTCCAGTGGTGGCCGTCCGTGCCGACCGTCGGGGCCGAGGAATCCACGTACACCCAGCGGACGTTCTTCTCGCGCAGGATGTTCTGGACCTGCGGGTCCGCCGGGTAGTAGTTGAACATCGCCAGCAGGGTGACGTTGTCCTGGATCGGGCTGTGGCCGTCCGGGACGATGTTGAGGATCGGCAGGTCGTAGTCGACGTACAGCAGCGTCGACCCGTCGTTCGCGTTGTTCAGGATCGTTTCGCCCGGCGCCGCGTGCTCGTGCAGCCACTTCGCCGCCGCGTCGTCCGAAGCGTCGTAGCGGACGAACTGCGGGGCCGCGTAACGCTGGCTCAGCGACAGCGCGCCGGTGTTCATGTAGCCGCGGAACGACGTCACCGTGAGCGCGCCCAGCAGCACCACGATCAGCCCGTACGCCACCGCGGGCCGGAGCCGCGCCGGGATCGGGTTGCGCTTCCGGACCGCGACGACGAACAGCCCCAGCGCCGCGAACAGGACTCCGGCCAGGGGCGGAATCAGCAGGTAGATGTGGGTGTCGAGGCGGTTGGCGACCCGGTAGTAGTACCGGCCGATCATCGCGCCGAAGCCGGAGTTGGGCGAGTAGTGGAAGCTCACCACGACCGCCGCCCAGAACAGCCACGCCGTCAGCAGGGGCCACGCCCGCCGCGAAAGGAGCGTGGCGACGACGCCCGCCAGGCCGAGCAGGCCCAGCACCAGCTGGCCCATCGTGCCGCTCGGGTCGAAGTAGCCGCCGTAGGGCAGCCGGGCGACCAGCTCGAACGACGCGCCGAGCTGCGTGCCGCGGATGTTGGCCGGCGCGTCGACCACCGAGCCGTTGCCGAGCCGCAGCAACGCCAGCACGTCCGGGACGATGAGGACGACCGCGACCACGCCCGCCAGTACCAACGGCAGCAGCGCGCGGACGAACGCCAGGCGGCCCGCCTTGGTGAACAGCAGGCCCACCATGGCCGCGACCGTCGTCAGCGCGACCGAGGTCAGCGCGCTCGGGTGCAGGTTGAACGCACCGGCGGCGGCCACGCCGACCAGCACCGCGCGGCCCCCGTTGCGCTTGCCGATCACCAGCATCACGGCGACGAGCCCGGGCATGAGCGTCATCGCGGCCGCGTTCGGCAGGACCCCGCCGTCGTGGGCGAAGGCGATGCCGGGCCGGTACAGCTGCACGGAGACCAACGCGGCCACCCCGGCGGCGAGCTCGACCCAGCCGCGGCCGAGCCTCCCGTGCCGCAGCACCGCCGCGGTGAGGGCGGCCACCGACAGCGGCAGCACGACCACCGAGAACACGACGGTCACCAGGTTCAGCGACAGCATCGTGTCTCCGAAGACGTCGGTGAGCAGCGCGCTGATGTCGGTGAAGCCGGGCGGGTAGAACTGGACGTTGGTGTCGTGCACGACGTCGATGGGCAGGATCTGCCAGGGCGCGGCCTTGCCGGTGAAGTGCGTGAAGGCGGTCAGCACGGCGTGCGTGACGGTGTCGTGCTCCTGGGTCGGCGTCCGCCACGACCCGAGGCCCTTGTGCCACACGCGGATGCCGAGCCCGACGCCGCCGACGGCGATCAGCGCGCCCAGTACCTGCGCGATCGTCCCGGCCCGGCCGGTCAGCGTGCGCAGCCGCGGGTCTTCGGCGGGCTCGACCGGCTCCGCGGCCGGACGGCGGCGGCGGACCAGCCACCGCACCCCGCCGAGCACGAGCAGGACGACCACGAGCGCGACGAGCGCGGTCAGCAGGCCGAAGCGGAGTCCGGTGACCCCCGTGAACAGGGACACCAGCAGCACGAACCCGGTGGTCAGCGGCGCCGAAAGGCCCGCGAGCCACAGCCGTTCGCGTACGCCGGTGACCACGAGGATCGAGAACCCGGGGAGCAACACCACCAGGATTCCCACGGCCAGCCGGACAGCTTCGGACAGCATGCCTTCTCCGATCAACAAAGCCGTCAACGCCCGGAGTCTAGGGGTGACCGCGGTGTGCCCAGGATGCGGGTGACGTGCGCGGTTGACCGGCCGCCCGCTCGGCGAACGGTGTTCACCACGGCCACCGCACCCGGGTCCGCGGCTGTGACAGCAAGTGAAGGGCTAAGGTGATCGCGTGTCTGTGACCTCGGCGACCTCGGTGACCAGCCGCCGCGTGCTCATCGTGATGCCCGCCCTCAACGAGTCGGCCAGCGTGGCGTCCGTCATCGAGCACGTGAAGCGGGCCTGCCCCACCGCCGACCTGCTGGTCGTCGACGACGGCTCGGTGGACGACACCGCCAAGCTGGCCCGCGCCGCGGGCGCCGAGGTGGCCCGGCTCGCCGTGAACCTCGGGGTCGGCGGCGCGATGCGCACCGGCTTCCGCTACGCCGCCGCCCGCGGGTACGACGTCGTCGTGCAGGTGGACGCCGACGGCCAGCACGACCCGGACGAACTCGACGCGCTGCTGCGCGGCCTCGACGACGCCGACATCGTGATCGGCTCCCGGTTCGCCGGCAAGGGTGCGTACAAGGCCAGCGGGCCGCGCAAGTACGCCATGGTCGCGCTGTCGATCGTGTTCTCGCGGCTGGCGAAGACCCGGCTCACCGACGTCACGTCGGGCTTCAAGGCGATGGGGCCGCGCGCGATCCGGCTGTTCGCCGGCTACTACCCGGCCGAGTACCTCGGCGACACGGTCGAATCGCTGGTCATGGCCATCCGGGCCGAACTGATCATCAAGGAGATCCCGGTCATCATGCGCGAGCGCGCGGGCGGCACGCCCAGCCACTCGCCCGTCAAGTCGGCGGTCTACCTCGGCCGCGCCGGGCTCGCGCTGCTGCTCGCGCTGGTCCGCCGCCGTCCCGCGGTCGACTCCTCGGATTCGGCTTAAGGAGCTTGGGAAGATGGCCGGTTGGCGCATCCTCAGCATCGTCATCGCCTGCTTGGTGCTCTTCGTCGTCGTCGAGATGATGCGGCGGCGCAAGCTGCGGGAGAAGTACGCGGGCGTGTGGCTGGTCGTGGCCATCGGCGTCGTGGTGCTGGCCGCGATCCCGGCGGCCGCGCAGTTCCTGGCCCGGCTGACCGGGGTGGAGACCCCGTCGAACTTCGTCTTCCTCCTGGCCGGCGTCGTGCTGGCGCTCGTGTCGCTGCACCTGTCCACCGAGACCGGGCACCTCGAAGAAGAGGTGCGCACGTCGGTCGAGGAGATCGCGCTGCTGCGCTGTGAACTCGAGGACACCCGTCGCGAGCTGGCGAGCCGGATCGCCGAGCTCGAAGCGAAGACGGCGGCTCCCGACGACGTCAAAGGGCTCCCGGAGGTCGAGCGCGTCAGCAAGTGACGCGCTGATCGACGCCCTGCTCGCCGCGCCCGCGCGGCTGGGACCGGTGCGCGTGCTGGCGATCGACGGTCCGTCGGGCGCCGGGAAGTCGACGCTCGCCGCCGAGGTCGTCGCCGGGCTGACCGCCCGCGGGTGCCGCCCGGCCCTGGTCAGCACCGACGCCTTCGCGACGTGGGACGACCCGGTCGCGTGGTGGCCCGAGCTCCTCGACGGCGTCCTGCGGCCCCTGGCCGGCGGCGTCGCGGGGGCGTACCGGCGAATGGACTGGTCCACCGGGACGCCCCGGCCGGGCGAGCTCGTCCGGGTGCCCGTGCCGGACGTCCTGGTGCTGGAAGGCGTTTCGAGCGGCCGGGCTTCGGCAAGACCCCTGCTTTCCCACCTCTGCTGGCTCTCCGGCGGTTCGGAGGCCGAGCGGCTGGCCAGGGCGGTCGAGCGCGACGGGGCGGCCGCTCGAGCGGATTTGGCGCGGTGGCAACGGTTCGAACGCGGCTGGTTCGCCGTCGACGGCACCGCCGAAGCCGCCGGAACCCGACTTTCGTAGGGGACGAAGTGGTCACTCAGCGTGACGGATAGGTCCGGATCGATCCAGCGGTCCGTAGCCGGATACACGTCCGGACCAATGTCGGTACCGCCATCTGTGTCAGTGATCGGACACTCGACGGAGCCGCAGACGGCAAATGGTCACATTCTGTCGCGATTTACGGACACATTGCGGTCAAATCGACGTCCACGTAGCGCGATCGTAACCTCACGTGCTTAAGTGCGGGCCGAGTTCCCGCTAGTGTCGGCGAGCACACCGATCGTCCGTCGAGTTCCTGACCGACCGGACGGTGACTTTGAACCCGAAACATCTCCCAAGGGGTGCCAGATGCAGCAATTGCGGCTGACCCGGACACGCCGCGTGGCCCTGATCGGGCTCGCCGGCGCGCTCGCGGTCTCGCTGTCCGCCTGTGCGGAATCCAAGCGCGACGAAGGCGCGGGGGGTGGTTCCGGGGGCACCATGATCTTCGGCGCGGCCGGCAACCCGAAGTTGTTCGACCCGATCTTCAACGACGAGGGCGAGACCTTCCGGATCACCCGGCAGATCTTCGACACGCTGATCCAGAACAAGCCGGGCACCGCCGACCTCGAGCCCTCGCTGGCCGAGAAGTGGGAGCCGAGCAACGACGGCAAGACCTGGACCTTCTCGCTCAAGCAGGGCGTGAAGTTCTCCGACGGCACCGCCTTCGACGCGACCGCGGTCTGCTTCAACTTCGACCGCTGGTACAACATGAAGGGCGCCGCCGCCCAGAGCCAGATGATCTACTACGCCGACGTCTTCGGCGGCTTCGCCAAGAACGAGAGCACCGACTACAGCGACCCGGTCTACAAGAGCTGCGAAGCCAAGGACCCGGCGACCGCGGTCGTGAACCTGAACAGGGCGAAGGGCGCGTTCCCGGCGGCCTTCACCCTGCCGTCGTTCGCGATGCAGAGCCCGACCGCGCTCAAGCAGTACAAGTCGGACGAGGTCACCCAGTCCGGCGACTCGTTCACCTACAGCGAGTACGCGAACAAGCACCCGGTCGGCACCGGCCCGTTCAAGTTCGACAGCTGGGACCAGGGCAAGGGTGAGATCACCCTGTCCAAGAACGACACCAGCCCGACCCAGACGGCCAAGCTCGACAAGCTCATCTTCAAGGTGATCCCGGACGAGAACGCCCGCAAGCAGGCCCTCAAGGCCGGCGACATCCAGGGCTACGACTACCCGGCGCCCGCGGACTACGGCCTGCTGCGCAACGAGGGCGAGCAGGTGCTGGTGCGCCCGCCGTTCAACGTGCTGTACCTGGGCATCAACCAGTCCGGCCCGGCCGGTGAGAAGCTGAAGGACGTCAAGGTCCGCCAGGCGCTGGCCTACGGCATCAACCGCGAGCAGTTCGTCAAGAGCAAGCTGCCCGAGGGCGCCGAGGTGGCCACCGAGTTCGTGCCCAAGACGATCTCCGGCTACACCGACGAGGTCACGAAGTACCCGTACAACCCGGAGAAGGCGAAGCAGCTGCTCCAGGAGGCCGGGGCGACGAACCTGACGCTGAAGTTCTACTACCCGACCGAGGTCACCCGTCCGTACATGCCGAACCCGGCGGACGTCTTCACCTCGATCTCCGAGGACCTGAAGGCCATCGGCGTCAAGGTCGAGGCCGTCGCCAAGCCGTGGAACGGTGGCTACAAGGACGACGTCCAGAAGTTCGGCAAGCAGGACCTGCACCTGCTCGGCTGGACCGGTGACTACAACGACGCCGGGAACTTCGTCGGCACCTTCTTCGGCCGCAAGAAGCCGGAGTTCGGGTTCGACAACCCGCAGCTGTTCCAGGCGCTGGCCGCCGCGGACGCTTCGCCCGCCGGCGACGCGCACGCCAAGGCGTACCAGGACGTCAACAAGCAGATCATGGACTACCTGCCCGCCATCCCGATCTCCTACGGCCCGCCCGCCATCGTGGTCGGCCCGAAGGTCAAGGGCCTGGTCGCCAGCCCGCTGACCGACGAGCGGTTCAACACCGTGACCGTGAACTGACGGTTCCACGCGCCGCGAGGCATGGGGTGGGCGCTACCGCGCCCACCCCATGTCCGTAAGCAGCGGGCTGCCCCCTAAGGACTGCAAGTGCTCCGTTTTCTCGTGCGTCGGCTGCTACAAGCGATCCCGACGCTCCTCATCCTGTCCATCCTGGTCTTCGCCTGGCTCCGGTCGCTGCCCGGAGGGCCCGCGGCCGCCCTCCTCGGCGACAAGGCAACGCCGGAAAAGATCGCCAACCTCAACCACGTGCTGGGGCTCGACCAGCCGGTCATCATCCAGTACTTCAAGTTCCTCGGCCGCGCGATCACCGGTGACTTCGGTGCGTCGCTCGTGTCGACCCAGCCGGTGATGTCGGAGATCGGCACCTTCCTGCCGGCCACCATCGAGCTGGGGATCTCCGCGATGATCATCGCGGTGCTCATCGGCATCCCGGCGGGCTACCTCTCGGCGCGCTACCGCGGCGGCGTCGCCGACAACGTGATCATCGTGCTGACGCTGATCGGCGTCGCGGTCCCGGTGTTCTTCCTCGGCTACATGATGCAGGACCTGCTGGCCGGGCCGCTGGGCCTGCCGTCGCAGGGACGGCAGACCGCGGGCCTGGACGCGACCGCCATCACCAACTTCGCCGTCCTCGACGGCATCATGACGAGCGAGTGGGACGCCGTCTGGGACGCGATCAAGCACCTGATCCTCCCGGCGTTCGCGCTCGCCACCATCCCGCTCGCGGTGATCACCCGGATCACCCGCGCGTCGGTGCTCGAAGTGCTCAACGAGGACTTCATCCGGACCGCCAACTCGAAGGGCCTCACGCAGCCCGTCGTCCGGCGGCGGCACGTGCTGCGCAACGGCCTGCTCCCGGTGGTCACCACCATCGGCCTGCAGACCGGCGCGCTGCTCGGCGGCGCGGTGCTGACCGAGCGCGTCTTCAACTTCCGCGGCCTCGGGTTCCTGCTGGCCGAAGGCATCGAACGGCGTGACTATCCCCGGCTCCAGGCGCTGCTGCTCTTCGGCGCGCTGGTGTACGTGCTGGTGAACATGCTGGTCGACGTCTCGTACGGGATCATCGACCCGAGGGTGCGTGTGCGATGAACACTCTGCTGAACAAGAAGAAGGAGCCGATCGACAAGCTGGCCGCGGCGAGCGGGCACAGCCTCGGCGGCGAAGCCCTGCGGCGCATGCTGCGCAGCCCGGTCGCCATCACCGGTGCCGTGATCACCGGCCTGTTCGTGCTGCTGGCGATCTTCGCGCCGCTGCTCGAGCCGAAGGACCCGCTCGAGCGGTACCTGCAGGACAAGGTCGCGCTCGGCCAGGGGATCATCCCCGGCTCGCAACCGGGTTTCCCGCTCGGTGTGGACGACTTCGGCCGCGACGAGCTGTCGCGGCTGATCGCCGGCGCGCAGAACACCCTCCTCGTCGGTGTGCTGGCGACGGTGATCGGCGTGCTCCTCGGCGTCATCATCGGCGGGCTGGCCGGCGCGTTCGGCGGCTGGGTCGACACCGTCCTCATGCGACTCGTCGACGTCATGCTGTCGGTGCCGTCGCTGCTGCTGGCGATTTCGGTGGCGGCGCTGTTCGCCAAGCCCAGCCAGTGGACGGTGATCCTCGCCGTCTCGCTGATCGGCGTGCCGATCTTCGCGCGGCTGCTGCGCGGCTCGATGCTGGTGCAGCGCGGCAGCGACCACGTCCTCGCCGCGACGTCGCTGGGTGTCAAGCGCGGCGCGATCGTGTTCCGGCACATGCTGCCGAACTCGCTCGGCCCGGTCATCGTGCAGGCCACGCTGACCCTGGCGACCGCCATCCTGGAGGCCGCGGCGCTGTCGTTCCTCGGTCTGGGCGACCCGGACCCGAACCGGGCGGAGTGGGGCATCATGCTGAGCAAGGGCGCTCGGCAGTTCCTCGACGTCCGGCCCGAGCTGGCGTACTACCCGGCGATCGCGATCATCATCGTCGCGCTCGGGTTCACGCTGCTCGGCGAGTCCCTCCGCGAAGCCCTCGACCCGAAGAACAGGCGGTGAGAACCCATGGCACTCCTTGAAGTCCGCGACCTCACGGTCGAGTTCGTCCGCCGTGGCGAGCAGTCGTTCACCGCGGTCGACCACGTCAGCTTCGACGTCGAGCCGGGCCAGACGGTCGGCCTGGTCGGCGAGTCCGGCTGCGGCAAGTCCGTGACGTCCCTGGCGATCATGCGGTTGCTGGCCAAGCGCGGCAACAAGGTCAGCGGTTCGGTGCGCTTCGAAGGCACCGACCTGCTTGCGCTGTCCGACCGCGAAATGCGTGACCGCCGCGGCCGCGACCTCGGCATGGTCTTCCAGGACCCGCTGTCCTCGCTGAACCCGGTCATCCCGATCGGGCTGCAGATCACCGAGGTGCTGGAGCGCCACCGCGGGTTGTCCCGCAAGGCGGCGTCCACCGAAGCGGTGGACCTGCTCGACAAGGTCGGCATCCCCGACCCGTCCCGGCGGCTTTCCGAGTACCCGCACCAGCTTTCCGGCGGGATGCGGCAGCGCGCGCTGATCGCGATCGCGCTGGCGTGCCGTCCGCGGCTGCTCATCGCCGACGAGCCGACGACCGCGCTGGACGTCACCATCCAGGCGCAGATCCTCGCCCTGCTGCGGGAACTGGTGCAGGACACCGGCACCGCGCTGATCATGATCACGCACGACCTCGGCGTCGTCGCCGGGCTGTGCGACGAGGTGAACGTGCTCTACGGCGGCAAGATCGTCGAGCGCGCGCAGCGGCACCAGCTGTTCGCCGAGCCGCGGCACCCGTACACGCACGGCCTGCTCGCCTCGATCCCGCGCCTGGACGCGGGCCGCGGCGAAAAGCTGATCCCCATCCGGGGTTCGGTGGCCGACAACATCCCGTGGGACCACGCGTGCGCGTTCGCGCCGCGCTGCCCCAACGCGCTGCCGGTCTGCCGCGAGGTCCAGCCGCAGCTGGCGCCCGACCAGGGCGGGCTGCTGCGCTGTCACAACCCCGTGCGGCCGCCGGTCGCCGCGGGAGGAGGAACCCGATGACCCGTCCTGCTGGTGACGTGCTGCTCGAGGTCACCGACCTCAAGGTGCACTTCCCGATCAAGCGCGGCATCGTGTTCGACCGGACGGTCGGGCACGTGTACGCGGTCGACGGCGTCGACCTGGCCATCCGCCGCGGCGAAACCTACGGCCTGGTGGGCGAGTCCGGCTGCGGCAAGTCCACGTTGGGCCGGGCGATCCTGCGGCTCAACGAGCCCACCGCCGGTTCCGTGAAGTTCGACGGCACTGACGTCGCCCAGCTCAAGGGCGAGGAACTGCGGAAGGCCCGGCGCCGGATGCAGATGGTCTTCCAGGACCCGATGTCCAGTTTGGACCCTCGCCAGTCCGTGGAGTCGATCCTGCTGGAGGGCATGCACGCGCACGGCCTCGACCAGGACAAGGAAGCCACCCAGCGGCGGCTGCGCGAGCTGCTGGCCGCGGTCGGTCTCCCGGAGACGTCGCTGCGGAAGTACCCGCACGAGTTCTCCGGCGGGCAGCGCCAGCGCATCGGCATCGCGCGGGCGCTGGCGGTGGAGCCGGACCTGATCGTCGCCGACGAGCCGGTGTCCGCATTGGACGTTTCGGTGCAGGCCCAGGTGGTGAACCTGCTGGAGGACCTGCAGGCGGAGCTCGGCCTGACCTACGTCGTGATCGCGCACGACCTCGCGGTGGTGCGGCACATCTCCGACCGCATCGGCGTGATGTACCTGGGCGCGCTGGTCGAGGAGACCGACGCGGACTCGCTGTACCGGGACCCGCTGCACCCGTACACGCGGGCGTTGCTTTCGGCCATCCCGGTGCCGGACCCGGTGGTCGAGGACACCCGCGAGCAGATCCTGCTGGCGGGCGACCTGCCTTCGCCGGCCAACCCGCCGTCGGGCTGCCGCTTCCACACGCGCTGCCCGTGGCGGCAGGCGAGCCTGTGCGACACCGACCGCCCGCAGCTGCGTGAGATCGGCGGCGGGCACCGGGTGGCGTGCCACTACGCGGAGGACATCCGCGACGGGCGCATCCAGCCGCACGAGGTGGAGCCGGAGCTGGTGGAGCTCACCGGGGCGCTGAACCCCGACCTGGGCCCGCCGGACGTCGGCACCTCCGCCGAGATCCTCTGAGGTACGGCCGGCCGGGCGTTGTCCCGGCCGGCCGTTCTCACGTTTCCAGCTCGGCGGCCCGCGACTGCAGGTACGCCTGCTCCGGCAGGCTCAACGTCCGCCGCGCGGCGGCCAGGTACGCCTCCCGGGCGCCGGGCGCGTCCCCGGAGCGCTCCAGCAGGTGCGCGCGGATCGCGTCGACGCGGTGGTGCTGCGCCAGCGCGGAATCCTGCTCGGCTTCCGCCAGCTCCGCGAGCCCGGCTTCGGGGCCGTAGACCTGCGCGAACGCCACCACCCGGTTCAGCGTGACCATCGGCCCGGGCGCCACGACCCGCAGCAGGTCGTAGAGGGTGAGGATCTCGGCCCAGCCGGTCTCCGCGGCGGTGGCGGCCTCGTCGTGCACCGCGGCGATCGCCGCCTGCAGCTGGTAGGGGCCGACGGGCGCGGTCGCCAGCGCCCGGGTGATCAGGGCGACGCCTTCGTCGATGAACGCCCGGTGCCAGCGCGTGCGGTCCTGCTCGGCCAGCGGGACGAGCGCGCCGGTCGCGTCCGTCCGCGCCGGGCGGCGGGCCTCGGTCAGGAGCATCAGCGCCAGCAGCCCGGTGACCTCGCCGTCGTCCGGCAGTTCCGCGCGCAGCTGCCGGGCCAGCCGGATGGCCTCGGTCGTCAGGTCGACGCGGCTGAGCGCGTCGCCCGAGCTGGCGGTGTGGCCTTCGGTGAAGATCAGGTAGAGCACCTGCAGGACGGCGGCCAGCCGTTCGGGACGGCCGTCCTGCGTGAGGCGTTCGCCCTTGAGCTTCTGTTTCGCGCGGCTGATCCGCTGGCCGATCGTGGCTTCCGGGACGAGGAAGGCCCTCGCGATCTCGGCGGTGGTCAGCCCGCCGACCGCGCGCAGCGTGAGCGCGACCTGCGACGGCGGCGTCAGCGACGGGTGGCAGCAGAGCAGGAGCAGGGTCAGGGTGTCATCGACCCCGCTGACCGGCTCCTGCTCGGGCGGTTCCAGCTGGGCGGCGGTTTCCTCACGCCGTTGCCGCGCGGTCTCACTGCGCCACTGCTCGATCCGCCGCCGCGAGGCGGTGGTGATCAGCCACCCTTTCGGGTGATCCGGAACGCCATCGCCCGGCCACTGCCGAGCCGCGGCGAGCAGCGCCTCCTGGACGGCGTCTTCACAGGCGTCGAAACCGCCGTACCGCCGGACCACCGCGGCGAGCACCTGCGGCGCGAGCTCCCGGAGCAGGCGTTCGACGTCGCTCACAGCTCGGGCCCGTGCAACCCCATCACCGGCCGCACCTCGACGACACCGAACGACGCTTCCGGAATCTTCGCGGCGATCTCGAGGGCGCGTGCCTCGGTGTCGCAGTCGAGCAGGTAGAAGCCGGCGAGGAACTCCTTGGTCTCGGCGAACGGCCCGTCGGTCGTGCTGCCGCCGCTGATCCGCTTGGCGAGTTCGGGGAAGGCGAGCCGTTCGGAGACGATGCGCTCGCCGGAGGCATCGAGTTCGTCGTTGAGCCGCTGGTAGTGGGCAAGCCCGGCGGCGCGCTGTTCGTCGCTCATCCCCGCCCAGGCTGTGCGCGAGTGGGGGTTGCCGTAGATCAGAACCACGTACTTCACGGGAGCCTCCTCGAGGACGTCCGGGTTCACCCGGCTGAAGCCCCCGACCGCTCCCCACCACTCCCTGGGGGGCGTGCCCAAGTCCATTCTATCGGCGGTCCCTGACGGAACCGGCTGATCGGGGCGTTTCGGCGGGAGTTGTCCACATGGGTTGGGGGCTGTGGACAGGTCTGTGGACAACTTGGGGATGCGGCCGTGGATGGCTCTGCTTGGGTCCCTCCACCGACCCGAACGCCGGATTGTTCAACGGCCGTCGTGCCGCGTCAAGGCGGGAAAGCGTGCCTTGACCCGGCGCGACGGCCGCTGATGGGGCTGCGTATCGGGTCGGCAGGGGGTGTGCTCGCTGGCGTGCCGACGCTGCCGGACGAGGGCGTACGTGCTCGGTGGGTGCCGACGTTGCCGAATTGAGGGCGTGCCTGCTGGGTGGGTGCCGATGGGGTCCGGTTGCAGAAGGACGCGCGCTGAAAGCGATGCCGACCGTGCCGGGTCCGAAGATCGGTTCCCGCTCCATCGCGTCGGGTGAAAAAGACGTGCCTGCCGGACAAGACCCGAGAGCGCGTTTCCGGCCCCTGTGCTGGAGGAACCCGCGGCTACCCCGACCAAAGTCGTACCTCGGGCAATACCTGAGGATGCCGCCCCGGCGGCTCCACCCCCGGTACGCTTCGGAAAGCGAACACCAATCCGGACGTGGTACCAGGGGGTACGGGCTGTGCACATCGACCAGTGGCTGGCGTCGATCCCGGCGATCTCGGTGTACCTGATCGTCGGCGGCGTCATCATGATCGAAAGCCTCGGCATTCCCCTGCCCGGCGAGGTCGTGCTGGTCAGCGCCGCCTTGCTGACCTTGAGCCACCCGAACCTGAGCCCGTTGTGGGTCGGCGTCGTGGCCAGTGCCGGCGCCATCATCGGGGACAGCATCGGGTACCTGATCGGGAAGACCGGCGGGCAGCGGCTGTTCGCCTGGGCCGGGCGGAAGTTCCCGAAGCACTTCGGGCCGACGCACATCGCCAACGCCGAACGGATCTTCAACAAACGCGGCATGTGGGCCGTGTTCTTCGGCCGGTTCATCGCGTTCCTGCGCATCCTCGCCGGCCCGCTCGCCGGGTCGCTGCGCATGCACTACCCCAAGTTCCTCTTCGCCAACGCGCTCGGCGGCATCGCCTGGGCGGGCGGCACGACCGCCCTCATCTACTACGTCGGCGAGGCCGCCGAAAAGTGGCTCGGCGACTTCTCCAAGTACGGCCTGGTCGCGGCCATCGTGATCGGTGCCGTCGTCTTCGTCGTCATGAAGAAGCGCCTCGGCCGCGAGCACAAGAGCGACGCGGAAGCCCCGAAGCAGGAAGAGACCGCCGCCTAAACCGCGACGAGCTCCCGCTTGGGCGCGGTTCGCAGCGACCCGAGCAGCACCCCGGCGATCACCACGACGGCGGCGCCGACCTCCAGCCAGGTCGGCCGCTCGCCCAGCAGCAGGAACGACGCCGTCAGCCCGACCACCGGCACCAGCAGCGAGAACGGCGACACCACGCCCGCCGGGTTGCGGCGCATCAACGTCGTCCACAGGCCCGAGCCCACCACCGTGCCGATCAGCACCACGTACGCCAGCCCGCCCAGCGCGGTCAGGCCGGTCGGGGTGCCGAGCGTCGTCAGCGACCGCCACTGCGCGGCTGGGCCCTCCATGACCAGCGACAGCGCGAACATCGGCAGCGGCGGCACCACTGACATCCACAGCGTGAAGTGCAGCGGGTTGTCCGGCTCGGCCTTGCGCGTGCTCAGGTTGCCGAACGCCCAGCTCAGCGCGGCCAGCAGCGTCAGGATCATCGGCAGCAGGGCGGCGTGCCCGGACTGCTGCCACGCGATCGCCGCCATCCCGGCCACCGCCAGCGCGATGCCGGCCAGCTGGTGCGGCGTGACGCGTTCGCCCAGGAAGACCGCGCCGAGCAGCACCGTGAACGGCGCCGACGCCTGCAGCACCAGCGACGCGAGCCCGGTCGGCATCCCGGTGTTCATCGCGATGAACAGGAACGCGAACTGCCCGGTGCCGAAACCGAGGCCGTAGCCGAGCAGGTGCCGCACCTTCACCTTCGGCCACGGGACGAACAGGATCGTCGGCACGGCGATCACGGCGAACCGCAGCGCGCCCGCGAACACGGGCGGGAACTGGCCGAGCGTGGCGTGGATGGCCAGGAAGTTGAGGCCCCAGAGGACGGCGACGAGCACGGCGAGCAGGCGATCACGGGCGGGCATGCCTCCACTCTCGCAAGCCGGACAGTGAAGGACCAGCGAGATTATCTGCAGGGACCTTGTAGCTGTGCTTCAAGTACAGTGGCCGCGTGGATCTGGGCCGGCTGCGCACCCTGCGAGAGTTCGCCGACCGCGGCAGCGTGACGGCGGCGGCGCGGGCGCTGCACTGCACGCCGTCCGCCGTCTCGCAGCAGCTGCGCGCGCTGCAGGGCGAGGTCGGCCTGCCGCTCACCGAGCCTGCCGGGCGCGGGCTGCGGCTGACCGACGCGGGCCGCGCGCTGGTCGCCCGCGCCGACGAGGTGCTCGCCGCGCTCGAGCGGGCCGAGTCCGAACTGGACACCTACCGCAGCGCGCCGCGCGGGCGGGTGCGGATCGCGATCTTCCAGTCGGCCGGGCTGATGCTGCTGCCGGGGCTGCTGACCCGCGTCGCCGGGTACGAGGGCCTGGAGGTCGACGTCCGGGACGTCGACATGACGCCGCCGGAAGTGCCGGGCCTGGTCGCGGACTACGACATCGTCGTGGCCCACCGCGACGAGCACGCGCCGGAGTTCGACTCCGGTCGGCTCGACGTGGTGCCGCTGCTGCGGGAGCCGCTCGACGTCGCGCTGCCGGTCGGGCACCGGCTGGCGAACCGCCGGCGCGTCGAGCTGTCCGAGCTGGCGGACGAACGCTGGATCAGCGTCGACTTCGGCTTCCCGGTGGACGACGTGCTGCGCTCGCTGACCATCCGCACCGGCGTGCGGCCGGTCGTGGTGCAGCGGATCAACGACTTCCGGATCACCGAGCGGCTGGTCGCCGCGGGCCACGGCATCGCGCTGCTGCCGCGCTACACGATGGACGCCCGCCGGGGCAGCGGGCTGGTCGCCCGGCCGCTGGCCGGGATCCGCGCGGCGCGGCTGGTGGAGGCGGTCTGCCGCACCGGCGCCCGGCAGCGGCCGGCCGTGGCCCAAGTGATCGAGGAACTGCGCGCCGAAGTCGGTCAGCTCACCGCTTGAAGCCGCGCAGGTACGCCAGCGCGATGCCGAGCGCGTCCTCCAGCGCGGTGAGGTCGTGCCGGATGTGGGCCAGCAGCAGTCCACCTTGGACGGACGTCATCGCCGCCTGCGCCAGCCGCGCCGGATCGGCGTCGGGCGCGAGCTCTCCCTTGTCCTGCAACGTTCGCAACCCGCGCTCCAGGTGCGACTCCCACGTCCGGTAGGCCCGGTCGACCAGTGGCGCGAGCTTCGGGTTGTCGCCCACTTCGCCGGCGAGGTTGCCCAGCGGGCAGGCGATCGGCGCGCCCGCGCGGCGGTGGACGTCCAGCAGCTGGCCGGTCCACGTTTCGAGGTCGGCCCACGACGCGAGGGTGAAGATCGCCGGCTGGTTGCCGAGTATCTGCTCGACGTACCGGTCGATCACGGCGCCGACCAGCTGTTCCTTGTTCTTGAAGTAGTGGTACATCTGCGATTTCCCGGCCCCGCTCGCGGCGAGCACCTTGTCGACGCTGGTGCCCGCGACGCCGTCGACGTACATCAGCGCGGCGGCCGCGTCGACGATCGCTTCGCGCGTCCGCTTGCCGCGCGGGGTCGAAGCCGCTTGCGTCTCCATGTACCGGATAGTACAGTTCACGCCACTGTACCGATCAGTACAACGAACTGGGGGATCCATGACGCTCGACACCGCCCTGACCGGCGTGAACGACCACCTTCGCGGCGTGCTGCCGCCGGAGGTCTTCGACGTCCTCGAAGCGGACCGGCGCCGGGGCGGCGCGACGGAGTTCGCCGGAGCCGGTGACAAGATCGAGGACTTCACGCTGCCGGGGGCCGGCGGGACGCCGACGAGCCTGGGCGAGCTTGTCGCCGACGGGCCGGCGGTGCTCGTGTTCTACCGCGGCCAGTGGTGCCCGTACTGCAACCTGACCTTGCGCACCTACCAGCAGGAACTGCTGCCCGAGCTGGGGAAGCTCGGGGTGACCCTGGCGGCGATCAGCCCGCAGCGGCCGGACGGCCCGGCGCCCGACCTGGCGTTCCCGGTGCTGTCGGACGTGGGGAGCACGGTCGCGCGCGGTCTCGGGCTGAGCTACCCGGTCTCCGACGTCGTGCGCCAGGCCATGGAGACGCTGGGCACGGACCTCGAGGCGGTCAACGGCACCTGGGAGCTGGTCCACCCGGCGGTCGTCGTGGTCGACCGCGACCGGGTGATCCGGTACGTCGACGTCCACCCGGACTTCGTCACGCGGACCGAGCCGGGCGACATCCTGGAGGCGGTCAAGTCGCTTTGACGCTGTGCCGGACGCTGTAGGTGATCACCGAACCCAGGATCAAGGCCACCGCCAGGGAGAGCAGCAGGCTGATCCCGGGTTCGGTGACGATCCGGCCGCCGGCGTACCCGAGGAAGGCCACGTACGACGTCCAGAGCGTGACGCCGACGGCCGAAGCGGTGAGGAACTCCGTCACCGGCCACCGCAGCGATCCGGCGAGCAGGGCGCCGAGCGTGCCGCCCGACGGCAGCCAGCGGGCGACCACCAGCACCGGCCGGGGGTGGCGCTGCAGCCGCCCGTCGAGCCAGCCGAGCCCGGCGGCGATCTTCTTCCGCCGGCTCAGCCGGTCCAGCGCCGCCCGGCCACCGAACCGGCCGAGGGCGTAGAGCGCCTGGTCGGACGCCAGGCACCCGGCACTCGCCACGGCGATCACCAGCGCCAGCGACGTCCCGCCCTGCGCCGCCTCGATGCCCATGCCGAGGATGGTCACCTCGGTGGGCAGCAGCGGCACGAGCGCGACGACGAACAGCACCAGTAGTCCCGCCGTCGATCCGTCCACACCTCCATTAACCGCCCGGGTGCGGCCCGGCACTCCCGATCACCGGGTACTCACAGCAACCCGACAGCTGGTCCACAGACTCACGGAAACCATGACAGGAGTTGTCATGGTTCGCCTCGAGGCTGGGTGCATGAACACACTTTCCGGAAAAGTCGCACTGGTGGCGGGCGGCACGCGCGGCGCGAGCCGGGCGATCGCCGTCGAGCTGGGCCGCGCGGGCGCCTTCGTGTACGTGACCGGCCGGACGACGCGCGCGGGACGGTCCGAAGTGGACCGCCCGGAGACGATCGAGGAGACGGCCGAGCTGATCGAGCGGGCCGGCGGGCAGGCGGAAGCGATCCGCGTCGACCACCTGGTGCCGGCCGAGGTCGAGGCGCTGGCCAACCGGATCGACCACCTGGACATCCTGATCGACGGCCTCTGGGGCGGCGACAAGCACCTCGGCTGGGCCAAGCCGGTGTGGGAGCACGACCTGGCCGCGGGCCTGCGGATGATCCGCCTCGGCATCGACGCGCACCTGATCACCAGCCACTTCCTGCTCCCGCGGCTGATCGACCGCCCGGGCGGCCTGGTCGTCGAGCTGACCGACGGCACGGCCGAGTACAACGCGAAGTACCGGGTCGGCACGTCGCTGCCGTTTTACGTGGCGAAGGCGTCGGCGCACCTGCTGGCGATCGGCGAGGCGGCGGAGCTGGCTTCGTCCGGCGCGACCGCGGTGGCGTTCACGCCGGGGTACCTGCGGTCGGAGATGATGCTGGAGATCTATGGGGTGAAAGAGGAGAACTGGCGCGACGCGTGTGAGCGCGTGCCGCACTTCGCGATTTCGGAGACACCGACGTTCTGCGGCCGGACGGTGGTGGCCCTGGCGGCGGATCCGGCGCGGGACCGGTGGAGCGGGCAGACGGTGAGCAGCGGACAGCTGGCGAAGGAGTACGGGGTGGACGACGTCGACGGCAGCAGGCCGGACGCCTGGCGGTACATGCGGGAGGTCGCGGACGCGGGAAAGCCTGCGGACACCACCGGCTACCGCTGACGCGCCCCCACCCTCTCCGGGGGGCGTCCCCAGGTCCATTCTACCGGCGGGCACCGACAAAACCGCCCGCCCGAGCCTGGTTGTCCACAACCACCGGCCCCTGTGGATCAGCCGTTGCGGGCGGCCAGCTCCGCGCCGATCGCGGCCAGCGCCGCCCGCAGCGAAGCCGGCTCCAGGACCTCCACCCCGGGGCTCAACGCCACCAGCTGACCGAGGCCGATCTCGTCTCCTTCCAGGGCGAGCTCGGCCTCGGCCCAGCCGGAAACGTCCGGCGGCCCGAGCGAAACCACCGTGTCCGCCAGGTGCTCCCCGCCGAAGACGCGGCGCAGCTCCCGGACCGCCGTGCGGTTCAGCCGGGCGCGCACCCGCACCGGCCGGGCCACCTGCTCGAACGCCGTCGACGACGACTCCCACCACCGCGCCAGGTCGAAGTCCGGCGGCCGCTCGAACGCGGTGTCGAGCCGAGCCGCCGAGAGGATCCGCGAAACCCGGTACGTGCGCAGGGCGTCGGCCGGAACCACCCGCGCCACCAGGTACCAGACGCCCGCCTTCAGCACGAGCCCCAGTGGCTCCAGCTCGCGCGAAGCCACCTTGTCGCGCCGGCGGTAGGTCACCGCGAGACGCCGTTGCGTCCACACCGCCTGGACCACCGTGGCCAGCGACGGCGGCTCGTCGGCCGAGCCGAACCAGCCCGGCGCGTCCACGTGGAACCGGCCCGCCACCAGCGTCGCGTGTTCCCGCAGCTCGGCGGGCATGCCCGCGGACACCTTCGCCCGCGCCGCGCTGCCGGCGGTGTCCAACCCGAGTCCCGCCAGCGCGGAAGGCACCCCGAGCGCGAACAGCGCGACGGCCTCACGCGCGGTGAGGCCGTCGAGCCCGGAGCGCCAGCCGTCGACCAGGCGGAAGCCGCCGTGCCGGCCCGGCTCCGTCCACAGGGGTACGCCCGCGTCGCGCAGGGCCGCCAGGTCGCGGTGCATCGTGCGCTCCGACACGCCCAGTTCGGCGGCGAGCTCGGCGGCGGTCGCGCTGCGCCGCCGTTGCAGCGTGAACAGCAGCGCGACCAGCCGCTCGGCTTTCACTGACTACCGGTTGGCGCGGTTCACCGCCGAGACGACCGCGCGCAGCGACGCCGTGACGATCGACGCGTCGATGCCGATGCCCCAGAACACCCGGTCCGAGATCGCGCACTCGATGTAGGACGCGGCGCGCGCGTCGTCGCCCGGCGAGAGCGTGTGCTCGCTGTAGTCCAGCAGGCGCAGGTCGAAGCCGACCGTCGACAGCGCGTCGAAGAACGCCGCGATCGGGCCGTTGCCGCGGCCGGTGACCTCGTGCTCGTCACCCTCCACGCGCACGGTCGCAGCGATGTCGTACTCGCCGTCGCCGTTGTCGCGCACGTGCTGGCGGATCAGCTCCAGCGGGGTCTTCAGCTCCAGGTACTCGGCCGCGAAGGCGTTGTACATCGTCGTCGGGTCGACCTCGCCGCCCTCGGTGTCGGTGTAGCGCTGGATGACCTTCGAGAACTCGATCTGCAGCCGCCGCGGCAGGTCGAGCTGGTGCTCGGCCTTCATGATGTAGGCGACGCCGCCCTTGCCGGACTGCGAGTTCACCCGGATGACGGCCTCGTACGTGCGGCCGACGTCCTTCGGGTCGATCGGCAGGTACGGGACCTCCCACGGGTACTCGTCGACCGGTACGCCGGCCTTGCCGGCGGCGTCCTTCAGCGCGTCGAGGCCCTTGTTGATCGCGTCCTGGTGGCTGCCCGAGAACGCGGTGAACACCAGGTCGCCGCCCCACGGCGAGCGTTCGGGCACCGGCAGCTGGTTGCAGTACTCGACCGTCCGCTTGATCTCGTCCATGTCGGAGAAGTCGATCTGCGGGTCGATGCCCTGGCTGTAGAGGTTCATGCCCAGCGCGACCAGGTCGACGTTGCCGGTGCGCTCGCCGTTGCCGAACAGGCAGCCCTCGATCCGGTCCGCGCCGGCCTGGTAGCCCAGCTCGGCGGCGGCGATGCCGGTGCCGCGGTCGTTGTGCGGGTGCAGCGACAGGATCACCGAGTCGCGGCGGGCCAGGTTCCGGCTCATCCACTCGATCGAGTCGGCGTACACGTTGGGCGTGGCCATCTCGACGGTCGCCGGCAGGTTCAGGATCACCGGCCGCTCCGGCGTCGGCTGCCAGATTTCGGTGACGGCGTTGCAGACCTCGAGCGCGTAGGACAGCTCGGTGCCGGTGTAGGACTCCGGCGAGTACTGGAACCGGAAGTCCGTGTCCGGCTGCTTGGCGGCCAGCTCGACGACCAGTTCCGCGGCCTGCGTGGCGATCTTCTTGATGCCCTCGCGCTCCTCGCGGAAGACCACGCGGCGCTGCAGGATCGACGTCGAGTTGTAGATGTGGACGATCGCCCGCGGCGCGCCTTCGAGGGCCTGGAAGGTGCGCTCGATCAGCTCGTGGCGGCACTGGGTCAGCACCTGGATGCTGACGTCGTCCGGGATGGCGTGGTCTTCGATGATCTCGCGGACGAAGTCGAAGTCCGTCTGGGACGCGGCCGGGAAGCCGACCTCGATCTCCTTGTAGCCCATGCGGACCAGCAGGTCGAAGAACTTGCGCTTGCGCGCGGGCGACATCGGGTCGATCAGGGCCTGGTTGCCGTCACGCAGGTCGACGGCGCACCACAGCGGCGCGCGGTCGATGCGCTTGTCGGGCCACGTGCGGTCGGGCAGGTCGATGTTCTCGACCAGGTCGTACCAGGGGCGGTAGCGGTGCACCGGCATGGACGTGCCGCGCTGGGTGTTCCAGGCGGGCTGGCCGGCGGGCGCGGGACGAGAGGGCTTGCGGATCTTGCTCATGGGATTTGGGGTGTCTCCAGCTCGACGGGTGCGACCGGCACCACGAAGCCCCGCGACGGGGAGCCGGTCCGGTCAGGCCCCGTCGCGGCAGCGAAGCAGGAGAGCACGCGCCACGGCCCCACCATAGCCAGGCGACGCCGTCCGAGGGAAGCCGGGCCGCGACGGAACTGTTACCCAGACGGTTACTTGTGGGTAGCAATCGGCCGGGTGCCGTGCGAAACTGCGGGCATGGGTGAGCACGCAGAGTCGTCGGAGGAGACGCGCGTCTCCCGTCGCGCCGCCGTCGACTGGCGCCGGACCGGGGGCCGGGCGGCCTCGCTGGTGGCCTCGATCGTCCGCTGGGTGGGGCTGGTCTTCGCGGCGATCCTGGTGATCCACGTGATCTTCACGGTCGGCTCGGCCAACCCGGCGAACGGCATCGTCTCGTTCGTGAAGTCCTGGGCGGACAGCCTGGCGCTGGGCTTCAGCGACCTGTTCACGCCGAGTGACGAGAAGCTGCGCGTCCTGGTGAACTACGGGATCGCGGCCCTCTTCTGGATGGTCGTGTCGGGCATCCTCGCCAAGGTCATCCGCCGGGTGGGCGGGACGTCCTGATCTCGCGGTGATCACGATCGCCCGGGCCTCGTAACGGGCGGTCGCCGCGGCTCGACTTCAGCACGCCGGAAGGAGTGCTGATCATGTCCGTTCCCCCGCCCGCCGTGCCGAAACCGAGTGCGGCGGTCCGCGTCGTGAGCCTCTGGTACTTCGTCGTCACCATCGCTTCGCTGGGGCTGTTCGCCTGGGTGCCGTTCGTGCACGCCGCCGCCCGGCTGGGGCGGACCGCGCTGTACGTCCGGGCCGCGGTCTTCGCCGCGGTGGCGGTGCTCATCGGGGTGCTGATGGCCGTGACGCCCACGGACACGACCGGCAAGGCGGTCGGCACGACGGGCGGTCTGCTCAGCCTGGCCGGGGTCATGCTGGCCATCGCCGCGGTCGTGGCCGGGTGCGTCCAGCAAGGCAAGCTGCGCCGCCGGATCCTCGGCCTCGCCCCGGCCGAGCGGCCCGGCGAAAACCCCGCGCTCGCCACCGCGCTCGCGGCACGGGAGCGCCGGGCCGAGGCGCGCAAGCTCGTGGCGAGCGACCCGCTCATCGCGCGTGACCTGCGGATCGGCCGTCCTGACCTGGCGCGGGACTACGACGACGGCGGTCTCGTCGACCTCAACAACGCGCCGGCGGGTGTCATCGCCTCGGTCTGCGGGCTCGACGCCGCCACCGCCGAAGCCGTCGTCGACATCCGGACGACCGTCGGTGGCTTCGCCGCCGTCGACGACGTCAGCACCGTGGTGCCCTACGCGGCGATGGACCGCGTGCGCGACCGCGCGATCGTCCTGCCGGCCTAGAGCGCCGGCTTTCCCCACCGGTCGGTGAACGCGAACTCATCGAGCGGCAGCCGCACCCGGTCCGCCTTCTCGCGCTCGATCCGCCAGTCCTCCTCGAGCACATCCGGCGCCGCCGGCGACCCCACCGCGATCGCCACCTTCGGGACAGCGTCCTCTGGAAGGGCGAACGACGTGCGCACCGCGTCCGGCGAGAACCCCGCCATCTGGTGGGCGATCAACCCCAGCTCGACGGCCTGCAGCACGAGGTTCTCCGACGCCAGCCCGAGCCCGTACTCCGCGTAGGGGACGTCACCCTTCTCGTTGGTCGTCACGATCACGCCGACCAAGAGCAGGCTCGCGCGGTGCGCCCAGGCCCGGTTGCCCGAGTTGAGCGCACCCAGGATCGCGTCGAACGCCGGCGTCCCGCGGACGCCCACCAGGAAGCGGGCTGGCTGGGTGTTGCCGAACGACGGCGCCCAGCGGGCCGCTTCGAGCAGCGCGCGCACCTGCTCGTGGGTGACGACGGCTGACTCGTCGTAGGCCCGCGGGCTCCACCGTTCCGCCATCAGGGTTGCGATCGGGACGCTCGTCACAGCTGGTTTCCGCACGTTGCCGACACTACCGACGAGTGCTGTGCGTCACTCGGGAGGAAGGGCTCCGCGCATTTCGTTGGTGTTGCGGAAGATTTACATCCGAGGCCGCTGCCGGACGGGTGCGCCCCACGTCAAGGGGGTGGCGGGCCGCCTGAGCCCCGGTAGGCTCCAGTTCAAATCATGGGACGCGGGGGCTCTCCGGTGCCCACCAGGGAGCCGCCCGGCCCGCGAGGAGGTTCGGGCGTGGCCCTCGTGGTCCAGAAGTACGGCGGATCGTCGCTGGAAAGTGCCGACCGGATCAAGCGCGTGGCGGAGCGGATCGTCGCGACGAAGAAGGCGGGCAACGACGTCGTCGTGGTCTGCTCGGCGATGGGTGACACCACCGACGAGCTGCTCGACCTGGCGCAGCAGGTCAACCCGGCGCCGCCGGAGCGGGAGATGGACATGCTGCTCACCGCCGGTGAGCGCATCTCGAACTCGCTCGTCGCGATGGCGATCGCGGCGCAGGGCGCCGAGGCTTGGTCGTTCACCGGTTCGCAGGCCGGCGTCGTCACGACGTCGGTGCACGGCAACGCGCGCATCATCGACGTCACCCCGAGCCGGGTCACCGAGGCGCTCGACCAGGGCTACATCGCGCTGGTCGCCGGGTTCCAGGGCGTCGCGCAGGACACGAAGGACATCACCACGCTGGGCCGCGGCGGGTCGGACACCACCGCCGTCGCGCTGGCCGCCGCGCTGAACGCCGACGTCTGCGAGATCTACTCCGATGTGGACGGTGTGTACACGGCCGACCCGCGGGTGGTGCCGGACGCGAAGAAGCTCGACACCGTCACGTACGAAGAGATGCTCGAGCTCGCCGCGAGCGGGTCGAAGATCCTGCACCTGCGGTCGGTCGAGTACGCGCGCCGCTACGGCGTCCCCATCCGAGTCCGTTCTTCCTACAGCGACAAGCCGGGCACGACGGTGACCGGTTCTATCGAGGAGATCCCCGTGGAACAAGCCCTGATCACCGGTGTGGCGCACGACCGCTCCGAAGCCAAGATCACGGTGACCGGGGTGCCGGACCACACCGGCGCCGCGGCCCGGATCTTCCGCGTGATCGCCGACGCCGAGATCGACATCGACATGGTGCTGCAGAACGTGTCCAGCACCGTCTCCGGCCGCACCGACATCACGTTCACGCTGTCGAAGGCCAACGGCGCCAAGGCCGTCAAGGAACTGGAGAAGGTCAAGGCGGAGATCGGCTTCGAGTCGGTGCTCTACGACGACCACGTCGGCAAGGTGTCGCTGGTCGGCGCCGGGATGCGCTCGCACCCGGGCGTCACGGCGACGTTCTGCGAAGCGCTGGCCGAGGCCGGCGTCAACATCGAAATCATCAACACCTCGGAGATCCGCATCTCGGTGCTGATCCGGGACGCGCAGCTCGACGACGCCGTGCGCGCGATCCACGAGGCGTTCGAACTCGGCGGCGACGAAGAAGCCGTCGTCTACGCGGGGAGTGGTCGCTGATGGCGGACGGGCTGCGGGTCGGGGTGGTCGGCGCGACCGGCCAGGTCGGTGCGGTGATGCGCAAGCTGCTGGCGGAGCGGGAGTTCCCGATCGCCGAGCTGCGCTACTTCGCTTCGGCGCGTTCGGCGGGTTCGAAGCTGCCGTGGCGCGACACCGAAATCACGGTCGAGGACGCTTCGACGGCGGATCTGTCCGGTTTGGACATCGCGCTGTTCTCCGCGGGCGGCTCGACGTCGAAGGCGCAGGCTCCGCGGTTCGCGGCCGCCGGTGCCACGGTGATCGACAACTCTTCGGCGTTCCGGATGGACCCGGACGTGCCGCTGGTCGTCAGCGAGGTCAACCCGCAGGCGATCAAGGAAGCGCGCAAGGGGATCATCGCGAACCCCAACTGCACCACGATGGCCGCGATGCCGGTGCTGAAGCCGCTGCACGACGAAGCCGGGCTGGTCCGCCTGGTGGCGTCGACGTACCAGGCGGTGTCCGGCAGCGGGCTGGCCGGGGTCGACGAGCTGGTGGGGCAGGTCCGCGCGGCGGCCGAGCACGCGTCACTGCTGACCCACGACGGCGCGGCGATCGAGTTCCCGAAGCCGGAGAAGTACGTCCGCCCGATCGCGTTCAACGTCCTGCCGATGGCGGGGTCCATTGTGGACGACGGTGAGCTGGAGACGGACGAGGAGAAGAAGTTCCGCAACGAGAGCCGCAAGATCCTGAGCATCCCGGGCCTCGCCGTCTCGTGCACCTGCGTGCGCGTGCCGGTGTTCTCCGGGCACTCGATCTCGGTGAACGCGGAGTTCTCGCAGCCGTTGTCCGTCGAGCGCGCGACGGAGCTGCTCGCGCACGCGCCGGGTGTCGAGCTGTCGGAGATCCCGACCCCGCTGCAGGCGGCGGGCAACGACCCGAGCTACGTCGGCCGCATCCGCGCGGACCAGGGCGTCGAAGGCGGCCGCGGCCTGGCGCTGTTCGTCTCGAACGACAACCTGCGCAAGGGCGCGGCGCTCAACGCCGTGCAGATCGCGGAGCTGGTGGCCCAGCAGCTCTGACGGCGGTTCCGAAGGCCCCTCACCTCGCCCGGTGAGGGGCCTTCACGCGTCCCGGCTCGCTTTCCGGCAGGTTTGCGAGCGCAGGGCGGCGAACTGTTTCAGGGGGTCCGCCGATCGTTTGACGTCGGTCGTGAAGTTCCAGACGTAGCCGTCGGCGTGCGCGCCGAGCTGCCGGAACTGGGCGAGGGCTTCGTCGTGGCGGTCGTTGTGGTGCAGTGCGTAGATGGCGTAGCCGCGGTCTTCCCTGGTCGCGGGGTGCTGGGCACCTTCGCCGTTCAGCCAGGGCAAGGCCGTGTCGAGGGCCTCTTGGACGTAGCGGCTGCGCCAGATCGGATTGCCTTCCATGGCCATTTCGAAGGCCGCCTGCAGGGGCAGTGGTGTCAGCGACGGTGCGAGAGCCGCGGCTCCGGCCGCGAAGTCGAGCAGGCGTTCTTCGGTGCCGTGCCACTTCGGGCACCAGTACTGCAGGGCACGGTTGTGGCCGGGGCGGTGCGCGGGCGCGCGGACGAGCAGACCCGACCAGATCCCGTCGAACGGCTGGTACCGGACTTCGAGCCCCTTGCAGACGGTGACGAGGGTCGCCCACGGCGTCGGATCGGCGCCGGCGAGTTCGGCCGCCTTCCAGGCGGTGTCGCGGGCGTATTCCAGCAACTGGAGGAAGGGCCCGAACTGCTGGCGGCTGGTGTACCGGGCCCGTGCGGCGCCCCGCCGCTGCCAGGCCAGGGCGACGAACGTCTCCGCCTGCACGACGGTGGCGTCGGGATCGCCGTCCCGCTCGGCGAGCCAGTCACGCAGCCACTGGCGTTCGGTCGTGGCGGCGGTGGCGAGCGCGCCGATGGCGGCGGTCCGCCGGTCCCAGTCGCCGTGCAGCGAGGCGACGAGGGCGGCCGCGGGGTGCCAGTCGCCGGCCAGCGCGGCGGAGACGGCGGCGGCGACCTCGGGGTCGGCGTGGTGCGGATCGGCGGTCAGCTCGCCGTCCGGGACCATCCCCCGGGCGGCCGGCCCGGCTCCGGGCAGCAGGCGCATGTGTGTTCCCCCTCCACAGTGGACGACCGGAAATCGCCTTGTCCGATCGGCTCGCAAGAGCGATCCTAAGTCCCGCAAGGCAACAAGGGGAGGAAAACATGCACACCGCTGTCGAGGGCGCCCGCGTCCCGATCCGGATGTGGGCGGATCCCGCGTCCGTCGAAGACCAGGCCATGCGGCAGCTGCGCAACGTCGCGAACCTGCCGTGGGTGCACGGTGTCGCCGTGATGCCCGACGTCCACTACGGCAAGGGGGCCACCGTCGGCAGCGTCATCGCCATGCGCGACGCCGTCTCGCCCGCCGCCGTCGGTGTCGACATCGGGTGCGGGATGAGCGCCGTCCGGACGTCGCTGACGGCGAAGGACCTGCCGGACGACCTCGGGAAGCTGCGCCGGCGTATCGAGAGCGCCGTGCCGGTCGGGTTCGGGCTGCACAAGACGCCCGTGAACCCGGCGAAGGTGCACGGCGTCGGCGGCTGGGACGCGTTCTGGAAGCAGTTCGGCGAGCTGCACAGCGGCGTCCAGGAGCTGCACGACCGGGCCGCGCGGCAGATCGGCAGCCTCGGCGGCGGGAACCACTTCATCGAGGTTTGCCTCGAACAGGGCGGCGCCGACGAAGGGCGCGTCTGGCTGATGCTGCACTCGGGTTCGCGCAACATCGGCAAGGAACTCGCCGAGCGGCACATGGCCGTCGCGCGCAAGCTGCCGCACAACGCCGACCTGCCCGACCCGGACCTCGCGGTGTTCGTCGCCGGCACGCCGGAGATGCAGGCGTACCGGCGCGACCTGTTCTGGGCGCAGGACTACGCGGCGCGCAACCGCGCCACGATGGTCGCACTGGTGAAGCAGGCGGTGCGCGACGAGCTCCCGCAGGTGACCTTCGACGACGCGATCTCCTGCCACCACAACTACGTCGCGGAGGAGACGTACGACGGCGTCGAGCTGCTCGTCACCCGGAAGGGCGCGATCCGGGCCGGATCGGGTGACCTCGGGATCATCCCCGGCAGCATGGGGACCGGTTCGTACATCGTCCGCGGCTTGGGCAACGAGTCCTCGTTCCAGTCGGCTTCGCACGGCGCGGGCCGCCGGATGTCGCGGAACAAGGCGAAGAAGCTGTTCACCGCCGAAGACCTGGCGGCGCAGACGGCCGGCGTCGAGTGCCGCAAGGACTCCGGCGTGGTCGACGAGATCCCGGCGGCGTACAAGGACATCGAAACGGTGATCCGCGCGCAGACGGACCTGGTCGAAGTGGTGGCGCACCTCAAGCAGGTGGTCTGCGTCAAGGGCTGACGGTATTTTGGCGGCATGACGAGGGGTGGAACTCTGGCCGCGTTGCTGACTGCGGCGGGCTTGCTGCTGAGCGGCTGCGCCGAGGTCGGCAACGCGGTCGACCAGGGGAGCAGGACGGCGGACAAGGTCGCGGTGTGCACCGAGGCGCTCGGGCTGGCCGACCTGAACCCGCTGGTCGACCCGGCGAAGTTCCGGGCACGAGCCGAGGACAAGGAGAAGCGGCTGCGCGAGCTGGCGGGCGACGTCCAGGACCAGAACGTCAAGAACGCGCTGCTCGGCATGGCCGACTCGTACGTCCAGGTGCAGAAGGAACGCATCGAGGACGCCGGCGTGGTGGCCGGGTGGGTGCAGCGCAACGTCAAGAAGCTCGACGCGCTCCGCACCGCCTGCTCCTAGCGGTCCGGCTTCCCGAGCGCCCCAAGGCGGCCTTCGGTGCGTGAGACGCAACCGAGGCGGCCTTCGGTGCATGAGACGCAACCAAGGCCGCCTTGGGGCGCTTGCATCAACCCCGCCGGCGAGGGGCGGACCAAGGCCGTCGGGGCGCTTGCGCCGGTGAGCGCTAGCCGTTCCCGCCGCCCCCGGCGGCGGCGATCGCCGGTTCCCGGGCGGCCGATGCCGACCGGCGGCGAAGCAGGCCCGCCGCGGCGATCACCAGACCACCCAGCCCGGCCGCGACGAAGCCCCACTCCGGGCTCGAGTGGTCGATCGCGAACCCGACCACCGGGCTCCCCAGCGCCAGGCCGAGCCGGGTCGAGGCGTCCTGCAGCCCCATCGCCTCGCCGCGGGCCTGCGGCGGGGCGATCCGGCTGACCGTCTCGGTCGTGGCCGCCAGCGTCGGGGCGCACAGCAGGTTCGTCGGGATCAGCACCAGCATCAGCAGCCACCACGGGTGGTCCGCCAGGCCGACCGGGATCACCAGCAGCGCGAGCAGCAGCATCAGCAGGCCCTGCGGCAGCGACTTCTTGACCGCGCCGTGCACGACGCCGCCGGTCATCGACGCCGTGCACATCACCGCGATCACCAGCCCCGTCATGCCGATGTCGCCGTTGGCGCGCAGGGCCGCGAGCGTCGCCAGTTCGGTGCCGACGAGCACGAACAGCGTGCCGGCGGCGATCAGCAGCGTCGCCACGAGCTTGCCCGACAGCCAGCTCCGCAGCGGTGGCCGGGTGGTGGACGCACCCGGCTCGGCCGACGCGCGGATCGGCGGGTCGATGAGCCAGATCAGGAACGCCGTGCCGCCGAACAGGGCGCCGAGCGCGCTGAGGGTGAAGGTCGGCGAGAGCGTCGTGATCGCCGCGATGCCGATCGCCGGGCCGATCATGAACGTCGCTTCGACCGAGATCGTGTCGAGCGAGTACGCCGCGCGCAGCTCCTCGTCCGGGACGAGCGCGGCCAGGATCTGCCGGGCGAGCGACCCCGCCGGCACCGAAAGCATCCCGGCCGGGACCGCCACCGCGGCGAGCGCCTCGAAGGGCAGGTGCGGCGCGGCGAACCAGAACACCGTCGTGCCGATCCCGCAGACAGCGACGACCGGGCGCAGGCCGTAGCGGTCGAACGAGCGGCCCAGCAGCGGGGCGCCGAGGGCCATGCCGAGCGTGACACCGGCGCCGACCAGCCCCGCGGCGCCGTAGCCGCGGCCCAGGCCGGTGACGACGTACAGCGTCATCAGCACGCCGTTCATGGTCATCGGCAGCCGCGCCAGGAACATCAACGCCATCGTCGACGGGACGCGGGGGACGGACAGGACCCGGCGGTACGGCTGGAACGGCACGTACTCGATGAGAACCCAAGGTGGTACGCGCGTGCAAGTTATTTCGGGGTGGTGCGCTCTAAATATGAGAGCTACCCTCTTTTGGTAGTAACTATCAATTGGGGGTCGCTATGACCGAAGTGCAACCTCGCCGGTGGTGGGCGCTGGGCGCGCTCGCCGTGAGCCTGCTGACCATCGGGCTCGACCTGACCGTGCTCAACGTCGCCGTGCCGACGCTGGCCGTCGACCTCGGCGCCACGACCACGCAGCTGCAGTGGTTCGGCAACGCCTACACGCTGGCGCTGGCCGCCCTGCTGCTGCCGGCCGGCCTGCTCGGCGACCGGTTCGGCCCGAAGAACCTGCTGCTCGGCGCGCTCGTGGAGTTCGGGCTGGCCTCGCTGTGGTGCGCCAACGCCGGCTCGCCGGGCGAGCTGATCGCCGCCCGGGTCGGCCTCGGCGTCGGCGCCGCGTTCCTCATCCCGCTCTCCCTTTCCCTGCTCAACGTCCTGTTCCCGCCGCAGGAGCGGGCGAAGGCGCTGACGACGTGGGTGCTGGCGATGTTCGTCGGCATCCCGCTCGGGCCGCTGCTCGGCGGCTGGCTGCTCGACCACTTCGCGTGGGGCTCGGTGTTCCTCATCAACGTCCCGCTGACGGCGGTCGGCGTGGTCGCGGTGCTGTTCCTGCTGCCGCGCACGCCGGGCTCCGGCCGCGGCGCGATCGACTTCGCCGGCATCGCGCTCTCGGCGGCCGGGCTGGTCGCGCTCACCTACGGCTTCGTCAACGCCGGCGTGCACGGCTGGGACGACCCGGTGACGTACGGCCTGATCGCGCTGGGTGCCGCGCTGGTGGCGGTGTTCTGCTGGGCGCAGACGCGGGTGGCCGCGCCCCTCACCGACCTGGTGTTGTTCCGCGAGCCGCGGTTCGTCTGGGGTGCGGTGCTGGCCACGGTGGCGTCCTTCGCGCTGATGGGCCTGCTCTTCGTGCTGCCGCAGCTGTTCCAGGCGGTGCAGGGGGCCGACGCGCTGCAGACCGGCGTGCGGCTGCTGCCGCTGATCGGCGGGATGCTGGTGTCGGCGAAGGCGGCCGAGCGGCTGGTCGCCGCACTGGGGGTGCGTGCGGTCGTCGTGGGCGGGTTCGTGCTGCTCGCGGCCGGTCTGGCGTGGGGTTCGACGACGTCGCCGTCGAGCGGCTACGGCGCCACCGTCGGCTGGGAGGTCGTGATCGGCCTGGGCACCGGCGCCACGCTGCCGCCGCTGATGACGATGGCGATGGGCGCGCTCACCGAAGGCCGCTCCGGCGCCGGTTCGGCGCTGATCCAGGTGCTGCGCCAGGTCGGCGGCACGATCGGGGTGGCGGTGCTGGGCACGGTGCTCAACGGCGTCTACCGGGACGGCGTGGCCACCGCCGGCCTGCCCGCGCCGGTCGCGGAGGCGGCACGGGGCAGCGCGTCGGCCGCGGTCGCCGTCGCGGAGAAGCTCCACCTGCCGTCGCTGGCCGGCTCGGCGCGGGCCGCGTTCACCGACGGCATGGCGGCGACGCTGTGGGTGTGCGCCGGTCTCGGCGTCGCCGGCGCGCTGCTCGCGCTGCTGTTCCTGCCCGGCCGGTCGGCGGCGGGAGCGCAGCCGCGAGAATCGGAGCATGACGTCGTCGCCATCTGAGCCAGCGGGACTGCGGGAACGGAAGAAGGCCCGGACGCGCGCCGCGATCCAGCGGCACGCGTTGCGGCTGTTCCACGAGCAGGGCTACAGCGCCACGACGGTGGACCAGATCGCGGCGGCGGCGGAGATCTCGCCGAGCACCTTCTTCCGGTACTTCCCGACGAAGGAGGCGACGGTCCTGTACGACCCGTTCGACCCGGTGCTCATCGAGGCGGCGCTCGCCCAGGACCCCGGGCTGAGCCCGATCGACGCGCTGCGGGCGACGATGGACGTCATCCGCGAGCAGATCCCGCCCGACGCGTGGGAGGACGAACGCCGTCGGCAGCTGCTGGTGTTCCGGGAGCCGGAACTGCGCACGGCGGTGATGGACAAGTTCGCCGAGGGGATCGACCTCCTGGCGAGCCTCGCCGCGCGCCGCACGGGCCGCTCGGCGGACGACTTCGAGACCCGCAACTGGGCGGGCGCGGTGGTGGGCGTGGTGATGGCGGCGTTCCTGGGTGCGGCGGCGGACCCGGAGGCGGACCCGCTGGTGGTCGTCGATCGGGCGGTCGCCCACTTGGAGGCGGGGCTGCCGCTCTGACCGCGTCCCGCCGCGGTCAGTTCACTTTGGACAGACCCTGCCGCAGCGCGCCCGCCGTCTCCGCCAGAGCCTCCCGGAACCGCGTGCCGACCCCCGTGAAGTTGATGAACCCGTGGATCAGGTCCTCGTGCCTCCGCAGTGCCACCTCGACCCCCGCCTCGCGCAGCTTCTCCGCGTACGCCTCCCCTTCGTCACGCAGCGGGTCGAACCCTGCCGTTACGACCAACGCCGGCGGCAGGCCGCTCAAGTCCTCCGCGTGCAGCGGCGAAAGCCGCGGGTCGGCCGGGTCCGTGCCCTCCGGGACGTAATGCCCCTCGAACCACTTCATGTGCACGTCCGTCAAAAACAGGTTCTCGGCGAACAGGTCCTGCGAGCGGTACCGCTTCGCGAAGTCCGTCGCCGGGTAGATCAGCAGCTGGAACGCCGGTGCCGGGCCGCCGCGGCGGAGTGCCTGCTGGGCCGTCACCGCCGCGAGGTTGCCGCCCGCGCTGTCGCCGCCCACCGCGATGCGGGCCGGGTCCGCGCCGAGGTCGGCCGCTTTCGCCACCGCGTACTCGAACGCCGCCAGTGCGTCCTCCGTCGCCGCCGGGAACGGGAACTCCGGGGCCAGCCGGTACTCGATCGACAGCACCCGGACCCCGGCGTGCTTGGCCAGGAAGCGGACGGCGTTGTCGTGGCTCGAACGCGTGCCGATCACCCAGCCGCCGCCGTGGAAGAACACCAGCAGCGGCGACGGCTCCGGCAGCCCGACCGGGGTGTAGAGCGTGGCAGGGAGATCGCCGTCGGGCGTGGGCACCGCGATTTCGCGCACCGAGACCGGCTCGATCGGCTTGCCGCTGACCAGGTGCCTGCCCGCGTCGAGCAGGGCCCGCGACTGCTCGACCGAGCCGCGCACCAGCTCCGCCCGCGCGATCTTCTGCAGCCGGAGCAGCAGCTGGGCGTCGAGCGCGAGCTCCTGGCCGTCGATGCGGACGGCGCGGCCCGCGATCGCCCGCCGCGCCGGCGCGGGCAGCCAGAACGCGAGCTGGGACGCGGCCGCCTGGGCGCGGACCGGGAGCGGGATCGCCATGGTTCCTCCTGGGCGTCGGGACTGCCCAGGAGGTTACTTGTCAGTAGGTAACAGGTCCAGGTGTGACCGGCACCTCGGTCTCAGAGTCTGGTCCTCCAGTTAAGTGGAGGGGTTAGCCTGGAAAACGTGACTTCAGCCAGGACGGTCAACGTGCTCGGGATCGGCGGCTCTCTGCGCGAGGGCTCCCAGTCCGAACGCGCGCTGCAGATCGCGCTCGAGGGCGCCGCGGAAGCGGGCGTCCGGACCCGGCTGCTCACCGGCCCGGAACTCGTGCTGCCGTTCTACGACGCCGGTGTCCCGGAGCGCGACGAGCGCGCCACCCGGCTGGTGGAGGCCATCCGGGAGGCCGACGGGCTCATCGTCGTCTCGCCCGGCTACCACGGCGCGCTGTCCGGCCTGGTCAAGAACGCCCTGGACTACGTCGAAGACCTGCGCGAGGACACCCGGCCGTACCTGGACGGCCGCGCGGTCGGCCTCGCCGCCGTCGCCTACGGCTGGCAGGCCGCGGTCACGACGCTCGAACAGCTCCGCACGATCACGCACGCGCTGCGCGGCTGGGCCACCCCGCTGGGCGGGTCGATCAACTCGGCCGAGACCAAGTTCGACGAAGCCGGCGGCGCGTCGGACGAGAAGAGCGTCCGCACCCTTCGCCTGATCGGGCGGCAGGTCGCCGAATTCGCCGTGACCCGCGCCGCATGACGTTTCGCCCGGTGGCCGCCGGGTACGTAACCGACGTGACGCCTGCCATGTGGGGGCACCGTTCCGCGGCTGCGGGATGTTGTGCCCAGTGAGACGCTCGCTGTGGAGCGTCCGCGACGGAAGGCAGGCTGAGCATGGGTCAGGCGATCTACACGGCGGTGGCGACGGCGCGCGGCGACGGGCGGAACGGCGAAGTGACGTCGTCCGACGGCGTCATCGACGAGTCGCTGGCCATCCCGAAGGAGATGGGCGGCCCGGGCGGGGACAAGACCAACCCCGAGCAGCTCTTCGCCGCCGGTTACTCCGCCTGCTTCCACAGCGCGCTGCAGCTGGTCGCGCGCCAGGCGAAGGTGCCGCTGCACGACTCGACCGTCACCGCGGAGGTCAGCGTGCTCAAGCAGGAGGTCGGGTTCGGCCTCGGCGTCGCGCTCAACGTCTCCCTGCCGGGCCTCGACCAGGCCCAGGCCGACCAGCTGGTCGAGCAGGCCCACCAGGTGTGCCCGTACTCCAACGCGACCCGGGGCAACATCGAGGTCGCGCTCTCCGCCACCGTCTGACCCGGCCCACCAAGCCCGCACGAGTCCGAGGAAGGGATAACCAGAGATGAGCAAGTCTCCGATCAAGAGCCCGCTTTCCGAGGCCGACAAGGAGATCACCGGCAACGCCCTGCAGGCGACGCTGGTCGACCTGGTCGACCTGTCCCTCATCGCGAAGCAGGCGCACTGGAACGTCGTCGGCTCGAACTTCCGCAGTGCGCACCTGCAGCTCGACGAGCTCGTGAACACCGCGCGCCAGTACGTCGACGAGGTCGCCGAGCGCGCCAACGCCATCGGCATCTCGCCGAACGGCAAGGCGAAGACCGTCGTCGAGAGCTCGGGTGTGCCCGAGTACCCGGACAACTGGCAGTCGGTCGAGTCCACGGTCGCCGCGATCGTCGACATCCTCGCGGCGCTCATCGAGCGGCTGCGCCAGCGCATCGACGAGACCGACAAGAGCGACCTCGTCACGCAGGACCTGCTGATCGAGATCACCCGGGCGCTCGAAGAGGCGCACTGGATGTGGCAGGCCCAGCAAGCCTGACCTTCCGCCACGAAAGGGCCGTTCCGGGTGGAACGGCCCTTTTCCGTCGGTGCGGGTGAGTACGTTCGGTGGCATGGTCTTGCATCAGGGAGAAGCCGCGGGTTCGGACCGCACGGCCGGCACGAACCCGCTCTACGCCGGGGCGAACCCGGCGCTGGCGGCGGGTTTCGTCATGCCGCACGACGAGCTGCGCGAAGACGCGCTGCCACCGGACACCGCGCTGCAGCTCGTGCGCGACGAGCTGATGCTGGACGGCAACGCGCGGCTCAACCTCGCGACCTTCGTCACGACGTGGATGGAGCCGCAGGCGCGTGAGCTGATGGCCGAGTGCGTCGACAAGAACATGATCGACAAGGACGAGTACCCGCAGACGGCCGAACTCGAGCGGCGCTGCGTGAACATCCTCGCCCACCTGTGGCACGCGCCCGATCCCGCGGACGTCATGGGCTGCTCGACGACGGGGTCGTCGGAGGCGTGCATGCTCGCCGGGATGGCGCTGAAGCGGCGGTGGGCGAAGCTCGGGCGCAGCGGCAGGCCGAACCTCGTCATGGGCGCGAACGTCCAGGTCTGCTGGGAGAAGTTCTGCGAGTACTGGGAGGTCGAGGCGCGTCTGGTCCCGATGGAGGGCGACCGCTACCACCTGACCGCCGAAGAGGCGGTGGCGCGCTGCGACGAGAACACGATCGGCGTGGTGGCGATCCTGGGCTCGACGTTCGACGGCAGCTACGAACCGGTCGCGGAGATCACCGCGGCCCTCGACGCGCTCGCCGAGCGCACGGGCTGGGACATCCCGGTGCACGTCGACGGCGCTTCCGGCGCGATGATCGCCCCGTTCCTCGACCCGGACCTGGAGTGGGACTTCCGCCTGCCGCGCGTGGCGTCGATCAACACGTCGGGCCACAAGTACGGGCTGGTGTACCCGGGCGTGGGCTGGGTGCTCTGGCGCAACAAGGCCGCGCTGCCGTCCGAGCTGGTGTTCAACGTGAACTACCTGGGCGGCGACATGCCGACGTTCGCACTGAACTTCTCCCGCCCGGGCGCGGAGGTCGTGGCCCAGTACTACACGTTCGTGCGCCTGGGCCGCGAAGGCTTCCGCGCGGTGCAGCAGGCCTCGCGGGACGTCGCCGTGCACCTGTCGTCCGGCATCGCCGCGCTCGGCCCCTTCGAGCTGCTGACCCGCGGTGACCAGCTCCCGGTGTTCGCGTTCACGACCCGCCCGGACGCCGGGTTCGACGTCTTCGACGTGTCACGCCGGCTGCGCGAGCGGGGCTGGCTGGTGCCGGCGTACACCTTCCCGGAGAACCGGACGGACCTGGCGGTGCTGCGGATCGTCGTCCGCAACGGCTTCACGCACGACCTGGCGGACCTGCTGCTGGCGGACCTGCAGCGGGTCCTCCCGGAGCTGGAGCAGCTGGGCGGCCGCCCGAAGGATCCGGCGAAGGCGACCGCCTTCCACCACTAGTGCCAGGACTTGGCGCGGGCGTACTGGTCGGGCCAGCGCACGTCCGCGCCGAGTGCGTTCGCCGCGCGCAGCGGCCAGTGCGGGTCGCGCAGCAGGGCGCGCCCGAGGAAGACCGCGTCCGCCTGCTCGGTTTCGAGGATCTCCTCCGCCTGCCGCGGATCGGTGATCATGCCGACCGCTCCGGTGAGCAGGCCCGCCTCGGCGCGGATGCGCTCGGCGAAGGGCACCTGGTAACCGGGGCCGACGGGGATGTCCGGGTGCGGCGTGTTGCCGCCGCTGGAGGCGTCGACCAGGTCGACACCGCGTTCGGCGAGCAGTTTGGCCAGGCGGACGGAGTCGTCGAGCGTCCAGCCGCCCTCGGTCCAGTCCGTCGCCGAAAGCCGGGCGAACAGCGGGACGCCGGTGCGCGCGCGGACGGCGTCGGCGATCTCGAGGGGCAGCCGCGTGCGGCCGTCGAAGTCGCCGCCGTAGCGGTCGGTGCGGCTGTTCGACAGCGGGGACAGGAACTGGTGCACCAGGTAGCCGTGGGCGAAGTGCAGCTCGAGCAGGTCGAACCCGGCGTCGACGGCCCGCTGGGCGGCGTCCGCGAACGCCTCGGGGAGCGCGGCGACCTCGTCGGTGGTCAGCGGCCGGGCCGGGGCGTAGCTGCCGAACGGCTGCGCGTCGGCGCCGACGCTCGGCCAGCCGCCGTCCTGGGCCGGGACGCTGCCCGTGCCCTCCCACGGCCGCCGGGTCGACCCCTTCCGGCCGGCGTGGGCGAGCTGCATGCCGATCGCCGTGCCCTGGCCGTGGACGAAGCCGGTGATCCGGCGCCACGCTTCGGCCTGCTCGTCGGTCCAGATGCCGGTGTCCTGCGGGCTGATCCGGCCTTCGGGGGTCACGGCGGTGGCCTCGGTCATGACGAGCCCCGCACCTCCGGCGGCGAACTGCCCGAGGTGGACGAGGTGCCAGTCGCCGGGGACGCCGTCGGTGGCGGAGTACTGGCACATCGGCGACACCCAGGCGCGGTTCGGCAGGGTCAGGCCGCGGACGGTGATCGGGCTGAAGAGTTGGCTCACCTCAAGGTCAACGACACGTGCTCGGCGTCTCTTCCCGTCGCCACCGCGTCTACCGACGGGTAACCTCGCTCACATGGGTGTCGCTGTTGACGAACGCCGGGCGCTGAGCGCGCTCTTCGAAGACCTCGGGCCGGACGCGCCCACGTTGTGCGAAGGCTGGCGGACGCGGGATCTCGCCGCGCACCTCGTCGTGCGCGAACACCGGCCCGACGCCGCGCCCGGGATCCTCGTGCCCGCGCTCGCCGGGTACACGCAGAAGGTGCAGGACCGCTACGCCGCCAGACCCTGGGCGAGCCTCGTCGAGCAGGTGCGGAACGGGCCGTCGAAGTTCTGGCCCACCGCGATCGGCCCGCTCGACGAACTGACCAACACCGCCGAGTTCCTCGTCCACCACGAGGACGTCCGGCGCGCGCAGGACGGCTGGGAGCCGCGGCCCGCCGACCCCACCCGGGACGCCGCCGCCTGGAAGTCCGCGAAACAGGCCGCGAAGCTGAACCTCCGCAAGTCACCCGTCGGCGTGACACTGCGCACGAAGGACGGCCGGCAGGCCGCCGTCAAGACCGGGCCCGATCCGGTGACCGTCGTCGGGGAGCCCGTCGACCTGCTGCTGTTCGTCTTCGGGCGCGACGCCGTCCGGCTCGGATTCGAGGGCGACGCCGCCGCCGTCACCAGGCTTCAGTCGGTGAACCGGGGGCTCTAGGCTGCGCCTCATGCCGATGATCAGCGTTGCCATGTTCCCCGGCCGCACGCCGGCCCAGAAGAGCGCCTTGGTCCGGGAGCTGACCGACGCGTTCGTCCGGACCTGCGGCGGCAAGCCCGAGGGCGTCCAGGTGACGCTCGTCGAGATCGGCGCCGACCACTGGGCCAGCGGCGGCGTCCTGTACTCCGAACGCTGAACCGCAGGGAGGCCGGTCCGGCCTCCCGGCGCACGCGTCAGCGCAGGCCGAGGGCCCGCAGCGCGAAGTGGACCTCGATCGACGTCTGCTTGATCGTCTCGGCGATCACCAGGGAGCCGTGGCCGGCGTCGTAGCGGTAGAACTCGTGGTGCAGCTCGCGGTGGCCGAGCCGGTCGAGGTAGTTCTCGATCTGGCGGATCGGGCAGCGCGGGTCGTTGTCGCCGGCCAGCACGAGCACCGGCGCCGTGACGGCGTCGACGTACGTGATCGGCGAACACTCCCCGTACACCGCCGGCACCTCCTCCGGCGAGCCGCCGAAGAGTGCGCGGTCGAACGAGCGCAGCTGCTCCATCTCGTCCTCGTACGCGGCGACGTAGTCGGCCACCGGCACCCCGGCGACGCCCGCCGCCCACCGCGACGGCTGCGTGCCGAGCGCGAGCAGGGACAGGTAGCCGCCCCAGGAAGCGCCGTTCACGACGCACTTCGCCGGGTCGCTGAGTCCGGTTCGGACGGCCCAGTCGTGCACCGCGGCGACGTCTTCGAGTTCGGTCAGGCCGGGACGGCCCTCGATGGCGTCGCGCCAGGCCGAGCCGTAGCCGGTGGAGCCGCGGTAGTTGACCTCGACCACGGCGAACCCGGCGTCGAGCCAGGTCGCGCGGTAGGCGGAGAAGCGGTCCTCGTCCGCCGCGTGCGGGCCGCCGTGCAGCGAGAACACCGTGGGCAGCGGGCCCTCCGGCGCGTTCGAAGGCCGCGAGACGAGCGCGTGGATCCGCCCGCCGACGCCTTCGACGAACGCGTCGGTCACCGGCTCCGAACCCGGCGCCCGCTCACCCGGCGGTTCGAGCAGGATCGCGTCGCTGCCGTCGGTGGTCCGCGCCCGGACGGCGGCCGGCTCCGCGGCGCTGGACCACGAGTACTCGATCGTGCCGTCGGGGCGGACGCCCGCGCCGCCGATCCGGCCGGCCGGAGTGTCCACTGAGGACAGTTCGGCCGTCTCCAGGTCGTAGCGGTACAACGAACTGCGGCCTTCGTGGAAGTGCACGACGAGCAGGGCGCGCGCGTCCGGGTACCAGCCCGCGACGACCTCACCGGGCAGGTCGAGCTCGATTTCGGTCTCCGTGCCGGCCCGGACGTCCCAGACCAGCAGCTCCTCGCGGCCGCGGCGCTCGTGCAGCACCAGCAGGCGCTGGTCGCCGGGCAGCGGGGAGAAGTCGAGGGCGGACAGGCCCTTGCCCTCGCCGTCCCACTTGTCGGCCACCGTGGCGAACCCGTCGGTCGCGAGCACCCGCAGCGCCGGGTGGCGCGAGTCACCGTGCTCCGAGTGCGAGATCGCGATCAGGCTCTCGTCGCGCGAGAGGGAGGCGATCCCGGCGTCGTCCGGGTGGCTGTAGAAGCGGCGCGTCTCACCGCCGATCCGGGCGAACAGCTCGCTGCCGTCGTCGGTCGAGACGCCGACCGCGACGAGCCGGGTGCCGATCTCGAGGCCGGCCGGGTAGCCGTCGTGGACGTCCGGGACGGCCTTCTCCGGCTTGCTGCCCTCGGTCGCCGCGAACGGCTCGCGGACCCAGGAGCCGAACTCGTCACCGTCGGTGTCGTCGAACCACCAGATCCACTCGCCGTCCGGGGACGGCGTCGCGTGCAGGGTGCCGTTGGGCCGGTCGGTGACGCGGCGGTGCTCGTCGGTCGCGCGGTTCCAGGCGTAGACCTCCCAGACGCCGCTGGCGTTGGAGACGTAGACGTTCGCCTCCGGGGCGTCGCGGGCCCACTCGGGGACGGAGATGCGCGGGGCGTGGAAGCGGGCGCGCCAGCGGGCTTCGGCTTCGGCGTCGTCGAACAGCCGGTCCGGGACCACCGCGGGCGGATATTGCTTGGCTGACTGCGTGCTCACCCCTCGATCCTGCCACCTTCTGGCCGTACTGTGTGCGGGGTGCTGGAGGGTTACGCGCCGGGCTACGGGCGAGACGCGGTGTCGATGGTGTCCGCGCGCACGGCGGCGGAGCGCGCGGCGTTCGCCCAGCCGCTGTTCCGGCCGGGCATGTGGGTGGTCGATCTGGGCTGCGGCCCCGGCTCGATCACCTTGGGCCTGGCCGCCGAGTCCCGGGTGACGGGCGTCGACCGCGACGCGGGCCAGGTGGTGCTCGCGCGCGAGGCGGCCCGCCGGGCCGGAAGGTCCACAGTGGACTTCGTGGTCGGGTCGGCGTACGACCTGCCGTTCGCGTCCGGCAGCGTGGACGTGGCGTTCTCGCACGCGTTGTTCGAACACCTCGCGGTTCCGGCGGACGCCTTGGGGGAGCTGCGCCGGGTGCTGAAGCCGGGCGGCAGGCTGGCGTTGTCCACATCGGACTGGAGCAAGGCGAGGCTGCGGCCGAAGACGGCGAACGTCGACGCGGCCCTGCGCGGCCACTATCTCCTGCGCCGCCGCGCGGGTGGCGACCCGTTCGCCGGCCGTCACATCGCGGAGCAGTGCGCCCGGGCGGGGTTCACGGAGGTGGCTTCGCGGGTGAAGTACCGCGAGGACCTGAGTTACCGCGACCTGGCGAAGTACGTGGAGTCCAGGCTCGACGCGGCGGTCGCGGACCCGGCGTACGCGCGCGACCGCGACCAGCTGGCGAGCGCGGCTCGGTCGGCCGTGGTGTGGACCCGCGGTGGCGACGGCGACTTCAGCCAATGCTGGGTGGAGGTGACGGCCACCCGGCCGTGAAACCAGAAGAGCCGGTGTCCGAAGACACCGGCTCTTACTCGTCGGGGTGGCGGGATTCGAACCCACGACCTCCTCGACCCGAACGAGGCACGCTACCAAGCTGCGCCACACCCCGAGGTCTTGCTATCGGGTCGTGGAGAAGTCTAGCGGACGCTGTCTCGGGCTTTTCGGGGGGCCGACTTATGCGGCTCGGACGCCCCCGATCCGCGCGGGACCAGCGTCAACAGGCTCGCCTCGGGCGGGCACGCGAACCGCGCCGGAGCCCACGGCGACGTCCCCAGCCCGGCCGAGACGTGCAGCCACATGTGCGCGCCCCAGCGCGAGGCGCCCCGGGCCCGGCTGCGATCCAGGTCACAGTTCGTGACGATGGCGCCGTAGCCCGGGAGCCGGAGCTGGCCGCCGTGGGTGTGGCCCGCCAGGACCAGGTCGTAACCGTCCGTGGCGAACGTGTCCAGCACCCGCGGCTCCGGCGAGTGCGTCACGCCGATGCGGACCGCCGCGCCGCGGTCGGCCGGGCCCGCGATGTCGGCGTAGCGGTCGCGGCGCAGGTGCGGGTCGTCGACGCCCGCCGCGAACACGCGCTGCCCGCCGACGTCGATCGTGCGGCGGACGTGCGTCAGGTCCGTCCAGCCGTGCTCGACGAACGCCGCGCGCAGGTCGCGCCAGGGCAGCTGGACGCCGTGGATGCGCTTCTTCTTGCCCCGGGGCATCAGGTAGCGGGCCGGGTTCTTCGGCTTGGGCGCGTAGTAGTCGTTGCTGCCGAAGACGAACACCCCGGGCCGGTCGAGCAGCGGACCCAGCGCGCGCAGCACGGCCGGGACGGCCGTCCGGTGCGAGAGGTTGTCGCCGGTGTTGACGACGAGGTCCGGGTCCAGCTCGTCGAGCGCGGCGACCCAGCGCTGCTTGCTGTGGTGACCGGGCAGCATGTGCAGGTCCGAGACGTGCAGGACGGTGAACGGCCGGGACCCGGGCGCCAGCACCGGGAGTTCGGCGGTGCGGAGGGTCCAGCGGCGCCGTTCGATCCCGACGGCGTAACCGAGGGTCGCGACGCCGAGCGCCACCGTCCCCGCGGCGAGGCGCGCGGCTGTCGCCCCCGACGTGCTTGTGTTACTGAGCGTGCTCACGAAGTCCAGGATACGTGCTCAACAGTTGGATGACTTCGCCGCCGTTACGGGGAACCTGCCGCTTAACATTTCCGTCGACCCGAACACGGGAAACAGGCCGGGGGGCTTGGGGAGAACGATGGAGCAGTTCGGGCCGTACCGGATCGAAGGCCTGCTGGGCCGCGGCGGCATGGGCGAGGTGCACCGCGCCTACGACACGGCGCACGACCGCGTTGTCGCGCTGAAGCTGTTGTCCGACCCCTTCGTCGCCGACGAAGCCTTCCGCGCGCGCTTCCGCCGTGAGTCGCAGATCGTCGCGCGGCTGCGGGAACCGCACGTCATCCCGATCCACGCCTACGGCGAAATCGACGGCCGCCTCTACCTCGACATGCGGCTCGTCGAAGGCCGTGACCTGAAGGAAGTGCTCCAGGACGGGCCGCTGGACCCGGCGCGCGCCGCGGGCATCGTCGAGCAGGTCGCCGGTGCGCTCGACGCCGCCCACGCCGACGGGCTGGTGCACCGGGACGTCAAGCCGTCGAACGTGCTCGTGACGAGCGCGGACTTCGTGTACCTGGTCGACTTCGGCATCGCGCGGTCGATGACCGCGGAGGGCACGTCGATCACCGGCACCGGCAACGTGATCGGCACGCTCGACTACATGGCGTCGGAACGCTTCGGCGACGCCCCGATCACCGGCCTCGTCGACGTCTACGCGCTCGCGTGCGTGTTCTTCGAGTGCCTCACCGGCCGCCGCCCGTTCCCGGCGGAGGGCGCGGCCGCGCAGATGGGCGCGCACCTGACCGCGCCGCCGCCGGTGCTTTCCCAGGCACGCCCGGGCCTCTCGCCGTCCCTGGACGCCGTGGTGGCGCGCGGCATGGCGAAGAACCCGGCCGACCGCTACCCGACTGCAGGCGCGTTCGCCGCCGCCGTCCGCTCGGCATTGACCGCGCCCGCGCCGCCCTTCCCGACGTGGCAGAAGACGCTGCCCGGGCTGGTACCGCAGGCGGCGCCGATGACCCCGCCGCGGCCGATGCCGATCCCGGTGGCCCCGCGGCCGGGGCCGCCGACGGGACCGTTCACCGGACCGTTCACCGGACCGCCGTCGATCGCCCCGCCGGTCCAGCCGGTCCAACCGCCGAAGTCGCAGCGGAACCGGTGGATCGCGCTGTGCGCCGTCCTGGCCGGAATCGTCGTGGTGGCGCTGGTGATCACCTACGTCGTGACACGGGACCACACGAGCCAGACGGCCGGACCCGGGCCGTCGACGCCCACCCCCGACGTCCGAAGTTCTACACCGGCACCGGAAACCCCGACGACGGATCCACCGTCCACTTCGGAATCTCCGAAGACTTCGGAATCGAAGCCGCCGCACGACGACCGCTTGGCCGCCGCGGTACCGCCGATCTACCGGACCTGCACCGACGCGGCGGCACCCGCCGGCGCGGCCGCGGCGGTCGAGTGCGCCGGTTCGACCGTCGGCGACGTCAGGATCGGCAACGTCTGGTTCCAGGAGCCGACCGGCGCCCGATTCATCCGTTTCGCCGACGCGGCGGCGATGGACGCGTTCTTCCAGGACATCGTCAAGACCCAGGGCCTCACCCGCAACGACGCGCAGGGAGCGTGCCGCCCGGACAAGTACCCCAAGATCTGGGGCACGTACTACCGGGCGGAAGTCCGGAACCCGGTCCCGGGCGAGTACCTGACCTGCTTCCTCGGCGATCCAGCGCAGCTGGTGTGGACGGAAAAGAAGAACCTCGTGGCGGGCGTCCTGCTTTCGACGAAGGTCACCACCAACGACGAGCTGGACAAGCTCTACCAGTGGTGGAACTCGGAGGTCCTGTCGGACATGCCGCAGAGCTGACCGCCGCGTTCAGCTGGCGAGCTTGACGAACTCGTCGAGACCGGATTGGAAGGTGGGATCCGGCGGACAGGTTGCGTCGATCATGTGCACCGGCTCGGCCGGGTCGGGCGTTGCTCCGTACTCGACGCAGAGCCGGACTCGATACTGCTGACTGGCGTCGTACCAGTTCTGGTCGAATCGGGCGACCAGGGTGAACCCCGTCGCCGAACTGCCGGCGGTCACGACCTTGTGTTCGGACAGGTGGGCTTGTGCGGCTCGCAAAGCCGCGGCGGTATCCGGGACGTGCACCGCCGGATCCTGGGCCATCTCCTGCCGGACTTCGGCTGCCGCTGTCCGCACGATACCGATTGCCCTAGCCCGGGCGGGCTTTCCGCCGCGCTCGCCGAAGAGCTGGCACGCGGCCGGGATGGCGAGGGCCAGGAAGATGCACCCGCTCACGGCCGCGTGCCTGAACTTCATTTTCGGATCCTACCAGTTTTCACAACAGCGGTGAAAACGCCTGCATAAAGGCTGGAACCGTATTCGTTGGGGTGGAAGGCGGTGACCTTGGTCGCCATCAGGTCGTGCAACTGGTTGGTGATGTCCTGGAACCACAGAATCGATTTCGTACGGAACAGCTGGTTGCACGATGCGCTGGCTTCGACCGGTTGTGGATATCCCATCAGGAGGATGGCCGCGTTGGGTGCGAAGTAGTGGATTTTGGAAATCGTTTCGGCGACGGCAGGCATGACCGTGTTGACGAGTCTGTCCGGCTCCAACTGGGAGATCGGCTTGGTGCCGCCTGGTATCACCATGTCCGCGGACGACAGGTCGACCGGATTCGTGCGGTCGTAAGTGGCACATGTCTTGAGGATGTCCACGAAGACGAGCTTGTTCATTTCTCGCCACTGAATTCTGACAATGCTGATCGAAATTGGCGTTCGCCAACTACGCGTGGGTGGCGAGCTACTACATCGACTACCCCGGCAACGTCCTGCCCGTGCGCTGGTGCAGTGCGGGTGAAGGCGGCATCTGATCGAACGTCGTAGGGGGAGGGCCGTTTCCGGCCCTCCCCCGCACGGGTCAGCGGGGGCCGCCGCCCATGTACTGGGGATCCGGCTGCGGCAGGTCCGACGGCGGTTGCCCGTTCATGATGTTCTTCATCGCGCCGAACCAGGTCCGGGCCGGGGCCTTGCCACCGAAGATGTTCCCGTTCGGGCACACGCGGACGTTGCCGGCGCCGGCGTCGCAGATACCGCCCTGGCCGCCGCCGAACTTGAACGTCATCGCCGCGCCCGCCAGCTGTGCGGTGCCGCCGACGAACGTCGCCGAGACGTTGCCCTGCGTCGTGCCCGTCTTGCCGATCATCGGCCGGTCCCAGCCGACGTCGGCGGCCGCCCGGGCCGAGGTACCGCCCGGCTGGTCGTCCTTCGACATCCCGACCGCGAGCGTGTTCGCCAGGCCTTCGGGCACCACCTGCTCGCACGGCGCTTCCTTGATCGGCACCGGCTTGCCGTTGCGGTCGGTCACGCCGGCGATCGGCGTCGGCGGGCACCAGACGCCGCCGGAGAGGATCGTCGCCGCGACGTTGCCGAGCTCGAGGCCGCTCAGCGGGCTGAAGCCCAGGGTGAACGCGCCGTAGCCCGGGCTGTTCGCGGTGGGCCCGTAGACCTCGGCCTGGCTGACCCGCTTGCCGGGGTCCGGCGACTTCGGGTCGACCGTGCCGCCGCCGGTGGTGCTCGCCATCGTCTCGCGCATGCCGAGCCGCTTGGCCATGTCGATGCCCGGCCCGGTGCTGCCGAGCCGGTCTTCGAGCTCCACGAACGCGGTGTTCGGCGAGGTCGCCAGCGCCGTCTGCACGGTCGCGCCCTGGGCGATCTTGCTGTAGTCACCGGCGTTGCCGACGCAGTACCAGTTCGAGTTGGCGGGCGGCCCGGTCTTCGGGCAGGTCTTGGCGCCACCCATGAACACGCGCGACACGTAGGTGTCGGGGACGTCGACCGGGGAGAAGATCCCGGCCACGCCCTTCTCCATCGCGGCGGCCGTGGTGAAGATCTTGTACGTCGACCCCGCGCCACCGGTGTTGTAGACACCCGTTGGCAGCGCGTACGTCGTCTGGCCCGCGTCCTGGTTCTGCCCGTAGTCGCGGTTCGCCGCCAGCGCGACCACCTCGTGCCGGTTCTTGCCCGGTTTGACCAGCGACAACGTGTTCGCCACGTACGGCTGCGTCTTGTCGACCTGCGCCTCCGCCGAGACCTTCGCCTCGTGGTTGGCGCGCTCGTCCAGCGTGCTCTTGATCGTGTAGCCGCCGGTGTAGAGCTGGTCCTTCGTCAGCCCGCTGGCCTTGAGCAGGTAGTCCTCGACGTACTGGCAGAAGAACCCGGCCTCCGGGCCGGCGCCGATGCAGTTGGCCGGCGGCTTCTTCGGGGTGTCCGGGACCACGCCCAGCGGCTCGCCCTTGAACCGGTCCGCGTCGGCCTTCGCCAGCTTCTTGTTGTCGACCATCCGGTCGAGGACCAGGTTGCGGCGCTGGGTGGCCTTGTCCGGGTGCTTCCACGGGTCGTTGTTGATCGGGTTGTTCACCAGGCCGGCCAGCAGCGCGGCCTGCGGCACGGTGAGCTTCTCCGGGGTCGTGTCGAAGTACGCGTGCGCCGCCGCGCCGATGCCGAAGATCTGGCGCGAGAACTCGACGATGTTGAGGTAGTTGGCCAGGATCTGCTGCTTGGTCAGCTTCGTCTCGAGCTGGATCGCGATCCGCGCTTCTTTCAGCTTGCGGGAGATCGACTGCTCCTGGGCCTTCTTCTGGCCGATCGGGTCGGTCCGGTAGACGACGTTGATCAGGTAGTTCTTGGTGAGCTGCTGGGTCAGCGTCGAGGCGCCCTGGGTGTCGGCGCCGGTGGTGTTGCTGACGGCCGCGCGCAGCGTGCCCTGCCAGTCGACACCGTGGTGCTCGTAGAACCGCTTGTCCTCGACCGAGACCAGGGCCCACTTCATGGCCTCGTTGATCTGGTTCTCGGTGATCGGCAGCCGGTACTGGTCGTACAGGGTCGCGATCGGCTTGCCGGTGCTGTCGGTGACCGTCGTCACCAGCGGCGGCGGGATGTCGGCGAGGTCGGAAGAGGTCTTCTCGACGGTCTCGCTCGCCTGGTTGGACATGACGCCGGCGGCCCCCACCACCGGGAAGAGCATGCCGGCGACCAGCACCCCGGCGAGCAGGCAGAGGCCGATGAGCTTGAACAAACCATCCGCTTTTCGCACGAGGGCCAGGCTACCCGGACCGGCTCGGAGGCCGGTGACGCCGTGTCTCCGAGAGTGTGAATTCAGTGACAAAACAGCCCCCCTTCGGTGACAACTGGTAACGGAAGGCATTCTGGGTCTCGACGGGGGGAACCGAGGGCCCCTACAGTCCGTCAACGTCTCACGAAGAAAAGCCGACGGATGGATCAACGCGGGTGGGAGCTCGCCTGGTCCGATCGGCGGCACCGGCACCGGGGAGGTGCCCGGGTAACCGACGTGAGCAGAGGGAGACACGCTCGCGGGGGCAGGGCGGCGCAGTGCCTTTCCCCGCTGGTGCGTCGATCACCAGGGTAGGGAGCTGGGGGTATGGAAACCAACCAGTCGAGCTGGCGAATCAACGCGTCCTGCCGGGACGCCGATCCGGACGGCCTGTTCGTCCGGGGTGCGGAGCAGAACCGGGCCAAAGCGGTCTGCATGGGCTGCCCGGTGCGCACCGAATGCCTCGCCGAAGCGCTCGACGGCCGGATCAACTTCGGCGTCTGGGGAGGCATGACCGAACGTGAGCGGCGGGCCCTGCTGCGCCGCCGCCCCGACGTGGAGAGCTGGGCCGACCTGCTGGAAGCGGCCAAGCGCGACGCACAGGAGCGGGTCAAGGTCGGCTGACGGCGAAGCGCCACTTCCGCAGGGGAAGTGGCGCTCTCTCAGCCGGCGAGCTTCACGCCGATGTCGCGCAGGCCGTCGAGGTCGTGGACGTCGCCGGCCAGCGCGGGCACCCGGGCCAGCGCCACCTCGGGGTGCGCGCGGGTGAACCGGGCCAGCAGCCGCTCCTCGCGGGCCGCGAGCCCGACGCGGTCGGCGTGCAGCCGCAGCACGGCCTCGGCCAGCGGCGCGTTCGTGTCGCCCTCCTGCAGCGACTCGGCCGCCGCCAGCGCCTCCGAGCCGGACAGCTTCGCGAGCACCGGGTGCGTCCGGTTGGCGATCAGCCCGGCCAGCGGCATCGACTCGGCCGAGAGCCGCTCGACGAAGTAGGACGCCTCGCGCAGCGCGTCCGGCTCCGGCGCAGCCACCACGAGGAACGACGTCCCGGACGAGCGCAGCAGCTCGGCGGTCTTGCGGGCGCGCTCGCGGAAACCGCCGAACATGCTGTCGAAGGCCTGCATGAACGCCGACGCGTCGGTCAGCAGCTGGCCGCCGATGATCGTCGACACGGCCTTGGCGAACATCGAGAACCCGGCGTTGACGACCTTGCGCAGGCCCCAGCCGCCTGCCTTCGCCGGGGCCGTCAGCAGCCGGATCATCCGGCCGTCCAACGCGGACGACAGCCGGGTCGGCGCGTCGAGGAAGTCCAGCGCGGACCGGCTCGGCGGGGTGTCGACGATGATCAGGTCCCACTCGCCGGTGGCGGCGAGCTGGCCCAGCTTCTCCATCGCCATGTACTCCTGCGTGCCGGAGAACGACGTGGAAATCGTCTGGTAGAAGGGGTTCTGGAGCAGCTGCTCGGCGCGTTCCGGGCCGGCGTGCACGCGGACCATGTCGTCGAACGTGCGGCGCATGTCCAGCATCATCGCCCACAGCTCGCCCTTGGGCTCGAACCCGTCGACCTGCACCTGCCTCGGGTGGTTGCCGAGTTCGCGCAGGCCGAGCGCCTGCGCCAGCCGCCGGGCGGGGTCGATGGTCAGCACGACGGTCTGCCTGCCGCGCTCGGCCGCGCGCAGGGCCAGCGCGGCCGCGGTCGTCGTCTTGCCGACGCCGCCGGAGCCGCAGCAGACGATCACGCGGCTTTCCGGGTCGTCGAGCAGCGCGTCGATGTCGATGGTGGTCACAACCGCACCCCCTGGTCGGTCAGGGCTTCGGCCAGGTCGTAGAGGGCGGCGACGTCGACGCCTTCGGTCAGGTCCGGCAGCTCCATGGTCGGCAGGTCGGCCTCGGCGAGCTGCTCCCGGGCCCGCTGCTCGGCCGCCACCCGCACGGCGTGCTCGACGGTCTCGTCGACCAGCGCGTCCAGGGTGTCCTGCGGCAGCTTCAGCCCGGCCGCCGCGAGCCCGGTGCGCACGCGCGAGGCGTCGACGCGCCCGTCCGCGGCCGCGGTGATCGAGCGGGCGGGCAGCCGCTCCGGCCGGACCCGGTTGACCAGCACCGCGCCCGGGCGCAGGTCGGCGCCGTCCAGCTCGGCGACGGCCTCGACGGTCTCGCGGACCGGCATCTCCTCCAGCAGCGTGGCCAGGTGGATGACGGTCTCGCCGGAGTGCAGCAGCCGCACGACGCCCTCGGCCTGGCCGCGGATCGGACCGGTCTTCGCCAGGTCGGTCAGGGCCTTGGTGACGTCGAGGAACTTGACCACCCGGCCGGTCGGCGGCGAGTCGACGACGACGGCGTCGTAGGTGTGCCGCCCGTCGGACTCGGTGCGGCCGACGCACTCCTTGATCTTCCCGGTGAGCAGGACGTCCCGTAGCCCGGGCGCGAGGGTGGTCGCGAACTCGATCGCGCCCATCCGCCGCAGCGTCCGGCCGGCGAAGCCGAGGTTGTAGAACATCTCGAAGTACTCGAGCAGCGCGGCTTCGACGTCGATGTGCAGCGCCCGCAGCTCGCCCCCGCCGGGGACGGACGCGATGCGCTGCTCGGCGTAGGGCAGCGGCTCGGTGTCGAAGAGCTGGGCGATGCCCTGCCGGCCTTCGACCTCGATGAGCAGCACGCGACGGCCCTGCCGGGCGAGCGCGAGGCCGAGCGCGGCGGCCAGCGTCGTCTTGCCGGTCCCGCCCTTGCCGGTGACGAAGTGCAGCCGGGCGCGGGCAAGCTCGTCGGTCCAGCCGGCATGGGAAGTGGTCACTTCTTCACCCTAAACCGGCGTTCAGCTGGCCAGCAGCATGACGCTGACCGCAGCGGCGACCCCCGCCACGAGCACCCAGCTCACGAGGCCGGGCAGCACGGTGAGCGTGAGCACGCCCACCACGACCAGCAGCGTGAAGGTGATCACCCCGCCCAGCGCGACCTGGCCGGAGCTCTGCGTCCGGTCGCGCACTTTGGCCATGACGACGAGCACGAGCGGCAGCCCGGCCGCCGCGAGCAACGCCGTCGCGAGCACCCGCCACGTCTCCACCCGGCCACGCTAGCCGCTCGCCGTCGGACGTGAGATGGCACACAGTCCGGCGCGTCGCGTGCGGTTTTCCGGCGGTGGCCCGCGCCGGTCTTGCCCGCTTGGCTACGCTCCCGGTTCATGAGCGCCACCAAGTGGGAGTACGCCACCGTCCCTCTGCTGATCCACGCCACGAAGCAGATCCTCGACCAGTGGGGCGAGGACGGCTGGGAGCTGGTCACCGTGCTGCCGAACCCGAGCGGCGAGCAGCACGTCGCCTACCTGAAGCGTCCGAAGGGCTGACCCGGTGAGCTGGAGCGAACGGCTGAAGGAGCTCGGCATCGAGTTGCCCGGCGTGGCGGCCCCGCTGGCCGCATACGTGCCTGCCGTGCAGAGCGGCAAGCACGTCTACACCTCCGGCCAGCTGCCCTTCGTCGACGGCGTGCTCGCCGCGACCGGCAAGGTCGGCGCGGAGATCAGCCCCGAAGAGGCGAAGGGCCACGCCCGCACCTCCGCGCTCAACGCGCTCGCGGCCGTGCACGCCCTGGTCGGCATTGACAACGTCGTGCGGATCGTCAAGGTTGTCGGCTTCGTGGCTTCCGCGGAGGGCTTCACCGGCCAGCCTGCGGTCGTCAACGGCGCGTCCGAGCTGCTCGGCGAGGTCTTCGGCGACGCGGGCATCCACGCCCGCTCGGCCGTCGGCGTCGCGGAGCTGCCCATCGGCTCGCCGGTGGAGGTCGAACTCATCGTGGAGGTGCAGTGATGGACCCGGACATCGAGCAGTCCACCCACGAGCTGCTGCTCCGGCTGGCTGGGCGGCTGCCCGACCAGCTGCTGTGGCGGTTCCGCGACTGGCTCGGCGAAGGCGCCATGGGCACGCTCGCGCGCACCCTGCCGAGGTCTTTGCTTAAGCACAGGATCGACCTCGACCAGACGGAGTACCGGCTGCTCGTGGCCGGTCTCATCCCGCACGGCGCGGACTGGCACCAGGTCAGTTCGACGTTGGGGGTAGACGACGTCACCGAGAACCGGTACACATTCACGTCGAGTGCGCCCGAATGGGTTAACTCGGTCGACTCCGTGTCCGTGTTGATCCACGCAACGTTGCGCGGACGCCCGGACGTGGGGGAAGTGCGGCAGAGCTGGCGACACGTCGGTGTGGTCGGGCAGGGCACCGCCAAGCGCGTCCTGCTGATCACCGCGCTGACGGGGCTGCCGAGGTTGACCGGCGAACTGCAGCGGGTGCTGCGGGTGCTGGGCGACGAAGAGCCCAGCGTCGAGGTCATCCCGCCGCGCTTCGACCTGCCGGGGTACCACCGGGCCGCGCTGGCCGACTCAGAGCTGGTCTGCGTGGGTGCCGCGGCGGGGACCCGGCTAGTAGCCGCATAACGCTCGCCCGCCAGCGAGCTGGGAGGGAGCAAGGCAATGGTGGAGGTCCACGACGGCCCGCCCATGGACGGGTTCTCGGTGCCCCTGCGCCTGCACAACCTGTTGCTGGCCCTGGCGGGCCGGATCGACGACAGCGCGCTCACCGAAGCGCGTGAGCTGATCGCCCGTGCCCACATCGACGAGGCGGTCGAGCTGACCACCGGCACGCTCATCGCGGGCCGGATCCCGGTCAGTTCCGCCGAGCAGCGCGAACTGGCGCTGGTCCTCGAGATGAGCCGGTCGGACGCGACGCTGGCGAACGACCTGCTGGTCGACGAGACCGAGCCGGTCAACACGCACCGGTTCAGCGGCGAGAACGCCCCGGAGTTCGGCATCGCCGAGGCGCTCGACCGGACCCTGCAGGTGCTGCCGGACGTCCGCTCGGTGCACGCGGTGTGGCGCAACACCCCGGCCGGCAGCGTGCCGGGCGCGCTGCCGCAGCGCGTGGTGCTGGTCGAGCTGGGGCCGGAGGGCAACCCGCCCGCGGTTGCGTTCCGCGTCGACACGGCGTTGCGCCGGGCCGGGATCCACTCCGTCGTCGAGGTCAGCGGCCCCGGCGTCGCGCACTCCGAGTACCACCAGGCCGCTTCGGCGGCCGCGTCGCCGGCCTGGGTCACCGGAAGCACGACGTCGAGCTCGTCGTCGTACCGCTCGGAGCCGGTCAAGCCGGCGGCCCCGGTGACGCCGGAGCCGGTCGCGGAGTCGGGCAGCAGGCACAGCATGCGCTCGAGCAGCACCACGACGGCGCCGGTCGAGCCGGTCGCCCCGGTGGTGCCGATCGTGTCGCCGCCGGCCCCCGAGCCGCCCCGCAAGGCGCACTCGGAGACCCGGGCGGAGCGCACGGCCGACCTGACCCCGGCCGAGGTGGCGCAGCTGCGGCAGGCGCTGGCCGAGGACCCGGAGAAGGGCCGCGAGATCGCCGCGGGCAAGCCGTCTATGCACGAGGTCGTCGAGCTGCCGGCGCTGGACCTGGACGACCCGAGCCTGAGCGAGCGCGACCGGGCGTTGCTGCGTGAGCTGCACGCGGAGCTGGCCGAGCGCGAGCGGGCGGAGGCGGCGAAGATGCGCCTCAACGGCGCTTCCCGTTCCGGCGGCGACCAGCGCGGCTGGACGGCCCCGTAGGACTCTGTTCGCGAGAAGGCGGCTCTCCCGGTGTCGGGAGGGCCGCCTTTCGTCTGCCGGCGCTGGACCTGGACGACCCGAGCCTGAGCGAGCGCGACCGCGCGTTGCTGCGTGAGCTGCACGCGGAGCTGGCCGAGCGCGAGCGGGCGGAGGCGGCGAAGATGCGCCTCAACGGCGCGTCCCGTTCCGGCGGCGACCAGCGCGGCTGGACGGCTCCGTAGTCCCAGTTTCTCGCCAAGAGGGCACTTTCACGTGAAAGTGCCCTCTTGGTGCTGTCCGGCGTGCCACAACTGCGCGACGGCGCGTCGGGTGGCGGAGGTATGTTGCCCGGGTGGAGCAGCCAACGGAGTTCGTCTTCGACATCCCGGTCGGCGCCGGGGTCGCCACCCGCGCCAACGCCGACGGCCCGCCGGCGACGCCGAAGGACGCGGCCACCGTCATCCTGGTCCGCGACGGCGCCGACGGCGTCGAGGTCTTCCTCCAGCACCGGGTCAAGGGCATGCCGTTCGCGGGCGGCATGACCGTCTTCCCCGGCGGCGGGGTCGACCGGCGCGACGCCGACACCTCGGTGGCGTGGGCCGGACCCGAGCCGTCGTGGTGGGCTTCGCGGTTCAGCTGCGACGAAGCGCTCGCGCGGGCGCTGACCTGCGCAGCCGTGCGCGAGACGTTCGAGGAGTCCGGCGTGCTGCTCGCGGGCGGCGCGGACGCCGTGCTCACCGACGTCACGCCGTACGCCGCGGCCCGCCAGGCGCTGGAAACGCGGGAGGTGTCGCTGGCCGGGTTCCTCGCCGACGCCGGCCTGACGCTGCGGGCCGACCTGCTGCGCCCGTGGGCGCACTGGATCACGCCCGAGCAGGAGCCGCGTCGCTACGACACCCGGTTCTACGTCGCGAAGCTGCCCGAAGGCCAGGAAGCCGACGGGGCGACGTCGGAGGCGTCGAGCTCCGGCTGGCAGCGTCCCGAAGAAGCCATCGCCGACGCGCGCGAAGGCCGCCGGATGCTGATGCCGCCGACCTGGCTGACCCTGAGCGAGCTGGCGGAGTTCGCCACCGCCGACGACGTGCTGGACGCGCCGCGCGAGATCGTCCGGATCGCGCCGACGCTGGTGCGTGAGAACGACCACGTCCGAGTCGTCCTGGAGCCGCGATGACCGCCCCGGCCTACGGCGTCCTGCGCCAGGTGTCCGACACCGCTTCGGTGCTGCTGGAGAACAACCCGTCGTCGATGACGCTCGAAGGCACCAACAGCTGGGTCCTGCGGGCGACGCCGGACACCCCGGCCGTCGTCGTCGACCCGGGCTACCGCGACCTCGAGCACCTCGAACGGCTCGCCGGGGCCGGCGAGGTGGAGCTGATCCTGCTCACGCACCACCACCCCGACCACGCCGAGGGTGCGCCGTGGCTCGCCGAGCGCGTCGGCGCGCCGGTGCGGGCGTTCGACCCGGCCCTGTGCCGCGATGCTTCGTCCTTTGTGGACGGTGAAGTGCTCGAAGCGGGCGGCCTGGCCATCCGCGTGCTGCACACGCCGGGCCACACCGACGACTCCGTGTCGCTGGTCCTCGACGGCCAGGTGCTGACCGGCGACACGATCCTCGGCCGCGGCACGACGGTGCTGCACGACCTCGGCGACTACCTGCGGTCGCTGCGGAAGCTGATCGAGCTGCCGGCGGGGACGACCGGCCTCCCCGGCCACGGTCCGGAGCTGCCCGATCTGCCCGCGACCGCGCGCGAGTACCTCGCGCACCGGGAACAGCGGCTCGATCAGGTGCGTTCGGCTCTGAAGACGCTCGGGGCGGACGCCACCCCGCGCCAGGTCGTCGAGGTCGTGTACGCCGACGTCGACCGGGCGCTGTGGGCGCCCGCCGAGTGGAGCGTGCAGGCGCAGCTGGACTACTTGCGGTCGGAGGACAACGGATGAGCAACGTCGAGGTCGAGTTCTACTGGCGGCCGGGGTGCGGGTTCTGCGCCGCGCTGGAGCGGCCGCTGTCGAAGAGCGGCTTCAACATCCGCGCGATCAACATCTGGGAGGACCCGGCGGCGGCCGCGCGGGTGCGCGAGGTCGCGAACGGCAACGAGACCGTGCCGACGGTGATCGTCGGCTCGAAGGCCATGGTGAACCCGTCGTTCGCCGAGGTCGAGGCGGCGGTCAAGGCCGCGTCGGCCTGACCGCGTCCCGCCCGGGGACCGGGCCGGACCGCGCGGCCCCAGCCGACTTGTCGACACCGGCTGGGGCCGTGCCGATCCTCCGGACGTTGTAGCGCAAGGAGGCGTCCGGGCGACTCAGAGCCTATGGACGATGAGCGGGCGATCGACTTCATCCTCAACGGCGAGCAGCACCACCTGAGCCGGACGCAGGTGCTGCGCGCGGCCGGGCTGGGCGGCCCGGAGCCGATCCGCACGCACTGGGTGGCGATCGGGGAGCAGCGGTGGCCGCCGAGGCAGATCTTCGAGCGCGCCGTCGGGGTGCCGCGGACCGACTTCATCTCGCACTACGCGATCCGGCAGCTCCGGCGGCTCGGGTTCGAGACGAGCCCGCTGCCCTACGAGCCCGGCGTGCCGGCCGCCGCCGGACCGGCCGCCGAGCCGTCGCCGCGCACGAGCGACCTCGGCTCGGCGATCAAGTCGTTCATCGACCTGCACGAGTTCTTCGGCGAGGAGGACCTCACCAGCCGGGTGAGCCGCCTGGAAGACCGCCTGGAGGGCGCCGACAGCGAGACCGTCCAGGAGCGGGTCGCCCCCGAAGGCCTCACCCGGGACCTGCTCCACGGCGCGCTGCTGGTGCGGCAGCACGCCGGCCACGTCAACGACCTCATCCACGCCGCGATGATCGTCCGGGCGCTGCCGAAGATCCTCGAGCCCGGCGAACGCATCGTCCGGCGCCCGTCGCTGGCCTCCGCGAACGACGGCAGCCGCAAGTTCGACCTCGAGACCGACCGCCGCGTGGCCGAATTCAAAGCCGCCCAGTGGAAGGGCTGCAACACGTTGCGCAAGCGCCTGCTCGTCGCCGACCTGGTCGGCCTGGTCCTCGACCGCGGGGATCGCCGCGCCGAGCTGTACGTGCTCGGCTCCGCGCCCGTCGAGTACCTGCGCACCAGCACGTCGACGATCGGGTGGGCGCTCGGCCGCTCGTCACCGCGCCTGCGGCAGGCCTACGAGGACCGCTTCGGCAGTGCGGTGCTGACCGTCGGCCAGTTCACCGCCGGGCCGGCGGCCGACGTCGTCCTCCGTGACCTGTCCGAGCTCATCGGCTGAGCATGGGCATCAGGTAGTACGTCAGCGCCACCTCCCCGGGCTCGGCCGCCCGCAGGATGCACGCCCGCATCCCCGGCTGGATCGACAGCACCACCCGCTCGCCCGCGAACGCCGCCAGCGCGTCGAGCAGGTACCGCGCCTGGAACGACGGCGACGTCCGGCCGCCGCCGACGTCCGCCTTCAGCACTTCCTCGGCCTCGCCCGTGTCCTGCCGGGCGCCGGCCAAGCGGACCTGGGTGTCACCGACCTCCAGGGTGAGCACCCGCCTGTCCTCGGCGTACACGCCCACGCGGCGGACCGCGGCCGCGAGCGCGTCCGCGGCCACGGCCACCGTTGTGTCCACCGTGCCCGCCGGGATCGACTCCGCCGACAGGAAGCCGGCGTCGAGCACCGCCGTCGCGACCAGGCCGCCGGGCCAGCTCACCCCGAACCGGCCCGGCCCCACGTGCAGGCCCACCCGGCCGCGGGCCTGCCGGGCCGCCTCCGACAGCAAGGCCGCCGGCACCAGGACGTCCAGGTCACCCGGCGAGGCCAGCGGCAACCGGGCCACCGCCATCCGGTAGCGGTCGGACGCCGTCAGCGTCAGCCGGGCGCCGGCCGCCTGCAGCCGGACGCCGGTGAACAGCGGCAGCGGGTCGTCCTTCGCCGCCGTGCCCGCGACGATCCGCAGGGCCGACGCGAACGCGGCTCCGTCCACTTCGGACACCCGGGCCGGTGCTGGCGGCGGGACGGCGGACTCCGGCAGCAGGGGCAGCGCGAACCGGGCGTTGTCCAGCCGCAAGGCCAGGCGCGTGCCTTCGACGACCAGGCGCACCAGTTCCGCGTCGAGCACCTTCAGCGTCTCCGCCAGCGGGGCCGCGGGGACGACGACCGAACCGTCGGTGTGCGTGGTCGCCGGGCAGTCGAGCCGGACGGCGAGGTCCGGGTCGCTCCCGGTGACCGTCAGCCCCGCCGCGCCGGCCGCCAGGCGGAGCCCGGCGCGGGCCGGCAGCAGGCGCGACGCGGCGGAGACGGCCGCCGAGAGGCGGTGGGCAGGCGCGGTGACGTCCATCCCCGCAAGCTAGCGGGAGGCACCGACAAAAACCGCCGGACTAGGCGTTGACCAGCGAAGGAGCCGGAGCGGGCTGCGCCGGCCGGACCGTGCCGCGCAGGAGCCAGACGACCGCCGCGAGCGCCAGCCCGGCCACGCTCGCCGCCAGGAACGCCGCACCCGGACCGGCGTGCTCGACGACGTACCCGCTGATCGACTGGCCGGCCGCCAGCCCCAGCGTCACGGCGGTGAGCACCCAGCCGAACGCCTCCGCGGCCGTCCCGGACGGCGCGACGACCTCGATCGTCGTCGAGTGGGCGGTCGACTGCGGGGTGATCAACGCGCCCGCCAGCAGCATCATCAGGGCCAGCCCCCACAGCGACGACGGCCACGCGAGCAGCGCGACCAGCGCACCGAACCCGCCGAGCAGCACCGGCAGCCGCAGGCCCAGCTGCCGGGGCCACGGCCGCAGGCTGTAGGCGACGCCGAACGCGACCGAGCTCAGCGACCACGCCGACAGCAGGAGGCCACCGACGGACGCGTGGCCCGCTTCGGTGGCGGCCGCCGGCACGGCGACCTCGACGAACCCGATCACCACGCCGAAGCCCAGCGCGGCGAGCGCCAGCGTGCGCATGCCCGGGCTCGTCAGCGCGCCCAGCAGCGAACCCCGCGAACCGGCGGACGGACCCCACTGCCGCACGGCCGGGCTCAGCGCGAACAGCACCGCGCCGGTGAACTGCAGCGTGACGCCCAGCACCAGGCCGGTCCCCGCCCACGGCGCCATGACGAGCAACCCGGCCACCCCGGGGCCGAGGATGAAGAAGACCTCCATGCTGATCGCCTCGTAGGAGAACGCGGCGTTGCGCGCGCCTCCCGGCGGCAGCAGCCGTCCCCACAGCGCCCGTGACGCCGACCCGACCATCGGCTCGGTCAGCCCGGTGAGGGCACCCAGCGCGACGAGCACGGCCGTCTCGGCGTGCGACTCGATGGCGGTCACCAGCGCACCCATCGAAAGCGCCAGCAGGACCGAGACGACGAGCAGCGGCCGCGTCGGCCCGAACCGGTCGATCAGCCTGCCCTGCACGACCGCACCGACCGACACCCCGACGAGCGAACCGGCGGAGACGAGCCCCGCGACGGCGAAGGAACCCGTCTCGCGCTGGACGTAGAGCAGGGCCGAAATGCCGATCATCGCGATCGGCAGGCGCGCGAGCACGGACGCGACGGCGGGCCGCCGGGCGGCGCGGGTCGTCAGCGCGGTGCGGTAGTCGGCGAGGGACGTGCGGCTTTCGTGGTTCGAGACAGACTGGGACACGCGTACAAGTATGCCGCAGACTGGTACGTCAGTACCAGTTATTTACCGGTCACGTGCGTCACCGCGACACCGGTAGTGGATCTTGAAGCCGGGCCAACACGTCTCGATCGGGTAACGCTGACGATATTCTCCGTGGAATCCTGCAACGAAACGCCCCGGACGGCGTCCTTGAGAGTGAATGGCCTTGAATTCGTGGGTATGGGCCGTGATGGTTGAACGACAGCACGAAAAACCCAGCTCCCTCCGGCACACGGGTCGGGGCCTGGCCCGGAGGGCGGGGAGCGCGGATCGTCGGGGGATGGTCCGCGCAACAACGAAGAGCCGGTGCGCCACGTCGGGGGTGGCGCCCGGCTCTTTGTTATGAAACATGAAGACACGAAGAAGGCCCCTCGGCAACCCGAGGGGCCTTCTTCGTGAGACGGCTTCTTAAGACTTCGGAAGGACTTCAGCGGGCCCGGCGGGCCAGCCGCTCCGGGTCCAGGATCAGCACGCTCTTGCCCTCGAGCCGCAGCCAGCCGCGGTGGGCGAAGTCGGCCAGCGCCTTGTTGACGGTCTCGCGCGAGGCGCCGACGTACTGGGCGATCTCTTCCTGCGTCAGGTCGTGCGTGACCCGCAGCAGGCCCGCCTCCTGGCTGCCGAACCGCTGCGCGAGCTGCAGCAGCGCCCGCGCCACGCGGCCCGGGACGTCGGTGAAGATCAGCTCCGCGACCATGTTGTTCGTCCGGCGCAGGCGGCGCGCGACCACGCGCAGCAGCTGCTCGGCGATCTCCGGGCGGGTCGAGATCCACTGCCGCAGGGCCGGGCGGTCCATGGTGACCGCGCGGACCTCGGTGACCGTGGTCGCGCTCGACGTCCGGGGACCGGGGTCGAAGATGGACAGCTCGCCGAACATGTCGGACGGGCCGAAGATGCCCAGCAGGTTCTCGCGGCCGTCCGGGGACTTGCGGCCGATCTTCACCTTGCCGGACTGGATGATGTACAGCTTGTCGCCGGGCTCGCCCTCGTTGAAGATGACATGGCCGCGGGGGAACTCCACGGATTCCAAGGTCTGGGCCAGCGCCTCCGCCGCTGCCGGCTCCACACCCTGGAAAATGCCCGCACGGGCCAGGGTTTCGTCCACCTCGGGTGCCTCCTCGTCGAGAAACGTGCGCGCTCCCCCGGGGCTGGAGGAGCGTGACGCCGATCACTTGCGCGTCAGTCTAGGGCGTACTCCCGAGATCGCCCGTCGGACGCGCGGCCCGGCCAAACGATCTCGTTCGAACGTGGAGCCTAACTCCGCACGCGACGCGCGCGTAGCCTGGCTGCCCGTCCGCCCAGCCTACGCAGCCGGAACAGCTCGAGCGCACGCCCGATGCCGTGCCCGTAGAGCGCCCTGACCTCGTTGGGCTGCGCCTGCTCGAGGAACTCTTCGACCTCGTTCTCCTGCACCGCGACGTGCTTCAGCCTGCTCTCGACGCGCTCCATGCCCAGCGCGAAGAACATGATCACCAGGGGAACCAGGATGACGAACCAGACGGTCATGACCGGACCCCGAAACACTCGATGGAAAGCATCTACTCCAGATCCTCGCTCATGGCGGCCGGAAAACGCGCCGAGGTGGTGCTCTGGCGTGTCGGTCGTCCACCGGTGCAGTCACCGGCTCGTCCGACGGCGCCCGTAGGCTATCGGGGTGCCACCTGCCACCACGAACGCCCCCCGAGAGGGCGCTGGTGAAAGCCGATTGGCTCTGGTGAGACGCGCCAGGCGGATGAAGCGTTGCCTCGACGACGTGTATCCGGGCGCCCACTGCGAGCTCGACTTCACCACGCCGCTGGAACTGCTGGTCGCGGTCGTGCTGTCCGCGCAGACCACCGACGTCCGGGTGAACCTCGTCACCCCCGCGCTGTTCAAGCGCTACCAGACCGCCGCCGACTACGCGGGCGCCGACCGCACCGAGCTGGAGGAGTACCTCCGCAGCACCGGCTTCTACCGGGCCAAGGCGAACTCCGTCATGGGCCTGGGCGCCGCGCTGGTCGAGCGCTTCGGCGGCGAGGTCCCCGGCAAGCTCGAAGACCTGGTCACGCTGCCCGGCGTCGGGCGCAAGACGGCCAACGTCGTCCTCGGCAACGCCTTCGACGTCCCGGGCATCACCGTCGACACCCACTTCGGCCGGCTGGTCCGGCGCTGGGGCTGGACGGCGGAGGAGGACCCGGTCAAGGTCGAGCACGCGATCGGTGAGCTGATCCCCCGCAAGGAGTGGACGATGCTCTCCCACCGGGTGATCTTCCACGGCCGCCGCGTCTGCCACGCCAAGAAGCCGGCCTGCGGCGCCTGCCCGCTGGCCAAGGACTGCCCGTCCTACGGCACCGGGCCGACCGGGTTCGAGGAAGCCGCGAAGCTGGTCAAAGGCGAAGAAAAGGACCACATCCTGGCCATGGCGGCGCCCCGGTGACGAGAGTCACCAAGTGGGCGATCGCTGCCGCCGTGCTGGCCGTGGCGCTGATCGTCGCGTTGCTGCCGCGCGGGGGTGACTCTGCCGCGAAACCGGCCGGCGACCTCGGGCCGGCCCGGTCCGCGGCGGCGCTCCAGCCGTGCCCGGCGCCGGGGGCCGCACAGCCGGTGAAGCAGCTCGAAGGCGTCACGGCGGACTGCCTCGGCGACGGCGCGAGCGTCGACGTCGGCAAGGCGCTCGCCGGGGCTCCGGTGCTGGTCAACGTGTGGGCGTCGTGGTGCGAGCCGTGCCGGACCGAGCTGCCCGTGCTCCAGGAGTACGCGAAGCAGCCGGGAGCCGTGCGGGTCCTCGGCGTCCAGGTGCAGAGCCCGGCGAAGGACGGCCTGGACCTGCTGGCCAAGCTGGGCGTGCACCTGCCGTCGGTGTACGACGGCAACGGGCAGACCGGTCCGGTCCGGAACGCGCTGAAGGTGCCGCCGAGGCTCCCGGCGTCCTACCTCGTCACCGCGGCCGGCGAGATCCGGTTCATCGCGAATCCACCCACCTTCGTGAACACTGACCAGGTGCGCGCGGCAGTCGAGGGGGCATCGTGATCGGACCACTTGTCGAACCCGAGTCGGTCCCCGAGTGGCTCCGGCCGCTGGTCAAGGTGAGCGGCGAGGTTGATTCGAAGACGTTCACCCGGTTCAGCCCGCCCGAGAACGCCTATACGCGCCCAGCCGCCGTCCTCGTCCTCTTCGGTGAGCGTGAGGCCGACGGCGAGCCGGACGTGCTCCTGCAGCGCCGCGCCGACACGCTGGGCTCGCACGCCGGTCAGGTCGCCTTCCCGGGCGGCGGCGCCGAAGACGGCGACGGCGGCCCGATCGGCACCGCGCTGCGCGAGGCCGAGGAGGAGACCGGCGTGGTCCCGTCCGGTGTCCGGCCGGTCGCGGTGCTGCCGGAGCTGTTCGTCCCGGTGTCCGGGTTCGCCGTGACGCCGGTGCTGGCGCACTGGGCGGAACCGTCGCCGGTCCACGCGGTGGACCCGGCCGAGACGGCGTCCGTCGCGCGCGTGCCCATCGCCGACCTGGTCGACCCCGCGAACCGGTTCACGGTGCAGAAGAAGGGCGCGCCCTGGAAGGGGCCGGCCTTCGAGGTCGGCGGCCTGTTCGTCTGGGGGTTCACCGCCGGGTTGCTGTCGGTCCTCCTGAGCCTGGGAGGCTGGGAACGCGACTGGGATTCGGGCGAAGTCCGCGACCTCGACGAGGCGCTGGCCGCCTACCAGGCCCGCGTGAAGGGATGACACCGTGAACTGGGTCGATGTGCTGGTGCTGCTGCTGGCCCTGCTGGCCGCGGTGTCCGGCGCGTACCAGGGCGTGATCATCGCGCTGCCGTCGCTCGTCGGCGTCGTGCTCGGTGCGGTCGCCGGGATCAAGCTCGCGCCGGTCGTCGTCGCGTTCTTCGACGACCCCGTATGGAAGGTCGCGTTCGCGGTCGCGACCGTGGTCTTCCTGGTCGCCTTCGGCGAGGCGATCGGCGTCTACGTGGGACGGCGGCTGCGGCAGAAGATCAACCCGGACAAGCTCTCGGGCATCGACAAGACGCTCGGCGCGGTCGTGCAGGCCGTGGTCGTGTTCGTGGTGGCCTGGCTGATCGCCACGCCGCTGACGACCGTGTCCGGCCTGCCCGGGCTGGCCAAGGCGATCAACGGCTCGGTGGTGCTGGGCAAGGTCAACGACGCCATGCCGCCGGCCGCCCAGGGCTTCCCGAGCCAGCTGCGCAAGCTGCTCGACGCGTCCGGCTTCCCGTCCATCGTGGACCCGTTCCAGAAGGCGCCGACGGCGGACACCTCGCCGCCGGACCCCAAGCTGCAGACCAGCGAGACGGTCCAGCGGCTGCACGGCAGCGTGGTGAAGATCCGCGGCACCGCCAGTTCGTGTTCGCGCTCGCTCGAAGGCAGCGGGTTCGTGATCGCGCCGCAGCGGGTGATGACGAACGCGCACGTCGTCGCGGGCACCGACACCGTCGGCATCGAAACGACCCAGGGCGACTACCCCGCGCGCGTCGTCTACTTCGACCCGGAGGTCGACATCGCGGTGCTCGAGGTGCCGCGGCTGCGGGCCGAGCCGCTGTCGTTCGCCTCGGAGACCGCGGGCGCCGGCGACAGTGCGATCGTGCTGGGCTACCCGCTCGACGGTCCGTACCGGGCGACGCCCGCGCGCCTGCGCGGCCGGATCAACCTGCGCGGCCCGGACATCTACGAGGCCAACACCGTGCAGCGGGACGTCTTCACGGTCCGCGCCGAGATCCGCAGCGGCAACTCCGGCGGCCCGATGGTGACACCGGACGGCAAGGTCATCGGCGTCGTCTTCGGCGCGGCGGTGGAGGACCCGGAAACCGGGTTCACGCTCACCGCCGAGCAGGTGCGCGCCGAGGTCGACGCGGCGCCGTCGCAGACAGCGAACGTGTCCACCGGCTCCTGCGCGGCCTAGCGTCCGTACCGGAGCGCGACGCCGTCGAGCAGGGCGCGCAGGCCCGACTCGAAGATGTCGTCCAGCACCAGGTCGTAGCCGGTCTCGGTGAGGTCGGCGAGCATCCTGGCGAACGTCGGGTGCCCGGCCGTCATGGCCGCGACCGCGGGACCCTGGTGGTCCATCCAGCCGTCCTCGGTCAGCCCGGAGGACGCCAGCGCGCTCTGCTCGCGTTCCAGGTGGACCGCCAGACCCTGGATGTGGCTGAAGAACACGACGTGCAGGTCGCACAGCGTCGCCGCGTCCACGCCCAGTTCGGACAACGCCGACAGGGCCCACTCGCCGTGCACCGCGAGGCTGCGCAGCGGCAGCGGTCGCGTGATCGGCCCCAGCTGGGCCAGCCACGGGTGCCGGCGGAAGAGCGACCAGAGCGTGCGGCCGCCGAGCGTCAGCCGGGCGCGCCAGTCACCCGACGGCTTCGCCGGGTAGCCGAGCTCGCCGAACGCGGTGTCGGCCATGAGCAGCACCAGCTCGTCCTTGCCGCGCACGTACCGGTACGGCGCCATCGCCGCGACCCCGAGGCGGGCCGCGACCCCGCGCATGGACAGCGCGGCGAGGCCCTCGGCGTCGGCGATGGCGATCGCGGTCCGCACGAGCTGGTCGCGGGTCAGCCCGCGGTGCGCGCCGCGGCGGTCCCGGTCGGCGACGACCGTGCCGGACCGCGGCTCCGCGCGGACCAGCCCTTCGTGGCTCAGCTGGGCCAGCGCCTTCGCCGCGGTCGCCATCGCGACGCCGTGGTCGGCCGCGAGCCGCCGGGTCGAAGGCACCCGCGCACCGGGCGGCAGCTCGCCGCGCGTGATCCGCGCACGCAGTTCGTCGGCGATGGCGACGTACTTCACGGCGTCCTCCTGACCTAGTACAGAAGGCTAGCTGTACTAGTACAGAAATAGCCTTCGAGCTGGGCCTTCTCCACGGTGGAGCGTACAAGCGTACGACCTGGGAGGAAACCATGCGGAACGTCCTGATCTCCGGCGCCGGTGTCGCCGGCGGCACCCTGGCCCGATTGCTCGCCCGCGACGGCTGGGCGGTGACCGTGGTGGAGCGCGCACCCGGGCCGCGCACCGGCGGCCAGGCGATCGACGTGCGCGGGGTCGCGCTCGACGTCGTCGACGAACTGGGCTTCGGCGACCGGCTGCGCGCGCTGCGGACCCGGATGCGCGGGATGTCCGTGGTGGACGGGGACGGCCAGGAGCTCTTCCGCTCCGAGGACTTCACCTACAGCAGCGGACGGCTCGACAGCGCCGACTTCGAGGTGCTCCGCGACGACATCGTCGCGATGCTGCTGGAGGCGTCCGACGTCGAGTACGTCTTCGGCGACTCGATCACGGCCCTGCGCGAAGAGGCGCACGGCGTGCGGGTCGAGTTTTCCAGCAGTGCGTCTCGGGCGTTCGACCTGGTCGTCGGGGCCGACGGCCTGCACTCGGCGGTGCGGCGGCTGGCCTTCGGCCCCGAGGAGGACTTCGTCCGGCACCTCGGGCAGTACCTGGCCATCTTCCCGGCGGCCAACTTCCTCGGCCTCGAGGACTGGCAGGTCTGGTTCCGGCACGAGCACACCGGCGGCGTCGCGTATCCCGTGCGGGACAACACCGAGCTCCGCGTGACCCTCGGCTTCGGCTCGGAACCGCTGCCGCGGATGACCGTCCCGGAGCAGAAGCGGCTGCTGACCGAGCGGCTCGCCGGGGTGGGCTGGGAGGTGCCGAAGCTGCTCGAAGCGATGGCCGCCGCCGACGTCTTCTACTTCGACGCGATGGCCCGGATCCAGCTGGACCGCTGGTCGGCGGGCCGGGTCGTGCTGGTCGGCGACGCCGGCTACTGCGCGTCCGCGCTCTCCGGGCAGGGGACGAGCCTGGCGCTGGTCGGCGCGTACGTCCTCGCGCAGGAACTCGGCCGCGCCGGACACGAAGAGGCCTTCGCGGCCTACGAACGCCGGATGCGGCCCTTCGTCGCGCTCAACCAGGCCCTGGCCACCGAGAACGCGGAAGGACCGGCGTCCGAGGAGTCGGTGGCGCGGGCGAAGAACGCCATCAGCCTTGCTTGAGGAAGCCGGCCAGGGCCGCTGACGTGCGGTCCGGCTCTTCGAGGTGGGGGAAGTGCCCGACGTCCGGCCAGATCTCCGGCTCGGCGTGCGGGCCCGCCCACCGCGCCGACGACACCGCGGTTTCGGGCAGGATGCAGGGGTCTTCGGCGCCGTGCAGCTGCAGCGTCGGCGCCGCGATCCGGGAGCCGACGGCGTCGGTGAACCGGCGGCCTTCGCCGCGGAACTGCGCGCGGAACGCCCACCGGTAGTACTCGAGCGCGCTGTGCGCGACCCCGGGCACGAGCATCGCCTGCCGGAACGCCTCGACGCTCCCGGTGAAGTCCGATGTGGACCGCCAGTGCCGGCCGGCCCAGCCGCCGAACAGGTCCGCGACGGCCTGGGCGTCGTCCTTCACGAGCCACTTCTCCGGCGCCATCGGCACCTGGAAGCGGAAGAGGTGCCCGGCCGCGCGGCCCTGCCCGCGCCACGGGCGGGCCGCGCCCTTGCGCAGGGCGAGCGGGTGGGCCGCGCCGATCGCCGTCACCGAGGACACCAGCCGCGGGTGCAGCGCCGCGACCGTCCAGGCGAGCATGCCGCCCCAGGCGTGCCCGACGAGGTGCGCGCGCCGCGCGCCGAGCGACTTGATCAGCCCGCCGACGTCACCGGCGAGGGTCCAGGCGTCGTAGCCGCGGGGCGGCTTGTCGGAGTCGCCGTAGCCGCGCAGGTCGACGGCGACCGCCCGGAACCCGGCGGCGGCCAGGTCACGCAGCTGGTGGTGCCAGGTCCACCAGAACTCGGCGAACCCGTGCAGCAGCACCACGACCGGGCCGTCGCCGAGCTCGGCGACGTGCAGGCGGATGCCGTTCGCGGACACGTCGCGGTGGACCCACGGGCCGTCGAGCCGAACGCTCGACGGGTCGGGGGACGCGGGCAACGACTCAGTCGCGCGGGCCGGCTTCGGGAGCGCGCTGCGGCTTGAGCGCGGCGGCGGTCTCCTTGACGCTGGCGATGGTGCGTTCCGGGGCCTTGAACTTCTTCACCTTGCGGTAGCCGAGGAACCCGGCCACGCCCGCGACGATCAGCATCAGGACGAACACGATGCCGAACGCGATCCAGCGGTACCGCAGCCACTCGGCCAGCCCCTCGGCCGCGAAGAAGAACAGGAAGAACGTGCTGTAGAGGAAGACCGTCAGCGCGATCAGGAAGAAGACGGCGCCCTTGAGGCCCTTCTTCACCTCGCCGACCAGCTCGGACCTCGCCAGTTCCATCTCGGCCCTGACCAGGGTGGAGATGTGCTGGGTCGCGTCGCCGACCAGGCGGCCGATGGACTGGTCGCCGGGGATGTCGGAGGCGGAGGACAGCGGGAGGTAAGGCACGGCCCCCACGCCGTCGGGACCGGTGCGCTCGTGCTTGGGGCTGCTCACCGGGTCATCGTGCCATGTGTCTCGAAACCGGGCGCGGCGGAGTCACAGTGTGTCGGACATTTGCGCGTGAACCTTGCTGCGACGCAGGAGCAGGGCCGCCGCCAGCAGGGACGCCGTCGCCGACGCGATCAGGACCGCCGCCTTCGCCAGTTCACTCTCACCTTCCGGCAGCGACAGCTCCGCGATCAGCAGGCTCACCGTGAACCCGACCCCGCCGAGCACGGACAACGCGGCCAGGTCCCGCCAGCCCATCCCGCGTGGCTTCTCCGCCAGCCGCAGCTTCACGGCGAGCAGGGCGGCCCCGAGGATGCCGACGACCTTGCCGCCGAGCAGCCCGGCGAGCACCGCGAGCGGCAACGCCGTCGTGAACACCGCGCCGAGCGCTTCGGCGTTGACCGAAATCCCGGCCGCGAACAGCGCGAACACCGGCACGGCGACGGCGGCCGACCACGGCTGGAGCCGGTGCTCGAGCCGCAGCGCGGGCGCCTCCGCTTCGCCTTCGTCGGCGCGGACACGGGTGAGCAGGCCGAGCGCGACGCCGGCGATCGTGGCGTGGATGCCCGCGGAGTGCACCGCGACCCAGGTGACCAGCGCCAAGGGGACGTACAGCCACGGCGTCCGGACGCGGCGGTGCTGGAGGAACGCGTAGAGGGCGAGCGCGGCGACGGCGACCGCCGCCGCGACCAGGTCGAAGCCCGTCGTGAACAGCACGGCGATGACGATGATCGCGCCGAGGTCGTCGACCACGGCCAGGGAAAGCAGGAACACCCGCGCGCTCGAGGGCAGGTTCGACGCCGTCAGCGCGAGCACACCGAGGGCGAACGCGATGTCCGTGGCGACCGGGATCGCCCACGCCCGGTCGATGCCCGGCGTCCCCCAGCCGACGGCCAGTGCGACGAGCGCGGGCACGACCATGCCGCCGATCGCCGCGACGACCGGCAGGACGGCCTGCTTGAACCGGGACAGCTCGCCGATGACGAGCTCGCGCTTGAGCTCCAGCCCGGCGACGAAGAAGAACAGGGCGAGGAGGCCGTCCTTCGCCCAGTCGCCGACCGTGAGGTCGAGGTGCAGGAACGCGGGGCCGAGCCGGAAGTCGCGCAGGGCGTGGTAGCTGTCCCGCAGCGGCGAGTTGGCCCAGAGCAGCGCGACCGCCGTGGCGCCGAGCAGGATGAGCCCGCCGGTCGTCTCGGTGCGCAGGTAACGGGCGAATTCGCTGAACGGGCGGGACATCGGGGCGGCTCCTGGGGTCGCTGATCACTGTTGCCGACCAGGCTTCCCGGCGCACCCTGACCTTATTTTAGCGCCGCTTGTCACGGACGGTTATGGTCGTCGCCACATCGGGTGTCGGTGGTGGGTCACCAGCTGGGCTCTTAGCATGCCAAGGGACAACGAAGTCCCTAGACAAAGGAAGACGAGTTGTGAGCACCTCCACCGAGGTCCAGCAGGACACGAGGTTCTTCGGGCACCCACGAGGACTGGCGAACCTCTTCGGGGTCGAGCTGTGGGAGCGCTTCTCCTACTACGGGATGCTCGGCATCCTCGCGCTCTATCTCTACCGAACCGCGGCCGAAGGCGGACTCGGCCTGCCGCAGGAAGACGCCCTCGGCATCGTTGGCGCGTACGGCGGGCTGGTGTACCTGTTCGCCGTGGCTGGCGCCTGGGTCGCCGACCGGCTACTGGGTTCCGAGCGGACGCTGTTCTACAGCGCCGTGCTGATCATGATCGGCCACATCAGCCTGGCGGTGCTGCCGGGCTTCGCCGGCGTGGGTGTCGGCCTCGCCTGCGTCGCGGTCGGCTCCGGCGGGCTCAAGGCCAACGCGACGGCGATCGTCGGCACCCTCTACGCCGAAGGTGACGAGCGGCGCGACGCCGGTTTCACGATCTTCTACATGGGCGTCAACCTCGGTGCGTTCGTCGGCCCGCTGCTGACCGGGTGGGCGCAGCAGGACGTCGGCTTCCACCTGGGCTTCGGCCTGGCCGCGATCGGGATGGCCCTCGGCTTGGTCCAGTACACGCTCGGCCGCAAGAACCTCGGCGAGCGGGCGAAGGTGGTGCCCGACCCGCTGCCCGCGTCCCGGCGGCTGCTCGCCGTCGGCGTCGCGCTGGTGCTGATCGCCGCCGTGCTCGTCCTGCTGCTGACCGGGGTGGTCAACCCCGGCAACCTCGCCGACGTCGTCGTCTGGGTGGTCGGCGTCATCTCGGTGGTCTACTTCGTGATCATCCTGGTCAGCCGCAAGATCACCGCGGACGAGCGCAGCCGGGTGTTCTCGTTCATCCCGATGTGGATCGCCAGCGCGGTGTTCTTCTCCCTCTACCAGCAGCAGTTCACCGTGGTGACGGTGTACGCCGACCAGCGGCTGAACCGGGACCTGTTCGGCTGGCAGATGCCGGTTTCCTGGGTCAATTCGGTCAACCCGGTGTTCATCATCGTGTTCGCGCCGGTGCTGGCCGCGTTGTGGACCAAGCTGGGTGAGCGCCAGCCGTCGACGCCGATGAAGTTCGTCATCGGCACGGTGCTGATGGGCGTGGCGTTCCTGCTCTTCCTGCCGATGGTCGGCAGCGGCAAGAACGCGAGCCCGCTGCTGGCCCTGGTGGGCATCCTGTTCGTGTTCACGATGGCCGAGCTGTGCCTGTCGCCGGTGGGCTTGTCGCTGTCGACGAAACTCGCGCCGGCGGCGTTCCCGACGCAGATGGTGGCGCTGAACTTCCTGTCGGTCTCGTTCGGCACCGCGATGTCCGGCAAGCTCGCCGAGTACTACTCGGTCGACGACGAAGCGCCGTACTTCGGCACGGTCGGCGGTGTCGCGGTCGCGGTCGGCGTGCTGCTGTTCCTGGGCATCCCGTTCATCCGCAAGCTGATGAAGGGCGTGCACTAACCGACGGTGACCCCGAAGATCACCCCGACGAAGTAGGTCACCACCATGGTGAGGGCGCCGACGCCGACGTTGCGGACGATCGCGCGCCCCACCTTCGCGTCGCCGAGCCTCGCGCTGATCCACCCGGTCAGCGTGAGGCCGACGACGGCCGCGGCCGCGCACGCCCACACCCGCAGGGAGACGCCGGTCCAGGCGATCGCGAGGATCGGCAGCACCGCACCGACCGAAAACGCGAGCAGCGACGCCCACGCGGCCTGCCACGGGCTGGTGAGGTTGCCGGGGTCGATGCCGAGCTCGGCCTCCGCGTGCGCCTGCAGGGCGTCCTTTTCGGTCAGTTCGCGCGCGACCCGGGTCGCCAGTTCCGGCGACAGGCCCTTCGCCTCGTAGATCTCGGCGAGTTCGCGCTCCTCGGCCTCCGGCATGGTTTTGAGCTCGTGCTTTTCCAGCCGGAGCAGGGCCTGTTCGGTGTCGCGCTGGGTGCTCACGGAAACGTATTCGCCGCCGGCCATGGAAAAGGCACCGGCGACCAGCCCGGCGATCCCGGCGGTCAGGATGGTGGTGCTTTCCGTGGTCGCCCCGGCGACGCCGACGACGATGCCGGCGACGGACACGATGCCGTCGTTGGCCCCGAGCACCCCGGCCCGCAGCCAGTTCAGCTTCCCGCCCAGTCCCTGGTGCGGTTCGTGGGCGTGCTCAACGGCCGTATCGGTCACCGGACAAGTGAAACACGGAAGCGGAATCGTGGCGAGACCAGGGTTTTCGGTCAGGGACGCCTAAATAACGGCTGCCTTACCTAAGTGGTCCTGTGTGGACTCTCAGCCGGGCTGGGTCATGATGGGGGCATGGAAGAGCAGGTGTGGCAGCCGCTGGCGACGGTGGAGGGCCGGCCGCTGCTCGGCGGCGAGGGCCGGTTCCGGCTGCTCGAGCAGGCGGCGAGCGGGCTGGCGTACTTGATCCACTACCCCGCGGGAGTGGCCTCCCAGACCCACGCGCACGACCACGACTCGATCGTCTACGTCTTGTCGGGCCGCTTGCGCGGCGCGGTCGACGGCGTGGAGGCCGTCCTCGAGCCCGGCGATTCGGTGCTGCACCCGCGCGGGGTACCCCACCACGTGGAAGCACTGACGGACGCGATGTGGGTGGAGTTCAAGTCCCCGCTCCCGGACCGCCCACCCATCGCCTGACCACGCAAGCCGACCGTCCAGGTACGCAAGCCGACCCTGCAGGTACGCAAGCCGACCGTCCAGGTACGCGCCGACCCTGCAGGCACGTGAGCGGACCCGGAAAGCGGAAACGCCCGGCCCCGCCGATCGCGGAACCGGGCGCTTCCCGGAATGAAGCTCAGCCGTCGAGTTCGGCGAGAGCCTGCTTGGCCTTCTCGAGCTCGGCCTCCAGCGCGGCGACCTTCGCGGCCTGCGCCTCGCGAGCCTGGTTGATCACCTCGTCGATCGGGCCGGACAGGTCGCTGTGCAGCTCCTTCGCCGCACGCGAGACCGCCGCGGCGGGGATCTCGAGGCCCTTCGCGACCCACTTCGAGCCGTTCTTCAGCTCGGCCTGCCACTCGCCGTCGGCGGTGCCGGTGACCGTCAGGATCAGCTCGACCGTGCGGGTCTTCTTCGCCGTCGACGCCGTCGCCGCGCCCTTCGGGCGGCCGCGCTTCGGCTTGGGGGCCTCTTCCTCGGCGGGCTCGGGCGAGCCCTCCGAAGAGGCCGGGGACGCGGACTCGGTGACGGCCGCCTCGTCGGTGGAGACCTCCGAAGCCGGAACCTCCGGAGTCGAAGCCGGAGCGGGAGCCGAAACCGGGGCCTCGGCCGTTTCCTCGTCGTGCGTCAGGACATCCACGGTCATCGTCGTGTCGTCTCCTTGCCCGGGAAGTGGGTGTGGTTCGCGGCACAGCGTAGAACATGCGTTCGACTCGTGCCACACGGGGTGTCATGACAGAGCCCTCCCGGCGCGAAGCCGGAAGGGCTCTGACAACAGGAGACGCTAGCTCACTCCTCCGACTTGCCCGTCTTCAGGCCCGACGAGATCAGGTCCATCACCGTCGAGTCGGCCAGCGTGGTGACGTCGCCGACCTGCCGGTTTTCCGCGACGTCCCGCAGCAGGCGGCGCATGATCTTGCCCGAGCGCGTCTTCGGCAGCTCCGGCACGACCATGATCTGCCGCGGCTTCGCGATCGGCCCGATCTCCTTCGCGACGTGGTTGCGCAGCTCCTGGATAGCCTCCTCGCCACCGTCCACGGCGTTGCCGCGCAGGATCACGAACGCCACGATGCCCTGGCCGGTCGTCGGGTCGGTCGCGCCGACGACCGCGGCCTCGGCCACCGTCGGGTGCGACACGAGCGCCGACTCGACCTCGGTCGTCGAGATGCGGTGACCGGACACGTTCATCACGTCGTCGACGCGGCCCAGCAGCCAGACGTCACCGTCGTTGTCGTACTTCGCGCCGTCGCCGGCGAAGTAGAAGCCCTGCTCCTTGAAGCGCGACCAGTACGTGTCCTTGAAGCGCTCCTCGTCGCCCCAGATGCCGCGGAGCATCGACGGCCACGGCTTGTCGAGCACCAGGTACCCGCCGCCGCCCGCGCCGACCTCGGTGCCCTGCTCGTCGACGACCTTCGCGGAGACACCCGGCAGCGCCCGCTGCGCCGAACCCGGCTTGGTCGAGGTGACGCCCGGCAGCGGCGAAATCATGATCGCGCCGGTTTCGGTCTGCCACCACGTGTCGACGATCGGCGCCTTGCCCGCGCCGATGTTCTCGCGGTACCAGATCCACGCTTCGGGGTTGATCGGCTCGCCGACCGAACCCAGCACGCGCAGCGACGACAGGTCGTACTTCTCGGGGATTTCCGCGCCCCACTTCATGAACGTGCGGATCAGCGTCGGCGCGGTGTAGTAGATGGAGACCTTGTACTTCTGGATGATCTCCCAGTGCCGCCCCTCGTGCGGGGTGTTCGGCGTGCCTTCGTAGACGACCTGCGTGACGCGGTTCGCGAGCGGGCCGTACACGATGTAGCTGTGGCCGGTGATCCAGCCGATGTCCGCGGTGCACCAGTAGACGTCTTCGCCGGCCTTGTGGTCGAAGACGTTGTGGTGCGTGTACGCGGTCTGCGTCAGGTAGCCGCCCGACGTGTGCAGGATGCCCTTCGGCTTCCCGGTCGTGCCGGAGGTGTACAGGATGAAGAGCGGGTGCTCGCTGTCGAACGCTTCGGGAGTGTGCTCTTCGGACTGTCCGTCGACGAGCTCGTGCCACCAGACGTCCCGCGAGTCCGTCCACGGCACTTCGCTTTCGAGCTGGTCGCCGGTGCGCTTCACGACGATGACCTTCTCGACGGTTTCGGCGCCTTCGAGCGCTTCGTCGACGTTGGCCTTCATCGGCGCGGCCTTGCCGCGGCGGAACTGGCCGTCGGAGGTGATCACGACCTTCGCCGCGGCGTCGTCGACGCGGGCTCGCAGTGCCGTCGGGGAAAAACCACCGAAGACGACGTTGTGCAGCGCGCCGATCCGGGCGCACGCGAGCATCGCGAAGATGGCCTCGGGGACCATCTGCAGCTGGAGCGCCACGACGTCGCCCGCGGTGACGCCCAGCGACGCGAGTGCGTTGGCGGCCTTGGAAACCTCGGTCTTCAGCTCGGCGTAGGTGATGTCCCGCGTGTCGCCCGGCTCGCCGACCCAGTGGATCGCGACCTGGTCGCCGTGGCCGGACTCGACGTGCCGGTCGACGCAGTTGTAGGCGACGTTCAGCTTGCCGCCGACGAACCACTTCGCGAAGGGCGCATTGGTCCAGTCCAGTACCGTGGTCCACTTCGTGTCCCACGTCAGCCGCTCCGCCTGCTTGGCCCAGAACGCTTCGCGGTCGGCGTCCGCCTCGGCGTAGAGATCGGCCTTGGCATTGGCCTGAGCAGCGAATTCTTCGCTGGGCGGGAAGGTGCGGCTCTCGGTGAGCAGGTTGTCCAGGGCGGGGGACTGCTCGGTCATGGTTGCAAGGCCTCCTGTAGTGCGCCGACATGACGGCTAGCGGCACGCTAGCGACGTTAGTCCGCCTTGTAAAAGGTTGCACCCACCCCGGCCTGCCGGTTCACCGTGCCAGGCGAGCCCCGGTGACTAAGCGTTCGTTCAGCCGAGCCTTCGCGGCGGGCCACTCCGGCGCCAGCATCGAGTAGGTGACGGTGTCGCGCGACGAGCCGTCCGGCCGGATCCGGTGCGCCCGCAGCACACCTTCGCGAAGCGCGCCAAGGCGTTCGATGGCGCGTTGCGAGCGGAGGTTGCGGATGTCGGTCTCCCAGGAAACCCGTTGTGCGTCAAGGGTTTCGAACGCGTGCGTCAGCAGCAGCAGTTTCGACTCGGTGTTCAGCCCGGTGCGCTGCCAGTCCGCGCCGAGCCACGTGTGCCCGATGGACAGGATCCGGTGCTTCTCGACGACCTGGTAGTACGACGTCGTCCCGGCGACGCGGCCGGAGGCGACGTCGATCTGCGCGAAGGGACGGCGATCGGGGTCGGCGAGCGCCTGCTCGACCATCCGCTCGGCGGCGGCGAGGTCCGCCGGCTGCCGGATGCTCAGCCACGCCCAGATGCCGGGGTCGGCGCCGGCCTCCAGCAGCCGCTTGGCGTGGGCGGAGGTCAGCGGCTCCAGGCGGACGTGCTCGCCGGAGAGGGTCGGTTGCGTGGTCCAGTCACTCACGTGATCACCGTAGATTGGCAAGTGGTCGTTCAGGATAGCCAATTTCCGCTCGTTTCCAGAAGCCACTTGCCGGTTGCCTATGCTCGGCGGACCACGACGGAAGGGCAGGCTCGATGGCCGAAGAGCGGGAAGAGCTGAGCTGGGAGCTGTTCGGCACGGCGAGCCGTGAACTGGCTCACACCATCGCCGGCGACGGCTTCGCGCCGGACCTCATCCTGTCCATCGCGCGCGGCGGCCTCTTCATCGCCGGAGCGCTCGGCTACGCGCTCGACGTGAAGAACCTGCACGTGATGAACGTCGAGTTCTACACCGGCGTCGACCAGCGCCTCGACCTGCCGGTGATGCTGCCGCCGGTGCCCAACGTCGTCGACCTGACGAGCAAGAAGGTGCTGATCGCCGACGACGTCGCCGACACCGGCGCCACGCTCAAGCTGGTCCGCGACTTCTGCCTCGAGCACGTCGCCGAGGTGCGCTCGGCCGTCGTCTACGAGAAGCCGCACTCGACGGTGAAGTGCGAGTACGTCTGGCGGCGCACGGACAAGTGGATCAACTTCCCGTGGTCGGTCCTGCCGCCCGTCGTCTCCCGCGAAGGCCAGGTGCTCGATGCCTGATCCGCTGAAGCCCCTCCTCGACCTCGAAGGCGTCGCCGCGGCGGCGAAGTCCGCCCAGGACGCGGTGTTCGCGGTCCACCGGCTCCCGGCGAACCTCCGCGGCGGCGCGGCGACGGCGGCCGAAGCGTCGGTCCGCGCGGCCCGCGCGTCGGCCGGCATCGAGGGCGCGAACCCCGAACTGCCCGCGGACGGCGCGGTCGCCGACCCGGTGCTGGCCGGCGCCCTGCGCGTCGCGGAGACGCTGGAGTCGTTGCTGCCGACGTGGCGCCGCGCGCCGCTGCAGGCGTTGGCCCGCCTGCACGTCCTCGCCGCCGCGGACCTGGTCGACGACCTGGACGCGCTGGGCCGCCCGCACTCCGGCGGCGGCCGTCTCGAACTGCTCGCCCAGCTGGTGACCGGGGCGACGTCGGTGCCGGGCCCGGTGCTGACGGCCGTCGTGCACGGCGAACTGCTGGCGCTCAAGCCGTTCGGCAGCGCGGACGGCGTCGTGGCCCGGGCGGCCGCCCGCCTGACGATGGTCGCGACGGGCCTCGACCCGAAGGCGCTGAGCGTGCCCGAGGTGGCGTACTTCCGCCGGGTGCCTCGCTACCTCGAAGCGGCCGAAGGCTTCGCGAGCGGAACGCCCGAAGGCGTACGCGCGTGGCTGCTCTTCTGCTGCGAAGCGTTCGAAGCCGGTGCGCGCGAAGCGAAGAGCATCTCGGACGCGGCTTCTTAAGCCAGGACCGCGTTCAGCAGTCCCGGGAACCGCTTCTGCAGATCGTCGCGCCGCAGCACGATCCACCGCCGGCGGCCTTCCACGGTCGTCGTCGTCAACCCGGCTTCGCGCAGCACGCGCCAGTGGTGCGAAAGCGTCGCGGCGCTGATGTCGACGTCGTACTCCTCGAGCGCGCAGCTGCGCGGCTCGGTCTCCTGCGACAGCTCGCGGACGATCTCGAGGCGCACGGGATCGGCGAGCGCCTGCAGCACCGTCACGATCTCGATCGCGTCGCACGACGGCTGGGGCAGCGTCCTGGCCACCACGGCCTCCCAACACTTGGATCGTTTGACAACAATCGAAGTGTATCTCCATCATGACCGTATGACGATTCGACGATCATCTAATGATCGGCTGGGGGTCCTGCTCGTCCTCGCGGTGGGCACGTTCACCGTCGGCACCGACGGGTTCGTGCTCAACGGCCTGCTGCCCGCCATCGCCGCCGACCTGCACGTGACGGAGTCCGTCGCGGGCCAGCTGACCACGGTCTTCGCCCTGACGTACGCGGTCGCGTCCCCGCTCATCGCGGCGTTCACCGGCGGCTGGGACCGCCGGTGGCTGCTGGCCGGTGGCATGGCCCTGTTCACCGTGGGCATGGCAGGCCAGGCGCTCGGCACGTCGTTCGCCGTGGTCGCCGTGGCGCGGCTGCTCGCCGCGGTCGGCGCGGCGGCCTTCCAGTCCAACGCCTACGTCCTCGCCGGCGCGCTGTCCTCCGCGGAACGCCGGGGCCGCGCGCTCGCGACCGTCGCCGCCGGGATGAGCGTGTCGATGGTGCTCGGGGTGCCGATCGGCGTGCTGGCGGGCACCTGGTTCGGCTGGCGCGCGGTGATGTGGGGCATCGGGGTGGCGGCCGTGCTGGTCGCGGTGCTGATCCCGCTCATCCCCGAGGTCCGCGTGCCCGCGGCCGGGCTGCGCGCCCGGCTCGAGGTCGTCGTCCGGCGTCCGGTCGCCCGGGTGCTGCTCGTGACGGTCTTCGGCACGCTCGCCGGCTTCACCGTCTTCGTCTACCTGCCGGTGCTGGTCGCCCCGGTCGCGAGCGGGGCCGTGCTGTCGTGGGTGCTGGTCGGGTCCGGGCTCGGCCAGGTGATCGGGACGACGGTCACCGGCCGGGCCACCGACCGCTTCGGGCCGGCCCGGGTTCTCGCGGTTTCGCTGGTGGGCACCGCCGCCGTCCTCACCGTCCTGGACCTCGCCGTGCGGTCGCTGCCCGGGGCGATCCTGCTCGCGGTCTTCTCCGGGGTCTTCGTCGGGATGCTGATGGTGCCGCAGCAGCACCGGCTCTTCACGCTGGCGCCGGACGCCCCGACCGTCGCGCTGGGCGTGAACGGCTCGGCGATCTACGTCGGCGGCGCACTCGGCTCGGCACTGGGCGGGCTCGTGCTCGCGGCCGCCGGACCGGCCTGGGTCGGTCCGGCCGGCGCGCTGGCCGCCGTCGCGGCGCTGGGCATCGCGGTCAGGAGAGCTTCGCCGACCACTTCTCTTCGATCCGCCCGAACCGCCACACCGCCAGCGCGATGACCCACGTCAGCACGAACAGCCCGACGATCCCGAAGCCGACGTAGTCCAGGTTCACCGAGGCGATCGCGGCCAGCGGCCCGCTCCTGATGGCCAGCTTCTCGGCAAGGATCGACACGAGCTCGATCGTCCCGATGAGCAGCGCGACCGCGACCGACAGCGCGGTCACCGTGATGTTGTAGAAGATCTTGCGCACCGGCTTCGCGAACGCCCAGCCGTAGGCGAAGTTCATGAAGCAGCCGTCCACGGTGTCGAACAGGCTCATCCCGGCCGCGAACAGGACCGGCAGCACGAGGATCGCGTACCACGGCAGCGCGAACGTCGCCGCGCCCGCGGCCAGCACGAGCAGCCCGATCTCGGTCGCGGTGTCGAAGCCGAGGCCGAACAGGAGGCCGACCGGGTAGATGTGCCACGGCTTGCGCACGGCCTTCGTCGCGCCGCGCAGCAGCCGGTTCAGCACGCCGCGGTTGTCCAGCTGGCGTTCGAGCGCGGCTTCGTCGAAGTCGCCGCGGCGCATCCTCTTGAAAACCCGGAGGATCCCGACGAGCACGACCAGGTTCAGGATCGCGATCACGTACAGGAAGACGCCGGACACCGACGTCCCGATCAGTCCGGTGGTCTGGTGCAGCGCCGAGGAGTCGTCCTCGACCTGCCCGGCCAGCGCCCGGACGCCGAGGGAGAGCAGCAGGCACAGCACGAACACGATCGTCGAGTGCCCGAGGGAGAACCAGAAGCCGACCGAAAGCGGCCGCTGGCCGTCACCCATCAGCTTGCGGGTGGTGTTGTCGATCGCCGCGATGTGATCGGCGTCGAACGCGTGCCGCATGCCGAGCGTGAACGCCGTGACGCCCAGCCCGATCCCGAACACGCCGGACGTGCCCAGCGCGTAGTGCCGGGGGGCGACGAAGGCCGCCAGCACCACCCAGCCCACGACGTTGAGCAGCAGGATGAACCCGGCCATCCCGCTGATCGACACCCACTCGCGGCGCGTCAGCCCGCGCCGCGAGTCCTCCGTCGTGCCGGTCATCGCCACCCGCCCTTCCTCATCTGAGAGGTTAAGCAGATGAACAGGTGAAGAGCTAGCTGGCTCGCACCCTGAGAGTGTCCAGCGCCTTCCGCACGTGCCCGCCGGACGCGTGCAGCGCCTGGGCCGCGCGCGTCACGTCCTCGCCGGACAGCAGGTGCACCAGCGCCACCTTGAGGTCGCCCCCGGCCTCGGTGAGCGCGTCCGAGCAGTCCGCCATCGTCATGCCGGTGGCCTCCTGCAGGATCCGGATGGTCCGGCCGCGCAGCTTCGCGTTGGTGGCCCGCATGCTGACCATCAGGTTGGAGTAGGTCCGGCCGAGCTTGATCATCGTCGCGGTGGAGAACGACGTCAGGATCATCTTCTGCGCCGTGCCCGCCTTCATCCGGGTCGAGCCGGCGATCGCCTCCGGGCCCGTGTCGACGGCGATGAGGACGTCGACGCCCGCCGGCTTGGCGGCCTTCGGGTTGCCCGACACCAGGCCGGTGCGGGCGCCCTGGCGCGACGCGGCCAGCAGCGCGCCCAGCACGTACGGCGTCCGGCCCGACGCCGTCAGCCCCAGTACGAAGTCACCCGGCTGGACCATCGCGGCCATCTCGGCGGCGCCGGCCGCCGAGTCGTCCTCAGCGTTTTCGACGGCGTGCCGCAACGCGCGCTCGCCGCCGGCGTGGTGCGCGATGAACCAGTCACCCGGCACGTTGAACGTCGGCACCAGCTCGGCCGCGTCCAGGGTGGCCAGGCGCCCGGACGTGCCCGCGCCGACGTAGTGCACCCGGCCGCCCGCCCGCAGGGCGTCGACCGCGTGGTCCACGGCGCGCGCCACCTGGGGCAGCACCGCGGCGACGGCACCGGGGACCGTGCGGTCCTCGGCGTTGATCGCGCCCAGGATCCCCGCGGTGGACATCAGGTCGATGTCCTGGGTGCGGGGATTGCGGGTCTCGGTCGGCGAATCGACGTGCACCGCCTGCACGGGGACGGTCATCATGCGCCTCACATTTTCTCCGGTCATTACTTGCCGGTTTCCCGCGGACGGCGACGACCGTCCGGCCTGACCCCCAAGCGGTGCGATCCGACTGCGTCGCGGGTCGCGTCCAGTGCGCTGACCGACGCGTCCATGTGCCGCTGCGCGACGCCGATGAACAGGCAGTCGATAACGGTGAGCTGAGCGATGCGGCTCGCCGTCGCTCCCGAACGGAAGGTGGTTTCCCGGGCCGCGGTCGTCAAAACATGATCGGCGACCTCGGTGATCGGCGAGCGCGGGAAGTTCGTCACGGCGATGGTGATCGCGCCGTGCTCGCGCGCCACGCGCAGCGCCTCGACGGTGTCGGTGGTCGCGCCGGTGTGCGAGACGCCGATGGCGACGTCACCGGGGCTCAGCACCGCGGCCGAGGTGAGCATGATGTGCGTGTCCGACCACGCGAAGCACACGCGGCCGATGCGGTGCAGCTTCTGCTGCAGGTCGGCGGCCACGAACGCGCTGGCGCCCACGCCGTAGACGTCCACGCGGCCGGCGCTCGCGACGACCTCGATCACCTTCTGGAGCGTGGCGACTTCGAGCTGGTCGGCCGTCTCTTCGACGGCGCGCGCGTCGGCGAAGCTGACCTTGCCGATCACGGCGGCCAGGTCGTCCTCCGGGCCGATCTCGCCGCCGAGGTTGCGCGTGGTGCGCGCCTCGGTGCGGGCGGTGTCCGCGGCCAGCGCGATGCGCAGCTGCGGGTAGCCACCGACCCCGACGGCCTTGCAGAACCGCGTCACCGTGGTCTCGCTCGTGTTGGCGGCCAGAGCCACTTCGGTGATGCTGCGCCGCGCGACGGACGCGGGGTCTTCCAGCACCACCTTGGCCACGCGCTGCTCGGCGCGGGCCAGGCCGGGGAGCAGCGAACGGATCCGCACCAGCGGGCTGGAGTCGGCGTCCCGCACGACCGGCTGGACCGAGACGGCCTCGGACGGTGCCGGGCCGACTACGGATTCGGTATCAGTCACCGTCGGAAAGTTACTAACCGTTGGCATCTGCGACAAGGCTACCCACACCCTTCGGTCGGATCGCAACCCGTCCGTGTCTGCGGATCTGGATTTGCGATTAATCACTGACCAGAAAGTCGCCAACCAGGTCGACCTTGTTAACGAGGTCAAGCTAACGACTTGGCAACTTAGTGTCGCGGTGCAAGCGGCAAGCGGACGGTAAATTCGGCCGCAGGGTCGACGGTCGGCGATCGACTGCTCACCAAGAGCTCAACTGCCAACCCTCTGCGACGAAATCCGCGGGGTCTCGTTCACCGTCGAGAAGTGATCGGCCGCCCTCGGTGACTTTCACACCGTCCACCGAAACGCCTCTTCCGGTGTAACTCGGGTCGGTGCTGTAACGCCAGCGGAGGCTCAGCGACGCGGCCTGCGGCAGCGGGCCCACCGCCCGCCACCAGGCGCGGTGCCCATGTCCGGAGAGCGACGTGACGGTTCCGGAGGGTGCCCCCGGTCCGGATACCGAGAGGGCGACCGGTTGCCAGTTAACGCCGTCGGTGCTGACCTGCAGCTGAAGTGGATCACTGGGGCCTTCGGTGTCCACGAAGGCAGCGAACGAGACGCGCGCTTGATCACTATGCGTAGTAAACGCGCTGGTACTCAGCGTGGCGACGCTCGCGTTACCCAGCGTGCTCGTCCAGGCGTCCTTCCCGGCCACCGGCCGCACCGCCATGGCCCTGGCCAGCGACGTCGCCCAAACCTGGCGCGCGGTGTTGATCGAGCCCCAGTTGCGGGTCGGGTGCACCCGGTTCGTCAGCAGGATCGCGAACGAGCGCGATTCCGGGTCGATGACCAGCGTCGTTCCGGTGTAACCGGTGTGCCCGGCGGTGACGGGCGACGCCAGCGCGCCCATGTACCAGGGCTGGTCGAGCTCGAAGCCGAGGCCGTGCGAGTCCTCCGGGAACTGCTGGTTGTAGTTCGTCAGCATCTGCCCGACGGTCTCCTGCCGCAGGATCCGGTGCCCGCGGTAGGTGCCGCCGTTGAGGATCGTCTGGGCGAGGGTCGCCATGTCGCCGGCGGTGCTGAACACCCCGGCGTGCCCGGCGACGCCACCGAGCGACCAGGCGTTCTCGTCGTGCACGCTGCCGCGCACCAGCCCGCGCGGCGGGTTCGCCTCGAACTCCGTCGCGGCGATCCGGTTCAGCTTCGCGGCGGGCGGGTTGTACCCGGTGTCGGCCATGCCGAGGGGTGCGGTGATCCGGTCGTGGACGACCTTGTCGAGGGACTGCCCGGTGACCTTCTCGACGATGAAGCCGAGCGTCAGCAGGTTGATGTCCGAGTAGAGGTACGTCGTCCCCGGCTTGTTCTTCAGCGGGCTGTCCAGCACGGCCTGCCGGCGCGACGGGATGTCCGGGTAGCCCGCCCACAGCGACGGGACCGGGTCGGCGTCGAAGCCGGAGGTGTGCGTGAGCAGCATCTTGACCGTGATGGCGGCCTTGTCGCCGGTCGCGAACTCGGGGAAGAAGCGGCTGACCGGCGTGTCGATGGTGAATTGCCCGCGCTCGACGAGCTGGAGCACGGCGATCGAGGTGAACAGCTTCGAGATCGAAGCCATGTCGAAGATGGTGTCGTTCCGCATCGGAACCTGCTGGTTCGCAGGCAGCTCGGTGCCCTGGGCATCGGCGTACCGCAGCGCGCCGCCGGCCGCGTACCGGTCGACGACCACCCCGTCGTGCGCGAGCAGGCCGACCGCCCCGGAGAAGTGCGGGTGCCCGGAGGCGTCCGGCCGGGTCCAGCTCGCGATGAAGTCCTCGGCCGCCTTGATCGGCGCCGGGTCCAGGCCGACGGCCTGCGGTGGTCCGTCGCGCAGCGTCGTCCACGGCGGGGCGAACCCGTGCTGCGGCCGGTCGAAGCGCCCGGCCGCCGGATCGTGGCTGGTAATGGCGCCGGCTCCAGAGGTCAAGGTGGTCAGGGCGACCAGCACTCCGGTGGCCGCGACGAGGACCTTCCTAGCACGCACGAGTTCCCCCTCAGCGGTAGAGCAGGTAGTGGCGACGTCTGCGGTCGAACTCGGCCAGCTCGGTCCGCCAGGCGCCGGTGACCTCGTCGACGCCCGCGCCGGCGTCGACCATGGTCCGGAGCCGGTCGGACCCGGACAGCTTGTCGATGTAGTTGTCGGGCCGCCAGGCGAACACGTCCGGGTGCAGGGCCTTCGCCGTGACGAGCATGGCGACCGCGGTCCGGATCGCGTCGAAGGCCCGCGGGTCGTCGACGCTCACCTGCACGCCTCCGCACGTCTGGTTGACGAACTTGCTGAAGGTGGGGACGAAGTAGGTCTCGCGGAACTTCGCTCCGGGCAACTGCTCGTCTTCGAGCTTCTCCCGCCAGCGCCAGTCGAGCCCCGGCGCGCCGATGATCTCGAACGGCCGGGTCGTGCCCCGGCCCTCGGAGAACACCGTGCCCTCGAACATCCCGGTGCCCGGGTAGACGAGCGCGGTGTCCGGCGTCGGCATGTTCGGGCTCGGCAGCACCCAGTTGAGCCCGGTCCGCGCGAAGAGCGTGTCGCGTTGCCAGCCGCGGACCTGGACGACGTCGAGCTGCACTCCTTCGCCCGGCAAGAACTCCCCGGCGAAGAAGCGGGCGAGCTCGCCGACGGTCATGCCGTGCTGCTGGGCGATCGGCTGCCGCCCGATCCCGGAGGCGAACTTCGGGTCGAGCACCGGCCCGGCCGCCCGGCCGCCGAGCGGGTTGGGCCGGTCGAGCACGACGAGGGCAGCGTGCGTCTTCGCGGTGGCCACCATCGCGGTGTAGAGCGACCAGATGTAGGTGTAGAAGCGCGCGCCGACGTCGGCGATGTCGAAGACGACCGTGTCGACGCCGGCCTTGGTGAACAGCGAAGCGAGCTTCGTCGCGTCGACGCCGTACGCGTCGTAGACCGGTATGCCGGTGCGGGGGTCGGTGTAGTCGCCTTCGGAACCGCCGGCCTGCGCGCTGCCGCGGAAGCCGTGCTCGGGCCCGAAGGCCGCCACCGGTTTCACCCCGGCGGCCACCATCGAGTCGACGATGTGGTCGCCGTTCCGCAGGACGCCGGTCGGGTTGGACAGCACGCCCAGCTTGCGGCCTTTCAGTGGTCGCCAGCCCTGCGCGGCCAGCTGCTCCGCGCCGGTGAGCACGCGGCCGTGGCTTTCGGCCTGCTCCGGCTGGGCCCCGGCGACGGCGGAGCCGCCCGCCAGCGCCGGGACGGCGAGCGCGCTCGCGCCGAGGAAGTGGCGCCGGTTGAGGTTCACCAGGTCAGCCCGTGGCCGAACGGGTACTTCACGGTCTGCACGTCCGCGCCCGCCGGGATGTCGACCGGCAGCTTCCCGACCGGCTTCGTCTCGCCGAGGATCACCTTGGCCAGCGCCTCCAGGGTCGGCCCGATGTAGCCGTAGGTCGCGAGCCAGGTCGGCACGGCGCTCGGGTAACCCGCGTCGTACGGGATCTGCGCGGCGACCGCGACGACCGGCTTCCCGGTGGCCTGCAGCGCGTTCAGCAGCTTCGTCTGCAGGGGGTAGGTGGCGATGTTGTTCGTCAGCACGACGACGAGGTCGGCGCTCTGCGCCTTGGCGACGGCCTGCGCGATCTGGGCGTCGGTCGGCGTCTGGCCGGTCTGGTAGGCCGTCGCGGCGGTGCCGTGGGCGGTCAGCTTCTGCGCGAGGGTCGCCGTCGTGGAGACGCCCCAGCCGGTGACGAGCGTCGTCGCGGGCTGCTGCTTCAGGGGCAGGAGCCCGGCGTCGTTCGCGACGGCGGTGATGCCGCGGTCGGCGATGTCCTGCGCGGTCTTCAGGCTCGACGGGGTGCCGACGGTCTGCATGACCCGGTCCGGGGCGGCGAACGGCGAGAAGAGGATGCCGCGTTCGAACTTCAGCTTCAGCACGCGCAACACGCTCTGGTCGATCCGCCGCATCGGGATGTCACCCGACTTCACGGCGGCGAGGACCGAGTTGATGGCGACGTCGAGGTGCACCGGCATGAGCAGCTGGTCGACGCCCGCCTTGAGCGCGAGCACCGGGATTTCGGCGTCGCTGTGCAGCTTGCGCACGCCCTCCATCTCCAGCGAGTCGGTGATCACGACGCCGTTGTAGCCGAGCTCGTGGCGCAGGCGGTCGGTGATGATCGGCTTCGACAGCGTCGCGGGTTCGAGCGACGGGTCGAGGCTCGGGAACTGGATGTGCGCGCTCATGATCGAGTCGACGCCGGCCGCGATGGCGGCCTTGAACGGCGGCACGTCGGTGGCCCGCCACTGCGCCTCGGTGCTGTCGATCCGCGGCAGCCCGGTGTGGCTGTCGGTCGGCGCGGCGCCGTGCCCGGGGAAGTGCTTGGCCGTGGCCGCCACGGTCTTCGTCGGGAAGCCGGAGTCCTGGTAGCCCCGGACCTCGGCCCGGACGAAGTCGCTGGCCAGCCCGGGTTGGCCGGAGAAGGACCGCACGCCGATGACCGGGTTGACGGGGTTGGAGTTGACGTCCGAATCGGGCGCGAAGTCCTGGTTGATGCCGACGGCCCGCAGTTCGCGGCCGAGGATGGTCGCGGCCTGCGTCGCGCGGGCGGTGTCCCGGCCTGCGGAGATGGCCATGGCGTTCGGGAACTCGGTGGCCGGCGCGCCCATCCGCGTGACCGTGCCGCCCTCCTGGTCGGCGGCGATCTGCAGCGGGATGTGCGCCCCGCTCGTGACGGCGGCTCGCTGGAGGCCGTTGGACAGCTTCGCGACCTGCACCGGGTCGTCGAAGTTGTCGCGCGTGTCGTTGTTGAAGTAGATGACCCCGCCGAGGTGGTACTTCTCGATGACCTGGGCCGGGGTGTCGACGCCGAAGTCGCTCTGGTTCTTCGGGTTGACCTCGTCGGCGGTCTTGCCGTTCACCCAGGTGACGAACAGCTGCCCGACCTTCTGCTCGAGCGTCAGCCCCCGCAGCGCCTGCGTCGCCGCGGCTTCCGCTTGCGCGTCCGCGCTCACTCGCGGTGCGCTCGCCGCGGTCGCGACACCCACACCGGTGAGGGCGAGCATCCCCGCGACGGGCAGGGCGAGCGCATGGAACCTCCGATTTCGGGTCGTCACGACCAGCCTCCCAGAAGTAGCGGGCGCCGGCCGGACGTCAGAAGTCCACTCAGAGGCGCCAGTATCGGGAAGCTACTCACCGAATCCGGCGCTGTCCATCGACCGACCGCGCGAACGGCCCAGTCGTACCCGGATCGGTAGGTAAAGACCCCGTTCGCAAGCGACCCCCAGGTCCGAACGGCCGAGACCGACTCCCGTCCCCAATCACGCGAGTCCCTCCCCCAATCATGCGAGATCCGCTCCCGCGCACGCGAGATGCCCCTCTGATCACGCGAGATGCCCCGCCAATCACACGTGATGCCCCTGCAATCACGCGTGAGGCCCGACGTACCCCCCACATGGACGAGGCGGCGCCCGTGGCCGTAGCCACGGGCGCCGCCTGCAAGCGCGAACTTCTCGGGCGACCAAGCGTGCAACTCTGGTCGTACCTACATGGACTCGGCGTGTGGCGTCCCACTACGCAGTCCCTAGACGACGAGCCTCCCGCGGCGCGCTGCGCGTGGGTACCCGGAGTCCGCGCACGGAGGTTTGCCGGGGTGGAACAGGCTTCTCTTCTACCTGTTCCCTGGCCGACCGAACGTCCGCACCTACTTTCTACGCCGTGAGCCGGGTCACTTCAAGTGCGCGGACGGGTGCACCGGTACAGAGGCTGGATCGGGTGACACCGGCACCCTGCGCGACGGACAATTCGGGGCTGGGCCAAGCAAAGCCGGGGCCGTACGGCCGTGTGGGTGGCGGCTGACCGCTACCGGGACCGACGGCGACGGTTGAGGCCGTACCAGGTCGCCCCGGCGGCCACCGCGCCGACGCCGAGCGCGACCATCCCGGCCGACCGCGTCGGGAGCCGGGTGCGCAGCGACATCGGCCGGTCGAAGGCCAGGATCGGCCAGCCGCGGTCGAGGGCCTCGCGCCGCAGGAGCTTGTCCGGGTTGACCGCGTGCGGGTGCCCGACGACCTCGAGCAGCGGGATGTCGGTGCTCGAATCCGTGTACGCGAAGCACTCGGCGAGGTCGTAGCCGTGGGTGGCGGCGAGCTGCTTCGCCGCGACGGCCTTGTTCGCGCCGTAGCAGTAGAAGTCGACTTCGCCGGAGTAGCGGCCGTCGACGATCTGCATCCGCGTGGCGACGCTGCGGGTCGCGCCGAGCATCTCCGCCACCGGCGCGACGACCTCTTCGCCGGTCGCGGACAGCACGATCACGTCGTGGCCGTCCTCGCGGTGGCGGGCGATCAGCTCGGCCGCCTCGGCGTACACGAGCGGGTCGACGACGTCGTGCAGGGTCTCGCGGACGATCGCGGACACCTGGGCGACGTCCCAGCCGGCGCACAACGCGGAAACTTCGGCGCGCAGCCGCTCCGTTTTGTTCTCGTCCGCACCCGCGAGTGAGAACACCAGCTGCGCGTAGGCACTTCGCAACGCCGCGCGACGGTTGATCAATCCTTCTTTCAAGAGCGGCTTGCTGAACGCCAGCGCGCTCGACGAAGCGATGATCGTCTTGTCCAGGTCGAAGAACGCGGCCACCGCGTGCTCCGGGCCCGGCTTCCGGATGCGCGACGGCGCACTGCTCGGTTCGGCCACCCGCCCAGGATAGGAGCTTGATCGAGGCGCGTCCCGTTGATCCACCACGCGCGCGTCGCGCCGGGCGGAAAATCCATGACAGGCAGGCACTTCGGGCGCGCTGTGCCGTTATCGAACTGTGTGCGTCATCCGGTGCGCGAACCGGCGCCGGGCGGAGTTACAGTGATGAAGCCCGGTGTCCAACCGGGCCGGTTCAGTCCGACCCCCCGGGGCTGAACCCACGGCGGCCCCCGTCCCTCCCCCCTGGCGGGGGCCGCCCTCTTACCTCCCGTTTGCCTTTTCCGGCTTTTGTGCCCGCCGCATTCCGCTTACGCGCCGGCGTTCTTACCTTCCGCTTACCTTCGCCGATTTCCGGAATCCCGTGGTGCGGATATCCGCGCCCATTTCCCGCCGCAGATGCGTCGCGGGCGGGCCGGGATCCTGCCACACCCCACCGACGGAACCGGCCCGCGAGCCGGTCCGTGCGCGGCAGTTGTCCACAACACCCCGGTTGTCCACAGCCGGCCTCCCGCCCCGTTGTGCCGCACCGCCCCCGCCCGCGACGGTGGAAGCCGGGCCACCCACGGCCCGCACCGACGACGGGGGAGGAACGCATGACGGGGCAACGACCGCTGGTGATCGCCGCGGACGAAACCGTGCTCGACGAGGTACTGCGCGTGGCCGCGGTCGCGGGCTGCGAACTCGACCGGGCCCCGGACCTGGTCGCGGCGGGCGGGCACTGGGCCCGCGCGCCGCTGGTGGTCCTCGACGAAGAAGCCGCGCGGCTGCCACCCGCACTGCCGCGGCGCGGCGGGATCCTCCTGGTCTGCAAGGGCAGTCCGGGCCCGGAGACGTGGGAGCACGCGTTCCGCGTCGGCGTCGAACGCGTGATCTCGTTGCCGGAGGAAGAGACCGCGCTCGCCGGCGCGTTCGCCGACGTCGTCGAGACACCGGCGGAGCAACCGGGTCTGGTGCTCGGCGTGGTCGGCGGCCGGGGCGGTGCGGGCGCGTCGGTGTTCGCGGCGACGCTGGCGCTGACGGCCGACTGCGACCCGGGTGGCGCGCTGCTGGTGGACTGCGATCCGCTCAGCGGTGGCCTGGATGTGTTGCTCAGCTTGGAAAAGACGCCGGGAGCACGTTGGCCGGACGTACGGCTGAGCGGGCGTGCGTCGGTGTCGTCACTGGCCGCGTCCCTGCCGCAGCGAAGGCACCGCGGTGGCAGCCTGCCGGTGCTGACGTGCGCGTCCGAAGGCGAAGGCCCGGCGGCCGAGTCGCTGTCGGCGATCCTGTCGGCCGGTCGCCGCTCGGGCCGCACGGTGGTGTGCGACCTCCCGCGCACCCTCGGCGAGGCGGCCGAAGAGGTGGTGCTGCGGGCGGACCTGGTGCTGCTGGTGGTGCCGCTGGAGATCCGGGCGTGCCTGGCGGCGAAGAAGGTGCTGAGCCGGCTGTCGAAGCTGACGGCCCGCATCGGCGTGGTCACTTGTGGACACTCGAAGGACCCGGCCGTCCGCACGGCCGCGCTCCTGGGCCCGCCCCTGATGGCCACGATGCCCCCGGAGCGCGGCTTGTGGGCCGCGCTGGAGCGCGGCGAGTTCCCGGTGAAGCGCAAGGGGCCGTTGGCCAAGGCGGCGACCGACATCCTGGCGATCGCCCGCCGCGAAGCCCAGGCGGTCGCCCGATGACGCCCGCGGCCGGCGACCTCCGCCCCACGAGCGCCCCGACCAGAGTGGCCGAGCTCCTGCTGCCGACGGTGCTGACCCTCCTGAGCCGCGGCCCGGCCACCGCGGCGAGCTTCTCGATATTGCTCCCGCCTCAGCCGACGGCACCCGGAACCCGCCTTGCGCAGCAGGGCACCGGCGTTCCCTCGGGACCGCCTCCGAAATCCTGGCCGTCCTCGGGCACCCGCGTCACCGGCCTCGCCGACGTCGAGAAAGGCAGGTGAACCGATGAGCACCGACTTCGTGGACCGCGTCCGCAACCGTCTCGCCGGCGACCGCCGTCAGGCCGATCCGGTCGCCGTCGCGACCGCTGTCCGTGCCGAAGCAGGCGGCGTCCTCGGGCACGAGGCCGTCCTCGACGCGGCCCGCCAAGCCCGCGACGAGTTCGTCGGCGCCGGCCCGCTGGCGCCGCTGCTCGAGGACCCGGCCACCACCGACGTGCTGGTCACCGGCCCGCACGAAGTCTGGACGGACGGCCCGCAAGGCCTCGTCCGCACCGGCATCCACTTCACCGGCGAAGAGTCCGTCCGCCGCCTGGCCCAGCGCCTCGCTCTCGCGGCCGGACGGCGTCTCGACGACGCGCAGCCCTACGTCGACGGCTGGCTCCCCGGCGCCGGTCCTCATGGCCGCATCCGCGTGCACGCGGTCCTCCCGCCGATCGCGGCCGGCGGCACCTGCCTGTCCCTTCGCGTCCTCCGGCCGGCGACGCACGACCTCGCCACCCTCGGGGAGCTCGGCGCGTTCGACGAAGCCGGCGCGAAGCTCCTCCGCACCGTCGTCTCGAGGCGGATGGCGTTCCTCGTCACCGGCGGCACGGGCGCGGGCAAGACCACGCTCCTCGCCGCCCTGCTCGGCGCGGTCGACCCGGGCGAGCGGATCGTCTGCGTCGAGGACGCCGGCGAGCTGCAGCCCGCGCACCCGCAGTTCGTCGGCCTCGTCGCCCGTCCGCCCAATGTGGAGGGTGCCGGTGCGGTCGGCCTGCCCGAGCTCGTGCGCCAGGCGCTGCGCATGCGTCCCGACCGGCTGGTGGTCGGCGAGGTCCGCGGCGCCGAGGTAGGTGCGCTGCTGACGGCGCTGAACACCGGTCACGACGGTGGCGCCTGCACCGTGCACGCCAACTCCCCGGCCGAAGTGCCCGCCCGCATCGAGGCACTGGCCGCGCTCGGCGGCCTCGGCCGTGAAGCCGTGCACAGCCAGCTCGTCGCCGCGATCCGCGTCGTGCTGCACATGCGGCGCGAGCCAGGCGGCCGCCGTCGGCTCGCCGAAGTCGGCGTACTCCGCGCCGAACACGGCCGGGCCCGGGTCGTGCCGGTGTGGCGCGCGGGCCGGTGGACGGTCGATCGCCACCTCTTCGCGACGTTGGGGGCGATCGCGTGCTGAGCCTCTTGCTGGTGCGGATTTCGTTGCTGCTGAACGCTTTCCCGCGCGTCCGAAGGAGGCGCCCGTGATCACCCCGTGGTCCTTGCTCTGCGCCGGAGCGGCGCTGGCGTGCTGGCCCGCCGCGCCGAACCGGCTCCAGCTGGCGATCGAGCCACCGCCCACCGTCCGGATCCCCGAGGCGTGGCGCGTCCTCCGCTGGCTCCTCCCGGCGGCTCTGGCCGGCTTGCTCGCGGGAGCAGGTGGCGCGCTCGCCGCCGTCGCGCTGACGTTGGCGTGGCGCCAGGAGTGGCGAGCCCACCGCCGGGCCACCGCGGACCTCGCGCTGGCCGCGCACACCGCGACCGCGTTGCGGACGATGGTGGCCGAGCTCCGGTCCGGTGCCCACCCGGTCACGGCGGCGGAGGCCGCCGCGGAGGTGGTCCCGGCGGTCGCGGGCGAGCTTCGCGCCCTGGCGACGGCGGCCCGGCTCGACACCGAGTTGCGTGCACCGGCTCTGCCGCAGCTGGCCGCGGCCTGGACGCTGGGCAAGCGGCACGGCCTCCCGATGGCCGACGTCCTCGACTCGGCCCGTCGTGACGCCGAGGCCGGTCTGACGTTCGGCCGCCGGATGCGCGCCAAGCTGGCCGGGCCACGGGCGAGCGCGGCGGTGCTCACCGGGCTCCCGGCGCTGTGCGTGCTGCTCGGCCAGGCCATGGGCGCGGCTCCACTGCCGGTGCTGACCGGCAGCTCACCCGGCCAAGTGCTGCTCGTCGCCGGGTCCGTTCTGCTCTGGGCGGGCACGGCCTGGTGCCGGACGCTGAGCGGACGGGTGCGGATCCGGTGAGCGCCATCGCGGTCCTGCTCTTCGCCGGGGCAGCGCTGAGCTGGCCGGACGAAGCCATCGCCCGGCGTTTCGACTGGCTTTTCGGCGACCCGCAGCCCGTCCGCAGGGTGCACCGCGCAATGCCGTACATCGCGACGGCGGTCGGTGGCGTCTCGGTGGCAGTGCTGGTCGGCGGGGGCGCCGGGGCGGTGGCGGGCGCGACCGTGACCACGACCGGGTGGTGGGCGATCCGCCGTGCCCGCCGTCCGCGACCGGCGGCCGTGGACATCGCGGCCAAACTGCGGCTGGCGGGAACGCTCGACCTCCTCGCCGCCTGCCTGCGCGCCGGACTGCCGGTTTCCTCGGCCCTGGAGGCGGTGGCCGGCACGGCGCCCGCGGCCGCGAGGCCGGCGCTGAGCTCGACGGCCAGGCTGCTCGCTCTCGGCTCCCGGCCGGACGAGGCCTGGGCGCCGGTACAAGCCGTCCCGGGCCTCGGGGAGCTGGCGGCCGCGGCGATCCGCACGTCCCGCTCGGGCGCAGCGTTCGCCACGGCGGCGGCCGACCTCGCCGGCCGCTTCCGCGACGAGCTGGCCACCGAAGCCGAGGAACGCGCGGAACGGGCCGGGGTAGCGCTCGCCCTACCGGTCGGGCTGTGCTTCCTGCCCGCCTTCTTCTGCCTCGGCGTGCTGCCGGTCGTCCTCGGCCTCGCGGGACGGCTCGGCCCGCTCTTCTGACCCAGAACTCCTATGGAAGGGAAACCCCATGCGCGCGTTCCGCCGACGGCCCCGCTCGGACGAAGGTTCCACGACGGTCGAGTACGCCATCGTCACGGTCGCCGTCGCGGCCTTCGCTGCCGTCCTCTACTCCTTGCTGACCGGGGACTCGGTCGTCTCGTGGCTGACGAACCTGGTCATGAAGGCCCTGTCGGTCCCGTCATGAGACGCGACGAAGGTTCGGTAACGGTCGAGGCCGCGCTCGGCTTGGCCGGCTTGACGGTGGTGACGGTCCTGCTGGTCGCGGGCCTCATGGCCATGACGAGCCAGCTCCGTTGCACCGACGCGGCCCGCGAGGCAGCGCGGCTGCTGGCGAGGGGCCAGCCCGGAGAGGCAGCGGCCGCGGTCCGGAAGATAGGCCCCCCGGACGCGAGGCTGGCCTTCGAACGAACCGGCGACGAGATCACGGCAAAGGTAACGGCCCACCCAGCGGCCAACCTGCTCCCGGCGATCCACCTCGACGCCACGGCCTACGCGGTGGCCGAGCCGGGCACGGAGGTGACGGATGCCCCGGGCTGACGGGCAAGCCGAAGACACCGGAGCGGCCACGATCTGGACGGCAATGGCGGTGGCGGCCCTGACCGGAGTGGCAACGCTCGCGTTGTGGCTGGGAGCAACACTGACGGCTCGCCACCGAGTGGAGTCGGCAGCAGACCTGGGTGCGTTGGCCGCGGCTTCCCACGCGAGCGAAGGCCAGGCCCGGGCATGCGAACGCGCGAGATGGGTGGCCGAACGAATGGCAGTGACGCTCCGAACGTGCCGATGGCAAGGACTCGACGCGCTGGTGGAGGTGGAAGCGCGAGGCCCAGCCTTCGCAGGCCTGCCGAACCCATCCGCCCACGCCCGCGCCGGCCCAGCGAGCGCCCCAGCGCTCCCGGCGCCCGCACAGCGGGGAGGCCTCGGCGACACGCCCACCAGCCCGCACCGCACCCACGGGTGACCCCGCGCCGCACCCACGACGGCCCCGCTCGGCACCCACGGGCCGCTTCGTGCCGCATCCACGGGTGGCCTCGCTCGGCACCCGCGGTGACCCGGCTCGGCACTCACGGGTCGCTTCGTGCCGCATCCGCGGGTGGCCTCGCTCGGCACCCGCGGTGACCCGGCTCGGCACCCACCGGTGGCTCCGCGTCCGCGGGTGAACCATTCCGTCCAGCGATGGCTGTGGGGATCGGCTCCTCCCGGCGGTAGGGCTCTGAGCCCACGGTGAACCATCCCGAGCCGCAGGGAGCTCCGCGACCGGCGGCCTCGGTGCCATGCCCAGTCCGGTCGGGGCCGCACGGCTGAGGCGCGGCCTGCCATCAAGTTGGCTCCGGCGGCGGAGCGCGGCCTCCCGCCGGCACCCGCCAAGCTGGCCGTCACCCACCCGGCGGGTGGTGTCGCACTTATGCGACACCACCGCCCAGCGGACGCCGACCGGTCGGTATGGCGCGTTGACCGGCTCATCGCCGGGCCCGGGCGATGAGCGGCCGATTGTCACGGGCAGCGGTCGTTGATGCACGGTGAGCGGTCGAAGGGGCCGTCCACCTGCGCCGAAGCGATGCGTCAACGCCGCCGAACCAGCGTCCGGGACCCCGCGGATCCTGGGGTTTCCCGCGACGAACGGTCCCTGTGCGGTTGCCGTTCACCGTCCAGCCGTGCCGCGGGATTCGGTCGGGCCGTATGGATCACTGGGCGTTCATCGCCTCGTAACCACCGGTTGTCGCGCGGGGGTTCCGGGCAATGTGCAACTTGCCGTTAAGTGAGATGTGCGACACCACGACCGGGTTTAGCGGGTCGCTGAGAACCGGAACTTGAAGGCAGGAAACACAATGTTGGACGCGAATTGGCCGGACAGCTGGCGCGGTGCCTTCCGCATCGAACTGCGGGCGGAGGCGATCGGTCTCGCCTGGCGCGGCTGGCCGGTGCTCCCGGGCGTCAACCCCGCTCCGCTCACCGACGGCGACGACCTCACCTGGCGCCGTCCGGTTCCGGCCAGTGACGCCTGGCGCGAGCAGCTCGGCACCCACGCTCACGAGGTCGCCACCTGGTTCTCCGACCGCACCCACAGCCTGCTCGTCGCCACCGGCACCGTGCTCGACGCCGTCGAGGTCGACGACGAACTCGGCAAGCGCGCCTGCCGCCTCCTCCGCGCCATCGGCCACCCCGCGCCCATCATCGCGCTGCCGAACGGCCGCTGGCTCTTCCTCACCACCGTCGCCGACAGCATCCCGGCCGAACTGGCCACCCGCGCCGCCATCCAGTGGCACGGCAAGGACAGCTACATCCCGCTGCCGCCGTCGCCGTTCCAGCACGGTGTCGTGCACTGGCGCGTCAAGCCCGAGGTCTGCGGCTGGCAGCTGCCGGACGCCGCCGAGGTGCACGACGTCCTCGTCCGCGCGCTGGCCGGTGCCGCAGCCCCGCAGCTGGTCCAGACCAGCGCGGCCTGACCCAGCGGTCTGAACCACCGAACGACCACCCCGAAGGCCGGTCCCAGCCCGGCCGAGGCGGCGCAGGACACAACTCCATGGACCACCAAGTGGCCGTTCTAGGCACCGTGTCGACGCAACGCCCCGAGCACGGTGCCCAGCACGGCCACCGCCCCCGCCTTGTCCAGCGGTTCGTTGCCGTTCCCGCACTTCGGCGACTGAACGCAGGACGGGCACCCCGTCGGGCACTCGCAGGAGACGATCGCCTCCCGCGTTGCGGCCAGCCACGGGACAATCGCGGCATAACCGCGTTCGGCAAATCCCGCACCCCCGGGATGCCCGTCATGCACGAACACCGTCGCCTCCCCGGTGTCTTCGTGCCACGCGGTACTCACCCCGCCGATGTCCCACCGGTCGCACGTAGCGAACAGCGGTAGCAGGCCGATCGCCGCGTGCTCGGCGGCATGCAGGGCACCGGGGACCCGTGCCGGAACCAATCCGGCACCCCCCGGTGCCCTGCCACCCTCGTGAACGGGCCCCCGACCGTTCGCCAGGGGTTCCTCCCCGGTCCCCACCGGCCCCGCAGATTCGGTCCCCACCCGATGGCCCCCGGTCCCCGCCTCGCCATCGGCTGTGGAGTTCCCGAGCAGTTCCGCGGACACCGTGTACCAGACCGCACGCGTGCGCAAACTCTGCTCCGGTAGGTCGAGCGGCGTGTGGTCCAGCACCTCCCCGGACGGCCGCCGCCGCAGGTAGCCGACCACCTGCGACGTCACGGCCACCTCGCCGAGGCAGACGCTCACCCCGCCGTAGTCCTGCTTCTCCTGGGTGCTCAGCACCGAGATGTCGACGATTTCGCGCGGTGTCGTCGTCCAGTCCGGGTTCTCCGCGTGCACCAGCGCCAGCCCGGTTTCCAGGTCCAGCTCATCGACGACGTACGACGCGCCCTGGTGCAGGTACACCGCGCCCGGGTGCACGGCGAAGCAGGCCGAGCCCGGATCGACCGTCCCGAGCATCCGGCCGGAGTCCGATTCGACCACCGCGATCTGCTCCCCGCCGGTGCCGCGAATGCCGACCTCGGCGTGCGGCCGGTCCCGCGAAGTCCAGTACCAGCCGCTCGACCGGCGCCGCACCAGCTTCTGCTCCGCCAGCTCGGCCAGCACTTCCTGGGCCGCCGCACCGCCGAACACCTCCAGCTCGGGCAGCGTCAACGGCAGCTCGGCCACGGCGCACGCGAGCTGCGGCGCCAGCACGTACGGATTCGCCGGATCGAGCACCGCCGTCTCGACCGGGCGCGACAGCAGCGCCGCCGGGTGGTGCACCAGGTAGGTGTCGAGCGGATCGTCTCGCGCGACGAACACCACCAGCGCCGAGTCGCCGGAGCGGCCCGCCCGGCCGGCCTGCTGCCAGAACGATGCGAGCGTGCCCGGGTAGCCGGCCAGCACCACCGCGTCCAAGCCCGCGATGTCGACGCCGAGCTCCAGCGCGTTCGTCGTCGCGACGCCCAGCAACCGCCCCGACAGCAGCGCCGCCTCCAGTGCGCGACGCTCCTCCGGCAGGTAGCCGGACCGGTACGCTGCAACGGTTTCCGCCAGCATCGGGTCCACTTCGGACAGAATGCGCCGAGCGCCCAGCGCCGCCAGTTCCGCACCCCGCCGCGACCGGATGAACGCCAGCGACCGCGCCCCCTCCAGGACCAGGTCGGCGAGGATCCGCGACGTCTCCGCACCCGCCGATCGCCGGACCGGCGCGCCGTTCTCCCCGGTCAGCTCCTCCAGCAGCGGCGGCTCCCACAGCGCGACCGTCCGGGCCCCGCGCGGCGAGGCGTCCTCTGTCACGGCGACGCACGGCACCCCCGTCAGCCGCGAAGCGAACGAAGCCGGCGAAGCCGTCGTCGCGGATGCGAGCACGAAGACCGGCGAAGCGCCGTAGTGCTCGGCAACCCGCCGAAGCCGGCGAAGCAGCAGAGCGACGTGCGAGCCGAAGACGCCGCGATAGCTGTGGCACTCGTCGACGACCACGCAGCTGAGCCGCCGGAAGAACGTCGCCCACCGGCCGTGCGCCGAGAGGATCCCGCGGTGCAGCATGTCGGGGTTGGTGAACACCCAGTTGGCGTGCGCGCGCACCCAGTCGCGCTCCGCCATCGGCGTGTCCCCGTCGAACGACGCCGCCCGCACCCCCGGCACGTCCAAAGAGGACACCGATCGCAGCTGGTCGGCCCCCAGCGCCTTGGTCGGCGACAGGTACAGCGCGTTCGCCTTCTCGCCCGCCGCGAGCCGGGACAGCACCGGCAGCTGGTAGGCGAGCGACTTGCCCGACGCCGTCCCCGTCGAAACCACGACGTGCCGGCCCTCGTACGCGTGCGCCGCCGCCTCCGCCTGGTGCGCCCAAGGCGCCGAGACGCCGCAGTCACGCAGCGCAGCGACGACCGCCGGATCCACCCACGACGGCCACTCCGCGTAGCGCGCGGCGCGGCCCGGCAGGTCCGCGACGTGCGTGACCGGGTGCTCGCGCGACGGGGTGCCGGCGGTCACCCGCCTCAGCAGCCGCTGCCCACGTGATTCGTCCACCTGCCGAGCTTGGCACAGGGGTCCGACAGTTCCGGGCATCCCCAGCTGCGCCAACGGATCGGCGGCAGGGGGATCGATCAAGTGAGGAGGCTCACAAGGTAACGGAATGTACCGTCACCGGGACGGCGTGAAGACGCTGGTTGCGATACCAATACACTCCCGCAATCCACACCCTCTGTGGTGAGCGTCATGTGAGACGTGCATTGCTGCCCGGCTAGCGTGTCGCTCGGTACAGGGTCCATGCCAGCGCCGGCCGTGTCGAACCTCGGCTTGCCGTCGACGCTGGCGATCGGCGACGTCTCATGGAGGACGAATGTCACGGCAGTTCCTCGCGGAGGGCGGCGAAAAAATCGCCCTCTCCGGAGGTGGCTACACGATTGTCGGTGTAGTCGCCGTGGTCGCGCTTGCCGCACTCGTCATCGGCTACGTCCTGCTCAAGGAGGTGCTGGCCGCAGGCCAGGGCACCGCCAAGATGCAGGACATCGCCAAGGCGGTGCAGGAAGGCGCGGCCGCGTACCTCAAGCGGCAGCGGAACACCCTCGCCATCTTCGGCGTGATCGTGTTCCTCCTGCTCTTCATCCTTCCCGCGGACGACTGGAACGAGAAGATCGGCCGCTCGATCTTCTTCCTGGTCGGTGCGGGTTTCTCGTTCGCGATCGGCTACCTCGGCATGTGGCTGGCGACGCAGGCGAACCTGCGCGTCGCGGCCGCGTCGCGTGAGGAAGGCGGCCGCGAGAAGGCGATGCGCGTCGCGTTCCGCACCGGTGGCGTGGTCGGCATGATCACCGTCGGCCTCGGCCTGTTCGGTGCCGCGGTCGTCGTGCTGGTCTACACCGGCCAGGCGCCCAAGGTGCTGGAGGGCTTCGGCTTCGGCGCCGCCCTGATCGCGATGTTCATGCGTGTCGGCGGCGGTATCTTCACCAAGGCCGCCGACGTCGGCGCGGACCTGGTCGGCAAGGTCGAGCAGGGCATCCCGGAGGACGACCCCCGCAACGCCGCGACGATCGCGGACAACGTGGGCGACAACGTCGGTGACTGCGCCGGCATGGCCGCGGACCTCTTCGAGTCCTACGCCGTCATGCTGGTCGCCGCGCTGATCCTGGGCAGCACCGCCTTCGGCGTGCACGGCCTGATCTTCCCGCTGATCGTGCCGGCCATCGGCGTGGTCACCGCCGTCATCGGGGTCTACATCACCAAGGCGCGGGCGGGCGAAGGCGGTCTGGTCACGATCAACCGCTCCTTCTACATCTCCGCGGTGATTTCCGCGGTGCTGTCGGCGATCGCGGCGTTCGTGTACCTGCCGAGCAGCTTCTCCGACTTCGGCGCGGACTTCGCCCAGACCACCGGCAACCCGGCGGTCATCGCGACCGTCGCGGTGATCATCGGCATCGTGCTCGCGGCGATCATCCTGAAGCTGACCGGGTACTACACCGGCACCGAGTACAAGCCGGTCAAGGACGTCGGCCGCACCTCGGAAACCGGCCCGGCGACGGTCATCCTGTCCGGCATCTCGGTCGGTTTCGAGTCCGCTGTGTACACCGCCCTCGTGATCGCCGCCGCCGTGTTCGGCGCCTACCTGCTGGGCGGCGGCATCGCGCTGTTCGCCGTGGCGCTGGCCGGCACCGGCCTGCTCACCACGGTCGGCGTCATCGTCGCGATGGACACCTTCGGCCCGGTTTCGGACAACGCGCAGGGCATCGCCGAGATGTCCGGTGACGTCGACGAGAAGGCCACGCAGATCCTCACCGAGCTCGACGCGGTCGGCAACACCACCAAGGCGATCACCAAGGGCATCGCGATCGCCACCGCGGTCCTCGCGGCGACGGCGCTGTTCGGTTCCTATTCGGACGCGATCACGAAGACGCTGTCCGGCATGGGCACCGGCGTGGTCACCGGTCTCGACGCGGCGAAGTCGTTCGTCAACGAGATCGTCAGCCCGAACACGCTCGTCGGCGTGATCATCGGTGCGGCCGTGGTGTTCCTCTTCTCCGGCCTCGCGGTGAACGCGGTCTCCCGCGCCGCCGGTGCGGTCGTCTTCGAGGTCCGCCGCCAGTTCCGCGACATCCCGGGGATCATGGAGGGCACCACCCGCCCCGAGTACGGCAAGGTCGTCGACATCGTCACGCGCGACTCGCTGCGTGAGCTGACGACGCCGGGTCTGCTGGCGGTCTTCGCCCCGATCGCGGTCGGTTTCGGCCTCGGCACCGGCGCGCTCGCCGGCTACCTGGCCGGCGCGATCGCCTGCGGCACCCTGATGGCGATCTTCCTCGCCAACTCCGGTGGCGCGTGGGACAACGCGAAGAAGCTGGTCGAGGACGGCAACCACGGTGGCAAGGGCTCGCCCTCGCACGAGGCCACCATCATCGGTGACACCGTCGGTGACCCGTTCAAGGACACCGCGGGCCCGGCGATCAACCCGCTGATCAAGGTGATGAACCTGGTCTCCGTGCTGATCGCGCCGGCCGTCGTGCAGTTCTCGATCGGCCCCGACGAGAACGCCGCCCTCCGCATCATCATCTCGCTCGTCGCGGTCGCGGTGATCGTGGCGGCGATCGTGGTGTCGAAGCGGCGGGGCACCGTCATCTCCGACACCCCGGCCGAGATCAAGGCCTGAGTTCCACGGTCGACCCCGGGCCCGGTGCGCAACGACGCGTGCCGGGCCCGGGGCTTGCCGTCCCAGAAAGGCCGCGCGACTTGCGAAGCAGCACCGAGTCGGTACCGTCTGGGCAGCCGGGACGTCGTCGGGCAGGAGGTGCGCGGGTGCGGCAGCGGTCGACCGTCTTCGCCGCCCTGACCACGACGATCGCCATCGGTCTCGCCGGGTGCGGGCAGCCTTCCCCGGTGCAGTCGCCGCCGCGGGACCAGAGCTTCCCCGTGACGACCGTGGTTCCCCAAGCCGATCCCGCCGCGACGTGGGCGGGCGGCTACTGCGACGCGGTGACGCACCTGGTCCGCGCGCTCGCGGAGTTGCCTGCCGTCGACCCGAGCACCCCGCAGAACGCGTCCCGGACGTCCAGTGACCTCCTGTCGTCGGTCGTCGACGGGCTCGACGAGAGCCTGGCCGGCCTGAAGGCGCTCGGGGCGCCGCCGGTGGTGTCGGCGGACGGCGGCCGCAAGGACGTCATCGCCCAGTTCGCCGGCATCCGCGCGGAGGCCGAGAACGCGCGACGGCGCATCGGGGCGGCCCGCGGGAACGCAGCGGCGACGAAGGACGCCCTCGGCCAGGCCAGGGCGACGCTCGACCGCATCGACGCGCTCGACTACCTCAAGGGCCTCAAGGACGTGCCGGCCCTGGCGGCGGCGCAACAGCGCGCGCCGTCCTGCCGACGGCTGGATCAGCCTGCCGGCTGAAGATCCGCGCGGGACCTGCCGCGAATCGAACTTGTGTTCTAGTATGGCGCGGTGGATCGGACGATCTCGCTCTTCTCCGCGGAGGCCAGCGGGCCGGGTCTGGGCGACCTGGCCGGCCTGTTGTGCTGCCACGGCCAGATCACCGGTTTCGGGCGCACGGCCGCCCGGCTGTCGGTGGTCGTCGAGGAGCCGTGGCGGGCCCACGTCCTGGCCGGCGAGTTCCGCTGTCGCGGCGCGGACGCGCAGGTCTCGAAGGCCGAATGCGGCCGTCCGCAGGTGCGCACGTCGTTCCGGGTCGACCTGCTGCCGCTCGCGGTGCGGTGGCTGCGTGAGGGCTGCGTGGGGCCGGCCGAGGACGACTCGGGCAAGGCGGTGCCGGACGGCTTCCGGCTGAGCGGCGCGATGCTGCGGATGTGGGCGCTGGCCGGTGGCCGCCCCGGCACGCAGGGCTACCTGCTGGGCGTCGACCCGCTCGCCCCCGGCATGCACGAGCGGCTAGTTGAAGCGCTGACGCCGTTGGGCGTCGCGGCGAAGCTGACGGGTCCGAAAGCCGAGGTACCGGCCGTCAAGGTCACCGGAAAACGCCGGTTGGAGGCGCTGCTGGAGCTGATCGGGGAGCCGCCGCCCGGCGCCGAGGCGGCGTGGCCGGGCGCGACACCGCAACCGGTCCCGCACCCGGAGGCCGTGACGAGCACGGCCTGACCGGGTGCGAGGGCGGTCAGGGCCGGGGCAGGGTGCAGCCGGCCTGCGTGAGCGCGATTTCGTTGGCCGAGGTGAGGCAGGCGGGAATGCCGTAGGTCTCCTCGCCGTAGTTCGTCTTGTAGTGCACGGTGACGTTGCCGGCCTGGTCGACCTCGCACGGGTTGTTCTCCGTGCAGCGTTCGCCGTCCTCGTTGCCGGTGTTGTTCACGCCGACGACCTTGCCGCCGGAGATGATCGGCGAGCCCGACGTCCCGCCGATGGTCTGGCAGGCGGAGGTGTAGCGGATCGAGTCCTTCCAGGTCCAGCTGCCCTCTTTCAGCCGGTAAACGAACCCGTCGATGTTGCAGGAGTAGATCCGCTTCCAGTAACCCGAGACGACGTCAATCGCCGCGCCGGCCGTCGGGTGGGCGTTCGAAAGTTCCAGCGGCGAGATCCCGTAACTGGCTTTGATCTGCGCGTAGGTGGTGGTGAGCTGGTAGAGCGAGACGTCGGTGTCGGTCATCGTGCCGTAGACGATCTTCTTGGCCCGCAGCGTGGCCTTGTTGCTGCCGCTGGCGGTGAGCAGCGTGAACGTCCGGCTGGAGGCGCGGTTGGTGATCACCTCGCCCGGGCCGGGGAAGCCGGTCTCGAGGCAGTGGCCGTTGGACATGACGAGCGCGGGCGCGGTGTCGGGCGTCGCGGCGGGCTTGACGACCGACCCCGAGCAGTTGGACAGCGCCACCGTGCCGGCGAAGTTCGCCGCGGCCGCACTCGCCGGGGTGGTGCCCAGTAATACTGTGGCGGTCGCGGCGGTGAAGAGGGCGCCGAGCAGGCGTCGGGTCATGGCGGATCCTTTCGGCTGGGCGGGGAAACCAGTGAAGCGGTGACGTCCCGGCGCCCACCACCGTCGAACGGAGGGTATCCGGACGGTCACGCGCTAGGCTGCGGAAGACGTGGCGGAAATCACGTGGCAGGTACGTTGGGGAAACATCGTCGAGGTCAGCGGCGATGCGCTGGGCACAGGACCGGCGGCGTGTTGGGCCACCTCCACGCCGTCCGGCCGGGAACAGCGTGCACACTGGCAGGTCGAGACACGGGCCCTGGCAGGGACGTGGTGCAGTCCCGCGGCGGCGGGACGAGATGAGCGGAGAGCAGGACAGCGTGGCAGGAGCACGGACCAAGAAGAACGGAGCCGCGGCGGGCAACGGCGCCGGGCACCGGCGGCTCGTCATCGTCGAGTCGCCGACGAAGGCCCGCAAGATCGCGCCCTACCTGGGCGGCGGTTACGTCGTCGAATCCTCCGTCGGGCACATCCGCGACCTGCCGCGTGGTGCCGCCGACGTGCCCGCCCAGTACAAGGGCGAGGCCTGGGCGCGGCTCGGCGTCGACGTCGACAACGGCTTCAAGGCCCTCTACGTGGTCACCCCGGACAAGAAGTCCAAGGTCACCGAGCTGAAGGGCCTGCTGAAGGACGTCGACGAGCTCTACCTCGCCACGGACCCCGACCGCGAGGGCGAGGCCATCGCGTGGCACCTGCTCGAGACGCTGAAGCCGAAGGTCCCGGTCCGCCGGATGGTCTTCCACGAGGTCACCGAGCAGGCCATCCGCGCGGCCGCCGACTCGACCCGTGAGCTGGACGCCGACCTCGTCGACGCGCAGGAAACCCGCCGCATCCTCGACCGCCTCTACGGCTACGAGGTCTCGCCGGTGCTGTGGAAGAAGGTCATGCCGAAGCTTTCGGCGGGCCGCGTGCAGTCGGTGGCGACCCGGATCGTGGTCGAGCGCGAACGCGAGCGGATGCGCTTCACCTCGGCGTCCTACTGGGACGTTTCCGCGACGATGGACGCCGGCGAGGAAGCCTCGCCGCGCAACTTCTCGGCCCGCATGGTCGCCGTGGACGGCGCGCGCCTGGCCACCGGCCGCGACTTCGGCTCGGACGGGCAGCTCAAGGCGTCGAACAACGAGGTCCGCGTGCTCGCCGAAGCCGACGCGCGGCGCCTGGCCGAAGCGCTGAAGCAGCGTGACTTCAAGGTCGCGAGCGTCGAAGAGAAGCCGTACACGCGCAAGCCGTACGCGCCCTTCATGACCTCGACGCTGCAGCAGGAGGCGGGCCGCAAGATGCGGTTCACCTCGGAGCGCACCATGCGGATCGCGCAGAAGCTGTACGAAAACGGCTACATCACTTACATGCGTACCGACTCCACGACGCTGTCGGAGTCGGCGATCTCGGCCGCGCGCAGCCAGGCCACGCAGCTGTACGGCAAGGAGTACGTCTCGCCGACGCCGCGCCAGTACACGCGCAAGGTGAAGAACGCGCAGGAGGCCCACGAGGCGATCCGGCCGTCGGGCGAGGTCTTCCGCACGCCGGGCCAGGTCGCGGGCGAACTGGACACCGACGAGTTCCGCCTCTACGAGATGATCTGGCAGCGCACGATCGCGTCGCAGATGGCGGACGCCAAGGGCACCACGATGTCCGTGCGGATCGTCGGCAACGCGACCTCGGGCGAGGAGTGCACCTTCGCCGCTTCGGGCCGCACGATCACCTTCGCGGGCTTCCTGAAGGCGTACGTCGAGGCGGTCGACACCGAGACCGGCGGCGAGGCCGACGACAAGCAGAGCCGCCTGCCGGTGCTGGAGAAGGACCAGGCGCTGACCGCGACCGAGCTGAGCCCGGACGGGCACACGACGTCGCCGCCGGCCCGGTACTCCGAGCCGAGCCTGGTCAGCAAGCTGGAAGAGCTGGGCATCGGCCGCCCGTCGACGTACGCGTCGATCATCAAGACGATCCAGGACCGCGGGTACGTCTGGAAGAAGGGCTCCGCGCTCGTTCCGTCGTGGGTCGCGTTCGCCGTGATCGGCCTGATGGAACGCCACTTCGAGCGGCTGGTCGACTACGACTTCACCGCCGGCATGGAGGACGAGCTCGACCGCATCGCGGCCGGTGACGAGCAGCGCGCCCAGTGGCTGTCGAAGTTCTACTTCGGCGGCGACATGGGCGTCGACGGCTCGATCGGCCGCCTGGGCGGGCTGAAGAAGCTGGTCGAGGGCAGCGTCGAGGACATCGACGCGCGGGAGATCAACTCGATCCCGCTGTTCAGCGACGAGAACGGGCACACCGTCGTGGTCCGCGTCGGCCGCTACGGGCCGTACCTCGAGCGCGAGGTCGACGGGACGTCGCAGCGCGCGAACCTGCCGGAGGACCTGCCGCCGGACGAGCTCACGCAGGAGATCGCGGAGAAGCTGTTCGCGACCCCGCAGGAGGGCCGCACGCTGGGCACCGACCCGGTGAGCGGGCACGAGATCGTCGCGAAGGAAGGCCGCTTCGGGCCGTACGTGACCGAGGTGCTGCCGGAGATCGAGATCCCCGAAGACGCCACGGCCGCGCAGAAGAAGGCCGCGAAGGCGAAGGCGCCGAAGCCGCGTACGGGCTCGCTGTTCAAGTCGATGGACATCGAGACCATCACGCTCGACGACGCGCTGAAGCTGCTTTCGCTGCCGCGCGTGGTCGGCAAGGACCCGGAGTCCGGCGACGAGATCACCGCGCAGAACGGGCGTTACGGGCCGTACCTGAAGAAGGGCACGGACTCGCGTTCGCTCTCGACCGAGGACCAGCTCTTCTCGATCACCCTCGAAGAAGCGCTGAAGATCTACGCGGAGCCGAAGCAGCGTGGCCGGTCCGCGACGGCGAAGCCGCCGCTCAAGGAGCTCGGCGAGGACCCGGTGTCGAAGAAGCCGATGGTGGTCAAGGACGGCCGGTTCGGCCCGTACGTGACCGACGGCGAGTACAACGCGACCTTGCGGAAGGGCGACGAGATCGAGTCGCTGACCGCGGAGCGCGCGTCCGAGCTGCTGGCCGAGAAGCGGGCCAAGGGGCCGGCGCCGAAGCGGAAGGCGCCGGCGCGCAAGCCGGCGTCGACGACGGCCAAGACGGTCAAGGCGGGCACGACGAAGAAGGCCGCGGCCGCGAAGTCGACCACGGCCAAGCGCTCGAGCTCGACGGCGACGAAGGCCAAGTAAGTCCTCGTTTCGAAGGCCTCCCCGCCGACCGGCGGGGAGGCCTTCGGCGTCACACCTTCAGGTGACACCTCGAACGCATGTTCGGGAAATTGTCGGTGGTGCCGGGTTCCATGGACGCGTGACCACAAAACCACGCACCGTGCACACGGTGACCACCAAGATCCTGAAGCCGGTCCGGGCCGCGGCCACCGGCAGTCCCACCGCGGCGGACCTGATGGAGTCGCTGGACGGCTTCGCCGGCAGTGGCGGCGTCTGCGGCGTGGCCGTCGCGATGTCCGACGAGCCGTGGACCTCGGCGTTCTACGACGACCGGACCGGGTTCGCGGTCGCCGGCGACGGCCTGAGGCTGTCCGGGCCATCGCCGGGCGGTGTCGCGGAGCTGCTCCGGCTGGCGTTGACGCGCCTGCCGCCGCTGCCGCCGGTGCCGGGCGAGGGGCTGTACCTGGACGCCGACGAGCGCGGCGTGCTGGAGTCCGAGCAGGAGTGCCTCGTCCTCGATCTGGTGGACGACCTGCGGCGAGCCCGGCGCGGCACCGTCCAGTTCGACATCGCGGTCGACGGCTCGCCGTCGCGGTGGGAGGTGCTGGCGTTCGTCGACGACGACCGCGGGCGGCACCTGGCGGCGTTGAGCAGACCGCGGGGCGGCCACCGCCGGCTCTGGTGGCTGCCCGGTACCGTGGCGCGGCTCGCGGAGTTCGTCGAAGGGCGGGTGCCGGAGCATGCCTGAGCCGCTTGCCGACCGCTCGCCGAACGATGTCCCCCGCTCGAACACCTGTGCGAGAAATTGTCGGTGCCAGGGTGTTCAATCAAGGGGTGAGCAACGCAGTAGCCGTCTTCGACGTCATCGACGAGGTCATCGCCCCGCTGTCGGCCGAGGTGCCGGAGCGGCCCTCGGTGATGGAGTTCTACGACCCCGAGTTCGAGATCCCGCCGGTGCTGGCGGCGACCGAGCCGCTGCCGGGCCGTCGCTCCTCGCCGGCGTCGAGCCTCGCGGACGAGGTGGAGCAGTACACGCGGTTCGTCGCCGGGATGGCCGCGATCGGCCTCGCGCCCGGTGGCGAGGTCACCGCGGAAGCCGTCGGGCTGTACCGGGCGCTGCGCGGCGGCTTCATCCGCGGCGTGGTCACCGGCGTCTTCCCGGCCCGGGCCAAGCCGTGGGAGGTGCGGTTCTTCGGCGACGAGGACTACACGACGGTCCTGCACAAGCTGGGCAACCGCGCGCGGCTGCGGTCGGGCTTCCTCAGCGAGCTGCCGGGCTGGGTGTTCGACGGCCTGCCCGACCGGCCGCCGGGGCCGGGGGAGCACCTGCGCATCGAGACCGACGAGCGCGGGCTGATCCCCCGGGGGTGCGAGCGGGCGGTCGAGCTGATCCGGGCCTCCGCGGCCCGGCCGCGGCTGGGCACGGTGCTGGTCGACCTCGCGGTGCGCAACGCGATCTTGGCCGAGTACCCGCACGGCGCGTTCGGGCTGGTGGACAACGACCTGGGCCGGTACCAGTTCAGCGCCGCGGTGGCCCGCAGCGGCCGCTGGACGGTCACCTGGGGTCCGGCGTCGCGGAGCACGGCCGAGCAGTGGATCGTCGAGGCGGTGCAGAGCCATGCGTGAAGACGTGGAGGTGCGGAAGACGGCTGGCGAGGGAGTGGACAGGGTGGTGGCGGCGGCTTCGAAGGACCTGACCGTGCGGGAGGCGATCCTCGCGGCCGCCGAGCTCAACAGCGGCGTCCCGGAGCAGAGGCAGCCGGCCGCCGATGACTCGGAGGCCGGGTCCGGCCCGGACGAAAGGCGGCGGCATGGCTGACCGCACGGCGGCGAGGGAGCTGCTCGAGCTGGCCGCGGGTCCGGTGCTGGCGGCGATGCCGGACCGCGAGCCGGTGGACCGGCTGTACAACCCGGACGTGAGCGACCACGACATCCTGGTCCACGGCCCGGTGTCGGACGACCCGGCGGACCTGGTGGCCGAGGTCGAGCGGCACACGGCGTGGGCCGCCTGGATCGACGGCACCCCGTTCGGCGAGGACGGCGAGCTGAACGAGATCGGCTTCGAGGTGGTCTCGCTGATGCTGCGCGGTTCGGTCCGGGCGGCGCTGTGCGGGGTGTTCGACGAAGGGCCGGAGGTGGCGGACATCCGCTGCTACGCCGACGGCGAGCGGGCGTTCATGATGGGCTCCCTGCCCGGCCGCACGGCGATCCACCTGGCCGACTTCGACGAGCTGCCGGAGATGCTGGTGGCCGAGCTGCCGGAGGTCCCGTTCGGCGCCTCGGCGCGAGCGATCTGGGTCTCGGTGGACGACGACGGCCTGGTCCACGACGGCCAGGACGACGACGTGGGCGCGATGCGCGAGCTGCTGGCCCGCCCGAGGTCGGGAACGGCGGTCCTGGACATGCTGGCCTTCGGCGGCCTGTGCGCGGAGTTCCCGGACCACGGATTCGTCCTGGTCGACACGGACCTGGGCCGCTACGCGCTGGCCGCCTTGGACCGAGGGGAGGGCCACCGCCAGCTGGTGCTGAGCCCCTTCAGCCGAGGCATGCTCCGCGACTGGTGCCGCAAGATGATCGACCTCGGGCAGGAGGAGGTGCCCTGAGCTGAGTGTGTGGGAGGGAAGGGGAGGGGAGGGCGGGGGGCGGGGGCGGGGGCCAGGGAAGAAGGAAGTGCCACCCGGTGAGCGCCCAGCGCGGTCGGGAGGTCGCCGCGCCGTCGGTCCAGCCGCGGGGCAGGGAGCTCGCCGCGCCGCCGGACCAGCAACGCGGCCGGGTGCGGGTGCGCTTGCCAGCGCCCGGCAATCGCGGCGCGGCCCACCGAACAGTCCGGCCGGGGTCCGGATGCGCTTGCCAGCGCCCGGCGATTGCGAGCGGTCCGGCCGCAGCCAACCCCGTCCGGCTGGGCTGTCCGGGCGGATTCGGCGCAGCCGGGAAAGGCCTCGACGCTTCCCATGCAGCCTGACTGAGCGGTCCGGCCACAGCCGGCGCACCCGGCAAAGGTCCCCACCGCCGCCGTACAGCCCGGCTCGGCGCCCCTCCAAGATCGACGCGGCCGGCCCCCGCGAGCCCGCTCCAACCCCACCGAACTGGCCACCCACGGCCAGTCACTGGCCAGCCACGTCCCGCCGCCACTGTGATCGGACTCACTACAATCCGTCACGATCGGCGGTCGACCCGGCCACCGGCGGACTGGACACTGCAGGGGGTTCGGGTGCGGGCTTGCGCTCCGTGACGACCAGCGGATCGAGACACAACCATTGGGCGGATGCGTTATCCGCCAGCGTCGCTACCCTGGAAAGGCGAGGACATTCAGTAGTGAGGTGGTCACCATGAGCGCGAACGGTGAGGCTCCCTTCTTCAATGCCCCCGAGCTCACTCAGCGCGACGGCACTCTGTCCGAAGCACCAGCCGAGATGTTCGCGGACCCGGTCTCCGGCCTGGTCACCGCGGCGCCCGAGCCGCGCGGCGCGGTTCCGAATGGCCAAGAGCCCGCCGCCATCCCGGTGGCCGGGCCGGTCAAGCCGGACGAGGAAGCCGTGCGCCGGATGGTCGAGGAGACCCTTCGCGAGGACAACGCGAAGCCTCCCGAGGCCGTCCCGCCGGCGGGCACCCTGAACCCGGGCCAGCCGCTGGGCCTGCTGCCCCGTCAGCGGACCCGGCGACGCACCTGGCCGACCCGGCCGCCGCAGATCATGCGGCCCGTGCGGGCGGATCCGCTCGCCGAAGGCGATGCCGACGACGTCGAATTCGTGCCCGTCAAGCGGCGGCGGCTGCCGAAGGTGCCGTCGGTGTCGATGCCGGCGTTCAACCGGCCGTCGTCGAGCGCGGCGGGGGTCATGCTCGCCGTGGCGTTGCTGATCGTGTTCGGTTTCGTCGCCATCGAGATGGTGTCCAGCCTCGTCAGCAGCGTGACCGGGCTGTTCGACTAGCGTCCCGCCGCCGGTCACCGCGGGTCCCGCACCACGGGGGCGTACCGCGCGCCAGACGCCGATCGGGCTACCCTGACTTCACGGTCGGGCTCGCTCACGACGGCGTCCGGCACCGCGGTGACTAGTGGGGTGGGCTTATCAGCGAGGGCGTGCGATCGGTACCCGGGGCCGGCCCGGGTGCGTCGTCGGGCGCCGAGGCGTCCACGATCAACCGGGTCCGGCGGGTACTGGCGATCAAACCGTTCCGGCGCCTCTGGGGCGTCACGTACCTGTGCAGCGTGGCCGACTGGCTGAACATCCTGGCCCTCACCGGCCTGGCCACGAAGCTCACGGACAACTACTTCGCGCAGAACTTCGCCTTCGTCGGCGTGGTCCTGACCGGCCTGGCCCCGGGGCTGCTGTTCGCCCCGGTCGGCGGGCTGCTCGCGGACCGGTTCGACCGCCGCAAGGTCATGGTCGTCGCCGACCTGCTGCGGTGCGGGTTCCTGCTGTCCATCGCCATCGTCAGCGCGCCCTGGTGGCTGCTCGCCGGCAACTTCCTCGTCGGCAGCGCGTCGAGCATGTGGATCCCCTCGAAAGAGGCGGCGGTCCCGAACCTGCTCCGCCGTCCCGACCAGGTCGAAACGGCCAACCAGCTGGGCATGGTGATGACCTACGGCCTCGCCGTCATCACCGCGGCCGGCGCGAACGCGGTCATCACCGGCGTCAACACGACCTTCCACCTCTTCCCCGGTGACCCGAGCCTCAACATCGCGAAGCTGGTCGTCATCATCACCGGCCTGCTCTACCTGGCCAGCGCGATCCTCATCGCCACGCGGATCCCCGAGCTCTCGCTGCGCAACGTCCACGCGCTGCCGGACCAGAAGGTCAAGCCGGCCGACGAGGAGAAGTTCGGCATCGGCCAGATGATCGCCGACGGCTTCCGGTTCATCCGCAGCACGCCGCTCGTGCGGGGCCTGCTCGTCGGCGCGTTCGGCGCGTTCGCGGCCGGCGGCGCGGTGATCGGCTCGGCCAAGCCGTACTCCTCGAGCCTGGGCGCCGGTGACTCGGCGTTCAACCTGCTGGTGCTGGCCGTCTTCCTCGGCCTGGCCACCGGCATGGCCACCGCCCCGAAGCTCGCCCGGCGGCTCGCGCACGACCGCCTGTTCGGCATCTCCATCGTCGCCGCCGCGCTTTCGCTGCTGGTGGTGGCCCTGTCGCCGCACCTGGCGTTCTCCCTGGTCGCGGTGTTCTTCGTCGGCATCTGGGCGGGGACGGCGTTCCTCACCGGCGTCACGATCATCGGCTCGCGGGTCGAGGACGCCATCCGCGGCCGGATCAACGCGATCTACCAGCTGATGATGAAGCTGGTGCTGTTCGGCACCACCGTGACCGTGCCGCTGCTGGTCGGCCTGGTGCACCAGCGCAACGTCACCGTCTGGGGCAGCGAGCTCACCATCGACGGCACGCGCCCGGTGATGCTCGGCGGCGCCGCGATCGCGCTGGTCGCCGGCCTGTTCGCCTACCGGCAGATGGACGACAAGCGCACCGAGCCGATCCTCGCCGACCTGCGCAACGCGCTGCGCCTCACGCCCCGGCGGGTCAACGGCTACCTCATCGCCGTCGAAGGCACCACCGCGATCAACACCGCCATCCAGGCCGTCAACCTCGCCGACTGGCTGCGCGGCGGCACCCGGCCGGTCGTCGTGGCCGCGGATCCGGCGCTCGACGACCAGCGGCTCACCGCGCTCGTCTCCGGCGCCTCGCTCACCGGCGCGCGGGCGCAGGCGCTGGCCGCCGCCGCGGTGCGGGCCGACATCGTCGAGCGGCACGTCCAGCCGGCGCTCGACGCCGGTTCGGTGGTCGTGATGGAGCGGTTCGTCGACTCGCCGCTGGCGCACCTGTCCGCCGTCGCCGGGCTCGACAGCGACGAGCTGGAAGGCCTCGCCGACTGGGCGACCGGCCGCCTGCGCCCGGACCTGACCATCCTGCTGGACGCGGCCCCGAACGGGGCCCCGCGCGACAAGTCGGCCGCGTTGAACGACCAGTGGCGCGTTCAGCACCTGCTCACCGAGATGGCCGCGGCCGACCCGGACCGCTACGTCGTGATCGACGCCGACGGCACGGACACCGAGGTCGCCGAGCGCATCCGCACCGCGCTGCGCGCCGTGTTCGTCGGACGGCTGGCCGCGCTGGCGCCGACGTCGGAGAAGCCGGTGACGCTCCCGCTGGACACGCTGCCCGTGGAAACCATCGAGACCCCGGAAGAGCCTCGCGTGGAGGCGAAGTGACGACGACCGAACGCATCGGCGTCTGGAACCAGCTGGTCGGCCAGGAACCCGCGGTCGAAACGCTGAGCGCGGCCGCGTCCGCCGCGGCCAAGATCGTCGCCGGCGAGCCGGCCCCGCCCGGCGCGATGACGCACGCCTGGCTGCTCACCGGCCCGCCCGGCTCCGGCCGCTCGGTGGCCGCCCGGACGTTCGCCGCCGCCCTGCAGTGCAGCACCGGCACCGGCTGCGACGCCTGCCCCGGCTGCCACACGACGATGGCGGGCACGCACGCCGACGTCCGGCTCGTCGTGCCGGAAGGCCTGTCGATCTCGGTCGCCGAGATGCGCGCGCTGGTCCAGGCCGCCGCGCGCCGCCCGACGACCGGCAGCTGGCAGGTTGTGATCATCGAGGACGCCGACAGGCTCACCGAAGGCGCGTCGAACGCCCTGCTGAAGGCCGTCGAGGAGCCGCCGGACCGCACGGTGTTCCTGCTCTGCGCGCCGTCGGACCACCCCGAGGACGTCTCGGTGACCATCCGGTCGCGCTGCCGCCTGGTGATGCTGCGGACGCCACCGCCGGAGGCGATCGCCGACGTGCTGGTGCGCCGGGACCACGTCGACGCCGAACGCGCGCAGTGGGCCGCTTCGGTGTGCGGTGGCCACGTCGGCCGCGCGCGCCGGCTCGCCACCGACGAGGCCGCGCGGCAGCGCCGGGCCACCGTGCTGCGGATCCCGCTCGGCCTCCGCCGGATGAGCGACGTCTTCACCTGCGCCGACCAGCTGATCAGCGCGGCCGAGGCGGACGCGGGCGAGGCCAGCAAGGCCCGCGACGAAGACGAACGCAACGAGCTGCGGACGGCGATGGGCGGTGACGGCGTCGGCAAGGGCGTCGCCGGCGCCAAGCGGGCCGCCGAGGCCGCGGTCAAGCAGCTCGAGAAGAAGCAGAAGTCCCGCGCGACCCGCACCCAGCGCGACACGCTGGACCTGGCGCTGGTCGACCTCGCCGGCTTCTACCGCGACGTCCTGGTGACGGCGACCCGCTCCGGCGCGACGCTCAACCACCCCGACCACGCCGACCAGATCCGCGAGGCGGCGGCGTCGTGGACCATGGAGTCGACGCTGCGGCGGCTCGAAGCGGTGCTGGAGTGCCGCGAGGCGATCGAGCTGAACGTGAAGCCGCGCATCGCCGTCGAAGCGATGGTCACGACCCTGCGCCAGGGCTGAAACGCGAAGGAACCCGCCAGGCGCACCTGGCGGGCTCCTTCACACCCCTCGGGTCACTCGCGCGGACGAGGTGAGGGCTTGAACGGCTTCTCCGCGACGGCCACGGCCAGCGGACGCCGCCGCCCGCCCGGCATCGCGGCCACCATGACCACGCCGAGCAGGAGCATCGCTGTCCCCGTCCAGAACAGCGGCACGGTGTCGTACGCGCCACCGGTGTAGGCCAGGTTCTTCACCGGGCCCTTAGGCGCCTCGCCACCGGCGGGCGGCGGCGTCGACGTCGTCCCGCAGACCACGCCGCCGGTCGGCGCGTACGCGCGGGCGATCTGCTCGCCGAGCGACAGCTGGGCCAGCGACGAGGGCAGGTTCTTCGCCTGGTCGTCCGGCAGCAGGCTCTTGAGCTTGGTCGTCGGCAGCAGCTGCAGGTCGAACATCCGCGCCGACGCGCCCAGCTGGTAACCGGCGAACGGTGTGGTCATGTTCGCCGACTTCTGGTCGAGCCCGGCGATGCTCAGCCGCAGCACCCCGAGGTCGAGGACCTTCCCCGTAGTGTCGCCGACCTGCTGCAGCGGCCCGGTGAGCGGGGCCAGCAGACCGCCGACCACCGGCAGGTCCTTCAGGGTGCCGAACTGGTCGCTCAGCGGCTTCAGCGGCAGCCCGATCGGGATGTCCTTGGTCGGGTTCGCAGCATCGAGCGTGTACAGCGTCTTGCCGTTCGCAGCGATGGTCAGCACCGGCGCGGTGTACTCCACCTTGGACGTTTTCGCGTCGCCGGTGGAGGTCACCCTCAGGGTCGGTTGGCTGACGACCTTGATGCTGAGGGCCAGCGGCGTGTCCTTGAGGATTTCGATGTCCGCGGCCTGCAGCGTCGACGTCGACTGCACGGCCTTGTTTTTCGAGCCGGGGATATCGACGAGCTTCACCTGCGACCGCGACGACAGCGTGTTCGGCAGGCTCAGCAGCGAACCGCTGCCGTTCTGCGCCGTCTGCCCGCCGCCCTGCAGCAGGCCGCCGAGGCTCTGCAGGCCCTGGGTGAGGTCGAACCCGCTGGCCAGCGAGCTCGGGTCGAGCTTCGGCTTGAGCGCGTCCAGCTTGAGGTTCGGCATCGACGGGATGACGTTCAGCAGCGACAGGCTCGCCAACGCCGTGCTGGCGTCGGCGATCGTGTCGACGCACGGACCGAGCGTGTCGCTCCAGCGAGCGTGCGCGCTGCCGGTGAGCCCACTGATGTTGAGAAGCGGGTTCGACGGCGCGTTGAGCCCACCGCTGACCGGCTGCGGGTTGTCCGGCAACGCGGTCTGCACGACGCTGCCGGGCGTCTGCGGCGCGTTCCCGCCGACGGACAGCCCGAACGGCGACGCCTGCGCAATGGCCTTCTCGTAGTTCAGGTAGGCGTCGGAGTTCGCCGACGCGCTCGACAGACCCATCCCGGCCTCGAGCGCCGACTGCTTCGGCAGCGTCTGCCCGAACCCCGGCAGGATCGTGTTCGTCGGCACGGCGTTCGGCAGCAGACGGATGATCCCCAGCGCGGTCCCGGCATCCCCGACGGCCTGTCCCAGCGGCTGCGGCCCGTTCGGCGCGGAGATCGGCGCCTGCCCGGGATGCGCCGGCTGCGGGATCGGCGTGGTCGGATAGGTCGTATCGGCAGTCGCCGGCGCCGCGCTGAGCAGGAGCAACGCCGCAGCCGCGGGCAGGGCCGCCGAGCGGGCCAGTCTTCGCCGCATGTGCCAGAGCCTCCATAGTGGGTCGGCCGGCATGACACCGGCGTCATAGGGCCCTAACGACGGTCCCCCCGGAAAGTGACGCGCACAGCGTCCGCTAGACTTGGTACCGTCGCGAGCGCAAGCGAGACGACACGCCGCCTTAGCTCAGTCGGCCAGAGCGATTCACTCGTAATGAATAGGTCGGGGGTTCGATTCCCCCAGGCGGCTCCGCAGGTCAGGCCTCATCCGAAGATCATCGGATGGGGCCTGACTCGTCTGGTGGGTGACTAAGTGGGTGACTAAGACGCCTGGTCCGTGGGTGGAGAAAGCTCCGCCGGTTCACCCGTCACGGGGAAAAGCTGGTCCATCGCGATCGCGCCCGACTCGACCACCGGGCGGATCTGCTTCCGGTAGACCAGCTCCGTCACGGCCGTGCTGCTGTGCCCGACCAACCGCGAGATCTCCTCGATCGGCATACCGCCGTCCGAGAGGATCGAGACGAAGCTGTGGCGCAGCTCGCGCGGCGTCCACTGCATCGGGTTGAGCCCGGCCGCCTTGACCACGCGACGGAAGTCCCGCCGGACGTTGTTGACGTCCCGCTCGGTGCCGACGTTCGTCGCGAAGACAAGTCCGTGTTCTCGCCAGTCGTCGCCCGCGACCACCTTCACCGCCTTCTGGGCCACCCGGTGGTCCTCCAGCGCCCTCACGGCGCGCTCAGGCAGTGCCAGCGTGCGGCGGGACTTTCGGGTCTTCGTCTCGCCCTTGGCGCGGACGGAACGCCACACCTTGATGTTCGGCGGAATCGCCGGCGTCGCGTCCGGCTTGCCGACCAGGTCGACGTGATCCCACGTGAGCGGGCGCATTTCCTCGGTCCGTGCGCCGGTCAGCAGCGACACCACGATGTAGGCCCGCATCGGAGATTCCTCTGCCGCCGTGAGCACCGCTTCCGCCTGCTTGAGCGTGAGCGCTTTCGACGGACGCCCGGCCCCCTTTCCGGCCGGTAGCTCATCGCACAGCAACACCACGTTGTGCTTGACGCGCTTCCCCACCTGCGCGCGGTTGATCGCTCGCCGGAGGATCGACCGGAGGTTCCGCACGGTCGACGTCACCAGCACTTCCGCCTTTTCCGCGAGCCAGTCTTCTACGTCGTCGACTTCGAGCTTCACCAGCGGACGCGCGCCCAGCGACGGCACGATGTGGTTGTTGACCAGCGAGCGGACTGCCTTGACCGTGTTCGGGTCTCGCTGGCCCTGTGCGTAGCGCTTCAACCAGTCGTCAAGCGCCTGCTCGACCGAGTACCCGGCCGACGCGTTTACGGCACCCTTCTCGATGTCGTCGAGCAGTTCCTTGAGCTTGGCTTTGGCTTCCGTCTTCGTCTTTCCGCGTGCTTTCCGCACGATGCGCTTACCGTTCGGCCGGAACCCAACGGTGACCTCCGCCGTCCAGCGCTGGCGCGACTCGTCCCAGTAGAGTCCGCCGTCCCCACGACTACGCCGCGTGGCCATAGCCGGTCACCTCCGCTTCGCTGATGAGAAGATCCACGTACTGCTGAATGGCTTTCGCTGGAATGAGCCGTGCCCGGCCCTGCTTCACGGACCCGAGGCGACCGGCGCGCAATTGCTCGTAGATCACCGAACGGCTCATGGAAAGCAGGCGCTTGGCCTCTTCGACCGTGTACAGGTGCCGCGCAGGAACCGCGGCCGGCGTGATGGCGGTGTCCATCGGGTGTGTCCCCTCGGGTCGTGCTGCAGGTCGGTGGAGGCGATGAACACGGGTGCTCCTCTCGGTAGGTGTCACTCGGGCTGTCACTCCCGTTTGGCCTGGTCAGAGGTGGTGGAGTGACGGAGTGACAGGTGTGACAGAGGTGGGGTGGTCGCGGGTGTCACTCCCACGCCGGCGGTGTGACAGCCGGAGAAGCTGTCACTCGGGGTGTCACTCCGATTTGGCCTGGTCAGCGGCCTGGAGTGACAGCGGTGACAGGTGTGACAGGGTGGGTGCGGTACCGCTGTCACTCGCCCCCGGCGCGCTGTAGATGCCGTCCACCGTGCGGGCGAGCTGGCCGGCGTCGCCCATGCGCTTGCAGGTCTGGCGGATGGTTTCCGGCTTGGCCTCAAGCGCGGCGGCGATCGCCTTGGGCGTGAGCGGCCCGTGGTCGCGCAGAACCCGCAGGATCTGCGCGCGGGTGTCGCCGACGAGGTGATCGGCGGCCGGGCCGTCGAGCTTGGTCCACCGGCCGGCGGTGGCGTCGAACGTCATCGCGTAGTCGGCCTCTTCGACGTCGCGGCCGGTCACGTGCAGCACCCCGTCCGCCTGCCCACGGCCGCGCTCGAGAACGAGCGTCGCGTCCACGGCACCGGTGAGGCCGTTCGTGCCGGAGACGAGGTTCTGCCAGTCCTCCGCGCCCTGCTTGCGGACGTGGTGAATCAGCAGGAACGGGACGCTGTAGTGGTCAGCCAGCTGCTTGAACCGGCCAGCCGCGGCGTAGTCGCCGGCGTAGGCGGACATGCCCGAGGCGTCGGAGCCGCGCATCTTCTCGTAGGTGTCGATGATGACCAGCCGGGCGTGCGGGTTGTCCTCCAGCCACTCGACCAGCACGGCGTCACCGCCGGCGGTCATGGTGGGGCAGGCGGTTTCGAGGGTGAGCAGCGGCGCGGCCCGGCCGCCGGCGGCGAGCATCTGCCGCCGCCGGCGCTGCAACCGCCGACCCGTGTCCTCCAACGCGCAGTAGAAGACCGGGCCGCGCTCCACCTCGATCGAGCCCAACACCTGGTCGCCGTTAGCGATGTCGGCCCCGAGCCCGAGCGAGAGCCACGACTTGCCCAGCTTCGGCGCGCCGGCCAGCAGGTTCAGCCCTTCCGCGAGCAGACCGGGGACGGCCCACTTCGGCGGTGGGAACTCCTCTCGCATCAGCTCCGCGTCCGTCCAGCGGGTGCGGCGGGCGGGCAGTGTCGGCACGGCGGCCAGCGGCCGGGGCGTGGTCATGGTTCGGACCTCCGAGATTGGTGCGGGTGGTTAGGCGATCCGGCGGGGACGGTTGCGGCCGGCGCGCAGACCGGACGTGATCGTGTTGTCGGCCTCGCGGGCGGTGAAGTGCCGCGTCCCGATGTGGCGGCCGGCCGCGGTCCGCAGCGCCGCGCGCACCTCGTCTTCGGTGAGCGCGCCGCCGGCCACCAGCTGCCCGAGCGCGACCGCGGCGGCGTAGAGGGTGGCGTTGCGGTTGTCCTTGGCGTCGGCGACCTTCCCGGCCTCCGCCCGGACCGCGACGTCCAGGTAGCGCGAGCGCCGGCTACCGGCCGGCCGGATCGGCACCACCGGCGCGGCCGGCAGTGGTGCGGGGGTGAGCCGGTCGACCAGCCAGGCGGGCAGCTCCGCTACCTCGCCGTCCCACACGTAGGCGTACCGGCCGGCGTCGGTGACCGTGCCGGGGCCGACGACGTAGCCGCCCCACGCGCGGGTGTCGACCTTCCACCCGAGCCCCTGCCCGCGCTCGCCGCTGGTGTTGCGCAGCGCCACGCCGGCCGGGACGCGGTAGTACAGGTGCAGTCCGCCGGACGGCGTCCGGACGGTGAGGGTGTCGCCGGGCAGCTCCTGCCCGGCCTCGTCGGCGAGCACGGCGAGCACGTCTTCCCCACACCGCGCGCCGGCCGCGGCCCACCGCTCCGGCACGGTTTCGCCGGGCTTGGCGGTGTCCAGGTCGAGCACGCACAGCCCGGACGGGCCGGCCGCTACCCCGATGCCGTACGGGGCGTGGGTCCACGCGGCGCGGATCTTGTCCGGGTCGGTGGTGGCGCGCTGCTCCCAGGTGCGGTGTCCGCCGGCGCACCGTCCGGTGCCGGGGCAGGCGTCCTCGCCGTGGCCGGCGGGGCGCTTGTCCCGCGGGCGGAGCGGGAAGACGTGCCAGCCGCGGCCGGCCGCGTCGAGTGCGGCGTCCACTGTGGTCGTGCTCATCGGTCCTCCTGCGGGTGGTCCTGGTCGGGGGTGGCGAGTCCGAAGTCCGGCGCGCCCGGGTCGATGACCGCGACGTCGTCGAGCCCGTCGCGGGCGCGGGCGATGACGTCGAGCAGGTCACCCAGCGACGTGCGCAGCTCGGTGCCCTCGGGCAGCGGCGAGACGGGAAGCCGGTCGACGCCCAGCCGCGCGGCCTGTTCATCCGCCCATGCGTCCATCGCGGCCTCGTCGCCGTCGAAGTCCGGCGGGAACGGGATCTCGCGCAGCTGCGGGTGCTGCTTGAGCAGCCACGCCCGGCACTCCGCGCCGACCGTCAGAGCCGAGACGCCCGCGCCGGGCATCGCGGCCAGCTCGCGGCGGGTGATGTGGGCGAGGATCGTGCGGAACTGCAAAGCGCCGGACGGCAGGCGGTGCGTGACGGCGAGGATCGAGTACAGGTCAAACTCGCGGGTGTCCATCGTGGTCAGTTGCCTTTCGTGAGCTGGTGGACGGCTTCGCAGCCGGGGCACTTGGCGGTGAAGATCCAGAACCAGGGCGCGCGGGCCTCGCCGGGCTCCAGCACGAGCCCGCACAGGGTGGTGATCCGGCCGGACCACCACGACCTGCGGCCGCGGTGCACGAGCGGTTTGCTGCTCATCACGTCTCCCGTCGTCGGTGACTGTGTGTGCCTGTTTTTGGGTAGGGTCGGCCGGCGCGGTGCCCGGGGAGGGACCCGCGTCAGGGGATGTTCAGGTGGGGTTTCGGGCCGTGATCAGGGAGTTTGCGGAGGTAGCTCCCTCGCCTCCCCGGTGAGGGTCGGTGCTGGTCAGGTGAGGGAGGCGAGTCCGGGGAGGCAGTGAGGGAGAACTCCCCGGATCTCGCGGCCTCCCTTACTCGGTTCCCTCGGTCTCGTCGAGGTCGAACTCGCCGTCTTCGTCACGCTCCGCGATAGCGTCGCGGACGCGGGCGGCGGAGACCTGCATGTGCCCGCCGGTCTTGTACGGCTTCGCCGACTCCGGCAACGCGTCGGCGAGGTCGGCGAAGGTCCACTCTTCGTAGGTGCCGCGGTCGCGTTCGATCAGGCCCTGCAACACCTTCTGCGTCCGCATCCGCGCTTCGGTGCCAAGCACGCCGGCGATGTTCGCGAGGTGATCGACCGGTCCGGCCGGGGCCGGCGCGTCCGGACCGGCCGGCAGCGCCGTCTGCTCGCGCAGCGCCATCGCGCGCTTGGTGACCTTGTGCGCGTCCTTGGGCGAGACGTAGAACGACCGGAGCAGGCCGGGCTTGGCGGTGAAGCCGCGCGCCATGCAGGTGCCGACGTCGCCGGGACCCTCGTCCGTCTTCGGCATGAGGCCCACCGCGGAGATGCCCGCCTTGTAGGACCCGGTCCCGAGAACCGCGTCATTGGCCATGTGGTCACCGATGGCGAAGCACGCCTTGTTGCTGGCCACCGACGTGATCTTGCGCGGGAGAGCGTCCTTCGACGGCTCCGGGGTGAGGAAGATCAGCGTGATGGCGTACTTGCGTGCGGTGCTCATCAGCTTCGAGGCGACCTCGATCGCCTTCGTGCCGTTCTTGCCCATGAAAAGGTTCTGGCACTCGTCGATGACCACGACGCGCGGGCGGAGTCGTCCGTCCTTTTCGGCCAGTGCCCGGGTCACCGCGCGGTCGGTGGCGTGCTCCTTGAGCGCCTTACCGCGCACGGAAAGGTCGTCGTACAGCTCGTAGAGCAGGTTCAGGCACGCATCGACGGTCTCGTCGCCGGCGCCGGTGGTGAGCGTCCGCAACCGCGGCTTCATCGGGTCGTAGTCGGTGTTCTCGGCCATGACCACGACGTCGATGTCCACCACCGGGTCCAGCATCGCGCCCAACACCAGGTTGATCGCCAAGGTGGACTTGCCCGAGCCCATCATGCCGCCCAGGGCGTAGTTCGCCTCGAACAGCCGGCCGCGCACCACGTCGCCCTTGAGCGTCACCCCGACCGGAACCCCGACGAAGTAGTCCGCGGTCGCGTTGTCCAGGTCAGCCAGCAGCGGCCACGGGTCGACCGGGCCGGACAGAGCACCGGGCTTGGCCACCCACAGGTCCAACACGGACGGTTGCGGTTCGGTCGGCCAGACCTCGCGCGGGTAGCGGACCAGGTTGTGGGCCAAGGTGGTCTTGCGCTTGACGATCTCTTCGACCGGGCACGCCGGCGGCAGCGCCACCTGCGCACGCCATCCCTTGCCGTCCTTGTGCGGCGGGTCGATGAACTTGATCCGCCACCCGTCCTTGACCGCGCGGTTGAAGCCCGGGATGTTCAGGTTCTTCAGCGCGTTCAGGATGGTGTTCTCGTCGGGAAGCTCGTCCATCGTGTCGCCGTCGACCGGCGGGGCGAGCCACGCGGGCACGTCGCCGTGGTCGCGACCCTGCCGGTAGAGGTAGCCGACACCCACGACGGTGCCGGCGACCAGCAGGAACACGCCCCAGGTGGTCAGGAACCACACCACGAACGCCACCGCGTCGAACACGAACGTGATGGGCGTAAGGATCTCGCCGATCTCGCCGTCGTTGATCGCCAGGATGATGCCCAAGACCAGCAGAAACCCTGTGACACCAACGGAACCGATGACCGCTGCCTTGATCCACTGGCCCGGGGCGCGGAGCCAGTCCATCGTGCGGTCGTGACGGCGCTGCTTCTCCGCGACGTCGCGGGCCTCCCATTCGAGGAGCTTGTCGTGGTCGCCGGCCGCTTCCGCGGCGCGCATCATCCGTTCGTAGCGGTTCGCGCCGTGGGCGTCGCGCCACCGGGTCACCACGACCTTGACCCCGGCCGCGGGGTAGGCAACGCCGTGCCGGAACGCGGTCTTGGTGCGCTCGTGCTTGACGACGTTGCGGGCGGTGCGGGCCACAGTCACCACGTCGTGGCCGTAGCCGCGGTAGCGGGCGATCGCCCGCGCCTTCTGCGACGTGAGTCGCACGTACTCCTCGTCGGTGACGATCTCGCCTTCGATCACCTCGCCGTGCTCCTGGTTGACCGGGAGGTGGTGGACGGTGGCCAGCTCGCCGGCGGCCGGGGTCTGCTCGGTGTTGTCGCTCATCGGGTCCTCCGGCTCACTTGCGGTTGGGGTTGGCGTGCTCGTCGCGCAGCTGGCGGGCGAACTTGGGCGCGCAGTGCAACGTCTTGCGGATCGACTCCGCCGACTTCGGGTTGATCGCCACGTCGGGGTTGTCGATCGCGGCGGTGAACGCGGCGCGCAGGTCCTCGATCGACCGGGTCTTCGGTGCGCGCGGCGGGCGGGGCTTGCGGGTCGATTTCGGCTGGTCGGCGGGCGGATCGAGGGTCAGCACCGGGGCGTCGACGATCGGGCCGTCATCGGCCCGCCGGGCCTGGTCCTGCTCGGCGAAGAACGCGGCGATCTCCTCGTCGAGCACGTCCGCGGCGTGGGTGTCCGGGTCGACCACGGCGGCGAGTCGACGGCCGTCGAGGGTGTAGCGGCCCGGGGTGAACACCAGCCGCGCCGCGCCGGTCGCGTCGATTTCGGCGACCGCCGTGCGGACCGCGGCGGCCCGGACCTTGGCGACCTTGCGCAGCGATTGGCGCTCGATCCGGGCGGCGGCCCGCTCCGCCGGCGACCGCGGCGGCGAGGCCACGGCGAGCTGGTGAGCGATGACGCCGGCGACGGACACGATGCCCATCACCACCGCGGCGTCCCAGCCGCGGCCCAGGCCGTGCACGACGTTCAGGCCGAACCCGACGCCGGCGAACAGCCACACCCCCAGCTGCAACGCCCACACCGGCCGCTCCGGGTAGCGGTGCCGGGTGACTTCCACCGCGAACGCGAACGCCCACATGCCCAGCTCCGACAGGGCCGGCAGCGCCGCACCGGTCACGTCCCCGTAGGTGGCCATCCCGTAGCCGGCCATCGCCGGGACCGCCATGCCCGCCGACACCAGCGCGAGCAGGTAGATCGGCAGCCGCACCCGGTTCGCCGACAGCCACTCCGTGAGCGCGTCCCACGCGGCCTTCCGCTTGGCCTGCCGGGACTTGCGGCGCTGGTCGGCGCGCTTGTCGGCGGCCGTGGCGTCGATGCGGCGCTGGTCGGCCGCCGCGCTCTGCATCCGCAGCTTGCGCTCCACTGCGGCGTCCGCGTTCTGCCGCTCGATCTCCGCCTCCGCCGCGCGGGTGGCGCGGCGCTCCTCTGCCCAGCTCATCGGGTGACCTCCCGGTTCTCATGGCTGGTCGTCTCGTCCTCGGTGGCGGCCGGGGTCGCCGGCAGCTGCTTGCGGTCGGTGCCGGCGCGCAGCCGGGCCTGCTCGCGGTGGTCGCGCACCTCGTGCACCGCCCACCCGGCCGCCACGACGGCCGACACCAGGGCGAACCACGGGGTGAACACCAGCGCCAGGACCAGCGGCCCGAGCACGCCGGCCAGCTCACCGAAGTGCCACACCGCCCACTCGATCGCCACCTGCAACCGGGTCCGCTGCTCACGCTGCACGTTCATCGGGGCACCTCCTGCCCGGTCGGGAAACCTGCGGGGAAGAACTGGTTGACCGGCCGCCGCGGCGGCCGCGACGCCTGCACCGCGGCGGCCCGGTCAAGCCGGACCAACACGCCGGAGAGGACCTGTTCGGCGATGACCAGCGGGATGCGCAGCAGGTGCAGGACCAGGAACAGGCACACCGTCCCGGCGAACCGCATCAGCGCAAGGGTTCCGTGGCGCTGCAACACCTCGAACGTGTTCACCGCGACGCCTCCTTCGCCTCGCGACGGGCCTTGTCGATGGCTTCCTGCGGGCGCTGCAGCTCCGCGTGCCACGCGCCGGAGTCGTTCTGGCTCACGCGGCCACCTCCACCCGGTCGGCCTGCTCACCCTCGAAGCAGGCCCAGCACTGCCGCGTGCTGGTCGGCACGCAGTACTCCTGCACCTGTCCGCAGTCCACGCAGGTGCGGCGGGCCTCCATCGCGTGGTCCAGCTGACCCGGCACCGGCGGGCGCTTGACCGCGGCCAGCTCCACCGAGAACAGCTCCGCCACGGTCTCCCGGGCGTAGGGCTTGACGTGGCGGAACACCAGCAGCGCCAACGGGTCCTGCCCGTTCGGCCGCAACCCGACCTCCCGCAGCTGCGAGCGGGTGAACAGGGTCGAGGGGGCCTCGCCCCACCCGAACACCGGCAGCCCGTCCCGCTCCCCGCGGCACAGGCACACGTGGTGCGTCCGGCCGTCGAACACCGTGATCACCGCCTGGCGACGGTTGCGCGGGTTCACCGAGCACCCCAAGCGATGCCGTCCAGCTCATCGATGGCCAGCAGCCGCAGCTGCGCGGAGACGTCGAGGTAGACGCGGGCGCGGTCCCGCTTGACCGCGGCCGGCACCGTGTCGTTGGCCAGCAGGAACGCGGCGTTGGACATCAGCGACATGCCGAGCTCATGCAGGCGACCGCAGAGCGCGCGGGAGATCAGGCGGTTCAGCTCGTCCGCGGTGTAGCTGAAAGCGACCTCGCGGACCGGGGCGGTGGTGTCTACCATCTGGGGTTCCTCCGTGCGGTTTCGTGACTGGGCGGTGGAACCCGGCGCGGTCGGCACGTTCTGCCAGGAAGGGGCCGCCGCGTCGGGGCTGATCAGCAGGCGGGCCGCCATCACGCGGCCTCGTCGTCCAGCAGCAGCGACAGCGCCGCAGCGCTCTTGCCCTGGCCCTGCACGCCGGCGATCAGGAAGTTCGACCGCAGCAGCTCGCGGCTGGCACGGCGACGCGCCCGGCTCACCCGGCGCTGGTCGTTGAAGTCGTGCCGGAATGCGCGCTCCGCGGCGTGCTCGTCGGCGGCCAGCTCGCCGTAGACGTTCTGAAGAAGCGCGTCGATGTCGGTCTCGGTCAGCCCGTCCGGGTAGACCGCCTCGCCGGCGAACTCGTCGGCGGCCGACACGGTGGCGTCGATGCGGCGGCGGTAGACGTTGGTGTCCATTGCGAAGTCCTCTCGAAGAAACGTGCTGGTCAGTGGGCGTGTCAGAGCGAGCTGAAGAACGTGGTCAGGCTGTGCACGACGTGCTTGACGTGGCCGGCCGCCTCCAGCGGCGAGGACACGACGAACACCAGCACCGTGACCACCGCGACCAGGCCGAAGAGCTTCCGACCGAACCCCGAACCGGTCTTCAGGACCGGGAAACCCTGCTGCTTGCGCGCCATCTCTACCTCCTCTAACCAGTTTGCAGGTTTGCCTGCAAACTTGCTGACGAGGAGGATACTAGCGCGCCGATCAAGGCGAGCGCAAGGGGGTTTGTGTGCAAACCTGCAAACGCCCTACGATGGCGTCATGGATACACAGCGGACGCCGGCGCGGCAGTCGATCTCGGTCCGGATCGCCGACGACCTGCGGATCAAGATCGAGCAGGGCGAGCTGCGGGCTGGGGACTCCTTGCCCACGCTCCACGAGATCACGCGCGACTACGACACCTCGATGGCGTCGGCTCGTGCAGCCGTCGCGCTGCTCAAGCAGCAGGGTTTGGTGGTCGGCGGGCGGGGCGTTGCTCCGCGGGTCCGCCCCAAGCCGCGGCGTATCGAGCGAAGTTCGGAGCGTCACCAGGCAGAGAAGGACCTCGTGCGTCAGCCTGAGGACGTGCGCCGCGGGCATGGTCTCGCCGAGGACGACATCGGTGACGCTCTCGACCAATTCAGCTTCGAGCCGAGATACTCGATCGTGCCGGCGGATATCGACCTCGCCGACGCCTTTCGAGTGCCCGAAGGGACAACGCTCCTCCGGCGGGAGTACGTTCATCGCGACAAGCGAACCGGGGCGTTGGATGCGAAATCAATTTCGTGGTTGCTAAACGACGTCGTCAGTGCAAATCCGAAGATTTCTGACTTGAAAGAAGCTGCCTGGCCGGGTGGCACCATGCATCAGCTCTACACGGTTGGCATCGAGGTAGATCACGTCATCGATTATGTGACAGCCGCAATGCCGACAACCGTCGAAATTGAGGAATGGAACCTTGTTGCTGGAACACCTCTGCTTTTGGTGCGTCGGGTGTCAATCGACACAAACGAGCGAGTTGTTGAGGTAAGCGACGCGCAATACCCGGCCGATCGAACCATGCTCACCTTTCACACGCCGCTCAAGCGATGGGAAGAAAGCGAATGACGAAGCGTCTCTCGATCATCACTGCTGCATATGCGCCGCTCTCCGAGTATTTCGACGCGACGGTGTCTAGCGTTCTCAGTCAGGAGGTGCCCGATGGATGGGAATTTGAATGGCTCATTCAGGAGGACGGCGAGACGCCTGGGCTTGCGAGCAAGGTGGAACACCTTCCGAATATCCGCTATGCGGCTAACAGGGCGCACACTGGTATTGCTGCGACTCGCAACCTTGCTCTGACGCGTGCCACTGGCGATATTGTGCAGGTTCTGGACCACGATGATGTGCTGTTGCCTGGGGCGTGGACCCGCATTCTTCCGCATTTCGATGAATACAACGTGCATTGGGCGGTTGGTCAGGCAGACGACCTGTTGCCGGATGGCACCCGACGCGGTTACGAGTCAGCGATCGACTTTGGCCGCGTTCCGGCAGGCCTGGTCAACACGTGGGCAATCGAGCAGGGGGGCAACTGGCCGATCCACTGTGCCGGACTGTTCCTGCGCACGGAGCTGGTGCGCGCACTTGGCGGGTGGGGTGGTGCGCCGGTAGACGACGACATCATCATGTTCGCGGGACTGTCTGAACTCGTCGACGGCTACAACGACAGCGCCGTGACGTGGCTCTATCGCGTCCACGAGCGGCAGACGTCAAAGAGCGCGACTTGGCGCGAGCGCAGCAGTGACGGACGGCGCATTGCCCTTCAGCGGATCGAGGCAGTTCGGGCAGTGGGGCTTGTTCCGACAGGTGACCTTTCGCAGCTTGAGTCCTCGAAGACGGTACACGTAGAGCCTGCCGCAAAGGACGCTATCGGCGGCGCGTGGTGGAAATCAGGGGCGGAGCGACGTGAGTAGCGAGCGTGGCGGTTCGTCGCGTACGGGCAGTCTCAGGCGGCGGAAAGCGCCTAATTCAGCCGCCTGAGAGGGCCGTACACAAGCGAACGCGAGTGCGCCGGTGTGGTTGGACCTGCGTGGTCGGTGCAGGCGCTCTCAGGCCCCGTTTTCAGAGGGGAGACTGTCGGCGACGACTCGGCCGCGTCGGGGAAACGTAGTCGAGTGACACTCGGGGGGTGTCGAGACTGTCACACCTGTCACTCTGTCACTCCACCCCCTCTGACCTGCGGGTTTAGGTGTGACAGGTGAGTGACACCTTCGGTGACAGCTTTTTTCCCACTCTACTACTATGTCTCTCTAGTCACTGAGCAGCGAAAAGAGGCTGAAACATCGCTAAGTGGAGGCGTGCTCCGCCTAACGATGTTCCAGCCTCTTTTAGTCGGTGGTGGGAGACTAAGTGGGTGACAATAGGGGTGACTAACCCCGGACATACACGGACGTTCGGGGACGGTAGATGTGCAGGTCAGAGCCTCGCGACCAAGGTCAAAAAGTGACGAATTCCGCTCGTAATGAATAGGTCAGGGGTTCGATTCCCCTAGGCGGCTCGACAAGTGGTTGGCCCCTGCCCCTCTAGGGCAGGGGCCTTCTCTTGTCTCGCGTGTCTTGCGGGGCTCCGCCCCGCGCCCCGCCCGGAGGGCTCCGCCCCCGGCCCCCCGTTGTGGTTGCGTTCGCTCGAACCCTTGCGATTCGTCCGGGCCGAGGCACACGTAGGGCCCCGCCCGGAGGCGGGGCCCTACGTGTGAGATTGCTACTTCGGCGGGGTCACCTTCACCACCGTGGCCTTGGCGTCGCCTCGGGGGGTTCGGTAGGTGATCTCGTCGCCCGCTGCCGCTCCCACCAGGGCCAGGCCCAGGGGGCTGTCCGAGGTGATCGCGTCCGCGTCTTCGCCCGGGACCGTCACCACCTGGAACGTCTCTTCGTCTCCGTCCGGGAAGCGCAACGACACCACCGTGCCGTCCGGGAGCTGGCTGTTGCCGTAGCCGCCGTGTTCCATCTTGGCCGCGAGGTCGGCGATCTGGCGGTCCAGGCGGGCCGCGGATTCCGCCCGGTCGATCACGTCCGCCTGGTCCGCCGCGTCCCCGGTGCGTTCCTGCTCGCCGGGTTGCGGCGCGAGGGCTTCCCGCTGCGCGCGCAAGTTCGCGATTTCCTTCTCCAGCTGGCTGCGCGCAGCCGGGCTGAGCCCCTTGTCCCCTGAGATCACCATGCCGGGCATTGTCCGCTGCGCGGAGCGGGGTGGCCAATCCGGTTTTTCACCCGAAAGCCACCGACAGGACGTCTGCCCTAGGGTTTGGGGTCGGGCGTCCAGGAAGAAGGTAACGAGAATCACCGTGAGCGCAGTCCCCGGCCGCAGCGAGCGGCTCTCGCCGAACCAGCTGGCCAAGCAGGAACAGATCGTCGAAGCCGCCCGGGTCGTCCTCGCCCGCGACGGCCTCGCCGGGTGCACCGTCCGGGCGATCGCCGACGCCGGCCCGCTCACCAAGAGCGCGATCCACTACTACTTCGCCGACATCGACGTCCTCATCGACCGGGCGATGGCCGCGCACATCACCGCCTTCGCCACGGGCCTGCGCGAGGTCGCCGCGAAGCACGACGAACCCCGCGAGCGGCTCTTCGCCGTCCTCGAGGAGTACCTGAGCGTCTTCGCCGCGAACCCGAACGCCGCCTTCCTCTGGTTCGAGTACTGGATCGCCGCCGGGCGGGCGCAGCACCCGCAGGCCATCGACGTCATGCTCACCTCGCTCACCGAGCTGCTGGCCGAGCTCCTCGCCCCGCTCGACGTCGACGACCCGCGGGCTCGGGCCCGGGCGCTGCTGTCGTACCTGCTGGGCACGGTCGTCCAGCAGCGGGTGCGCCCGCGGCCGTTCGCCACGCTGCGTGCCGACATCGAGGCGCTCTGCTTCGCGAACTACGGGTAGAAAACCGCCAATAGATCCGTACTGCTCCGGATTGCGCCCTCCGTCCGGCTCCCGCCAAGGTCGAGGAACCCCCGAGAGCAGGAGACGTGATGCGCACACGAACGTGCACGGCAGCGGCCGCGGCCGTCCTCTTGGTGCTCACCACCGGCGGCCAGGCCGGTGCCGCCCAGCCCGCCGGACCGCAGGTCTACGAGATCACCGGCACCGGCACGGCCCAGCAGCGCACCGAGGTCGCGGGAACCGGTGCCGACATCCTCGACAGCACGAACGGCACGACCACGGTCATCGCCACCCCCGGCGAAGCGGCCCAGCTGCGCGCGCACGGCTTCGGCGTCAAGGCGCTCGGGAAGGTCGACCGGTCGCCGGGCGCGGCGGCCGCCGCGGACTTCCCGGCCGGCTACACCGGCTACCACACCTACGCCGAGACGCAGACCGAGCTGCAGAAGACCGTCGCGAACTACCCGGCGCTCGCGAAGCTCGGCAGCGCCGGCACCTCGTACGAAGGCCGGGCGTTGTCACTGATCAAGATCAGCGACAACGTCGGTACCGACGAGAACGAGCCCGAGGTCCTGTTCACCTGCAACCAGCACGCGCGCGAGCACCTCACCACCGAGATGTGCCTCCACATCGTCCAGCGCCTGACCAGCGGGTACGCCACCGATCCCGCGATCAAGCGGCTCGTCGACAGCACCGAGATCTGGGTGATCCCCAGCGTCAACCCGGACGGCTCCGAGTACGACATCTCCGGCGGCACCTTCCACAGCTGGCGCAAGAACCGCCAGGGCCCCGGCACCGACACCAACCGCAACTGGGGCTACCAGTGGGGCTGCTGCGGCGGCTCGTCCGGCTCGACGTCGAGCGAGACCTACCGCGGCACGGCGGCGTTCTCCGCGCCGGAGACCCGGGCCGTCTCGAACTGGGTGAACTCGCGGGTGGTCGGCGGCGTCCAGCAGATCAAGACGCACATCGACTTCCACACCTACTCCGAGCTGGTGCTTTGGCCGTTCGGCTACACCTACGCCGACACCGCCCCCGGCATGACCGCGGCCGAGGCGCAGAAGTTCCAGACGCTCGGCAAGCAGATGGCCGCGACCAACGGCTACACGCCGGAGCAGTCCAGCGACCTCTACATCACCGACGGCAGCGTCAACGACTGGATGTGGGCGACGCACAAGATCTGGAGCTTCACCTTCGAGATGTACCCCAAGGGCAGCAGCCCCGGCTTCTACCCGCGTGACACGCAGATCGTCCCGCAGACCACGCGCAACGACCAGGCCGTGGACATCCTGATCAACGCCGCGATCACGGGCTGACCCCCAGCAGCTCCGGCGCGGCTCGCGAACGGCCCCCTTCCCCGCTCGGCCGGGGGAGGGGGCCTGCGCGGTTTAGGGTGCGGGCATGCCTCTGTTCTCGTTCGAAGGGCTCAGCCCGCAGGTCCACCCGGACGCCTGGATCGCGCCCACCGCCACCCTCATCGGCGACGTCGTCGTCGAGAAGGACGCCTCGGTCTGGTACGGCGCGGTGATCCGAGCCGACTTCGGCCGGATCGTCATCCGCGAGGGCGCCAACATCCAGGACAACTCGGTGATCCACGTCAACGACGGCGTCTGCGAGGTCGGCAAGAACGTCACCGTGGGCCACCAGTGCCTGGTGCACGACTGCACGATCGGGGAGCAGGCGCTGATCGGCAACGGCTCGACGGTGCTCGACAAGGCGAAGATCGGCGCGCGGGCGCTGGTCGCGGCCGGGGCCACCGTCACGCCGGCGACGGAGGTGCCGGAGGAGGTGATCGCGATGGGCAGCCCGGCGAAGAAGTTCGTCCCGCTGACCGACTCGGCCCGGATGTGGGTCGAGCACAACGCGGCGATCTACCAGGAGCTGGCCCGGCGGCACCGGGCAGGCACCAAACCGGTTTGACCCTCCAGTAACTGGAGACCCTAGCTTCGGGGCATGGCTCCGAAGAAGAAACTCACCCACCAGGTCACCCTGGAACTCACCGCGGGCAACGCCCCGGTCGTCGACCTCGGCAAGATGCTGGGCCAGACCGGGGTCAACCTCGTCGAGATCAAGAAGGCCTACGACGCGGCGACCGCGGCCCAGCGCGGCGACATCGTCCCGGTGGTCGTCTCGGTGTTCGAGGACCGCTCGTTCGCGCTGCGGCTCAAGACGCCCCCGACGTCGTTCCTCATCAAGAAGGCGTTGGGGGACAAGGGTTCCGCGCGGCCGGGGCACGAAGTCGCCGGGAAGCTGACCAAGGAACAGCTGCGCGAGATCGCCGAACGCAAGCTGCCGGACCTCAACACCGCCGACGTCGAAGCGGCGATGCGCACGATCGCGGGCACGGCCCGGTCCATGGGCGTCGTGGTCGTCGGCTGACGTGCGCAAGCACGCGGTCGTGCCGCCGTTCCACGCGCTGGACCCCGAGCTCGGGGTGGCGGAACGGTTGCTGCGCCAGGGAAACCGCCACCTGTGCGGGATCGTCGCGCAGCTGCCCGACGAACACGCGGCCGCGCGCCGCCTCAACGCCGTGCTGGCCGGGGCGGGAGCGCGGCCGCGGCTCGTCGACACCGGCGTGACGTGGCGGATCGTCTACGTGACGCCGCACGCGGAGACCGGCGAGCTGGCCGCGGGCGCGGCGGGCCTGGCGGAACTGGTGACCGTCGGCGGCTGGCGGCGCGTCAAGCGCTGCGCGACCTGCGCTCGTCCGTTCTGCGACCGGACCTCCGGCTGCACCCGCAAGTGGTGCCTCGAGCACCGTCGAGCTTCCAGCGCCGTGGACTAGGCTCTTACGCGCAGCAGCGACTGGCGCCATCGAGGTGGAGCACCACCGGGAAGCGACGACGAGGCCGGCACCGCGCGCCTGGGTGAAGGCCACTCCAGAGCCGGAGTACGCCATGACACACCAGCCGAAACTGAACGCGCTCGCCACCGCCGACCCCGCCATCGCCGGGCTCGTCGAGGACGAAGCCAAGCGCCAGCACGACAAGATCCGCCTGATCGCCTCGGAGAACTACGTCTCGCAGGCCGTGCTCGAAGCCACCGGCAGCGTGCTCACGAACAAGTACTCCGAGGGCTACGCGGGCAAGCGCTACTACGAGGGCCAGCAGTTCATCGACCAGGTCGAGCAGCTGGCGATCGAGCGGGCGAAGGCCGTGTTCGGCGCCGACCACGCGAACGTCCAGCCGTACTCCGGGTCTCCGGCGAACCTGGCCGTGTACCTCGCCTTCGCCCAGCCGGGCGACACCGTGCTCGGCATGGTGCTGCCGGACGGCGGCCACCTCACGCACGGCTGGAGCGTCTCCGCGACCGGCAAGTGGTTCAACCCGGTGCGCTACGGCGTCGCCAAGGAGACCGGCCGCGTCGACCTCGACCAGGTGCGCGACCTGGCCCGGCAGCACCGGCCGAAGCTGATCTTCGCCGGCGGCACGGCGATCCCGCGGATCATTGACTTCCCGGCGTTCGCCGAGATCGCCCGTGAGGTGGACGCGGTGCTCGTCGCCGACATCGCGCACATCGCCGGCCTGGTCGCCGGGGGCGCGCACCCGTCGCCGGTCGGGCACGCCCAGGTCATCACCACGACCACGCACAAGACCCTGCGCGGCCCGCGCGGCGCCATGATCCTGTCGGACGCCGACCACGCGAAGGCCGTCGACAAGGCCGTGTTCCCGGGGCTGCAGGGCGGCCCGCACAACCACACGACCGCGGCGATCGCCGTCGCGCTCGGGGAGGCGCAGCAGCCGTCGTTCAGCGACTACGCGCACAGGATCGTCGCCAACGCCCGCGCGCTGGCCGACGCGCTGCTGGCCTGCGGCTACGACCTCGTGTCCGGCGGCACCGACAACCACCTGCTGCTGATCGACCTGACGAACAAGGGGGTCGCGGGCAAGCCGGCCGCGCAGGCCCTCGACCGCGCGGGCATCGAGCTGAACTACAACACGGTGCCGTTCGACCCGCGCAAGCCGTTCGACCCGTCCGGCATCCGCCTGGGCACGTCCGCGATCACGACCCGCGGCCTGCGCCCGGAGCACCAGGTCGAGGTGGCGGCGTGGATCGACCGCACGATCACCGCGGCGGCCGCGGCCGACGAGTCCGCGCTGGACACGATCGCCGCGGAGATCCGCGAGTTCCTCGCGCCGTTCCCCATCCCGGGCTACTCCGCCTGATCCTGAACCCCGAGGGCGGCACTTTCACGTGGAAGTGCCGCCCTCGGTGTGTCCGAGACCGGGGTCACAGAATATTTGGTTGCACGATACAAGCGTCCCGCGGAATACTTGGGTCAAGCAAGTAGTTGAGAGGTACAAGCAACTACGCGGAGACTTCCGAGGGAGACCACCATGAGCGACACCACCACGGCGGAAGGAGCAGCCGCTACGAACGGCAAACTGACCCACCGCCAGATCCTGACCGTGCTGTCCGGGCTGATGCTCGGCATGTTCCTCGCCGCGCTCGACCAGACCATCGTGTCGAGCTCCATGCGCACCATCGCCGACGAGCTCCACGGCCTGTCCCTGCAGGCCTGGGCCACCACGGCGTACCTCATCACCGCCACGCTCTCGACGCCGCTGTACGGCAAGCTGTCCGACCTCTACGGCCGCAAACCCATGTACCTGACGGCGATCTCGCTGTTCCTGGTCGGTTCGCTGGCCAGCGGCATGGCGACGTCGATGTACGAGCTCGCCGCGTTCCGCGCCTTCCAGGGCCTCGGTGCCGGTGGCCTGATGTCACTGGCGCTGGCGATCATCACCGACATCACCGCGCCGCGGGAACGCAGCAGGTACCAGGGCTACTTCATGGCCGTGTTCGGCATCTCGAGCGTGGCCGGGCCCGTGGTCGGCGGGTTCTTCGCCGGCATCGACACCTTCGCCGGCATCACCGGCTGGCGCTGGGTCTTCCTGGTCAACGTCCCCATCGCGCTCGCCGCGCTGGCCGTCGTCTCCAAGGTGCTGAACCTCCCGCACACCCGCGTGGACCAGAAGGTCGACTACTGGGGTGCCGTGGCGCTGGCCGCCGGACTGGTGCCGCTGCTGATCGTCGCCGAGCAGGGCCGCGAGTGGGGCTGGGGCTCCGCCGCTTCGATCGCGATGTACGTCGTCGGCGCGCTGGGCGTCTCGGCCTTCGTCTGGATCGAGCGCCGGATGGGCGACGCCGCCCTGCTGCCGCTGCGCCTGTTCCGCCGTCCGGTGTTCCGGATGTCGACCATCGTCACGGTCGTGCAGGGCGCCGGGATGTTCGGCGCGATGATGTCGCTGCCGCTCTACCTGCAGATCGTCAAGGGTGCGACGCCGACCCAGGCCGGCCTGCAGATGCTCCCGCTGACGCTCGGCATCATGGTCGCCAGCCTGACCAGCGGCCGGATCATCGCGGCCACCGGCCGGTACAAGATGTTCGCGGTGGCCGGGATCGGCCTGATGGCGGCGGCGCTCTTCGCGTTGTCGACGATCACCGTCGACTCCTCGCTGGCCCTGGTCATGGTGATCGCCTTCGTGATCGGCCTCGGCCTCGGCGCCTCGATGCAGACGCTGGTGCTGGCCGCCACCAACGACGTCCGCCCGCAGGACATCGGCGTCGCCACCTCGGCGGCGACGTTCTTCCGGCAGATCGGCGGCACGGCGGGCACCGCGGTGTTCCTGTCCATCCTGTTCGGCACGGTCGGCGACCGGATCGCGAACGCCATCCGCTCGGCGATGACCCAGCCGGCCTACGTGACGGCGCTGGCGCAGCACCCGGAGTTCGCGAAGCAGATGCAGAGCGGCCTCGACGTCAACGACACGTCGTTCCTCTCGACGCTCGACCCGACGCTGGCCCGGCCGATCCTGCAGGGGTTCGCGGAGTCGATGAGCACGGTGTTCCTGGTCGGCGGGATCGTGCTGACCGTGGGCTTCGCGCTGGTGTGGTTCCTCAAGGAGAAGCCGCTGTCGGACAAGTCGGCGATGGAGCAGCGCGCCGAAGCCGAGGCGGACGCCCCGGCGCTCGCCCTGGCGCACTGATCGGGTGAAAAAAGGCCCCCTCGGGAGATCCCGAGGGGGCCTTCTCGTGAATGGACTCTGCGCGGGCTCAGTGGCCGCCGTTGGCTTCTTCCTTGGCCAGGCGGTCGGTCTCGCGCTCGTACGAGCGGGCGATCTCGGCCTCGGCCTCGGAGCGGCCGACCCAGGACGAGCCTTCGACGCTCTTGCCGGGCTCGAGGTCCTTGTAGACCTCGAAGAAGTGCTGGATCTCCAGCTTGTGGAACTCGTTCAGGTGGTGGATGTCCCGCAGGTGCTCGAGGCGCGGGTCGTTCGTCGGGACCGCGAGGACCTTGTCGTCCGGGCCCTTCTCGTCGGTCATCCGGAACATGCCGATCGCGCGGCAGCGGATCAGGCAGCCCGGGAACGTCGGCTCCTGCACGAGGACGAGCACGTCGAGCGGGTCGCCGTCCTGGCCGAGCGTGTCGTCGATGAACCCGTAGTCGGCCGGGTACTGCGTGGCCGTGAACAGGGTCCGGTCCAGCTTGATGCGGCCGGTCTTGTGGTCGACCTCGTACTTGTTGCGCTCCCCTTTGGGGATTTCGATCGTGACGTCGAACTCCACGCCGTCCTCGCTGCTTCTTTTAGATCGGGCCCCACACGTCGTGGGCGGCAACCTTCATGACTGTCTTGACGTCTCCTAGTGTGGACTACGCCCTGCCGGGGAGCCGCATCGATGTCGGCCACGCGGCATGTGAGCTTGGCCCCTCCCGGGGCAGGTGAGAAGGAGTGGTGGGTGCCGGAAAACGACCAGCCGATGTGGCCTTCGTCGGACGAAGACCGCTCGTCGTCCGGCGCGCGGGAGACCACTCCGATGGCGCTGCCGGACCCGCCGGCGGGCAGCGGCGGCAGCCCCGGCGTGCCCAAGGTCACAGGCAGTGAGGCGCCGAAGGGCTCGTGGTTCGCGCCGAACGTCCCGCCCGAGCCGATCCCCGGGCTGAACGCCCCGGCGGCGGAGCCGCCGCCTCCGCCGACGCCGGCCAAGCAGGACCTCGCCGACCGCCTCGGCAGCCGTCCGCCGAAGCAGCCGCCCGCCGCGAAGCAGGCGTCCGCTGAGCAGGCCCAGGAGGAGTCGTCGACGGCCAAGCCCGCCGACGAGAGCACCCAGTACATCCGGGTCGAGCGGTCCGAGCTCGAGCTCCCGGCGGCATCGGCCGGGGAGAGCGCTCAGAACGCCGAGTCGCCCGAGGCGAAGACCGCCACGGCCGGGTCGGCGCCCGGGTCGGCGGAAAGCACTCAGTACGTCGAGCAGGCCAAGCCCGCCGCCGCGGCCGCGGAGAGCACGCAGTACGCCAAGTCGCCTGAGGCGACGGCCGCCGCGGCTGGGTCGGCGGCGCAGAACGCTCAGTACGCCAAGTCGCCGGAATCCAAGGCCGCCACGGCCAAGTCGGCGGAAAGCACTCAGTACGCCAAGCCATCCGATCCGGAGACCGCCGCTGCCGGGTCGGCGGAGAGCACGCAGTACGTCGAACAGCCCAAGCCCGCCGCGGCGGCGTCGGCCGCGGAGAGCACGCAGTACATCGAGGTGACGCCGTCCGGGCCGGTGCCGGTGGTGCCGATCGAGCGCCACGTCCCGCCCCGGGAGGAGCCGAAGCCGGAGGAGCCGCAGCAGCAGTGGCGGGAAGAGCTGCAGCACTGGCGCGAGGAGCAGCAGCGCCGTGAGGAGCAGCTGAGCCGCGGCACCGCCCAGCGCCGCGAAGAAGCCCCGGCCGCCCCTTGGAGCCAGCGCATCGAGCTGCAGGAGGACCGCGCCGGTGACCGGCCTGCCGAACCGGGCGACCGCCGTCCGGTGCTGCCGCCGGAACCGCCGCGCGGGGTCGTGCCATCGGCCTCCGCCGGGACGCTCGCCCGGCCGCAGCGGATCGAACCGGACGGGCAGCGGTTCGACGCCGAGGCGACCGTCGGCATCGAACGCCCCAGCCAGTTCCCCGGCGTCTTCCAGCAGCAGCCGCAGCAGCGCACCGAGCCGCCGCGGACCGGCGAGCCGCCCGCCGAGCCGCCGTCGCCGTCCGCGGCCGACGCGCCGCCCGCCGGTGAGCCGCCGAAGAAGAAGCGGAAGGGCAAGCTGATCGCGCTCGTCGTGGTCGTCCTCCTGGTGCTGGCCGGCGCCGGGGTCGCCGCGGCGACGCCGAAGGTGGCGAACCGGCTGGCCCTGCCCTGGGCGCCGAACGCGCCCAAGGGAGAAGCGCCGTCGCCGTCCGCGGCCTCGCGTCAGCTGCAGGGGCCGGCCACCTCCGGTGCCACGCCGACCGCGAACGGCGTCAAGTCCGCACTGGCCGCGGCGGCCGGCAACGGCGCGCTCGGGCAGCTCACCGGCAGCGTGATCGACCCGGTGTCCGGGACGGTGCTGTGGGACCACGGCTCGGCCACCCCGGTCACCCCCGCGTCGACGACGAAGGTGCTCACGTCCGCGGCCGCGCTGCTCTCGCTGGACCACGACCTGCGCCTGTCGACCAAGATCGTGCAGGGCGCCGACCCGGGCACGGTGATCCTGGTCGGCGGCGGCGACACGACGCTCACCAGCCTGCCGCTGGGCACCGACTCCCCGCTGTACCCCGGGGGCGCGCACGTCGACGACCTCGTCGCGCAGGTCAAGAAGGCGGTGCCGGGCGTCAAGAAGGTGCAGGTCGACCTGACCCTGTTCAAGGGCCCGACGACCGCGCCGGGCTGGGAAGCGGGTGACGCGCCGTCGACGTACGCGACGCAGATGGCGCCCGTGATGGCCGACGGCGGCCGCATCAACCCCAAGGACAACAACTCGCAGCGCACGGCGAACGCGGGCAGCGCGCTGGCGTCGTCGATCGCCTCGAAGCTGGGGGTGTCGGCGGCCGGCCAGGCGACCGCGCCCAAGGACGCGAAGGTGGTCGCCGAGGTCAAGTCGGCTCCGCTGACCGAGCTGGTGTCCGACCTGATGGAGCTGTCCGACGACGTGCTCGCCGAGGCCGTCGCCCGGCAGGTCGCGCTCGCGAACGGCGAGGAAGCCAGCTACGCCGGCGGCACCAGGGCGACCATCAAGGTGCTGAAGGACCACGGCTTCGACGTCAGCGGGGTCACGCTGTCCGACGGCAGCGGCATCTCGTCGCAGAACCGCATCCCGGCCCGGCTGCTGACGCAGCTCCTGGCGGCCGCGGCCGCGCCGGACGGCAAGAACCCGAACACCGCGAAGCTGCGCCCGGTGCTGGCCGGCCTCCCGGTCGCCGGCGGCTCCGGCACCCTCGCCGACAAGCGGTTCGACACGACGGCGTCGCAGGCGGGCCGCGGCTGGGTGCGGGCCAAGACGGGCACGCTCACCGGCGTCAACACCCTCGCCGGGCTCGTCCTCGACCAGGACGGCCGGGTGCTGGTGTTCGCGTTCATGTCGAACGGCTCCGACACCGAACCCGGCCGCGACGCCATCGACGCCCTCGCGACGAGCCTCCGCAAGTGCGGCTGCGCCTGAGCGCCGGCGGCGCGCGGGACCGGCGGACGCCGAACCGTACGAAGATCGTGGCCGGAAACCCGCGCCGGGGCAGGTAGCGTCGGAAGGGTGAGTCAGGAAACGCAGACCCGGCCCATGGTCGACTGGGCGATCGCCGCGCAGACCGGCGCGTTGCTGGTGCGCGGCGGCCCGCAGGTGCCGCGGGAACGGGCCGAGGAAGCCGTCACCGACCTGCGCGAGCTGACCGCCGAGGCCGAGGGCCACGTGCGGCAGCTGACGAACCTGGGGCTCGACCTGCCGCTGCTGCCCGGTGAGGTCGTCGACCGGCCGGGCTGGGTCCGCTCGGCCGCGGCCGGGCTGGACGCGCTGACCGGGCGCGCGCTGCCGCAGCAGGGCGGCCCGCTCGGGCCGATCCTGGCCGGCGGCGCCGGCGTGCAGACCGGGCTGGTGCTGGCGTTCCTCGCCAGCCGCGTGCTCGGCCAGTACGACCCCTTCGGCGGTCCGGACAAGGAAGGCCGGCTGCTGCTGGTCGCGCCCAACGTCGTCGCCGCCGAGCAGGCGATGGACGTGCCCGGCCGTGACTTCCGGCTCTGGGTCTGCCTGCACGAGTGCACCCACCGGCTCCAGTTCACCGCGGTCCGGTGGCTGCGCGACTACTTCGCCGACGAGGTCGAGCGGCTGGTCTCCGGCCTCGCGGGCGGCGCGACCGACGGCCTGTCCGACCTGTTCGGCCGGCTCCCCGAGGCGATCAAGCAGGGCCCGAAGCTCAACCTGGCGGAACTGATCCAGTCGCCGAAGGAACGCGCGGTGTTCGACCGCCTGCTGGCGCTTTCGACGCTCCTGGAGGGGCACGCCGACTACGTGATGGACGCCGTCGGGCCGCAGGTCGTGCCGAGCGTCGACACGATCCGCTCGCGGTTCACCGCCCGGCGCAAGGGTGGCGGCGTCTTCGACCGGCTGCTGCGTGCGCTGCTCGGCGTCGACGCGAAGATCCGCCAGTACGAAGAAGGCGCGAAGTTCACCAAGCACGTCGTGGACGCCGTGGGCATGGACGGCTTCAACGCCGTCTGGCGGTCGCCGAACACCCTGCCCTCGCGGGCCGAGATCGCCGACCCGGCGGCGTGGGTCCGGCGCCTGCACGGATGACCGGGCCGGCGGTCGCGGCCGTGCGGCGGGCCGTCCGCGCCTTCCTGGAGAGCGTCGACGTCCCACCCGAACTGTGCGTCGCGGTGTCCGGCGGTGCCGACTCCCTCGCGCTGGCCGAGGCGGCCGCGCACGTCGGGCACCACCGCGGGCACGCCGTCCGCGCGCTGGTCGTCGACCACGGCCTGCAGGAGGGCTCGGCGAAGGTCGCGGCCGACGCGGCGGCCGCGGCGAAGGCACTGGGCGTCGACGAAACCGAGGTGCGCCGGGTCGAGGTGACCGGGCCCGGCGGCCCGGAAGCCTCCGCGCGCAAGGCCCGCTACCGGGCGCTGGCCGGTCACGACCTCGTCCTGCTCGGCCACACCCTCGACGACCAGGCCGAGACGGTCCTGCTCGGGCTCGGCCGCGGGTCCGGCCCGCGCAGCGTCGCCGGCATGCGGCCGCACGACCCGCCGTGGGGACGGCCGCTGCTCGCCGTCGGCCGGGCCACCACCCGGGCCGCGTGCGCCGAGCTCGGCGTCGAGCCGTGGGACGACCCGCACAACGCCGAGCCGCGCTTCACCCGCGTCCGGCTGCGCACCGAAGTCCTGCCGCTGCTGGAAGACGTCCTCAACGGCGGAGTCGCCGCCGCGCTCGCCCGGACGGCGGCGCAACTGCGTGAAGACAATGAGGCGCTGGACACATCGGCGGACCTGATCTTCACCCGCGCGGGCGGCCCCGATGGGCTCGATGCAGGGGCGCTCGCGGCGGAGCCCGCGGCCATCCGGCGCCGGGTTCTCCGCAGGTGGCTGCTGCAATCGGGTGTGCGCGAGCTCACCGACGCGCACCTGCGCGCGGTCGACGCGCTGGTCGCCCGGTGGCGTGGTCAGGGCGGCGTGTGGCTGCCGGGCAACTTGGAGGCGCGCCGGTGCCGTGGCAGGCTCTCCCTCACCTCCCAACCCACCACCCGAGGAGAATGACCCGTGTACGAGGGCGAAATCGCCTCCGTGCTCGTCACCGAGCAGCAGATCAAGGACAAGATCGCGGAGCTGTCGGAGCAGATCGCCGCCGACTATCCGGCCACCGGGCAGGGCGAACTCCTGCTGGTGGGCGTCCTGAAGGGTGCGGTCATGTTCATGACCGACTTCGCCCGTGCGCTGCCGCTGCCGACGCAGCTGGAATTCATGGCCGTGTCCTCGTACGGCTCGGCGACTTCGTCGTCGGGTGTCGTGCGGATCCTCAAGGACCTCGACCGGGACATCGCGGGGCGCGACGTCCTGATCGTCGAGGACATCGTCGACTCCGGCCTGACGCTGTCGTGGCTGCTGAAGAACCTCGCCAGCCGCAACCCCGCGTCGCTCGAGGTCGTTTCGCTGCTGCGCAAGCCGGAAGCGGTGAAGGTGGACGTGCCGGTGAAGTACATCGGCTTCGACATCCCCAACGAGTTCGTGGTCGGCTACGGCCTCGACTACGCCGAGCGCTACCGGGACCTGCCCTACATCGGCACGCTGGACCCGAAGGTCTACTCGGCGTAGTCCGGCGGCGGAGTTCACCGACCGTTCACCGCAACTACCGGATTCGCGGAACCCCGGGCACGAAGTTTGCGTCATAGGCTCTGATCACGTGCGTTAACCTATGCGAAGACCAATCGTGCCCGCGGTGTCCGGGTCGGGGGAACGGGAGAGAGTGCAGATGGGGAACAGCAGCACTGCCGACGCGAACGCCTTCAAGGCCGCGGCCGCGGCGGGTCAGGTCGGGATCGACCCCGACGCCGCGCAGACCGTGCTGAACAAGATCCGCACCGGCAAGGACGCGGTCGAGGCCCTGCTCGCCGGGGCGGGCGCGCTCGCCCAGCCGCCGAAGCTCGGTGACAACCCGGTGGGCAACGCGATGGCCGCGAAGTTCGTGCAGCGCGCGGACGGCGGGGGCGACTCCTACGCCGCCGCGCTGCAGAACCTGCTCGACCAGTACTCCGCCGCCGAAGAGGGCATCGTCACGGCGATGTCCCGGTACCACGAGATCGACCAGGCCGCCGCCGACCCGTTCCGCAACGCCTGAGTCCAGAGGGGAACTCGTAGTCATGGCTCCGAACCACACCGACCAGCCGGCCGCGACCACTCCGGGCCCTGGTGACCAGGGCTCGCTGGTGCCGCTCGGCGACAACTCGGCGTCGCAGAACATCGTCCAGAACGCCCGCGGCAGTGCCGGCGGCTTCGACATGGGCAGCGACCGCGCGATCGCGAACCCGCCGAACTGGAACGCGCAGGAGAGCCAGCAGCTCTACGCCGGCGCGGTCAACAACAACGACCCCGGCACCGCCGAGGCGACCGGGCAGGCCTGGGCGCACCACGGCAGCGAGCTGAAGCAGGCGTCCGACCACCTGTACAACGCGATCGCCGAGCTGGGCAACGCCTGGGTCGGCCGCGGTGCCGCGGGTGCGCAGGGTGCGCTGGTGGCCATCGCGAACTCCGGTTCGCAGGCCTCCGACGCCGCGCACACGATGTCCGACCGGCTCGCCCGGCAGGCCGCCGCGGCCGCCGAGGTCAAGAAGATGCCCGCCCCGAAGGACTACGACCCCAAGCAGGCCATGGCGGCCGCGCTCGCGGGCGGTCCGGCGGCGCTGATCGCCGACCAGAAGGCGCAGGCGGACGCCGCCAACGACGTCAAGGCGCAGCAGGTCGCGTTCTTCAACGCCTACACCCAGGCGATGAAGGAGGTCGACAACTCGACGCCGAGCTTCGGCCCCGAGTCGCTCGGCATGAAGCCGACGGGGTCGCACAACTCCTTCTCGTTCGACTCGGTGAACACCGTCGGCAGCACCGGCCCGGTCGAGGGCCTCTCCGGTGCGGGCGGCGCTGTCTTCGCGGCCGGCGCCACGGGCTTCGGCGGCCACGGCGGCGCGATCGATGCGCAGCACGCCGGTTTCGCCGGGCCGAACGGGACCCACGGCGGCGTCCCGGCGGCCGGCTTCGGCCAGGACGCGGCGACGCTCGGCAGCGACGGCGCGGGCGGCTCGGTCACGGGCACGGGCGCGGGCACCGGCACCGGTGCGGGCACCGTCGGCTCCGGCAGCGCCCACCCCGGCGGCAGCAACCCGCTCGGCAAGGTCGGCATGGGCCTCGGCATCGGCGGGGTCGCCGGCGGTCTCGGCGCGCTGGCGTCGCGGGTGCTGGGCGCGGGCAGCAAGTCCGGCGCGAAGTCCGAGAACGACACGAAGCTGGCGGCGGCCGAGGGCCAGGGCCAGAGCGCCGCGTCGGCCCAGGCGCCGCAGCAGGGTCTGGTCTCGTCCGCGGGCACGATCGGTGGGCAGACCGCGCCGCCGATGAACCCGGCGGGCATGGGCGGCATGGCTCCGCACGGTGCTCAGGGCGAGCAGGACGAGGAGCACACGCACGCGTCCTTCCTCATCGAGGCGGACCCGGACGAGGCCTTCGGCGCGAACCAGGCGACCCCGCCGCCGGTCATCGGCGCGTGGTCCGAGGACGACGAAGACCACTGATCCTTTCTCGGGCCGGGCACGCCGGTGGTGTGCCCGGCCCGAGCATCTTCGTGGGGGGCTCGATGCCGAACGCCGAGCTGCTCACCCCGCTCGAGGTGGACTTCCTGTGGGAGTCGGCCGGGCTGGGCGAGCTGCCGTACCCGCTGCGCATCCGTTCGCACGGCGCGACCGTCGACGAGCGGGAGCTGCTGCGTCGCCGCACGCTGGAGGGGCTCACCGCGCGCGGTCTCGCCGACGGCCGCGGCCGGCCCGAGCCGCACGTCGAGGACTACTTCGGCGTGCTGGCGAGCCCCGAACTGAGCCTGGACGCCGTTCAGCTGATCGCCCCGGAGGCCGAACCGCTGCTCGCCGTCGCCGGCGTGCTGGGCGGCCAGGGCCTGCTGGCCGTGCAGGACACGCGCGGCCTGCACCTGCAGCCGTGCCCGCCCGACGGGCTCGCCAGCGCGATCGTGTCGCTGCTGCCCGGCGCCCCGCGCGGCAGCGAAAAGTCGGTCACCGTCCCGCTGGACCAGCTGACCGGCGGCGACTTCCTGCAGCGGCGCGGCCACGGCGACGAGCGTGCGTCGGCCGACGAGGACCGCAAGGCACTGGCGAAGCTGCAGGCCCAACCCCGGCTGCGTGGCGGCCAGATCGGCGCCAACGCCCGCAGCCGCCTGGGCGGGCGCACCCGGACGCCGGTGCTGAGCTGGTTCGACACCGAGACGGGCCGGTACTTCACGCAGGCCACCCGTGGCCGCGACGGCCGGGACTGGGTCTCGATCGCCCCCGCGGACGCCGCCACGCTGCGCCACCGCCTCGGTGAGATGCTGGCCGGAGCCGCGACGACCAGCGCGGTGTGATCGGCCCGGGTTCTTCGGCCGTGCCCTGCTCGCCACCGGACCGGTCCGGTTTTGTCGGTGGTGCGGGCTACGGTGAGCAAGAGTCCGATCCGGGAGAGTGATGATGCAAGAGTTCTTCTCGCCACTGGCGTTCGACTTCCTCTGGGAGTCGGCGCAGGTCGGGGAGCTGCCGTACCCGCTGGTCGTCCGGTCGCACGGCGCCACCGAGGATGAGCGCGTGTCGCTGCGTCACCGCGTCGACGTCGAACTGAAGGCGCGGGGCATCCGCGACCCGCGCGGCCGGCTCGCGCCGCCGATCGAAGACGCCCTGCACCTGCTGGCCTTCGCCCCGCTGACCATCGACGCGCTGCACATCCCGCAGTTCGAAGCCCCCACGGTCGGCGTCCTCGCGGCGGCCGACGAGACCACCGGCGTGCTGGCCGTCCAGGACGCCGACGGGATCTGGCTGCGCGACGTCCCGGCGGACGGCATGGTCTCCGCCGTCGTCGGGGTGCTGCCCGCCGGGCCGCGCGGCAGCGAGGCGTCGGTCACACTCCCCCTGGACGACGCCTTGCGCACGGCGCCGATCCGGGTACCGGTGTCGCTCCCGTCCGGGGGTGAGGAAGAAGACAGACGCCGGGGCAAGGTCCGCCGGGCACCGCTGAGCGAACGGCTCACGGCGGACCCGCGGGAGGCCTACGGCCGCATCGCCGGGCAGCCGCGTCAGCGCGGTGGTCAGCTGGCCGCGAACAGCCGTTCGCAGGTCGGAGCCAAGCAGCGGTCCCGCGTCCTGGGCTGGTTCGACACCGCGACCGGGCGCTACCTGAGCGTCTCCCGCGCAGGTAGCGACGGCCGCGAATGGGTCACCGTGGCCCCCGCGGACCCGGCGACGCTGCGCACCCGGCTGGGCGAGATGGTGAGCAGTGTGTCGGACGGCACGCGCTAGCGTGGCGGTCGTGGACACCGGCCGGGAACCCGGGCGCGGTATCGCCCGTTGACCTGCGAGAGGCTCACAGGGGATGAACGCGGCAGCGGACGGTACCCTGATGGGCAGGTGTCCAGGCACCACGGGTTGTCAAGATCGTGATGGCGGGTATCACAGGAGCCGCCCAACCAGGGAGGGTCGAGGCCACCAGGGCCGAGTCGTATGAACCGGAAGAGCGTGCTCAGGAACCCACTGCTGTGGATCGTCGCGGGGTTGCTGGCGTTGTTCGCGTACAACACGATCTTCGACAGTGATCGTGGGTACACCCAGGCACCCATCTCGGTGGCGAACTCCCAGATCACCTCGAACAACGTCAAGGAAGCCAGCCTCGAAGACAAGGAGCAGCAGCTCAAGCTGCTGCTGAACAAACCTGTCGACGTGGACGGCCAGCAGGTCACCCAGATCATTTCGCAGTACCCCTCGGACGCCACCCGCCCGATCTACGACTCGTTGATCGCGGCGAAGAACGGCGCCCAGCCGATCAAGTTCACCACCAAGGTGACCCAGCAGGGCGTGCTGACGCAGATCCTCATCTTCGCCATCCCGCTCGCCCTCGTCCTGGGCCTGCTGATGTGGATGATGAACAACGCGCAGGGCGGCGGCAACCGCGTCCTCAACTTCGGCAAGTCCAAGGCCAAGCAGCTGAACAAGGACATGCCCAAGACGACGTTCGGTGACGTCGCGGGTGCCGACGAGGCCGTCGAAGAGCTGTACGAGATCAAGGACTTCCTGCAGAACCCGGCGCGCTATCAAGCGCTCGGCGCGAAGATCCCGAAGGGCGTGCTGCTCTACGGGCCGCCGGGTACCGGCAAGACGCTGCTCGCGCGAGCCGTCGCCGGTGAAGCGGGCGTGCCGTTCTACACGATCTCCGGCTCGGACTTCGTCGAGATGTTCGTCGGTGTCGGTGCCTCCCGCGTGCGTGACCTGTTCGAACAGGCCAAGCAGAACGCGCCGTGCATCATCTTCGTCGACGAGATCGACGCGGTCGGCCGCCAGCGCGGCGCCGGCCTCGGCGGCGGGCACGACGAGCGCGAGCAGACCCTGAACCAGCTGCTCGTCGAGATGGACGGCTTCGACGCCCGCGGCGGGATCATCCTGATCGCGGCGACGAACCGGCCCGACATCCTCGACCCGGCGTTGCTGCGCCCCGGCCGGTTCGACCGGCAGATCCCGGTGTCCGCGCCCGACCTGCGCGGCCGCAAGGCGATCCTCGAGGTGCACGCCAAGGGCAAGCCGATCGCCCAGGGCACCGACCTGACCAGCCTGGCCAAGCGGACTGTCGGCATGTCCGGCGCCGACCTGGCGAACGTGCTGAACGAGGCCGCGCTGCTCACCGCCCGCCAGAACGGGCACGTGATCACCGACGCGGCGCTGGAGGAGTCGGTCGACCGCGTCGTCGGCGGGCCGGCGCGCAAGAGCCGGATTATCTCCGAGAAGGAGAAGAAGATCACGGCCTACCACGAGGGCGGGCACGCGCTCGCCGCGTGGGCGATGCCGGACATCGAGCCGGTCTACAAGCTGACGATCCTGCCGCGCGGCCGCACGGGCGGGCACGCGCTGCTCGTCCCGGAGGACGACAAGGACCTGATGACCCGCTCCGAGATGATCGGGCGGCTGGTCTTCGCGATGGGTGGGCGCACGGCCGAAGAGCTCGTCTTCCACGAGCCCACCACCGGCGCGTCCTCGGACATCGAGCAAGCGACGAAGATCGCCCGCGCGATGGTCACCGAGTACGGCATGAGCGCCCGGCTCGGCGCGGTCAAGTACGGCCAGGAGCAGGGCGACCCGTTCCTCGGCCGCTCGGCCGGCCGTCAGGCGGACTACTCGCTGGAAGTGGCGCACGAGATCGACGAGGAGGTGCGCAAGCTCATCGAGACCGCGCACACCGAGGCGTGGCACGTGCTGAACACCTACCGCGACGTGCTCGACGAGCTGGTCATCGAGCTCCTGGAGAAGGAGACGCTGACCCGCAAGGACCTGGAGCGGATCTTCGCGACGGTCGAGAAGCGCCCGCACATCACCGTGTTCAACGAGTTCGGTGAGCGGACGCCGTCGGACAAGCCGCCGATCAAGACCCCGGGCGAGCTGGCGATGGAGCGCGGCGAGCCGTGGCCCCCGCCGGAGAAGGAGAAGCCGGTCCTGAAGCCGGAGCCGACCCCGGTCGGCACCGCCCAGGGCGCGGGCGACCTGCCCGGCGGGCCGCCGTACCCGTCGCCGGTCGACCCGAACGCGAACCCGTACGCCCCACCGGGCGCCTACCCGAACGGCGGCCGTCCCTACGGCGGCCCGAACGGTGGCCCCAACGGCACGGCGCACTGGCCGCAGGCGTACGGCGGCCAGCCGGGCGGCCCGGCCGGCCAGAGCGGTCCGCCGAACTACGGTGCCCCTCCGGGCTGGACGCCCGCGACCTCGCCGGGCGGTCAGCCGGGCCAGTCGTGGCGGCCCGGCGGTGAAGAACGCCCTCGTGAGCACGGCTGGTTCGCCGACCAAGCCGGCAACCAGCAGAGCGAGGGGGAGCAGCGTCGTGACGTGGATGGACCAGAAAAGTCCCAGTGACGCCGTCCGCCCGGTCTTCGACCACGACCGGGCGGAGAAGGCGATCCGCGAGCTCCTCCTGGCGTGCGGCGAAGACCCGGAGCGGGACGGTCTCAAGGAGACCCCCGCCCGGGTGGCCCGCGCGTACCGCGAAATGTTCGCGGGCCTGTACACCGAGCCGGACGCGGTCCTGGACCGCACGTTCGACGAGTCCCACGAAGAGCTCGTGCTGGTCACGGACATCCCGATGTACAGCAGCTGCGAGCACCACCTGGTGCCCTTCCACGGCGTCGCGCACGTCGGGTACATCCCGAACGCCGCCGGCAAGGTCACCGGGCTGTCGAAGCTCGCCCGGGTCGTCGACCTCTACGCGAAGCGTCCGCAGGTCCAGGAGCGGCTGACGTCGCAGGTGGCCGACGCGATCGTGCGGAAGCTCGAGCCGCGCGGGGTGATCGTGGTGATCGAGGCCGAGCACCTTTGCATGGCCATGCGCGGGATCCGCAAGCCCGGCGCGCGCACCACCACGTCCGCCGTGCGGGGGCAGTTCAAGAACTCCGCCAGTTCGCGGGCGGAGGCGCTCGACCTCATCAGGGCCCGCCGGTGAGCGTGGGGCTCCCCGCGCCCGGCCGGTGCGTCGTGATGGGCGTGCTGAACGTGACGCCCGATTCCTTTTCGGACGGTGGCCGCTACCTCGGCCTCGACCAGGCGCTGGAGCACGCGCGCGAGATGTGGGCGCGCGGGGCCGACCTGATCGACGTCGGCGGCGAGTCGACGCGGCCGGGGGCGTCCCGGGTGGACGCCGAGACGGAGCTGCAGCGCATCCTGCCGGTGATCAAGACGCTCGCCGGCGAAGGGGTGGCGCTGTCGGTCGACACCACGCGGGCCGCCGTCGCCGCCGCGGCGCTCGAAGCCGGGGCGCACGTGATCAACGACGTCTCCGGCGGGCTGGCCGATCCGGACATGGCGCGCGTCGCCGCCGGCAGCGGTGCGCCCTGGGTGCTGATGCACTGGCGGGGGCACAGCAAGGACATGCAGACGCTCGCGAAGTACGAAGACGTGGTGGCGGACGTCCGCGCCGAGCTGTTGTCCAGAGTGGACGAAGCACTGGCGGCGGGCGTGGCCGAGAGCGCGATCGTGCTGGACCCCGGGCTCGGTTTCGCGAAGAACGCCGAGCATGACTGGGCGTTGCTGCGCGGGCTCGATTCCTTGGTGTCGCTGGGCTTCCCGGTGCTCGTCGGCGCCTCGCGCAAGCGGTTCCTCGGCCGTCTGCTGTCCGGAACGGACGGCACCCCGCGCCCGCCGGACGGCCGGGAGGACGCCACCGCCGCGGTCTCCGCGCTCGCCGCAGCGGCCGGGGCGTGGGGCGTGCGCGTGCACGAGGTCGGGGCATCGCTGGACGCGGTGGCCGTGGCCGCCGCTTGGAGGACGGATGGCTGACCGGATCACGCTGACCGGCCTGCGCGTGTTCGGGCGCCACGGTGTGTTCGAGCACGAAAAGCGGGACGGCCAGGAGTTCGTCGTCGACATCACGGTGTGGCTGGACCTCGGGCCGGCCGCCGCTTCGGACGACCTGACCAAGACCCTGCACTACGGCGAGCTGGCCGAGCTGGCGGCCGGGATCGTCGCGGGCGAGCCGTACGACCTCATCGAGAGCGTCGCCGGCAAGGTGGCCGACGAAGTCATGCGGGATGAGCGCCTGAGGGCGGTCGAGGTGACGGTGCACAAACCGTCGGCCCCGATCCCGCTGACGTTCGACGACGTGGCCGTCACGGTCCGGCGCGACCGGTGAGCCGCGCGGTCCTCTCGCTCGGCTCCAACCTGGGCGACCGGCTGGGTTTCCTGCGGCTGGCGCTGGACGCGGTCCGGCCGGCGCTGGTGGCGGTGTCGAGCGTGTACGAGACGAAGGCGTGGGGCGTCGAGGACCAGCCGGACTTCCTGAACGCGGTCTGCATCGTCGACGACCCGGCCCGCGACCACTGGGCGTGGCTGCGCACCGGCCAGGCCGCCGAGCAGGCGGCGGGCCGCGTCCGCGAGCTGCGCTGGGGCCCGCGCACGCTGGACGTCGACGTGGTCACGGTGGACGGCGTGACGTCCGCCGACCCGGAGCTGCTGCTGCCGCACCCCGGCACCCCGGACCGCGCGAGCGTGCTGGTGCCGTGGGCGGAAATCGACCCGGACGCGATCCTGCCGGGCCACGGCCCGATCGCGGAGCTGCTGAAGGCCCGTCCGGCGGACGAGGTGGCCACGGTCCGCCGGACGGATCTCGAACTGAGCTGACACCCGCGCCGGACCGGTGCGCCGTGAAGGTGGCCGGCCCAGCTGGACCCGAGTCGAGCACTCTGTGGACAACCCGAGCAACAGGCCGAGCTCTGTGGACAACTCCCGTGCGCGGCCCCGGAACTGTCGGTGCTCGCGAGTAACGTTGAAACCGGGGGTCCCCCAAGCGGCCGGGGCTGGAGAAGCGGCATATCGGTGAACCGGGGGTGGCCGTTACCGATCACCCCCGGTTGTTCGGCGAGCTGTCGTTCCCGTGCGCTCAGCCGCGCAGGGCCGCGATCATGAAGCCGACCGCGGGCTGCGTCGTCGGCACCGGTGGCCAGTCGTTGATGATCGCGAGCAACTGCCAGTAGCGCTCGGCGCGGGCGTCGCCGCTGGACGCGAAGCGGTCCGCCAGCTCGCGGCGGAACCCGGCCGACGCCGCGTCCTGGTCCGGTCGCGCGGAGGCCGTAGCGACCTCGGCCGCAAGCGCTTGCCCCGCCTCCGACGTCGGGTTTTCCCCGGCGTCGACGGCTTCCTGGGCGCGGGCCATCCACTCGTTCCAGTGCGTGCGCCAGGCGTCCGCCGGCTGCTGGAAGTCGCCGTCCTTGATCTGCTGGGCCTGGGTTTCGCTCATGCCGCGGATCAGGGCCCGGAAGTCCGGGTCCTGGACCAGCTCGGCGAACTCGATCCAAGCCTCGAGCTGCTCGGGCGACGGGTCGTCGGGCAGTTCGGGCTTGCCCGAGCGCATCCGGCGGTAGAACTCCTGGTCGATGTCGAGCCCGGCGACCATTTCGTCCCAGAACTCGTCGACCAGCCGCTTGCGCTCTTCGTCGGACATCGACGCGAGACGGTTCATCAGGTTCACTTCCTCCAGTTCGGAATTGCGCTTGGCCACCGCGCGCAGCACCGCCCGGCGCAGCCGCAGCCGCCGGATCTGCTCGTCGAGCGCCTCGACGTGCCGGGTCGCCAGCTCGCCGACGGTCGCGGACTGGCTCAGGGCCGCGGAGACGTCGGCGAGGCCGAGCCCCAGCTCCCGCAGCGTGCGGACCAGCTCCAGGCGGGCCATCGCCGCCGCGTCGTAGAGCCGGTAGCCGGCGTCCGTTCGCTCGGTCGGCGGCAGGAGGCCTTCGTCCGAGTAGAAGCGGATCGTCTTGACCGGCAGGCCGGTCCGCCGGGACAGCTCGCCGATGGTGAAGGTCGCGGTGGTGCCCACAAAACGCATGATGAACTCTCCAGTCGGTGGAGAGTCAACTCTGTCACGGTACGGTTGAGGCATGCACTTCACCCGGCCCCGTGACCTCGTGGTCGCCGGGCTGCTCGGCTTGGGCCTCGGCTACCTGCTTTTCCAGGCGGCGTACGGCTCGCTGCCGCAGCTGCCGCTGCTCGCCGGCGTCACCTTCGCCGTGCTCGCCGTGATCGAGCTCGTGCTGGCCTTCTCGATCCGGTCGCGGATCAAGAACGGCCGGATCGCCGGCGCGATCGGGGTAGCCCGATCGGTGGCGCTCGCCAAAGCTTCGTCACTCGCCGGAGCCTTCATGGCGGGCGCCTGGCTGGCGGCGCTCGCCTATCTTTTTCCCCGACGTGACGAACTCGTCGCGGCGGTGCTCGACACGCGGGCCGCGGTGGTCGGCGCGGCGTCCGCCGCAGCCCTGGTAGCAGCGGCTTTGTGGCTCGAACACTGCTGCCGGACCCCGAACGACCACGATCGGGAGCGCACCCGCGGGACGACCGGTTAGCGCTGGAATCCCACCGCTCGCTGGACCGAGTAGGTCTCGTTCGGATTACGAGCAGGTACGGTGTCAGACATGACCGGCGTGGGTGACGACTCGCGCGGCCGCCTCTTGGGCAGGCCGTGGCTCGTCGTCGGCTTTGTCCTCGCCATCGGAGCCACCCTCGCACTGGTGCTCAGCGACGATCTCCGCTACCTCAGGCTCGGGATCGTCGCGGCCCTCTGGGCCGCCCTGATCGGCGCTTTCCTCGCCGTGAAGTACCGCAAGCACGCGGCACAGAGCGAGGACGCGGTCGCCGAGGCGCAGGCTGTGTACGAACTGGAGCTGGAACGCGAGATCGCGGCCCGGCGCGAATTCGAGCTGGAGGTGGAGGCCGAGAAGAGCTCGGTCGCCGACTCAAAGGGCCGCGAGGAGCTGGAGGCGCTGCGCGCCGAGGTGTCCGCGCTGCGCGACAGCCTCCAGTCCCTGTTCGGCGGCGAGGTCCTGCTCGAACGCGTCGCGCTGACCGCGCAGGCGACCCGGATGCGCAAGGTGTCCGACGAGAACCGCCTGGTCACCGACGGCGCGCCGAAGAAGAAGCCCGCTCAGCTGATGGCCGGGAAGAAGCCGGTGCCCGAGGGCGGCGAGCGGCCGACCGAGCTGATCGACCGCGTCCTCGACGAGCGCCGTCGCAAAGCGTCGAACGGGAAGCCCGCGAACGGCAAGGGCCTCGGCAAGGGCAAGGGGTTCGGCGGCAAGCCGGTCCCGAAGACCCCGGCGAACGTCTCCGTGCAGAGCACCCAGCAGATGGCGCGGCCGAAGCCGCTGAGCGATCGCCGTCCGCCGGTGCCGCCGGTCGACCCGGCGCTGAACGCCGCGCAGCGCGAGCTGAAGGCCGCCGAACTGCGCGCCGAAGCCGCGCGCCGCCAGGCCGAGTCGCAGCCGATGCGGCTGCCGAAGCCGGAAGAAGCCGCGAAGCAGCCGGAGCGCCGTCCCGAGGTCGCCGCCGAGCCGACGCGCCGGGACGTGCCGCCGCGGCCCGCCGACCCCAAGACCGAGATCCGGCGCCCGACGGAGCCGAAGACCGAGATCCGCCGCCCGCAGCCGCCGGAGCCGAAGACGGAGATCCGCCGCCCGCAGCCGCCGGAGCCGAAGACGGAGATCCGCCGTCCCGAGCCGCCGCCCGCGCGTCGGGCCGAGATGTCCCGGTCGGACATCCGGCCGGTCGAGGTGTCGCGGACGGACATCCCGCGGGTGGAGATGTCGCGTCCGGACATTCCGCGTGTCGAGGCGCCGCGTCCGGAGGCACCGCGTCCGGGGATTCCGCAGATGCCGCGGGTCGAGGCGCCGCGGCCGAATGTGTCGCGCGCCGAGGCGTCGCGTTCGGATATCCCCCGGGTCGAGATGTCCCGCCCCGATATCCCCCGCGTGGAGATGTCGCGGCCGGACATTCCGCGGGTGGAGATGTCGCGGCCCGATATCCCGCGGGTCGAAATGTCGCGACCGGACATTCCTCGCGTGGAGATGTCCCGGCCGGACATCCCGCGCGTCGAGATGTCCCGGCCGGACCTTCCCCGCGTGGGCGGCCAGCCGAACGGCGTGCGTCCCGAGCCCCGCAAGGCGCCCGAGCCGCCGCGGGCGGTGCCGGGTCGTCCGGCGGCGAACGTGCCGCCGGTGAAGCCGTCCGAGATGTCGCGTTCGGACATCCGGCCGGTCAAGGACCTGAGCGCGGCCTTCCAGAACCGCGACGACTTCGCCGAGCGCCAGCGGCCGAACCGGCCGAAGCCGCCCGAGCCGATGCCGCGGGACGCCGCGGCGTCGCGCACCGACATCCCGCCGGTCGTCCCGCCGACGACACCGGTGCCGAGCAAGAGCCCGTCGCCGCGGCAGCCGTCGCGCACGGACCTGCCCCCGGTGGTGCCGCCGACCACGCCGGTCCCGGCCGCCGACAGCCGCCGCCCGTCGCGGCTGGAGCAGTTCTCGCGGGCGGACATGTCGCCGATCCTGGAGGAGCCGCCGTCCCGCCACGGTGGCTCGCACCGCGCGCCGGCGGAGGCCGCGAAGGCCGAGACGCCCATGGCGAACCCGACGCTGCCGGAGTCGGTCCGCAACTTCCAGGGCCGCTCGGGCGGCCGCCGCCGCAAGCCGGAGGACTCGCAGCAGCTGCCGGCCGTGCCCGCGGCGCCCGAGCCGCCGGGCGGAGGCCGCCGCCGCCGTCCGGACGGCGAGCCCCCGGCCTGGGAGGGCATGGTCGCCGAGCGCGCTTCGATGTCCCGCCGCGGAATGACCCCGGTGGACCCGGCCGAGGTCGAGCAGAACGGCCACAACGGATCCCGCAACGGCCACCGCGCGGCCCCGGAGCCGGCCCCGGGAAGCGGCTCGCACGCGGCGGGCCGTTCGGTGAGCGAGCTCCTGGCGGCCAACGGCGGAACGGGCTCGACCCCCCGCCGCCGCCGGCGCGCGGAGGACTGAGGCTCCCGGCCCGCTGAGCCAAGCGCCCCAAGGCGGCCTTCGGTGCGCAAGACGCACCGAAGGCCGCCTTGGGTGCGTCTCACGCACCGAAGGCCACGTTGGGTCCGGAAGGCGCCGAGGGCCACGTCGCGTACGCGACGAAGGCCGCCTTGGTGCGGGATATCTGAGCCACTTGGGTGCGCGGGTCGCGCTGGGCGCGCAGGTTGCACCGAAGACCGCTTTGGGCGCGCGGGACAAGCCAGCCGCCACTACGCGACGAAGGCCGCTTTGGTGCGGACATGTCTGCGCCACTTGGGTGCGCGGGCCGCGTCGGACGCCGTTCTGGGTACGCAGGTGCGCCGCGGGCCGCTTCGGGTGCGTGGGACAAGCCAGCCGCCACTACGGCCACGTCGGGTTGCGCGGGCGGTTGCACCGCGAGCCGCTCGAGGTGCTGCACCTAAGGCCGCGTCGGGGCGCTGGCCACGCCCGAGGTCGCTTTGGCGTCGCGCACCGAAAGCGGCCTCGGGTGCACCGGACGCACCGAAGGCCGCCTTGGGTGCGTCACACGCAACCAAGGCCGCCTTGGGGCGCAACCCGTGCGAGCCGCAGACGGGCCCGTCTGTGCCAGGTGGCGTTGGTGTTCCCGTCCAGTCTGCGTAGGGTGACCCGCTGTGAGCGGAACCCTCTCGCCTGCGACCGGACTCGATCGTGGACGGCGGCCTCGCCGGGTCACCGTGCTGCTGCCGGTGTTCGGGCTGATCGTGGTGGCCCTGTGCGGCCTCTTCCTGTTCGGGCTCGCCACCGCGCGGGTGGGCCCGCTCGCCGTCACCATCGGCGTCCTCGCCGCGCTCGTGCCCGTGGCCGGTGTCGTCGCCGGGTTCCTCTGGGTCGACCGGTGGGAGCCAGAGCCCGCCAAATTCCTGCTGCTCGCCTTCGCCTGGGGTGCCTGCATCGCCACCATCACGGCGCTGCTCATCAACACCACCGCCGAGGCCGTCGGGGACGAGCTGCTCGGCCAGGGCAGCGGCAACACCGTCGCCGCGCTCGTCTCCGCCCCCGTCGTCGAGGAGGCCGCGAAGGCGCTCTTCGTCGTGCTCATCCTCTGGCGGCGCTCCAGCGAGTTCGACGGCGTCGTGGACGGGGTCGTCTACGCCGGGTTCAGCGCCGCCGGGTTCGCCTTCACCGAGAACATCTACTACTTCGGGCGCGCCTTCGCCGACTACGGCTTCGGGGACGGGCACAGCCAGGGCGTCATCACCGCCTTCTTCCTCCGCGGTGTGCTCGCGCCCTTCACGCACCCGCTGTTCGCCGTGCTCACCGGCATCGGGCTCGGCATCGCCGCGCGGACGACCACCAAGGCCCTCAAGATCATCGCGCCGATCGCCGGGTACCTCGCCGCCGTCTGCCTGCACGCCCTGTGGAACAGCGCCGCGCTGCTCGGCGGGTCGAAGTTCCTCACCGTCTACTTCCTGATCATGCTGCCGCTCTTCGTCGGCGTGCTCTACCTCGTCGTCCTGCAGCGGAAACGGGAACAGCGGATCATCGCCGCCGCGCTGCCGCACATGGCCGCGGCGCGGTGGATCGCGCCGTCGGAGGTCGAGCTGCTGGCCAGCCTGCCCGGCAGGCGGGCGTGGCGGCGGCAGGCCAAGCGGCAGTCGGGCAAGCGGGCGGCGAAGGCCGTCGCCGTGTACCAGGCGAGCGTGACCGAGCTCGCTTTCCTCGACCGGCACCAGCTCACCAGCGACGCCGACCGGCAGCGCCAGCAGGAGCTGCTGCGCACCCTCAAAGCCGCCCGCGCGGAGGCGACGCGCCTCGCCGACGAGGCCGCCCGCGGGTGAACCGGTCCGGGTGAAGCTGGTCACCCGGGCTCAACGGCGCCCGCTCGCCCGAGTTAGTCTCGCGCCGTCGTCCGGTACCCGGAAATGGGACTGGAACGAGAGCAGAGGGAGTCTGCCAGCATGAGCGTCCACAGGCGCACGCCATGATGCGGCCCGCCCGCCTTGCGGTCGGCGTCGTTTCCGCCGGCCGGGTGGGCAGCGTGCTCGGCGCCGCGCTGGCCCGGGCGGGGCACACCGTGGTCGCCGCGTCCGGCCTGTCCGCTTCGTCGCTGGCCCGTGCCGAACGTCTCCTGCCCGACGTGCCCCTCCTGCCGCCCGACGAGACCGTCCGCCGGGCGGACCTGGTGCTGCTCGCCCTCCCCGACGACGCGCTGGCCGGGATGGTCCGCGGGCTCGTCGCCACCGAGTCGCTGCGGCCCGGGCAGATCGTCGTGCACACCTCCGGCGCGCACGGTATCGGCGTCCTCGCCCCCGCGGCCGAGGCCGGGGCCCTGCCGCTCGCCCTGCACCCGGTGATGACGTTCACCGGCCGCGAGGAGGACCTCGAGCGGCTGGCGGCGTGCAGCATCGGCGTCACGGCCGCCGAGGACGACGAAGCCGCGTGGCACGTCGGCGAAGCGCTGGCCGTGGAGATGGGTGCCGAACCGGTGCGGATCCCCGACTCCGCGCGAGCGCTCTACCACGCTGCGTTGGCCCACGGCGCAAACCACCTGATGACGCTGGTCGCCGACTGCGCGGACCTGTTGCGCCAAGCCGGAATCGGGCAATCCGAACGCCTGGTCGCCCCACTGCTCTCGGCGGCGTTGGATAATGTGCTGCGACACGGCGACCGCGCCCTCACCGGTCCGGTCGCCCGTGGCGACGCCGGCACCGTCCGCAAGCACCTCGCGGTGCTGGCGGACCGGGCGCCGGACGTGGCGCCGGCCTACCGCGCGCTGGCCAAGCGCACGGTGGCGCGCTCGTCGGCAGCCGGGCTGCTGGACACCGCGGCCGCGAAAGACCTCACCGAACTCCTCGACGATCCCGCCGAAGGGCACCCAGACCAGTGACCACACCGAAATTCAGCCGCGGCACCCTGAACGCGTTCGCGTCGCCCGAGCACGTGAGCCAGGTCAGCCGGGCGCTGCACGGCGTCGGCCGCAAGCTGGCGCTCGTGCCGACCATGGGCGCGCTGCACGCCGGGCACCGCGAGCTGATCCGCCGCGCGAAGCGGCTGCCGAACACCGTCGTGGCCACCTCGATCTTCGTGAACCCGCTGCAGTTCGGCGCGGGCGAGGACTTCGAGGCCTACCCCCGGCCGCTCGAAGCCGACCTCGACGTCCTGCGCGAAGACGGCATCGAGATCGCGTTCACGCCGAGCGTGGACGCCCTCTACGCCGAGGGTGCCGTGGTGACCGTGCACCCGGGCCCGCTCGGCGACGAGCTCGAAGGCGCCGCGCGCCCCGGCCACTTCGCCGGTGTGCTCACCGTCGTGGCGAAGTTGTTCAACCTGCTCCGTCCGGACTACGCCTTCTTCGGCGAAAAGGACTACCAGCAGCTGGTGCTGATCAAGCGGATGGTGCGCGACCTGAACATCGACACGCGCGTGATCGGCGTGCCGACCGTGCGCGAGCGCGACGGGCTCGCGTTGTCGTCCCGCAACGTCTACCTGACGCCTGAGCAGCGCGAAGACGCCATCGTCCTGTCGGCCGCCCTCACCGCGGGGGCGTTCGTCGGCCGGGACGGGGCGGACGCGGTCCTCGAGACCGCGTGGAAGACCCTCGCCGCGCGGCCCGCGGTCGAGGTGGATTACCTCGAATTGCGGGGAACCGATCTCGGGCCCGCGCCCGTCGATGGGGAAGCACGCTTGTTGATCGCGGCCCGGGTGGGGAGTACCCGGCTGATCGACAACGTTCCGGTGTTGCTCGGCGCCGCCGTCGAGCACCCGGAGCGGTTGGACGCAGGGGAATAAGGAGTCCACGATGTACCGCACGATGCTCAAGTCGAAGATCCACCGGGTCACCGTGACCCAGGCCGACCTGCACTACGTCGGTTCGGTGACGGTCGACGAGGACCTGATGGAGGCCGCGGACCTGCTGCCGGGGGAACAGGTGTCCATTGTGGACGTCACCAACGGGGCCCGGCTGGAGACCTACGTCATCAAGGGGGAACGCGGCAGCGGGGTGCTCGGCATCAACGGTGCCGCGGCGCACCTGGTGCACCCGGGTGACCTGGTCATCCTCATCTCGTACGGCCAGATGGACGACGCCGAAGCGGCGACGTACCAGCCGCGCGTGGTGTTCGTCGACGCCGACAACCGGATCGTCGACCGGCACACCGACCCCGGCCACGCGCCGGAAGGATCGGGCCTGCTCTCGGGCACGGTGACGCTGCCGCCGGACGACGAGGCGGCGATCTTCCCGGTCGCCGAGACGGCGGACGCCCGCCGGCTCGACGCGTTGCTGCACGCGGAAAGCTGACCCGCTTGCTGCTCACCGTCGACGTCGGCAACACGAACATCGTGCTGGGCCTGTGGTCCGGGCCGGAACTCGTGGGCGACTGGCGCATGCGCACGGACGCGCGCATGACGGCCGACGAGCTGGCGCTGACGGTCCGCGGTCTGCTCGGCCCGCACGCGGACGAGGTGTCCGGGATCAGCGCGTTGTCGACGGTGCCGGCGGTGCTGCGCGAGCTGCGGGTGATGCTCGGGCGGTACTACGCCCGGGTCCCGAAGGTCGTGGTCGAGCCGGGCGTGCGCACGGGCGTGGCGCTGCTGGTGGACAACCCGAAGGAGGTGGGCGCGGACCGGCTGGTGAACACGCTGGCCGCGCACCACCTCCACGACACCGCGTGCGTGGTGGTCGACTTCGGCACGTCGACCAACGTCGACGCGATCTCGGCCCGCGGCGAGTTCCTGGGCGGCGCGTTCGCCCCGGGCATCGAGATCTCGGTGGACGCGCTGGCGTTGCGCGCGGCGGCGCTGCGGAAGGTCGAGCTGGTCCGGCCGCGGTCGGTGATCGGCAAGAACACCGTGGAGTGCCTGCAATCCGGCATCCTCTACGGCTTCGCGGGCCAGGTCGACGGCCTGGTCCGCCGGATCGTCCGCGAGCTTTCCCCGGGCGGCGCGGAACCGGTGGCGGTGCTGGCCACGGGCGGCCTCGCGCCACTGGTGCTCGGCGAGTCGGAGACGATCACCCACCACGTCCCGGAGCTGACGCTGCTCGGCCTCCGGCTGGCCTACGAGCGCAACACCCGGCCCTGACCGGCCGTCAGCCGCGCGCCAGGCGACGGCGCTCCAGCACGTACCCCAGGGCCGTCACCGCCAGCGCCGGGAAGGCGATCTTCGCCTGCGGGAACCGGTCGGCCCCCGGCGGGTCCACCGCGCGGGACCCCGGGTAGGCCAGCGCCGAAATCTGCGTCAGCCAGTACAGCGACGCCAGCACGGCCCCGGCGTCGAGACCCGCCCGGGTCGGCCGTCGCCAGAGCTGCCACAGGCTCGTCGCCCCCAGCGCGAGCCCCAGGCTCATGGTCTGCCCGTTGTGGAACTTCGCGTGCGGTGGCCACTGCGGGTTGTAGACGTGCGTTTCGTTCCAGTCGGCCTTGTACGGGCCCACTGCCGTCACCAACGAGGTCAGCGAGATCAAGGCCCGCCCCAGTGATTTCCTGCGCATCCCCGCAGTATCGAACCTCCACCTCGATCGAGGTCAAGGCAGGAGTTTCAGCCCCACGACACCCGCGACGATCAGCGCCAGGCAGGTGATCCGGGTCGCCGTCACCGGGTCGCCCAGTGCGAGGATCCCGTACGCCGCCGTGCCGACCGTGCCGATGCCGACCCAGACGGCGTACCCCGTGCCGAGCGGGATTTCGCGCAGCGCGTAAGCCAGACCGCTCATGCTCAGCACCAGCGCGACGACGAACGTCACGACCGGGAGCGGCCGGGAGAACCCCTTCGAGGCACCGAGAGCGGCCGCCCAGACGGTTTCCAGCACGCCGGACAGGACGAGGACGAACCAGGACACGATCGGACCTTTCGCAGTGTTTTTCAGGCACTGCGCCGTCTTGTCCTGACCGGGTACGACGCGCTCGTCCGGGACCTGGAGATCAGGTCGCTGCCGAACCTAGCACGCCGGAAATGTCCTCATCGCCGTCGCGCGCGCAAGGCCGTCGTGACCAGCGGGAGGTCGAACTCGCCGTTCGCGGTCGCCGGATTCCGCGCCAGGAACTCCCGGAGCCTGCCCAGCAGGGCCGCCGACTCCGCCGGCGTCGAGACGATCACCTTCGAATACGTCGCGATCGTTTCCACCAGGCTCTCGGCCGTGCGCCGTTGCGCGTGGCGGAACCGGTCGCTTTCGAACGGCTCGAACTGCGGGTGCGTCACTTCGCGCATGTCTTCGATGCTCGTCGGGCGGCGGGCGCCGTCGCGGCCCAGCGCGGTGAACTCGGCGACCCACGGCACCGATTCGTCTTCGTAGTTCCACAGCGGCACGCACACGCCGCCCGGGCGCAGCACGCGGCCGATCTCCGTCAGCGCCACCGGCACGTCGAACCAGTGGAACGCCTGGCCGACGAACACCGCGTCGACGGCCCCGTCCGGGAGCGGAATCCGTTCCGCCTGGCCGGCCAGCGACGTCACCGACGGCACGGCCCGCTCGAGCTGGGCGCGCATTTCCGGGTCGGGTTCGACCGCGGTGACGTCGAGCCCGAGCGCGGTCAGGCCGAGGGTGAGTTTGCCGGTTCCGGCGCCGAGATCGAGCACCCGGCGCGGTGTTCCGCTCGCCCCGGAAAGGCCCCACTCGATGGCTTCCCGCGGGTAATCGGGCCGGTGCTCGGCGTACTCGGCGGCGCGGCTGCCGAAGGAAGAAGCGCGCTGACCTCGGGTGGGATCACTCACACACCCAGGCTAATGGACGGAAACGTAAAGGTAATCCGGTTGGCGTAGCGGACAGCCGGGTTCGTACCCTATGGCCATGACCGAAAACCCCGCTTCCACCAGCGAGCCCGCCGAAGACGAACTGCCCGAGCAGATGCGGGTGCGCCGGGAGAAGCGCGACCGGATCCTCGCCGAGGGTATCGATCCCTACCCGGTCGAGGTACCCCGGACGCATTCGCTCGCCGAGGTGCGCGCGGCCCATTCCGGACTGCCCGCCGACACCGCCACGGGCGAGGTCGTCGGCATCACCGGCCGGGTGATGTTCATGCGAAACACGGGCAAGCTGTGCTTCGCGAGCTTGCGCGAGGGCGACGGCACCGAGCTGCAGGCGATGATCAGCCTGGCGAAGGTCGGCGAGGACGCGCTGGCGGCGTGGAAGTCCGACGTCGACCTCGGCGACCACGTTTTCGTGCACGGCGAGGTCATCACGTCCAAGCGCGGCGAGCTTTCGGTGATGGCCGACGCCTGGCGCATCACTTCGAAGGCGCTGCGCCCGCTGCCGACCGCGCACAAGGAGCTGGCCGAGGAAACGCGGATCCGCCAGCGCTACGTCGACCTCGTCATGCGCCCGCGCGCGCGGGACGTCGTGCGCACGCGCGCCGGCGTGGTCCGGTCGCTGCGGGAGTCGTTCCACCGCCGCGGGTTCACCGAGGTCGAAACGCCGATGCTGCAGACGCTGCACGGCGGCGCCGCGGCCCGCCCCTTCGTCACGCATTCCAACGCGTTCGACATGGAGCTGTTCCTGCGCATCGCGCCGGAGCTCTACCTCAAGCGCTGCGTCGTCGGCGGCATCGAAAAGGTCTTCGAGATCAACCGCAACTTCCGGAACGAGGGCAGCGACTCGTCGCACTCGCCGGAGTTCGCGATGCTCGAGTACTACGAGGCCTACGCCACGTACGACACCAATGCGGTGATGACCCGCGAGCTGATCCAGGAGGCCGCGCAGGCGGTGCTGGACACCCAGGTCGTCACGCTGCCCGACGGTTCGGAGTACGACCTCTCCGGCGAATGGACCACACTCGGAATGTACGAGTCGTTGTCCGATTCCCTCGGCGAAGAGGTCACGCCGGAGACGCCCGCCGCCAAACTGCTCGGATTCGCGCAGGCCAGGGGCCTGGAAGTGGACCCGAAGCTCGGGCACGGGAAGCTCGTCGAGGAACTGTGGGAACACCTCGTCGGAGATCACCTGCACGCACCGACGTTTGTCCGTGATTTTCCGCTGGAGACCTCGCCATTGACCAGGCAGCACCGGTCCCGGCCGGGCGTGGCCGAGAAGTGGGACCTCTACGTGCGCGGATTCGAACTCGCCACCGGATACTCCGAGCTGGTCGATCCGGTCGTCGAACGGGAACGCCTCACCGAACAGTCGCTGCTGGCCGCGCAGGGCGATAGCGAAGCCATGCGGCTCGACGAGGATTTCCTGCGTGCCCTGGAGTACGGAATGCCGCCGAGCGGCGGCGTCGGAATGGGGATCGACCGGCTCCTCATGGCGCTGACCGGTCTCGGTATCCGGGAGACGATCCTCTTCCCGCTGGTGCGACCCGAATAACCCGGCCGTGTGAGGATAGCGGCCGGTTATGGCAATGAGATTTGCGTTGCACTGCAGAAGCGGGTACTAATGATCTGGACAAAGTCTTCTGTCCCGGGGCTTGCCCCGTACCAGATCATTGAGTAAGCCCCGCAGGAGGAATCGGATGGCACAGAAGGTGCTCGTCTCGCTGGTCGACGACCTCGACGGCGGTGAGGCGGAAGAGACCGTCGAGTTCGGTTTGGACGGGGTCAGCTACCAGATCGATCTCTCCTCGGAAAACGCCGAGGAGTTGCGGGACGCGCTCGCCCAGTATGTCGAGCACGCGCGTCGCGCGGGCGGTCGCAAGCGCGCCTCGGTTCGCCCGGTCGCCGGTAAGGGTTCCGCTCGGCCCGCCGCGGTCGACCGCGAGCAGAACCAGGCCATCCGCTCTTGGGCACGCAAGAACGGGTACGCGGTTTCCGACCGCGGCCGCATCCCTTCCGAGGTCGTCGAGGCTTACCACAAGAAGAACTGAAGTTTGTTCACGCCGCACTGGTGCGGGCCTATGTGGGGCGCTGACCAGCAGTTATCCCCATGCCGGTGGCGGCGTGGCCAATCGTCGACGCGGGGTGGCCGCCGGGTGGAATTCCGCCCGGCGGCTTTCTTCACGTCCGATCCCCGTGCGGTTCCCGATCGGTGGTACGTGCGGTTCGCGCGTACTCCGCAGGCGACTGGCCCGTCACGGTCCGGAAATCGCGGATGAAGTGCGACTGGTCGCTATAGCCCAGTCGAACCGCCAGACCGGCGTAATCGGGTTCTCCTTCGGTGACGAGCCGCTGCGCTGCGTCATTGAGGCGGTAAATCCGGATCGCCCACTTGGGCGGGCAGCCGACGTGTTCGGCGAACAACCGCTGGACAGAGCGGGTGGTTAGTCCAGTATCCGCGCACAGTTGCGCCACCCGGGTAATTCCCGGATCCCGCGCGATTGATTCCACCGCCTCCGCCGCCTCGCGCGCGGCCGGGGACAGCCGCACAGGATTTGCGATCAGCAAGTTGTCGATCGCACCCACCATTTGCGCGTCATCGGCCGCCGACCGCACCGATTCGGCGGCCGCCGAGGCCGCCGGCCCGAATACGCGGCTGAGTGGGACGGCCCGGTCGGCGATGTCACGCACCGGGCCGCCGAGGAACGCGCGGAAGGTGCCGGGACGGAATCGCACCCCCAGGCCCTGCACCCGGCCGGCCAAGCGGTGCGAAAAGACGTCGCGGGCCGGGCCGTGGACGCCGGAGGCGCCGGGGAAGAACGTCACGTGGACCGAGAGGTTCGGCAGCACGCGCTGCTCGTACGGCGGTTTCCCGCGCCGGTCCCACCGCAGGACCCAGTGGTATTCGACGAAATCGGCGAGCTCCGGCGCGGGCGGGTGCCGGGTCAGCGTGAACATCGTGCGCGCGGTGGCCTCGGCCACGATGCCACGCGGGATCCGGTGCGTCACCCGGTCACGGTAGCTGTCGCGTTCGTTCAAGACGGCCCGGTCGCCGGCGGTTTCGATCACCGAATGACTGCTTCCCTGCTGCGCCCGGCCGCGGCCGAGTTCCTCCGGATCGCGAGCGCGGTCCCCGACCTGACCGCCCCGACGCCGTGCGCCGGGTACGACGTCCGCGGGCTGCTCAACCACCTCCTGTATTGGGGACCGTGGCTGATCGCCGCGGGCCGCCGTGCGGCGCCGCCTTCCCCGTCTTCCCCGCCTTCCCCGGCGGCGGCGCTGGTGGGGGCGGAATGGCGGGCGGACCTGGAGAAGCAGACCGAGACGCTGGTTTCGGTGTTCGAGACGCCGTCGGCGTGGACGGGGACGACGTCGCTGGGATCGGCACCGATGCCATCGGCGGTGGTGGGCGCGATGGTGCTGGGTGAGTTCGTCCTCCACGGCTGGGACTTGGCCCGGGCGAGCGGCCAGTCGTGTTCGTACGCGCCGGAGGCGGCGACGGCGGTGTACGAGTCCGCGGTGGCCATGGGCGAGCAGGCGCGGTCGATGGGGGTGTACGGGCCGGTGGTGGCGGTGCCTGCGGAGGCTTCGCCGCTGGAGCGGGCGCTGGGTGCGGCTGGGCGGGATCCGGGGTGGAGTTGTCCACAGGTGGGCTGAGGTGTGGACAAGTGCGGTTGAGCGGGGGGTTTTGTCGGGGGGTGCCGGTAGACTGGCTTGGGGACGCCCCCCAGGGAGCGGTGGGGGCTGTTTGGTGGGGCTGGTGGCTGCCGCGAACAGGTTCGCGGACACCTCGGCCGGCGGAACCATCGGGCGCCGCTGCAGCCGCGGCTCGCCGGCGTTTCGGGGTCATCGATCCGGCTAGCCGCGTCGCTTCTCTGCTGCTTGTCCCCGCTTCGACCAGGTCAACGTAGGTTCCCGCTCGGCGGTCAACGCCCGCCCAGACCGACCAGGATCACGGGAGAGGCAGCCTGGGACACGATCTCGATCACGCCCGGGCATGAAGCAACGCCTGAACACTCAGGTCCCGCAGCCACCCCAGGAAACCACCGACCGCGTGGGCCTACCGCGAACAGGTCCGCGGACAGCCCTCACACTCAGGCGACGACGGCAGCAGGTACGAGAAGCAGCAGCTCTCCCGTCGCCGCGTCCACGCCCGGTGGCCGTCCTGCCCCTCCTCCAACCGCAGCGTCGATGCCGACGTCAGCGGTGGGTAGCGCTCGTCCAGCACCAAGGCCGCGTCCGCCACGCCCGCGCCCTCCGCCTCCGGGGTGCCGCCCTGCAGGCCCGCCCACCACAGTGAGTTCTCCAGCGCGTCCGTCGCCGCCGCCCACAGTGTGCGGCGGCCCAGTCTGCTCATCGGTGCGTACGCGCGGACGAACTGGGCCGCGTGGGCCAGGTAGCGCGCCCGCAGGATCGCCGCCAGCGCTCGCTCGTCGCGGACCGTCGTCGCCTCCGGGCGGGCCGAGCCCGGGTCCGTCGGGAGGCAGTGGAACGCGTCACCCAGCACCGCCATGCCGTCCGGGTGGGGGCGGTCGTCGGCCAGGCGGAAGGCCAGCTCGGACGGCTTCAGGGACGGCACCCGGCGCTCGTGGTGCCACAACAGCGCGCCGACGTACGCCGGGACGTGCAGGTACCACGTCATCACCCAGCTCGCCGTGGTCTGCGCCGGCGCCGAGGAGTGCTCGCGCAGCAGCCAGTCGCCGAGGAGGCCGCGCCACTCGCCGAAGTAGGCGGGCGTCTCCAGCAGCTCCGAACAGCGGATCCAACCCGCCGGGACGTCCCGGCGGAGCTCGCTGCGCTCCTGCAGGCCGGCGACCCGCCGCAACGACGACGCGAGGCCGTCGCCGACCTCGCGTGCGTCACGGAAGGAGCGCTGCTGGTTCAACCGCGGCCCTCCTCGAAGCGCCGTACCGGATTAGGCGTGCCTAACCTTACAGGGCGGCGGGAGCTGCGCCAATCGGGTGGCGCGGTGATCCGGGCCTCTCAGGTTGCGGACTGTTCGCGGTGAGCGGACAGCGCGCGGATGGCGGAATCCGGATGGCCGTCCGCACGTTGGACTTGACGTAAAGGTGCAGGGCAACCTGATGATGGGAGCACCCGGGAGATGCCACGTCCGGGTGCGGAAACGACCGCCGACAGCCGTAGTGGTACGCCAGCGCGACGACTTGGCTACTAGAGTGGTCTCACGGTGCTGAATCCATCGCGGTGAAAGCACGCGATGGAAACGGGCCGCCGGCGCAGCAGTCGAGGGAGTGCACATGTTTGAGAGGTTCACCGACCGCGCGAGGCGGGTGGTCGTCCTGGCTCAAGAAGAGGCCAGGATGCTCAACCACAACTACATCGGCACCGAGCACATCCTCCTGGGTCTGATCCACGAGGGTGAGGGTGTCGCCGCCAAGGCGCTGGAGTCGCTGGGCATCGCCCTGGAGGGCGTGCGCCAGCAGGTCGAGGAGATCATCGGCCAGGGCCAGCAGGCGCCGAGCGGGCACATCCCGTTCACGCCGCGCGCCAAGAAGGTGCTGGAGCTGTCGCTGCGCGAAGCGCTGCAGCTCGGCCACAACTACATCGGCACCGAGCACATCCTGCTCGGCCTGATCCGCGAGGGCGAGGGCGTCGCCGCGCAGGTCCTGGTCAAGCTGGGAGCGGACCTCAACCGGGTCCGCCAGCAGGTGCTGCAGCTGCTCTCGGGCTACCAGGGCGGCAAGGAGTCCACCGAAACCGGTTCCGGCCGCGGTGAGGGCACCCCGTCGTCGTCGCTGGTGCTGGACCAGTTCGGCCGCAACATGACCGTGCTCGCCCGCGAGGGCAAGCTCGACCCGGTCATCGGGCGCGGCAAGGAGATCGAGCGGGTCATGCAGGTGCTGTCCCGCCGGACCAAGAACAACCCGGTGCTCATCGGCGAGCCCGGCGTCGGCAAGACCGCCGTCGTCGAGGGCCTCGCGCAGAGCATCGTCAAGGGCGAGGTGCCCGAGACGCTCAAGGACAAGCAGCTCTACACGCTGGACCTGGGCTCGCTGGTCGCCGGCAGCCGCTACCGCGGTGACTTCGAAGAGCGCCTGAAGAAGGTGCTCAAGGAGATCAAGACCCGCGGCGACATCATCCTGTTCATCGACGAGCTGCACACGCTGGTCGGGGCGGGTGCCGCCGAGGGCGCGATCGACGCGGCTTCGATCCTGAAGCCGATGCTCGCCCGCGGTGAGCTGCAGACGATCGGTGCGACCACGCTCGAGGAGTACCGCAAGTACATCGAGAAGGACGCCGCTCTCGAGCGCCGGTTCCAGCCGATCCAGGTCGGCGAGCCGTCGCTGGAGCACACGATCGAGATCCTCAAGGGCCTGCGCGACCGGTACGAGGCGCACCACCGCGTCTCGATCACCGACTCGGCGCTGGTCGCCGCCGCGACCCTGGCGGACCGGTACATCAACGACCGGTTCCTCCCGGACAAGGCGATCGACCTGATCGACGAGGCCGGCGCCCGGATGCGCATCCGCCGGATGACCGCGCCGCCGGACCTGCGCGAGTTCGACGAGAAGATCGCGAACGTCCGCCGCGACAAGGAGTCCGCGATCGACGCGCAGGACTTCGAGCGGGCCGCCCGCCTGCGTGACGAGGAGAAGACCCTCCTCGGCCAGAAGGGCGAGCGGGAGAAGCAGTGGAAGGACGGCGACCTCGACGTCGTCGCCGAGGTCGACGACGAGCAGATCGCGGAGGTGCTGGCCAACTGGACCGGCATCCCGGTGTTCAAGCTGACCGAGGAGGAGACCACCCGGCTGCTGCGCATGGAGGACGAGCTCCACAAGCGCATCATCGGCCAGGAGGACGCGGTCAAGGCCGTCTCGCAGGCGATCCGCCGTACGCGTGCCGGTCTGAAGGACCCGAAGCGCCCGTCGGGCTCGTTCATCTTCGCCGGCCCGTCCGGTGTCGGTAAGACCGAGCTGTCCAAGGCGCTGGCCTCGTTCCTGTTCGGCGAGGACGACGCGCTCATCCAGATCGACATGGGTGAGTTCCACGACCGCTACACCGCTTCGCGGCTCTTCGGTGCCCCTCCGGGCTACGTCGGCTACGAAGAGGGCGGCCAGCTGACGGAGAAGGTGCGTCGCAAGCCGTTCTCGGTGGTCCTGTTCGACGAGATCGAGAAGGCGCACCAGGAGATCTACAACACGCTCCTGCAGGTGCTGGAGGACGGCCGCCTGACCGACGGTCAGGGCCGCACGGTCGACTTCAAGAACACGGTCCTCATCTTCACGTCCAACCTGGGCACCTCGGACATCTCGAAGTCCGTCTCGCTCGGGTTCGCCGGGTCCAACGACACCGGCACCCGGTACGAGAAGATGAAGCAGAAGGTCAACGAGGAAATGAAGAAGCATTTCCGCCCGGAGTTCCTGAACCGGATCGATGACATCATCGTGTTCCACCAGCTCACGCAGGAACAGATCATCATGATGGTCGACCTGATGATCGGGCGCGTGGAGACCCAGCTCAAGGCCAAGGACATGGAGCTGGAGCTGACGGCGAAGGCCAAGTCGCTGCTGGCCAAGCGCGGCTTCGACCCGGTGCTGGGCGCGCGGCCGCTGCGTCGCACGATCCAGCGCGAGATCGAAGACCAGCTGTCGGAGAAGATCCTCTTCGGCGAGGTCGAGCCCGGCCAGATCATCCTGGTCGACGTCGAAGGCTGGAGCGGCAACCCGGAGGACAAGGACGACCAGGCGCGGTTCACCTTCCGCGGCGAGCGCCGTCCGTCGTCGATCCCGGACGCCCCGCCGGTCAGCATCGGCGCCGGCCACGAGGAGCAGGGCGGCGAAGCCGAAGGCGAGTGATCGTCGAGTAGTGCGCCAGGAGGGCGGTTCCCCGAGCGGGAGCCGCCCTTCCGGCGTTCCGGGGCCGTGAGACGATGCCCGCGGACCTTGGGAGGGGAATCCGCGTGGACGTGCTGTCGATCGACTTCGGGACGTCCAGCACCGTCGCCGTCCTTTCCGCCGGCGGGCGTGGGGCGCGGGCGGTCGAGGTCGACGGGTCCGTCACGATGTCGTCCGCCGTCTTCGCCAACGACGACGGGCTGCTCGTCGTCGGGCAGGACGCCGAACGGCGGGCGCGGCTGGACCCCAGCCGGTTCGAACCCAGCCCCAAGCGGCGGATCGACGAGGGCGTGCTCAGGCTCGGGGACACCGAGGTCGGCATCGAAGACGCCTTCGCCGCCGTCCTGCGCCGAGTCGGTGAGGAGGCCGAACGGCAGCTGGGCCGCCCGCCCGCGCAGACGCGGATCGCGCACCCCGGCGGCTGGGGTGCCGCCCGGCAAGGCGTCCTCCGGGACGCCGCTGCGAAGGCACGGCTCGTCGACGTCCGGCTCATCCCCGAGCCGGTCGCCGCCGCCGCGCACTACGCCGGCCTCCGGAGCCGGGACCACGGTCCCATCGGCGTCTACGACCTCGGGGCCGGCACCTTCGACTGCGCCGTCGTCGGGGTCACCGGGCAGGGGTTCACCGTGCTCGCCGAGGACGGGCTGCCCGACCTCGGCAGCCTCGACATCGACCAGGCCCTGCTCGTCCACATCGGCCGCTCGGTCTCGCACGCCGACCCGGCGCAGTGGCAGCGCCTCCTGCGCCCGCAGACCACCGCCGACCGCCGGACGCGGCGGGCGCTGCTGCAGGACGTCCGCGACGCCAAGGAAAGCCTCTCCCGGCACGCGCAGACCCACGTGCCGATGCCCGAGCCGTTCGGGGACGTCCTGGTCAGCCGGGACGAACTCGAGGCCCTCGTGCCCAGCCTGCTGCGCAGCGCCGAACTGCTCGCCGCCACGATCGCGCGCGCCGGGCTGACCCCCGCGCAGCTCGGCGGCGTCTACCTCGTCGGCGGGCCGAGCCGGATGCCGCTGCTGGCCGCCCTGCTCGAACGCCAGCTCGGCGTCACGCCGACCACGCAGGACCAGCCCGAGACGGCTGTGGCGTTCGGGCTCCAGCAGGTGCCGCTCGGCGCCTCCGACCTGACCGTGCCCGCCTTCGCGCCCGTGCGGCCGCCGGTGGCGCCGCCACGGCCGCAGCCGTGGCAGCAAGCTCCGCCGCCGGCGGAACCGCGCCGGAAACCCAAGCCGTGGTTCCTCGCGCTCGCCGTGCTCTTGGTCGCCGCGGTCGTGGCCACCGTCGTCGTGTACGTCATCCGCGACCAGGCCGCGCAGGCCGCCGCGGACTGCACGCAGACGGCGCAGCGCGACCGGGCCGGGTTCACCCCGTGCCTGCGCGCACTGGCCGGGCCGGTCGCGGACCGGGGCACGTGCAAGGAAAACGACCACTTCGCCCAGCTGCTGGGCGCCCAGCTCTCGGTCGTCTGCAACTTCACGGGCGGCAGCGTCCGCTACTTCCAGGGCTTGACCACCGAATACATCGAGGCGAACACGAAGCTGACGCCCCCGGGCAGCGCCGTCGGCCGCGGCACCTGGGACGGCGGCGGGCTGCACGGCGAGTACCTCGCCACCGCCGACCGGAAGTCGTCGATCGTGCTCTTCGGCGTGCACGAGCGCCGGGTGGCCGCGATCTACCTCACGGAGGACCCCACCGGCCTCGAGGAGCTGGTTGCGGGGTTCACCCGCGAGATCAAGCCGGCCTGACTCACCGGGCCCGGTCGAGCCGCACGCCGCGGCCGTACCGGTCGTCGTCCGCGGCGGTCAGCGGACGCGGATCCGGGCGACCGTGTCCACGAGAACGTGCAGGAATGCGGAGACGGCGGCCAGCAGCAGGATCCGGAAGGCGCCGATGGCCCCGCTGACGTTGTAGACGATCACCAGCGCTGCGGGGGCCAGCAGTGCGGTCAGCACGATCGGCGCTTTCGGCGACATCCGGGTCATCTTCGCCGCGAGCAGCGTGAGCAGCGCCGATCCGGCGGCGGTCGCGAAGAAGACGATCAGGCCGAGGAGCACCACGCCGAGACCGCACGTTTCTTCGCCGCCATCGCACACCCGGTCGTAGCGGCCGCCCATGGCGACCCAGAAAGCGCCGGCGCCGGCGCCGATGAGCGCGCCCAGCGTCCCCACGGCGGCGAGTACCCGTGGGTCACTCCGCTGCGTGGTCAATGCTCCGCGCCTGCGGTGACCGCCAAGTCCTCGGTGACCCGCAACGCCGTGTCCGCCAGCGTTTCCAGGGCGTCGGCGATGCTGGCCACGCTCAACGACGGCTCCGCCTGGCCCGCCGCCGCGACCTGTTCCGTGCTGAACGGGACGTGCACGAAACCGCCGCGCACGTCGGGGAACTCCGTGGCCAGCAGGTGCATCAAGCCGTAGAAGACCTGGTTGCACACGTACGTTCCGGCCGTGTGGGACACCGACGCCGGGACGCCCGCCGCGCGGATCGCCGCCACCGCCGCCTTCACCGGCAGCGTCGTGAAGTAGGCCGCCGGGCCGTGCGGGACCACCGGGACGTCGACCGGTTGCGCGCCCGCGTTGTCCGGGATGCGGGCGTCGACCAGGTTGATCGCCACCCGCTCCGGTGTCACGCCGGCCCGGCCGCCCGCCTGGCCGGTGCAGACCACCAGGGACGGCCGGTGCTCCTCGATCGCCCGTCGCAGCGCGGGCAGTGACGCCTCGAACTCGCACGGCAGCTCCACCGCCGCGACGTCGTCCCGGCGCGCGGCCACCCGCGAAACCGCCTGCCACGACGGGTTCACCGCCTCGCCGCCGAAGGGCGCGAACCCCGTCATGAGCACCTGCGTCATGCACCCTCCCGATGCGGAATGCGTCGAGGCCACCCTACGTCCGCAGGGTGGCCTCGACGACCGCGCTCAGGCGGCGGGCTTCAGACCGCCGGGGAAGAGGTACTGGTCGGCCGGCTTGCCGGTGCCGTACACCCAGGCGTCGAAGAAGCCCTTCAGGCTCCGGTGCGCGACGAGTTCGGTGAAGCGCTGGAACTCCGGCATGCTCGCGTTGCCGCCCCGGTGCAGCGACGGCCACGTCTTCAGCACGAAGTCGAACGCCGGCTGCCCGATGTAGTGGCGCAGCGCGTGCAGCATCAGCGGGCCCTTCGAGTACACGTACGTGAACTCGTTGCCCGCGCCCATGTCGTAGAGCTTGCCGTCCCAGAGCCGCGCCGGGGCGGTCTTGACGTCGGCCGCGTACTGCTTGTCCAGGTCGACGCCTTCCTTGGCCTCGTCCCAGAGCCACTCGGCGTAGGAGGCGAAGCACTCGTTGAGGCAGACGTCACGCCAGTGCGCGACCGCCACCGAGTCGCCGTACCACTGGTGGGCGTTCTCGTGGACGATCGTCGGGACCGTGCCGGCCCAGCCCGCGGAGTAGATCGGGCGGCTCATCGTCTCCAGCGAGAAGCCGATCTCCTCGTTGAGGAAGATGCCGCCCGCCGCGTCGATCGGGTACGGGCCGAACTTCGACTCCAGGAAGTCGAGGATCTCCGGCAGCCGCCCTTCGGCCTGTTTCGTCGAGTCCGGCGTGCCCGGGGCGTACGCGCTGACGACGGGGGTGCCGTCCTTGCGCTGCTGCCGGTCGAAGGTCCACTTGTCGATCGCCACCGTCGTCATGTACGGCACGATCGGCGTCTCTTCGGCCCAGAAGTGCGTGGTGCCGCCCGGTGCCTTGGCCGAGCCGCGCTCGCGGCCGTTGGCGATCACGCCCCACTCGTCGGGCACGGTGATGGCCAGGTGGAACGTGGCCTTGTCGAGCGGGGTGTCGTTGACCGGGTACCAGGTGGTCGCCGACTTCGGCTCGCCGGCGACGAACGCGCCGCCCGCCCGGGCGTACTGCCAGCCGTTGTCGCCGAGCGACGGGTCGCTGATCGGCACGGGCACGCCGTGGTAGGCGATCTTGACGTGGAAGTTGCGGCCGCGCCACAGCGGCCGCGACGGCGTGACGACGAGTTCGTGGTCCCCGGTCCGGCTGAACCCCGCGTCCCGGCCGTCGACCTGCACCGAGTCGACGGTCAGGCCGTGCAGGTCGAGGTCGAACGAGCTCAACGACTGCGTCGCACGGGCGGAGATGTCCTGGACGCCGGTGAGCTGGTGCGACGCCGGGTCGTAGCCGACCTTGAGGTTGTAGTCGGCGACGTCGTAGCCGCCGTTGCCGTCCTGCGGGTAGTAGCTGTCGCCCGCGCCGTCGCTGCCGGGCTTGGCCGGGCCCCAGCCGTCACCGGCCGCGGCGGCGCCGGCGCCGAGGCAGAGACTGGCGACCACGGCGGCCGCCACCACGACCGGTTTCTGTCCCCTCATGAACGCTCCTGTCCGTAATCGGGTGGACCTCGTCGGCAACGTATCGCCACGAACGGGTGACCCTGCCGGTCTCGTCTTGTTTGTCCGGATAATCAGCACTTACGTCGGCCCGCCCCGGCGACCGGCGTGCGTCTGGAAAGCTGGACGCATGCGCGTTGCGCTGCTGGGCCCGCTGCGGGCGGCGGAAGACGACGGCACGCCGATCGACATCGGCGGCGCCCGCCTCCGCATGCTCCTGGCCCGGCTCGCCCTGGACGCCGGGCGCGCGGTTCCCGCCGACGTCCTCGTCGACGGTCTGTGGGGCGCCGGGCCGCCGTCCGACGCGGCCAACGCCTTGCAGTCGCTGGTCTCCCGGCTGCGGAAGGTGCTGCCGGTGGCCGTCGAATCCGGCCCGGGGGGCTACCGGCTCGCGGTGGCGGCCGCCGACGTCGACGCCGAGCGGTTCGAACGGCTCGCCGCCGAGGGCCGCCGGGAACTGGCCGCGGGCCGGGACGCCCACGCCGCCGACCTGCTCACCGAGGCCCTCGCGCTGTGGCAGGGCGCGGCGCTCGCCGACGTCCTGGACGCGCCGTTCGCGGCGGCGCCGGCCCGGCGCCTCACCGAGCTGCGGACCGAGGCGGCCGAGGACCGGTTCGAGGCCCTGATCCGGCTGGGCCGGCCCGCCGGCGTGCTGGCCGACCTGGCCGCGGCAGCCGACGCCGACCCGCTGCGCGAACGGCTCGCCGGGCTGCGGATCCGCGCGCTGTGCGCGGCCGGGCGGCAGTCGGAAGCGCTGGCCGTCTACAGCGAGCTCCGCCGCACCCTGGCCGACCAGCTCGGCGTCGACCCCTCGGCCGAGCTGCAGGAGATCCACGTCGCCGCGCTGCGCGGCGAGTTCGCGCCGCCGTCCCCGGTGACCGACCGGCTGCCGACCCGGCTGACCACGTTCGTCGGCCGCGACGACGAGCTCAAGCTGCTGGCCGAGCTGCTCGCCGGCGCCCGGCTGGTCACCCTGGCCGGGCCGGGCGGGGCGGGCAAGACCCGGCTGGCCACCGAAGCGGCGTCACGGCACCCCGCGCACCAGCGGGGCCGGGTCTGGTTCGCCGCGCTCGCCGGCGTTCGCGACCCCGACGACGTCCCCGGGGCGTTGCTCGGCGCGCTCGAGGTCCGGGAGATCCGCACGGAGACCGAAATCAACCGCCGTCAGCCGGACCCGGTGGAACAGGCGGTCGAGGTGCTCGGCGGCGAGGAAGCGCTGCTGGTGCTGGACAACTGCGAGCACGTCGTCGACGCCGCCGCCCGGCTGGCCGACGAACTGCTGCAGCGGGCGCCGAAGCTGCGGGTACTGGCCACCAGCCGTGAGCCGCTGGCCATCACCGGTGAGGCGCTGTGCCCGCTGGGGCCGTTGCCGGTGCCCGCGGAACGCGCCGCGCCCGCGGAGGCCGCCGAACTCGACTCGACCCGGCTGTTCCTCGACCGGGCCGCCGCGGTGCGGCCCGACTTCGTGCTCGACGAGTCCACTGTGGACCACGTCGGGGAGATCTGCCGCCGCCTCGACGGGATGCCGCTGGCGCTGGAGCTGGCCGCGGCGCGGCTGCGCTCGATGACCGTGGCCCAGATCGCCGCCCGCCTCGGCGACCGGTTCCGGCTGCTCACCTCGGGCAGCCGGACGGCGCTGCCGCGGCAGCGGACGCTGCGCGCGGTCGTCGAGTGGAGCTGGGAGCTGCTGACCGAGCCGGAGCTGGTGCTGGCCCGGCGGTTCGCGGTGTTCGCCGGCGGCGCCGAGCTCGGCGCGATCGAGGCCGTCTGCGCCGATGAGCGGCTGCCCGCCGCGGACGTGCCGTACGTGCTCGGCAGCCTCGTCGAAAAGTCCATAGTGGACAGGGTGGACGCCGGGGCCGGCGAGCCGCGGTACCGGATGCTCGAGACGCTGCGCGCGTACGCGACCGAGCGCCTGGTGGAGTCGGGCGAGCACGACCGGACCCGCCGGGTCGTGGCGGCCTACTACGCCGAGTTCGCCCAGCGGCTGGAGCCGACGCTGCGGACCGCCGACCAGCTCGCCGCGATCGACGCGTTCGAGGCCGAGAACGCGAACATGATCGCGGCCCTGCGCGGCGCGATCGAGATGTCCGATGTGGACAACTCGGTCGCGTTGCTGGACGGGATGTTCTGGTACTTCACGATCCTGGGCCAGGGCGGCCGGGTCGGCAGCCTGATCCGCGACACCCTGGCGTTCGGTGATCGCCTGCCCGAGCCGGTCTCGGCCGCCTACCGGGCGCTCGTCTACCTCATGGACGAGATCCCGGTGCGCTCGGAGCGGACCGAGATCGTGGCGCTGGTCGACGACTGCGTCCGCACCGGTGCGGTGGACCGCTACCCCGGCCTCGCGGTGGCGCTGCCGATGCTGGCCTTCCTGGGCGGCGACCGCGAAGTCGCGGTCCGGGAGGTGCGCCGCGCCCAGCAGTACGCCGATCCGTGGACCCGCGCGGGCGGGTACTGGGTGGACAGCTTCCTGCTCGACGACGCCGGTGACGTCGAGGGCGCGGACCGGGCGCGCGACCTGGCCCACGCCGGGTTCGAGGCGGTCGGCGACCGCTGGGGCATCGCGATGACGCTGAGCTTCAAGGGTTTCGCGTTGTCCCAGGACGGCGAGAGTGCGAAGGCGATCGAGACCTACCAGCGGGGCCTGGCGCTGTCGATGGAGCTGCGCTCGCACGAGGACGCCGTGCAGCACTGGTGGCGGCTGGCCGTGGAGCGGGCGCGGGCCGGGGACTTCGCCGGAGCCTGGCGCGATCAGGAGGCGGCCGAGCGCTACGGCCGGGAGATCACGAACCCGCAGCAGCGCGCCGTCCTGATGTTCGGCCGGCTCGAGCTGCTGCTGCGCACGGGCGAGGTGGCCGAAGCGCGGGCGCTGCTCGACCGGGTCGCCACGCTCGGCGGCGAAGACTGGTTCCCCGGCGGGATCGGCGACGAGTGGATCCACGCCTTCGAGGCGCGGATCCTGCTGGCCCAGGACCGCCCCGACGAGGCGGAACCGCACATCGCCCTGTCCATCCGCGCGACGAACCAGCGCGGGGACATGCCGGACATGGCGGGCGCGGTGGAACTGCTCGCGATGATCCGCGCGCGGCAGGGCCGGTACGAGCGGGCAGCGCGGGTCCTCGCCGCGTCGGCCGTCGTGCGCGGGCGGCTCGACCTCGGCAGCCCCGAGGTCCGGGCACTCATCGCCGAGCTCCGCACGGTGCTGCCGGACTACGACGCCATCCACGGTGGGGTCCGCAGCCAGTCCAAAAAGGACGTCATCGGCTGGCTGCTGGCCGAGCTGGGCTAGCGCACGCCGGAGGGGACGGCCGCCCCCGCGGCCGTCCCCTCCGGTTTCCCCTGGCGCTACTCACCCCCGTGTGTGCGCCTTCTCAGACCCGCCGACGGTAGGCCCAGGTGGCCAGCGGGAAGAACACGACGACGGCGCCGGCCATCCAGGCCAGTGCCCCGGTCAGCGGGCCGGCCACCGCGCCGCCGTTCATCAGGCCGCGCAGGGCGTTCGCCATCAGGCTGACCGGGCTGATGTCCGCCCACGCCCGCAGCCAGCCCGGCATGGTGGACGTCTGCACGAACACGTTGCTGCCGAACGTCAGCGGCATGATGAACACGAACATCAGCGCCTGCGCCGAGCCCGGCGTCTTCATCAGCATGCCGACGAACACCGAACCCCAGCAGAAGCTCAGCCCGAACGCCAGCGCGAGCAGGATCGCCACCGCGAACTCGCCGGGGCTGGTCGCGATCCGGTAGCCCATGATCGTCGCCACGACCATCAGCACGGTCAGGCAAACGACGTACCGGACGACGTCGGCGAGCACCGCGCCGATCAGCGGCGCCGAGCGGGCGATCGGCATGCTGCGGAACCGGTCGAACACGCCCTTGGTGACGTCGGTGTTGAGCTGCACGCCGACGGTCAGGCAGGCCTGCAGGATGTTCATCACGATGATGCCGGGCACGACCATCTGCAGGTAGGCGTCGGTCGAGCCGGACAGCGCGCCGCCGAACAGGTAGACGAAGATCACCAGGAAGACGATCGGCATCAGCGTGACGTCGGCGAGCTGCTCGGGGTTCTTGCGGATCTTCAGGATGCCGCGCCAGGCCAGCGAAAGCGCGTGCTGGAGGCCCTTGCCGGGGCTGATGTGCCGCGGCGGGGCCGGGCGGTCGAGGGCCAGCGTCGTCATGCCAGGCTCCCTTCGAGGGTCTTGTCCTCAACGGACGGTTCGGCGGTGTGGCCGGTCAGGGCGAGGAACACCTCGTCGAGGCTGGGCAGCCGCAGCGCCAGCTCGTCCGCGGTGATCCCGGCCTCGTCCAGCTTGCGGACCAGGGTGGACAGCAGCACCGGGTCGTTGACCGGCGCGGTGAGCAGGCCGGTCGCGTCGTCGCGGGTCGGCCGGACGCCGGAGAGGTCACCGAGGATCCGGCCGGCGGCGTCCATGTCGGACAGCTGGGTCGGGCGGACCTGCAGCGTCTGCCCGCCGACGCGGCGCTTGAGCTCGTCGGCCCGGCCGTCGGCGACGACCCGGCCGTGGTCGAACACGGTGATCTTGTCGGCGAGCTGGTCGGCCTCCTCCAGGTACTGCGTGGTCAGCAGCACCGTGGCGCCCTCGGCGACGAGGCCGCGGACGACGTCCCAGACCTCGTTGCGGGCGTGCGGGTCGAGGCCGGTGGTCGGCTCGTCGAGGTAGAGCACCTCGGGCCGGCCGACGAGGCTGGCCGCCAGGTCCAGCCGCCGCCGCATGCCGCCCGAGTAGGTGCGGATCGGCCGCTTGGCCGCCTTGGTCAGCTCGAACCGGTCGATCAGCTCGGTGGCGCGGGCTTTCGAGTCGGCGCGCGAGTAGCCGTACAACCGGCCGATCAGGACGAGGTTCTCGATGCCGTTCAGGTCCTCGTCCACCGACGCGTACTGCCCGGTCAGCCCGATCATGCTGCGGACCCGGACCGGGTCGGCGACCACGTCGTAGCCGCCGACCGTGGCTCGGCCGGCGTCCGGTTTCATCAGGGTCGCCAGGATCCGGACGGCGGTCGTCTTGCCGGCGCCGTTCGGCCCGAGCACCCCCACGACCTGCCCGAACGGGACTTCGAGGTCCACCCCGTCCAGCGCCTTCGTCTCCCCGAACCGCTTGACCAGGCCTTCGGCTTGGATTGCGTGCGACATGGGCGTCCTCCTTCACCGTCGCTGTCGGAGCCCACTCTGGACGGCCGCGCTGGTAGCCCGCGCACAGCGCGCTGGCAGCGGCTGGCAGGCGCTGGTGGAGATCTTGTGGAGGAGTTGCCGCAGCGCAGGCCGCCCGGCGCCGTCCTCGGCATACTCGGCAGCATGGTGGTTGCGGAACGGACGCGGTTGCGGCGGAAGAAACCGCTGGTCACGGGCCTGGTCGCGGTGCTGGTGGTGCCGCTGGCGGTGCTGGCGGCCCTGCGCCTGGTCGGGTACGACGGCGGCTGGTACACGCTCATCGCGCTGTCACTGACGCCGTACGCGGCCGCCGCGGGCGTGCTCCTCGGCGGCCTCGCGCTGGCGTTGCGGCGGTGGTGGACCGGCGGGGTCGCGCTGGTGCTGGCGCTCGCGCTGGGCCTGCTCGTCCTCCCGCGGACGTCGGTGAGCGAGCAGCGCGACCTGCACGGCAAGGCCCTGCGGGTGCTTTCGTCGAACCTGCTCTACGGCCAGGCGGACCCGAAAGCCGTCGTCGACCTGGTGCGCACGCAGCGGATCGACGTGCTGAACCTGGTCGAGATGACCCCGCGCGTGGTCGACGGGCTCACCGCGGCCGGGCTGTTCGAGACGCTGCCGTACCGGGTGCTGCACCCGGCGCCGGGCGCGTTCGGCTCGGGGATCGTCTCGCGCTTCCCGCTGAAGGAGGTCAACCTGACCGGCGACTCGGCGGCCAAGCAGCCGGGCGCGGAGGCCGACCTCGGCGACGGCGTGGTGGCCGAGATCGTGGCCGTCCACCCGATCTCCCCGGACGTCGACACACCGCAGTGGGAGCACGAGCTCAAGGACCTCTCGCAGCCGGCGGGCGAGCACGGCCTGCGCATCCTGGCCGGCGACTTCAACGCGACGCTGGACCACGCGGCCTACCGCACGATCCTGGCCCGCGGCTACCGCGACGCGGGCGAGGAACGCGGCGCGGGACTGATCCCGACGTGGCCGTCGTCGCTGCCGGTGGTGACGATCGACCACGTGGCGGTGGACAACCGCGCGGCGGTGCTGGACTACGGCGTGTTCGACGTCCCGGGCAGCGATCACCGGGCGGTGTTCGCCGAGGTCCGCCTGCCGTGATCAGCGCGGCAGGAGCCGCTTGAGCGTTTCCAGCGCACCGGCCGCGATGGAGACGCCGCGGCCGTGGCGGATCTGCGGTTCGCGCGGGTTGATGCGGATCAACGCGCCCGTCGCCGCGCTCGCCAGTTCCGCGTAGCGGCGGACCGTCGGCACCGCCTGGCCCGCGCCCAGCTCCACCACGACCAGGTCACGGGCGGTCCGGCGCCACGCCGTCAGCTCGTCCAGCTGGGCCTGGCTGCGGTCCGGGACCCACGAGGAGTCGCCGAACATCAGGATGTTGGGGCGGGCGAGGCCGCCGCAGCGGGGGCACGACGGCAGCGGTGGCACCGCGCGCACGGTGTCCTCGTCGACCACGACTTCGGCGTCCGCCGGCCAGATGCCGGCGGTGCACCCGGCGAGGCACTGCAGGTGGTGGATCGAGCCGTGGGCCTCGGCGACGGACCCGAAGCCCGCCGCCTGGAACTGGCCGTCCACATTGGACGTGAACACGCGCACGCCGTGCGGCAGCCGCGAGCCGAACTCCAGCAGCAGCCGGAAACCGTCGTGCGGCACGGTCCTGCGGTACAGCGAAAGCCGGTGCCCGTAGAAACCCCAGGCCAGCTCGGGATCCTCGGCGAAGTGCCGCGGGTCGGCGAGCTCCTCGAACCGCAGCCCCAGCCGGGCGTACGGCGGGTACGCGCGCCAGAACCCTTCGCCGCCGCGGAAGTCCGGCAGCCCGGAGTCGACGCCCATGCCGGCGCCGGCGCAGATCAGCAGCGCGCCGGCGCCGTCCAGGAGCTTCGCGGCGTCGTCACTCACCCGGCTGGGAACCGAGGACGACCTCGAACTCCAGCAGGTTCGCCCCGGTGGAGACCGGCTTGGCGCGCTCGCCGGCGTGCGCCGCGGCGGCCGGGCCGCCCTTCGCCCACGCCTGGTAGTGCTCCTCGGTCTCCCACTTCGTGTAGACGAAGTAGCGCGTCTCGCCGGAAACCGGCCGGAGCAGCTCGAAGCCCAGGAAGCCGGGTTGCTCGTCGACGGAGTGCATGCGCGCGGCGAACCGCTTCTCCAGCTCGGGGCCGGCGCCCTCGGGAACCTCGATCGCGTTGATCTTCACGACACTCATGCCTCCCACCCTAGTTGGCGGCGGGGTGGCTTCAGCTGCGCAGTGAGCCGGGGAACAGGTCGGCGTCCGCGGGGAGCTTCGTGCCGCGGAACCACGTGTCGAAGAACTCGCGCAGGTCCTTGCCGCTGACCTGCGTCGCCATCGCCTCGAAGCCGGCCCAGTCCGCGTTGCCGTGGCGGTAGCGGGTGGGCCACTCGCGCAGCAGGCGGGCGAACGCCGGGTCGCCGATTTCGCGGCGCAGCGCGTGCAGCGCCAGGATGCCCTTGTTGTAGACGCCCTCGAACTCGTGGCCCTGACCCATGCCGACCAGCTTCTGCGCCCAGAAGTCCGTGCTGCCGCGGGTGATCTCGATGGCCGCGCGGTAGCGGTCGTCCAGGTTCTGGCCCTCGCGCTCGGCCCACAGCCACTGCGAGTACGACGCGAAGCACTCGTTCAGGCAGACGTCGGACCAGCTGCGCACCGAGACCGAGTCGCCGAACCACTGGTGGGCGTTCTCGTGCACCAGCGTCGGCAGGTCGGCCCACTTCGCGTACGTGGGCCGCGTCTGGGTCTCGAGCGAGAACGGGACGTTCTCGTTCAGGTAGATCCCGCCCGCCGCCGACTGCGGGTACGGGCCGAACTTGCTGCTCAGGAAGGTCAGCACCTCCGGCAGGCGGCCGCCGATCGCGCGGCGGCCCTCGGCGCCCGGCGCGTACGCCGAGACCACCGGGGTGCCGTCCGGCAACGTCGATCTGTCGACACCGAACTTGCCGATCGCGATCGTCGTCAGGTAGCTCGCCACCGGGTTCGGCTCGGTCCAGGTGCCGGGCGGTCCCTCGCGGCCGTTCGAAATCACCGTCCAGCCCGCCGGGACGTGCGCGATGAGGGTGAAGGTCGCCTTGTCGCGCGGGGTCTCGTTCACCGGGTACCAGAACGCCGCCGAGTGCGGCTCGCCGACCATGAACGCCCCGCCGTCGGCCGAGTGCTGCCAGCCGTTCTCGCTGCCGCCTTCGTGCGGGGTCTTCGCCGGGTCGCCGCCGTAGCGCACCCGCGTGCGGAACGTCGTCCCGGCGCGGATCGGCGCCGGCGGCGTGACGACCAGTTCGAACGCCTTCTCGCGGCGGAACGTCGCCGGCTTGCCGTCGACCTCGACGCTGCGCACGGTCAGCCCGCGCAGGTCGAGGTCGAACCAGCCCAGGTCCTCGGTGGCCTTCGCGGTCACCGTCGTGTCGCCGTCGAGGTGGCCGCTCGGCGGGTCGTACTTCACGTCGACCTGGTAGCCGAGCGCGTCGTAACCGCCATTGCCGTCGTCGGGGTAATAGGGATCCCCGGCGCCCGACGCGCCCGGCACGGGGTGCATCGGTGGCGGCGGGGGTGCCGCCGTGACGGCGTCGCCGCCGCACGCCGCGGCGAGCACCACCGCGGCGCAGACAGCCAGGGCGATGAGTCGGCGGCGCATGTCCACCACCATAGAAGACACAGTGAAGCGAAGCTTCTCGGCTGAGGGTGGTGGTGGGGCGGGGAGGGGATGGCTTGCGAGCACTTGGTCACGTTCTGCACCAGGGGTTTGTGGTTAGGTGGCCGCGTGCTCTGTTTCGGCGGCAGCGGCGTGCCGATCGTTCTGCTCCACGGCCTGATGGGCCGGGCGCGGACGTGGTGGCGGGTCGCGGAGTGGCTCCGGCCCTACGGCGCGGTCTACGGCCTGGACGCCCGCGGCCACGGCAACGCACCGCGCGTCGGGCCGTGGACGACCGAGCGCTTCGCCGACGACGTCGCCGAAGCGCTGCGGAACCTCGACGCCGGTCCGGCGGTGCTCGTCGGGCACTCGATGGGCGGCCTGCACGCCTGGGCGACCGCCGCGCGGCACCCGGAGCTGGTGCGCGCGGTCGTGTCCGAGGACTTCGCGCCGGACCAGCGCGGCCGGACCGTCGAGGCCTGGCGCGGGTACTTCGAGAGCTGGCCGGTGCCGTTCGCGTCGCTCGACCACGTCCGCGAGTTCTTCGGCGACGCCGGCGACTACTTCGCGGACTGCGTCGAGGAGCGCGACGACGGCTTCCACCTGGTCGCGGACCTCGAAGACCTCTACGTCGTCGCCGCCGAATGGGGCCGCCGGGACTACTGGGACGTCGTCGAGGCGATCCGCTGCCCGCTGCTGCTGGTCGAGGGCGAGCACACGGCGATGCCGCCGGGGCAGCAGGCCGAAGTCGCCGAGCGCGTCCCGGGCGCGAAGCACCTGGTGGTGCCGGGTTCGGCCCACCTGCCCCACGACGAGGCCCCGGAGACCTACCGCGGCGCCGTCGAGGCGTTCCTCAGCCGGGTCCTGAGCCGCTGAAGGCGCGCGTGAGCAGAAGGACGGCACATCGAGCGCGTCGTTGAGCCCGGCGTACCGACCTCCCGGTCACGTCCGGGCGAGGTCCGCCCGCCAGGCCGCCGCCGACCGGTCCGCGGGCACGATCAGGGGCCAGACATCGGCGCCCAGGAAGCCCGTCTCGTCGGTCACCTTGGTCGCGGTGCACGTGTCGCGAGCCAACCCGGCCTGAACGGACAAAGCGGCCACCGCGTCCTTTGTGGACTTACCGAACACCCCGTCCGCCGGGACGCCGAAGCCGGACGCGCGCAGGAACTGCTGCGCCAGCTGGACCTTCCGGCCGGTGTCGCCCGGCTTCAGCAGCGGCCACTCGGCCTCCGTCCGCGCCACCGCGACCCCGAGGACCTGCCCGACGGCCGTCCGCAGCTCGGGCAGCCGGTTGTAGAGCACCTGACCAGGGCATTCGGTCGAGTTGAAGTCGCGGTGGCCCTTGATGAACTCGGGCGAAATGCCGTATTGGTGGGCGATGTAGGCGACGAGCGAGACCAGCGAGTTCCACAGCGCGGGCGGGACGTCCACCGTGCTGTAGAGGCCCTCGTTCTCGATGCCGATGACCTCGCTGTTGTGGTTGCCGACGTTCGCGCCCTGGACGTGCTGCGTGCCGCCGCGCAGGATCTCCAGGCTGCGGTGCCTGCCCTCGGTGATGAACCCGCCGCGGCTGTTCGTGAACTGCTGGCCGCTGTCGATCCAGCCGTTCTTGTCCATGTGCAGGTTCTGGATGAACCGCGAGACGTAGTACGCGCGCGCCAGCGAGAAGTCGTCGTTCATCGGCGGGTCGACCGCGTGGTGCACGACGATGTACGTCGGTTTGTGGTTCTCCACCACGATCGTGCCGCTGGGCGGCCGGGCGCCCCAGTCGGAGGTCGGGTGGATCGTCGGTGTCGGCACGGCCGCGGCGGCCGTCCCGGTGGTCGTCATCCCCAGTGCGCCGGCCGCGGTCGCGGTCACCCCCGCTTTGAAGAGGGTCCGGCGGTCAACAGTGACCATGGGTGAAACGGTAACTCCGCACCGCGTCATTGACAACTATTGACCAACTTTGGTTGTAGTGCGTCAGTGCTCCCCCGGGAGGGCGAAGAGGCCGTCCCTGGTCTGCTCCAGCAGGCCGTCGACCAGCAGGGAGTCCAGGCAGCGGTCGCGCTGGCCGCCGTCGTGCCACACCAGGTCGAGGCGCGCTTTTTCGACCGGGCCCTCGCTGCCGCGCAGCACGTCGAGCAGGCGTCCGCGGACGTACCGGTCGGTGCCCGCGTACCGCTGCACCGGCTTGGCCGGCCCGGTGTACTCCGGGCGTCCCGCGTGCTGCCACGCGCACTCGTCGTAGATCGGGCAGTCGGCGCACTTCGGGGCGCGCGCGGTGCAGATCAGCGCGCCGAGTTCCATGATCGCCGCCGAAAACCGGGCGGCGGGTGCGTCCTCGGCCGGCAGCAGCGCCTCGACGTCGTTCATGTCCCGGGTGTTGGACGCCGGTCCGGCGTCCCCGGCCCCGTGCACCGCCCGCGCGACGACCCGCCGGACGTTCGTGTCGACCACCGGCGCCCGGCGCCCGTAGGCGAACGCGGCGACGGCCCGCGCGGTGTAGGCGCCGATCCCGGGCAGCGCGAGCAGGGTGTCCACATCGGACGGAACGACGTCCCCGTGCTCCTTCGCGATGACGCCGGCGGCCTCGTGGAGCCGCAGCGCCCGGCGCGGGTAGCCGAGCTTGCCCCACGCCCGCACGACTTCGCCCTGCGAGGACGCAGCCAGCGCCGACGGGACCGGCCAGCGCGCCATCCACTCGTGCCAGATCGGCTGCACGCGGGCGACCGGCGTCTGCTGCAGCATGATTTCGCTGACCAGGACGCCCCAGGCCGAGCAGCTCGGCTCGCGCCACGGGAGATCCCGGCCGTGCGCGGAGAACCAGTCGAGCAGTACGTCAGCGTCCACAGCCACGCCGGGAGGCTACTTCGCGTGCTTCGGCAGCTCGCGAGCGACCTCGTCCGGGGCCGGCATGGCGGCGATCTCGCCGGCGATCGCCCGGGCGGCGTCCCGGCACGCATACGCCTTCCGGGCCTGTTCGGCTACGGCGTCCGCGCTCAGCTCACCGGGCAACAGGCGCACGGCGGCACCCGCGGTGACCAGCGCCTCGGCGTTGGCGAACTGGTCGGCGCCCTGCGGCAGGACGAGCTGCGGAACGCCTGCGGCGAGCGCGCCGAGAGTGGTGCCGCTGCCGCCGTGGTGCACGACCAGGTCGGCGTGCACGATCGCCGCTGCCTGCGGTACCCAGGCCTGGGCGGTCACGTGGGCCGGCTGCGGCCCCAGGGGCACCCCGCCGGTGGCCACCACGACGCGCGTGCCGAGCGTGGCCAGGCCCTCGACGGCCGTTTCGAGCACCTCCGGGGTGCCGAACGCGGTGCCGAGGGTCAGGTAGATCAGCGGCCCCCGGAAACCGCCCGGCTCGGCGTACGGGACGGGCCGAAGCGGGATGCGCTCGGCGGTCGCGAGGAAGTCCGCGTCCTGCAGCGACGGCGGGCAGACGTCGAGGTGCACGCCACCGGCGGGGCGGTCGAACCCGATGCCGTCGGGGATCATCCGGCCGAACCCGTGCCAGAGCGCCGGGATCCCGGCGCGCCGGGCGGCCACCGCCACCTCGGGAACGCCCCACCCGGGCACGACCAGGTCCGGCCGCAGCCGCTTCAGGTCCGGCTCGAGATCCTCGGCGTAGATCTCGTAGAACGAGTCCGCGGGCCGGAACGGGTTCAGCCCGAGCCGGCGCAGCGGCGCGTGGACGTGCTCACCGGCGGCGAAGTGCACCTCGTGCCCGACGTCCCGCGCCGCGACCGCGAGCGGGACCATCGGGTACGTGTGGCCGGGCGACGCCAGCCCGGCGAAGAGGATGCGCATGCCGCTCCCATCCGGATGATTGCAACATCCGAATGCTAGCGGCCGCTACTTGACCTCGGCGAGCTTTCCGGTCTTCACGTCGTAGACGAACCCGCGGACGTTGTCCGTGTGCGGCAGGTACGCGCTCCGCCGCACGCGCTCCACCGACGTCCGGACGCTGTTCTCGACGTTGCGGAACGCTTCGACCGCCCAGGTCGGGCGCAGGCCGGTGGCTTCCTCGAGCTCGTCTTTGAAGTCGTCCTCGGTGACCATGGAAAGGCCGCACTCGGTGTGCTGCACGATCAGCACCTCGCGGGTGCCGAGCTTGCGCTGCGACAGGGCCAGCGAGCGGATCATGTCGTCGGTCACCACGCCGCCCGCGTTGCGCAGGACGTGCGACTCGCCCTGCAGCAGACCGAACAGCTCGAACACCCGGATCCGGGCGTCCATGCAGGTCAGGACGGCCACCTGCAACGAGGGCTTCGGGGACGACCGGTCACCCGGCGTCACCTCGCCGAGCTCTTGGTTGCGCTTGAGGAGGACGTCGATCGAGGTCATCGGTCACCTTCCGGCCGGTGGCGTATCCCTTCCATTCCACCGGGCGGCGGCCGAACCGGCAATGCAGTACGAGCAATGTCACGGCGGGTTAACCCCCGAACCAGGGCTCCTCGACGGTCCGCGGCGGCGCCGACGTCCGGCCGACGCGCAGCTCGGTCGGCAGGGTGATCACCTTCGGCGCACTCCGCTCGCCCGAGCTGAGCAGCAGCCTGCCGGCCGTCTTGCCCTTTTCCAGCACCGGCTGGTGGACCGTGGTGAGCCCGATCCGCTCGGCTTCGGCGATGCCGTCGAAGCCGGTCACCGTCAGGTCCTGCGGCACCCGCAGGCCGCGCCGCTCGGCCTCGGCCATGGCGCCGAGCGCGAGGATGTCCGAGGTGCAGATCACCGCCGTGATCTGCGGGTAGGCGTCCAGCAGCTGGCGGGCCGCGGACGCGCCGTCGTCCACCGTGTGGTCGAAGCGCTCGACCACCGGGACGCCGGCCCAGTCGACACCCGCCGCCGAGAACGCGGCGGCCAGCGCCTCCAGCCGGGTGCGCTGGACGTGGAAGTGCGCGCCGCTCTGCCGGGTCGCCGACACGAAGTCGTCGTTGCGCTCGCGGGCCAGCCGCATGCAGATCACGCCGACCTGCCGGTGCCCCAGCGTCACCAGGTGCTCGGCGATCTTGCCGACGGCGGCGGCGTCGTCCGGGCCGACGCGGTCGATGCCTTCGAGGCTCGGCTGGTCGATGATCACCGTCGGCACCGGCCGCTCGAGCACGGCGGCCAGGTGCGGGTCGTCGTCCGGCACGGAGTAGACGACGAAGCCGTCGACACCCGCCCGGTGCACCGCGGCGACGTCTTCGCGGCCCGGGCTGGCCGGCACCAGGTGCAGGCCGACGCCGGCGTCTTCGCAGGCCAGCGCCAGTCCTTCGAGGACACCGACGGCGGCGGGGTCGCGGAAGGCGTAGGAGAGGTTCTCGGTGAGCAGCAGCCCGACCGCGCCCGCCTTGCGCGTGCGCAGGGAGCGGGCGACCGGGTCGGGGCCGGGGTAGCCGAGGCGCCGCGCGGTCTCGAGGACGCGGCGGCGCAGTTCCGGGGACAGCTGGTCCGGCCGGTTGTACGCGTTGGACACCGTGGTCCTGGACACACCGAGCTCCGCCGCGAGCGACGCCAGTGTCGCCTGCCTCCGGGTGCGAATAGGACGGCCCATCAGCAAACCGTAACGGTTCAGATCGGTTTCCTGAAGAGACACCCCGCGTGGTCGATGTCTCGATCCGCATGCGTGGAGTCGCATACACCAAAGCGGGAGCGGACGGCGGAAAAGTCATCCGGATGGGGTAAGGTGAATCTGACAACGGTTTCCATTAGCGTCTGCGCCCCTCTCAGGAGTCAACCGATGAGTTCCCGCCGCACCAGGAGCGTGCTCGCCGCCGCTTCGGCCCTGTCCGTGCTCGCCCTGGCCGCGTGCTCCGGCGGCGGCGCGCAGTCCGGCGGGTCCGGCAAGATCGAGGTCGTGGCTTCGACGGACGTCTGGGGCAGCGTCGTGAACGCCGTCGGCGGCGACAAGGTCGAGGTCAAGTCGATCATTCACGACCCGTCGGCCGACCCGCACTCGTACGAGACGACCGCTGATGACGCGTTGGCGGCGAAGAACGCGAAGCTGCTGCTGTCCAACGGCGGCGGCTACGACGAGTTCTTCGACAAGCTCACCGCGCAGGCCGGGGCCGCGAAGAAGCTCGTCGCCTACGACATCGCCGCGACCGGCGACGAGAACGAGCACGTCTGGTACGACCTGCCGGGCGTCGGCAAGGTCGCCGACCAGGTCGCGGCGCAGCTCGGCGAGCTCGAGCCCGCGTCGAAGCAGGCGTTCACCGACAACGCCACGGCGTTCAAGGCGAAGGTCGACGCGCTGGAGAAGCAGCTCGGCGAGCTGGGCGCGGCGCACCCGGGCACGAAGGTCGTCGTCACCGAGCCGGTGGCGCACTACCTGCTCCAGAGCGCGAAGCTGACGGACGCGACGCCGAAGGCCTTCTCGGACGCCGTCGAGAACGACACGGACGTCCCGGCCGATGCCGTCAGCGCCTACAAGCAGCTGATCGCGACCAAGCAGGTGAAGGCGCTGGTCAACAACGAGCAGACCGTCACGCCGCTGACCCAGGACGTCGTCAAGCAGGCGAAGGAAGCCGGGATCGGCGTGGTCGGCGTGACCGAAACGCTCCCCGCGGGTGTGACGGACTACATTGGCTGGATGACCGGGGAAGTCGACGAGCTGGCTGGGGCGTTGAAGTAGCCATGGCACTCGTATCCGACGACTTGCGTCCGGCGGTCCGGGTCCGCGGGGCCGGCCTGGCGTTCGGTCCGCGGACCCTCTGGTCCGGGCTGGACCTCGTCGTCGAGCCGGGCGAGTTCCTCGCCGTGCTCGGCCCCAACGGCTCCGGCAAGAGCAGTTTCCTCAAGGCGCTGCTCGGCATGCAGGACCTCTCGGCGGGCTCGGTCGAGATCGCCGGTGGCCGTCCGGGCGGCGCGAACCGCAAGATCGGCTACATCCCGCAGCAGCGCGCGATCGACGAGTCGCTGACGCTGCGCGGTGTCGACCTGGTCGGGCTGGGGCTCGACGGGCACCGCTGGGGTCCCGGCCTGTTCGGCATGGCGGCCCGGCGGCGGCTGGTGTCCGAAGCGGTCGACGCCGTGGGCGCGACCCGGTACGCGAAGCAGCCCGTCGGCCGGTTGTCCGGCGGCGAGCAGCAGCGGCTGCGGGTGGCGCAGGCCCTGGTCGGCGACCCCGAGGTGCTGCTCTGCGACGAGCCGCTGCTGTCGCTCGACCTCGCCCACCAGCGCGCGATCAGCGAGCTGATCGACCGGCGGCGGCGCACGGCGGGCACGGCGGTGCTGTTCGTGACCCACGAGATCAACCCGGTGCTGCCGTTCGTCGACCGCGTGCTGTACCTGGTCAACGGCAGGTTCCGGATCGGCAAGCCGGACGAGGTCATGACGACCGAGACGCTGTCGCAGCTGTACGGCACCCGCGTCGAGGTGCTCAAGGTCGGCGGCCAGATCCACATCGCGGGCGCGCAGAGCGCGTTGTGCGAGGCGGAGCCGCACCACCACGAACACGACGTCGAAGAACAAGTGGGCTGAGTCTTGAACCTGTTCGACTTCGGCAAGACCTGGGAGCTGATCACCGAGCTCGACGGCGTTCAGACGGCGTTGCTGGCGGCGGCCATCCTCGGCCTGGTGGCCGGCGTGCTGGGCCCGCTGATCGTGATGCGGCGCATGTCGTTCGCGGTGCACGGGACGTCCGAGCTGGCCTTCACCGGCGGCGCGGCGGCGCTGCTGCTGGGCATCGGCGTCGAGTACGGCGCGCTGATCGGGGCGGTGGTGGCGGCGCTCCTGCTGGGCATCCTCGGCGCCCGCGACGCCGACCGCGACTCGGTGATCGGCGTGATCCTGTCCTTCGGGCTGGGCATGGGCGTGCTGTTCCTGTCTTTCTACAAAGGACGGTCCGGGAACAAGTTCGGCATCCTCACCGGCCAGATCATCACGATCGATTCGACGAACCTGACGTTGTTCGTGGTGTCCTCGGTGGTGGTGCTGGCGGTGCTGGCCCTGGTGTACCGGCCGCTGCTGTTCGCTTCGGTGGACCGGAACGTGGCGGTGGCCCGCGGGGTGCCGGTGAAGACGCTGACGGTGGTGTTCGCGCTGCTGGTGGGCGTCTCGACGGCGTTGAGCGTGAAGGTGGTCGGCTCGCTGCTGGTGGTGGCGCTGATGGTGACGCCCGCGGCGGCGGCGGCGCGCGTGACGGCGTCCCCGTGGAAGGCGACGGTGCTTTCGGTGGTGTTCGCCGAGGTGTCGGCGATCGGCGGGATCGTCCTGTCGCTGGCGCCCGGGCTGCCGGTGAGCGCCTTCGTGACGGCGATTTCGTTCCTGATCTACGTCGTGTGCCGGGTGCTGGCGTGGCAGCGCGACCGCCGCACCCGGGTCCGCTCGGTGGACCCGGCCCCGGACCTGGTCGCGGCGGCCTGACCCAAGCGCCCCAAAGCGGCCTTGGTTGCGTCCCACGCACCGAAGGCCACCTTGGTTGCGTCTGACGCACCGAAGGCCACATTGGGGCGCTTGTCAGCCGAGCATCAGCAGGACCTGCAGCTCGCCGACCACGAACCCGATCACCCCGCCGACCGCGATGAGCTTCCACTCGTCCTGGCGGAACGCCGGCCGCAGCAGGCCCTCGAACTCCAGCGGGGTCAGGGCCAGCATCCGCTGCTCGATCACCTTCGCCACGTCCATCGCCTCGGTGAGGTAGCCCTCGGCGTACCGGGCCGTGTCCGGCAGCTGCTCCAGCGCCTTCCGGGCCGCGGCCCGCTTCATTTCACGCAGGCGCGTGCCGCCCACCGTCCAGGCCAGCGGCATCTGGGCGTCGACCGTTTCCGACACCAGGTTCTCCACCAGGGCCGCCAGCCGGTCGGCCCGTGGGCCCCGCAGGACGGCGTCCAGGAGGTTCTGGACCGTCAGGACCTCGGTCGCGATCAGTTCGCCGTACTGCCGCGCCACCTCCGCCCGGCGGCGCTGGAACTTGCCCTGCAGGATCACCCGGCCCACCCGCACCGGCTCGCGGGGGACGAAGATCAGCTTGATCGCCAGCCAGTCCGTGCAGAGCCCGATGACCCCGCCGAACACCGGCAGGATCCACGGCTCGCGCGTGAACGCCCAGACGAGCGTCTGCACCAGACCCAGGCCGAACCCGAAGTAGACGCCCATCCGGGCGATGAACGCCATCTCCGGGCGGGACGTCTCGCGGATCAGCCGGACCAGCAGCTTCTTGTCCCGCGTCAGGCGCTGGACGGTCATGTGCTGGACGTCGAGGACGTCCTCGAGGTTCTCCCGGACGTCGTCGAGGAACTCCCGCACCAGCCGCGGCGCCGACGCCTGGACCTGCTTGATCAGCATCTCCTGGGCCAGCGTCGGCAGGACCTCCCACAGCCGCGGGTGGTGCTCGGCCAGCACCTCGCGCGCGGTTTGGCCGACCGCGCGCAGCAGTGGCTGCTCCAGCTCGCTGGTGATGATGACGGGGTCGATCCGCTCGAGCACTTCGCGCAGGTCGAGGAGGTTGGCCGTGAGCAGCTCGGTCGCGACCGCGGCCATCCGGCCGCCGTGCTTCGGCACCACACCCTGCCAGCCGAGCAGCGGCGGGATCCCGACGAACTCCAGCGGCCGGAACATCATCTCGATGGCGACGCGCTTGGTCACGTACCCGATCAGCGCGGCGATGAACGGCATCGCCGCGTACAGCGGCCAGTGCAGGGCGAGGTCGTGCAGGACAGCGTCCATTCCGGCCTCCCTCGCGGTTCCGAGATCGAAACCGTACCGGCTATCCGAGCAGGGCGAGCACCTGCAGTTCCCCGACGAGCCCGCCGATCACCGCGCCGACGGCGATCAGCTTCCACTCGTCCTGGCGGAACGCCGGCCGCAGGAGCTGCTCGAACTCCAGGGCGCTCAGCTTCTTCATCCGGTCGACGATCGTGTTGCGCACGTCGAGGGCGTTGACCGCGTAGTCCTCGGCGTACCGGATGGTCTCCGGAACTCGCTCCGCGGCCTTCGCCGCCGCCGTCTGCTTCATCTCCTGGAACCGTCTGGTGCCGACGGCCATGGCGACGAACGGCTTGACGACGCTCGCCTGCGCGTCGATCGTCTTCTGCACCTCGCGGGTGATCATCGCGAACAGCCGGTCGGACTTCGGGCCGCGCAGCACCGCTTCCAGGAGGTTGGGGATGGTGATGATCTCGCGCGCGATCATGTCGCCGTAGTCGGCGGCCACCTCGTCGCGGCGCTTCTGGAAGATGCCCTGCCAGGTGTAGAGGCCGAAGAACCGGCGCGGTTCGCGCGGCAGGAAGATCATCTTGAGGGCGAGCCAGTCGGTGAACCAGCCGATGCCGAGGCCGAACAGCGGCAGCACGACCGGCGACTTCGTCAGCGCCCACACCAGGAGCTGCACGCAGCCGAGGACGAACCCGAAGCCGATGCCGGACCGGGCGATGAACCGCATTTCGGGCCGCGAGATGTCCCGGATCAGGCGGTTGAGCAGGGCTTTGTCGCGCACGAGGTTGGTCACGACCATGTGCTTGAGGTCGAGGACGTCTTCGATGTTGCCGGCGATCTCCCGCATGATCTTGGTGATCGCCTTCGGCGCCTCGGCCTGGACGCGCTTGAGCAGCAGCTGCTGGGCGCTGTTCGGCAGCACTTCCCACAGCCGCGGCTGGTAGGTCTCCATCACCTCGCGGGTGACGTCCTCGACGACCCGCAGCAGCGGCTCCTCGATCTCCTTCGCCACCTCCGCCGGGTCGAGCCGGGCGAAGATCTCCTTCGGGTCGACGAGGTTGGTGGTGAGCATTTCGGTGGCGGTGGCCGCCATGCGCTCGGCGTTGGCCGGGAGGACGCCCTGCCAGCCGAACGGCCGGACGCCAACGAACTCCAGGGGCCGGAACATCATCTCGATGGCGACGCGCTTGGTGACGTAACCGATCAGGGCCGCGATGAACGGCATGGTGACGTACACCTGCCAGTGCGTGCCGAAGTCCACGCGGCGAACGGTAGCGGCTCGGGCCGCCACCAGCGCGGAATGCCATGCGTCACGGGGGGTTGCCGAAATCGTGATGCATCCGTTTGGCGGTACGTCTTCACGGACCCCCGCTCATTAAGGTGGCCCGATGGTCGCGCCTGAGAAGCCCCAGTCCGCCCCGAAGACCGCCCAGTTCGCCGTGGGTGTCCGCGGCTACAACCAGCGTCAGGTCGACGAACGCCTCGCCGAGCTGAACAAGGACCTGCGCGAGACGTCCCGCAGCCGCGACGAAGCCGTCGCGACGTCCGCGGACCTCACGAAGGCCCTCGCGTACGCGCAGAAGGAGCTGGCCGAGACGAAGGCCGCGCTGGCCAGGATGAGCTCGAGCCCGTCCGGCGCGGGCGCGATGGCCGAGCGCGTCCGGATGATGATGCAGCTCGCCGAGGAGGAGATCGCGGACCTGCGGTCGGCGGCCGAGGCGGACGCGGCCTCGACCCGCGACCAGGCGGACAAGTACGCGCACGAGACCCGCCGCACGGCCGACAAGCTGGCGAAGGACGCGGAGGAGGACCGCGCGCGGCTGCTGTCGGAGGCGCGGGCCGAGATCGAGAAGCTGAACGCGGCGGCGGGCGCGAAGAGGGTCGAGCAGGCAGCGGCGGCCGAGCGAGCCCGCAAGGAAGCGGACACGGCGGCGGAAGCCGCGGCGGCGGCGGTGCGGGAGGAAGCGGACCGGAAGGCCGCGGAGGAGCTGGCCGCGCGGAAGAAGGCGTTCGAGGAGGAGTTCGCGCGCAAGAAGGCGGAGACCGAGGCGGCGTTGGAGTCGGCGCGGTCCCAGCAGGCGGCGGCTGATCAGGCTCGGAAGCTGGCGTTCGAGTTGAGGGCGAAGGTTGCGGAGCGGATCGCGGCTACGGATGAGGCTGTGAAGGAGGCGATGAGGCTGTTGGCGCCGGTTGAGGGGGATGCTCCGGCCGCGGAGAAGCCTGCTTCGGCGGTGAAGGCGGGTGGGCCGGCTTCCGCGGCGGGTTCGGCTGGGCCGGCGGGCTCGGCGGGTTCGGCGGGCGGTGAGCGCAAGCCGGCTCCGGCTCCCAAGTCCGCGGCTGGTCCTGCCTCTGCTCCTTCTCCGGCGAAGGCGTAGTTATCCACATCGGGTTGGGCTGTCCACAGATTTTCGGAGTGGGCGTTTTTGCAGGCCAGGGCCGGTAGACTGGAACTGGGGACGCCCCCCGGAGAGGGTGGGGGCTGGTCTGGTGGGGGCGGCCCGGGCCGCAAAGCGGTGTTCGAAACCCTCCACCCCGAAGCCTGATTGTGACTACGGACGGTGGCGCCGCGTCAAGGCGGGAAAGCGTGCCTTGACCCGGCACCACCGTCCGTGTTTTTGGCTTCGTATCGGGGTGGCGGGGGAGGTCTGGGTGGGGACGCCGGTCGTGCGTCCGCGTGCCGGTTGTGCACCTGAATCTCGCGTTCGTTGTCTGCCGGGCACCACTCTGGGTGGGCCGAGGTCGGACCGAATCCCCCGGGTGGGTGGGTGGCCGACACTCACGGGTGACTGGCAGTCTGCAAAGCACTGCTGATCAACCCACGAGACGGGACCTGTGCATGATCCTCGAGACCGAACGGGCCGCCGTCTGTGCCTATGCGCGGCGGATGGTCGGGGATGGCCTTGTCGTCGGTACCTCCGGCAACGTCTCCGTGCGGGGTGGGGACCTCGTTGCCGTCACGCCCACCGGGGTTGCCTACTCGAGCCTCACCCCCGGCGATATCCCCGTCGTCGATCTCGGGGGGCAGGTTGTCGATGGCTCGCTCAAGCCGACCAGTGAACTGCCGATGCACCTGTCCGTGTACTGGGACGTCCGGGACCCGGACGGGGAGCCCGTCAGCGCCGTCGTGCACACGCACTCGCCGCACGCCACCGCCGTCTCCACGCTCGTCCGGGAAGTTCCGCCGATCCACTACATGGTTGCCGCCATCGGACCCTCCGTGCGCGTTGCGCGCTATGCCACCTATGGCACGCCGGAGCTCGCCGCCGCCGTGCTGGAAGCGCTCGACGGGCGGCGGGGGTGCCTCATGGCCAACCACGGCACCCTCACCTACGGCGACGGCCTCGAGGCCGCCTACCACCGCGCGCAGCAGCTCGAGTGGGCCTGCCGCGTGTGGCTGCTCGCCCAGAGCGCCGGGCGCCCCGGCCTGCTGCCGCCGGCCGAGGTCGCCAACGTCGTCGAACGGCTTCGCGGGTACGGGCAGGGCTAGGACGCGACCGCGTCCAGGAGCTCGACCACCGTCGGGTCGTCGACCGCCTCCTTGATGCACTGCCACAGCTGCAGGTTCGCCGTCGCCCAGCGCGAGTACGTCGCCGCCGCCTCCGGGTTGTAGAAGTAGTAGCCCTCGTCGTGGACGTCGCACTGCTCGCCGACGATCTTGTGCGCCAGCTCGCGCAGGCTCAGGCCGTTTTCGCGCAGGTACCGGTGCGCCAGCACCACCGGCGTCACCGGCAGCGCCTTGAACAACGTGTCCGCGTCGCTCAACGCCTGCGCTTCCAGCGAAATGTCGCGGCCGCGCGTGGCCATTTCCGCTTCGTCGACGATTTCGTCGATCCACCGCGCGATCCGCGGCGGAACGCCGCACTCGGCGAGGATTTCCAGCCGCAGGCTGCTCCCCGCCGCGGCGGGCGAGTTCCGGAGCACCAAGTAGTTGACGTCGTGCACGAGCGCGGCCGTTTCCACCACCGCCTCGTCGGCCCCGTTGTGGCGGGCGAAACCGACCGCCTTCGCGCGGACGAAACTCACGTGGTGCCAGCCGTGGAACTGCAGCCGATCGGCGTACTGCCGGCAGAGCCGGTGGACCCGGTTCTCGACGGCATCGACGATCACGTGGTCGATCGTGCTTTCCTGCGTGCGCATACACCTCTCCCATCCCGGCCGTGGTGTTCAGACGGGTGGAGTAATGGTAAGCGCCGCTGACGCCGGTGTGTAGCTAGATGCGGTCGGCCAGATCCCCCAATCGGACCTCCACCGGAACGTGACGATGCCCGATTCCGCTGGCCGGGTCGAAAGAGAGGCTGAAACTGCTCACCGGGCGTGATTTAACGAGGAAAGTCATCGTGCCGGTGCCGGCTTCGGGGATCCGGTGGAATTCGTGGGCCAGCATGGTGGCGCAGGCCCCGGCCGCGCACCGCGTCCGGCGGCGCAACCGCGCGGACGAAATCAGCCCGGTGTCGCCGTCGATCGTCGTCTCGTACCTTTCGTGCAGGTAGTCACCACGGAGGATCGTGGTGCAGAAGTGGTACCTGTGGTTGTGCACGGAATCCGCGTACCCCTCCCGCCAGTCCTGCTGCGCCTTGTATTCGTGCAGCCAGAAGGAAAACGGGTCGGCCGGCGAATCGAGCAGGCACCAGGCGAAGTGGGTGGTCGTTTCCCGGGACGAGCGCAGGACTTTGGTGGCCTGCGCCGCGGACAGCGCGCGGAGCTGCGTGCGCAGCTCCTCCCGCAGGCCGGGCTGGGCGGCCCACGGCCGGAACCAGCCGTCGACCGCGCGCCAGTCCGCGGCGAGCGGGAAACCGGCGGTGCGCAGGCGCGTGGCCAGTTCGGAAAGGGGGGACAGGCGGGTGAGCAAGGTCAGCTCCCTAGCTCGGCGACTGCGGAGAACTCCGCGCGGAAGGCGTGGAACTTGCCCTCCAGCTCGCGGAACTGCTCCTCGGACAACGGGGATCCGGTGATCTTCTCGAACAGCGCCAGGAAATCCGTCCGCGTCGTCGCGGACGTGATGCGGAAGTGGCGGCCGGTCCGGGACTGCGAGACGCGCAGGAATTCGGCGCGTTCCATGTTGTACAGGAAGGAACCTTCGGTGAACCGCAGGGACCGCGGGTACAGCTTCGTGGCGCCGCGGACGTCGCTGTAGAGCGACACCCAAACGCTGTCGTCGAACAGCTCGAGCCGGTCCAGCGGCGGATCGGCGACCACGGTGATGTCGACCGACGCGCACCGGCTGCGCGCCAGGAAGAGGCCGACGAGCCCGATCCTGATCTCTTCTTCGAGCCGGGTCTGGATCTGCTCGTAGTCGACGTCGGCCGCCTCACGGCGCAACAGGTAGCGGGCGCGCCCGCTGATCGAGTTCGCGTCGCGCGGATCGGCGATGACGGCCCGCAGTTCCCGTTCGGTGCGCGAAAGCAGCAGGCGGGCGGCCGCGTGCCGCCCGGAGAAGCCGCGGAAGAAGTACTGCCGGGTCGCGTCGAGGTCGGCCATCAGCGCGCGGTTGAACGCGGGGTCGGGATCGGTCGTCGCCTCGAACACGTCGGTGGGGAAGAACTCCTTGTTCAGCGCGCGGTATTCGGCGCTCAGGTCCTCCAGCGCGCGCCGGCTTTCCTCGATCACCGGGGTCACAAGCGCCTGCTGCGAGGCGCTGGCGGTGATCAGGGTCTGGCCGAACCCGACGATCGCGGAGATCAGGGTGCCGGTGCCCAGCGACGTCACCAGGTTCTTCCCGGTGCCGGGATCCATCAGGCCGGCGATCCACAGGCTCAGGCCGGCGACCACGACGAGCACCGTGAGGAGCAGGCTCGTCCTGGTCCAGAAGATCTCCTGCAGTGGGGTACGGCGGAGGCGTCCGCCAGCCGCGGCCACGTGCTTCACCTCCCTCGAACCACTCGAACGGACGAACGCGTAAAGTGTCTGTTCGAGCGCGGGGAGTCACTTTACGCGCCTCGCTGGGTGTGCGAAATAAGAAGTTCGGGGGACAAGACTGACGGACAGACGTCACTCTCGGCAATAATTCACCGGGTCGGCCGGTTTTCCGAAAATACCGGAAAACCATGATCAAAGCGTGGTCGGCAGCCCGTTTTCGTACCAGCCGGGACCCGGCTCGGCCGTCATCAGGAAGTCGACGACGACCGGTGCCGGGGCGGGGTGGATCTCCGGGTGGTCGCGTTCGCCGCGGGCGGGGTCGACCGGCCAGGCCAGTTTCTCCGCATCGAGCGAAAACTCGCCGCGCGCGCCCGTGCGGTTGCCGCGGGCGTCGAGCCGCGACCACTTGCCGTGCAGGTACACGGCATTCAGCCCGTGCAGCGCGGAGAGTTCCTGGTAGCAGAACCCAGCGGGGATTCCTTGCGCCCGCAGCAAAGCAGCGAGCAGGTGCGCCTTCGCGTGGCAGATCCCGACGCGCTCGCGCAGGACGTCCGACGCCCGCCAGGTGACCCGCGGATCACCGGCGTCGATGACGTGTTCGACCTCGTCCCGCACGAAGAGGAACGCGGTTTCGGCGCCGGTGACGGGATCCCCGCTGTCGCGGCGCCAAGCGCCGGCCAGCGCGCGGATCGACGGGTGCTCGTGGTCGACGACGGCGTCGGCGGCGAGGTAGTCGCTCAGCCGATCGGAGGTGGGCGTTGGGCCGGGGTCCATCCACGCATCCTGACAGGTGCGGCCATTCGGGCGAGACCGGTTTTCGGCGTGCCCACGCTCCGCGTTCGTCGACTACGGAATGTAGAAATCGGGCGGGAAGCCGGTCCAGCGCAGTTCGGCGGGCAGGTGGCTGAGGTCGTTGTAGGTCAGCAGCGCGGCGGGCCGCCCGGGCGAGTACTGGAGAACGGTGAGCCCGGCGTTGGCGTGGCTGAAGGTCAGCCACCGCCACGGCGGCGCGTCCTGCGCGGCGCGGACGAGCCACCCGACGAGGAAGTTGTGCGTGACGACCACCTGGTACCGCGGCTCGGACCCCGGCACGGGCCCGCTGAACCGCCGTTCGGCATCGGCGGCGAGCTCTTCGTCGGCGGGCGGGAACTGGCGGGCGAAGGCGAGCAAGAGGTCACCGGAGGTCTCCGGGAGCTCCTCGCGCTTCGGCAGGTAGGGGACGAAGTCGCCGGCGGATTCATCGACGTGGATGGGCACGCCGGGCAGCTGCGCGGCGATGAGCTGGGCGGTCTCGGCGGCGCGCGGGAGGGGGCCGTGGTGGATCGAGGTGACGGGGACGTCACGCAGGCGCAGGCCGAGGAGGACGGCCTGCCGCTGGCCGGCTTCGGTGAGTCTCCCGTTTGGACCCGCTTCACCGTGACGGGTGAGGAAGAGGTACCGCGTGGTCAGCACGGGGTCAGGCTTTCACGGTTGCGCCGTTCGGGTGAGCTGGTTGAGCATACTGAACTGGTGAGCGAGCCCGGTCGAGAGCGACCACGAGACCGGATTGCTGCGGCGAAGTCAGCCGATGGGAACGAGGACGCCTTCGGGTCGCTGGCTGGGGGCGAACTGGGCGACCAGACGCACCGGCGCGGGGTGCGGTGACAGGACGAGCGAGGCGAACGGGGTGATCGTGTAGTCGTGGCCGCTGTTCGTCTGGAGGTGGACGCTCACGTGGACGTTGCGGTCGGCCGGGATCTCGAAGGAGACCGAGCCCCAGGTGACGATGTACTGGCGGCCGTCGACGCTGGCGATGGGGGCGTAGGCGCGGACCGTGTGGCCGAGGTGGGGGATTTCCACGGTGAGCAGGCGGCGGGGGCCGTTGTGGTGGTCCACGTACGGGATCACGCCCGGGGTGCTGGACAGGTCGGTCACGTTCTCGTCCTCGGGGCCGTTGCTCAGAACTGGTAGTACAAGAACGGGCTGAAGGTTCCCGTGGCGATCAATATCGCCGCGTACAACAGCCCCACCGTCATCACGCCGATGCGCAACGCCGTTGCCGGGCGGCTTCGGGATGACTCCAGCAGCGGGCCCGTTACCGGGTGGGCCGGGAGCAGGAACACCGCCAGTGCCGCCAGCAGCAGGACCAGGCGCTGGTTCGTGAACGCCTGCTCGACCCCTGTGCCGAGGCCGTCGAAGTCGGGGATCAGCATGTGGCCGACCATCGAGAGCGCGTGGCCCAGGTCCGGGGATCTGAAGAACACCCAGCCGAACACCACCAGGAGCATCGTCAGGGCGCGGCGGAGGTGGCGCTTCCAGGGCTGGGTTGGGTTCAGGTCCAACGCGAAGCGGCGCTCGATCACCAGGAGCGCTCCGTGGTAGCAGCCCCACACCAGGAACGTCCACTGGGCTCCGTGCCAGAAACCCGTCAGGACGAACACTATGCAGAGGTTCCGGTACGTCTTCGCCGCTCCCTGGCGGTTGCCGCCCAGGGGGATGTACACGTAGTCGCGGAACCAGCGGCTCAAGCTCATGTGCCAGCGGCGCCAGAACTCCGTGATCGTCACCGAGGAATACGGGCGGGCGAAGTTCTCCGGGAGCCGGAAGCCCAGCATGCGGCCCAAGCCGATCGCCATGTCCGAATAGCCCGAGAAATCGAAGAACAGCTGGAGCGTGTAGCCGATCGCGCCCAGCCAGGCCGTTGCGAACGTCAGCTGGTCCGATGGCACCTTGAAACACGCCTCGACCAAGGGGCTCAGGGAGTCCGCGATGATCGTCTTCTTGCACAGGCCCAGCGCGAACCGCGGGAAGCCCGCCGCGATGTCGTCGAGCCGGTGCGACCTCAGCTGGGGGAGCTGGTCGGCGATCTCGCGGTAGCGCACGATCGGGCCCGCCACCAGCTGCGGGAACATCGCGATGTACGCCGCGAACGACACCGGGTTGCGCAGCGCCTGGCGCTCGCCCCGGTAGATGTCGACCACGTACGAGATGTGGTGGAACGTGTAGAACGAGATGCCGATCGGCACCACCAGGCTCGCCACCGGCACGCTGCCGCCGAACCAGTGCGCCACCGCCGCGATCTGCTGCGTCGCGAACCCCGCGTACTTCCAGATCAGCAGCACCGCGACGTCGAGCGACACCACCGCGATCAGGATGCGCCGCCGCCGGACGCCGTGGACGTCCCACGGGCTCGGGGCCAGCAGCGGGCCGGCCAGGAAGTTGACGACCATGCAACCCAGCAGGAGGAACACGAACGCGCCGGCGCCGATCGTGTAGAACAGCAGGCTGCCGACCGCGATGATGCCGTTGCGCCACGTCCGCGGGCACACCAGCACGGCGATGAGCACCGCCGGCATGAAGTACCACAGGAAGAGCGGCGAAACGAACGACATCGGGTCCCCTCGGTCTATCCGACCGTGACCTTAACCCGACTGGGTGGCGGTGTCAGACCCGCCCGGCGGCACGACGGCGCCGCGCCACCTCCGCGAGCAGCACCCCCGCCGCCACAGAGGCGTTCAACGACTCCACGCCCGCGGCCATCGGGATCGACACCGTCGCGTCGCACGTCTCGCGCACCAGACGGGACAGGCCGCGGCCCTCCGAGCCCAGCACGATGACCAGCGGGTCGGCCGCGAGTTCCAGCTCGTCGATGTCCACCGAGCCGTCGGCGTCCAGGCCGACCAGCATCAGGCCGTCGTTCGCCCACGCCTTGAGCTGGCGGGTCAGGTTCGTCGCCACCGCGATCGGCAGCTTCGCCGCCGTGCCCGCGCTCGTCCGCCACGCCACCGCGGTCATGCCCGCGCTGCGCCGCTCCGGCAGCAGCACGCCGTGCGCGCCGAACGCGGCTGCCGAGCGGATCACCGCGCCCAGGTTGCGCGGGTCGGTGACGCCGTCGAGCGCGACGAACAGCGGCACCTCGCCCGAGTTCCGGGCCACCGCCATCAGGTCGTCCGGGTGGGCGTACTCGAACGGCGGGACCTGCAGGCCCAGGCCCTGGTGCACGGCCCGGTTCGTCTTGCGGTCCAGCTCCTCGCGCGGGATCTCCAGGATCGAGATGCCCTTGTCGCCGGCCAGCCGGACGGCGTCGTTGACGCGGTCGTCGATCTCGATGTTCAGCGCGACGTACAGCGCCGTCGCCGGGACACCGGCCCGCAGCGCCTCGACCACCGGGTTGCGCCCGGCGATCAGCTCCGGCTTGTCGGCCTTCTTCTGCCGGGCCGCGTCGCGCTTGGTCTGGGCGTTCGCCTGGCGGTAGGCCTTGTGCCCGGGGCGGTCCTCCGCCTTCGGGGTCGGGCCCTTGCCTTCGAGGGCCTTGCGGCGCTGACCGCCCGAGCCGACGACGGCACCCTTCTTGGTGCCCGTCTTGCGGATCGCGCCCTGGCGCCGCGAGTTGCCTGCCATGGTGAAAGTTTCCTTGCTTTGTAACGAGATCAGTCGGACTTCACAGTCCACTGAGGACCGTTGGGGGTGTCCTCCACCACGATGCCCGCCTGGGAGAGGCGGTCACGGGCGGCGTCCGCGCGGGCGAAGTCCTTCTCGGCGCGGGCCTGCTGGCGCTCGGCCAGCAGCCCTTCGACGATCCGGGCCAGCGCTTCTTTCGTGGGCGTTTCGGAACCGCCCGCCTCGGACCAGCGCGCGGACAGCGGGTCGAGGCCGAGCACGTCGGTCATCGCGCGGACGGCCGCGGCGAATTCGAGTGCCTTGGAGGTGTCGCCCGCGTCGAGGGCGGCGTTACCGTCCCGGACCGTGGTGTGGACCACGGCGAACGCCTGCGGGGTGGCGAGGTCGTCATCGAGGGCGTTCGCGAACGCCTCCGGGACGGTGCCGACGCCGACCGGGCCCGACTGCGCCGCGCGGCGCAGGAACGTCTCGATCCGCCGGTAGCCCTGCGCGGCCTCGGACACCGCGGCGTCGGAGTACTCGATCGTCGACCGGTAGTGCGGCTGGACCAGGTAGTACCGCAGCTCCGGCGCCCGGTAGCGCTCCAGCATCGCGGGGATCGACACGGTGTTGCCGAGCGACTTCGACATCTTCTCGCCCGACATGGTCACCCACGCGTTGTGCAGCCAGAACCGCGCGAACGCGTCGCCCGCCGCGTTGGACTGGGCACGCTCGTTCTCGTGGTGCGGGAAGACCAGGTCGATGCCGCCGCCGTGGATGTCGAACTCATGCCCGAGGTACGCCGTCGCCATCGCCGAGCACTCGAGGTGCCAGCCCGGCCGGCCCTGCCCCCACGGCGTCGGCCACGACGGCTCGCCCGGCTTCGCGCTCTTCCACATGGTGAAGTCGCGCGGGTCGCGCTTGCCGCGGGTCGGCGTCTCGCCCTGCTGGACGTCCTCGAGGACCTGGCCGGAGAGCTTGCCGTACTCGTCGAACGACTTGACCGAGAAGTAGACGTCGCCGTCCGCGACGTAGCCGTGGCCCGCCTCGATGAGGCGTTCCATCAGCTCGACCATCTGGGTGACGTGCCCGGTCGCGCGCGGGTTGATCGACGGCGGCAGGCAGCCCAGCTGCTCGTACGCGGTCTCGAAGGCGCGCTCGTGCGTCGCGCCCCACTCCCACCAGGGCCGCTCGTGCTCGGCGGCCTTGGTGAGGATCTTGTCGTCGATGTCCGTGACGTTGCGCACCAGCAGCACGTCCAGTCCACTGTGGACGAGCCAGCGGCGCAGGACGTCGTAGTTCAGGACGCCGCGGACGTGCCCGATGTGCGGCACGCCCTGCACGGTGGCCCCACACACGTAGATCGACGCCGTTCCGCTACGGACGGGGTGGAACTCCCGCACGCTCCGGGTCGCTGTGTCGAAAAGGTGAAGGGCCACCCTCAGAGAGTACGGGGTCGGGCGTGAGCGACGTCGCAGGCCCTCACGCCACCCCGTGCGTGCGCAACGCCGTGAGCAGGGCGTCCGGCCGGTCGGCCGTGGGCAGCGGGTCGACCAGCGCGAACTCGCAGCCGAGCGCGCGGGCGCCGCCGTCGGCCTCCTCGCTGTCGCCGACCATCAGCGTCTCGGTGGCCGGGACGCCGAGGGCGCCGACGGCCTTGCGGAAGATCTCCAGCTCCGGCTTGATCGCCCCGACCTCGAAGGACAGCACGAACTCGTCGACGTAGGCGTCCCACCCGCGCGCGGTGAAGGCCGGCCGGATGTCGAAGGCGATGTTGCTCAGCACCCCGACCTTGAGGCCCCGCTCGGCGACGGCCTTCAGCGCGGCTTCGGTGTCCGGGTACGGCGTCCACTGGCTGGGATCGATGAGCCGGTCGTAGAGCGCCTTCGCTTGGTCGGCGCGCGGGACGCCGGACTTCTTGAGCACCTCGAGGTACACCTTCCGGTGCAGCGCGGGATCGCGGTCCCGGTGGTGCCAGGCGTGCAGGTGCTCGGCGTCGAGCTCGACGACCTGCCCGACCGGGGCGGTCATCCGGCGCATGAGCTCGGCCTGCGCCTCGAGGTCGAGCGGGTCGCCGTCGTGGTCGGTCAGCTCGGTGAGCCAGGTTTCGTCCTGCTCGAGCCGGAACAACGTGCCGGAGAAGTCGAACAACACCGCCCTGATCGTCATGGGTTTCAGCCTAACGGGACCTTCAGGCCGAATGCCCTGTGATGTGTTCGGGGACAACGCGCACGAGCACGCGCACGACGTCGGCCGGCTCGGGCGGGAAGTCCTGGCCGACGTACTTGCGGGAGAGCTCGTCGATCAGCTCGCGGCCGCCCTCGGCGGTGACCTCGGCGCGCCCGCGGATCTCGACGTAGTTCTCCGGATCGGCCAGGTCGAAGACGGAGACCGACACCCGCGGGTCACGCCGGATGTTGCGCTCCTTGCGCCGGCCCTGGACGGTCGCGAAGACGACGGTGTCCCCGTCCCGGCGCGCCCAGACGACCGAGCTCTGCGGCGAGCCGTCGGCGTTGGTCGTGGCGACGACGGGGTAGTTCTTGCCGTCGAGCAGGGCCTTGGTGGCCTCGTTGAAGGTCGCGGTCATGGTCTGGACCCTATTTGACGTTCCCGGCGATGTGCTGGGTTTTCAGGCGCACGACCACCCGCTGGACGTCGGCGCCCTCGGGCGGCGGGTCCTGGGCGAGGTACTTGTGGCTGAGCGTCTTGGGGAGGGTCTTGTCCGGGTCCGGGGTGATTTCCACGGTGCCGCGCAGCTGGGTGTGCCGGTAGGGGTCTTCGGCGTCGGTGATCGAGACGCTGGTGCGCGGGTCGCGGCGCAGGTTGCGGACCTTCCGGCGGTCCTCGGTCGCGCTGAAGACGAGTTCGCCGTCGTCGAGCCCGATCCAGACGACGGAGGTCTGGGGGCTGCCGTCCGGGTCGAGGGTGGCGACGGTGGCGAAGTTCTTGCCGTCGACCAGGGCGCGGACGGCTTCCGGGAGCGTGAGGGACATATCACGGCGAACCGGCTCGGGCAGGCGGCTATTCCGCTGCCCGCGGTGCGGTCGCCGGGAGCTGAGCGCCGATCGCCGCCCCGGAACCGACCCCCACCCTCTCCGGGGGACCGGCCCCGCTCCAGTCTATCGGGCCGGTCTGACAAAAGCGGGAAAGCTCACATCCTGCGCCGGGCTTGTCCACATTCGCGGCAGCCTGTGGACGACTCGACGGCCTGGTCACCGCGGCAGTGGGCCGGGTGCGACGAGCGCCACAGAGGCGGACCTACTCCGCCGCCAGCAGCAGTGCCGTCGCGAAGGCGGCGATGCCCTCCCCGCGACCCGTCAGCCCCAAGCCGTCCGACGTCGTCCCCGACACGCTCACCGGGCCGCCCACCGCTTCCGAGAGCACCTTCTGGGCCTCGTCGCGGCGCTTGCCCACCCGGGGCGCGTTGCCGACGATCTGGACCGTGGCGTTCCCCACCCGCCAGCCCGCCGCCTCGATCAGGCCCCTGACCTCGGCCAGCATGTCCGTGCCGTGGGCGCCGTCCATGCGGGGGTCACCCGTGCCGAACACCGCGCCCAGGTCGCCGAGGCCGGCCGCCGAGAGGAGGGCGTCGCACAGGGCGTGGGCTGCGACGTCGCCGTCCGAGTGGCCCGCGCAGCCGTCCGCGTCGGGCCACCGCAGGCCCGCCATCCAGCATTCGCGGCCCGGCTCGATCGGGTGGACGTCGACCCCGTTGCCGATCCTCACAGCGTCTCCTCGTTCTTCGGTGCCGCCGCGATCGCCTCGGCCAGTGACAGTTCGAACGCGCTGGTCACGCGCATCGCGTCCGGGTGGCCCGGGACCGTCGCCGCGCCGGCGGGGACGAGGTCCGGCTGGAAGGCTTCGAGCGCGTAGCCGACCGGTGTCTGGAGCGTGCGCAGGCGCGCGCGGTCCTGCGTGCCGACGATCAGCGAAGCCGCGTCGGTCACCTTCACCGTGTCGGCCATGGGGAGGACCGGGACCACCACCGGCGAGCCGTCGCGGACCGCAGCGATCACGTCACTCACCGTTTGCGCAGGAATGAAGGCCCGCAGCGCGTCGTGGAGGAGTACAACTGAGTCACGGGAAAGTTCGGGCTCGACGGCGGCGAAGGCCTGCCGGAGCGTGCCGGGCACGACCCGGCAGCCGAGGCCGCCGACCGCCTCGGAAAACGACGACGCACACCGCTGGGGGGCCGCCACGAGCACCAGATCGATCTCCGGTACTTCGAGCAGCCCCCGCACGGTGTGCGTGAGTAGCGCGTCACCATGGACCGGCGTGAGAGCGAGCTCCCCGTCGGAGGCATGATGTGCGACGGTCACGATCGCGACGACGTTCATCGGTACGCGATCGTAGAGGCACCCGCCCGCCCGTCGAGCGGGATGCCCGGGCTTCAGACCGTCGCGGTTTCCAGAACTTCGTCGAGGAGGACCTCAGCCTTGTCCTCGTCGGTGCCCTCCGCGAGCGCGAGCTCGCTGACCAGAATTTGCCGCGCCTTCGCCAGCATGCGCTTCTCACCGGCTGAAAGTCCGCGGTCCTTCTCTCGCCGCCAGAGGTCGCGCACCACTTCGGCCACCTTGTTCACATCGCCGGAGGCGAGCTTCTCGAGGTTGGCCTTGTACCGACGAGACCAGTTGGTGGGCTCTTCGGTGTGCGGAGCACGCAGAACGTCGAAGACCTTGTCCAGTCCTTCTTGCCCGACGACATCGCGGACGCCGACGATTTCGGCGTTGTCTGCGGGCACGCGAACCGTGAGATCCCCTTGCGCGACCTTGAGGACGAGGTACTTCTTTTCCTCGCCCTTGATCACGCGGGTCTCGATGGCTTCGATGAGTGCGGCACCGTGGTGCGGGTAGACGACGGTCTCTCCGACCTTGAAAACCATGTGTCCTCTGCCCCTTTCGCTGACTCCATCCTAGCACGGGCCGCCAGTGCCCACCTAGCGGGCCGGACTCGTCCTCGCAGGTCAGCGGCCTGGCCGGGGGTTGACAAACGTCGGACCCCCGTGCTCACGCAGGTAGCGGGGAAGCGTTTCGTCACAGGCCGGGAATTCCTTTGTGGACGGTTGATCTTGGTCGCCGCGCCCCGGCAACGCCCACCCGTTCCGCGGCGGAGATCGACCCCGGCTAGTCTTCGGGGCGACGAGGCCGTGAAAAAGGGAAGGACTGCGACGTGAGGCTGCAGAATCGTCGCGTGCTCGGTGCGGGCGTGCTGGCGCTCGGTGCCGCGCTCGCGCTCGCCGGGTGCGGGGCAGGCCAGATCACCCAGACCTCGACGCAGCAGGCCGCGGTCAACGGGACGCACGCCCAGGTCAAGAACATCGACCTGCGCAACGCCGCGGTCCAGTACCCGACGTCCGGGCCGGGCTACGCGGCCGGCGCGACCCCCGCGCTGACCCTGACGATCGTGAACCGCGACGCCCGGGACGACTCGCTCGTTTCGGTGACCGTCGAAGGTGGCGGCCAGGCGACCATCGACGGCTCGAAGGCCGTCGTCGCCGGGCACTCCCTGGTGATCGGCCCCGACGCCGCCGCCGAGTCCACGAACGAGGTGCAGCCCACGTCCTCGGGCGCGCCGACCTCGTCGTCGAGTGCCCCGTCTTCGAGCGCCCCGTCCTCGAGCGCCACCCCGCCCGGCAGCAGCTCGGCGTCCAACAGCCCGGGCAACCTGACCGCGACGGCCACCTCCGAGGTCCCGTCCTCCGGCCCGGCGGCGACGCCGACCGCGCCCGAGAAGGTCGGCCAGGCCACCGTGACGCTGCCGGCGCTGAAGCAGCCGCTCTGGCCCGGCCAGGTCATCAAGGTCACCTTCGTCTTCCAGAACGCCGGGCCGGTCACGGTCGAGCTGCCGGTCGCGGCGCCGGCGCACGTCAAGGAGTAGGTCCGGCGGTTTTGTCGGTGGTCGCCGATAGCCTCGCGGGGTGAAGAAGGGGACCACCTACCGCTGCGGCAGCTGCGGGTACGAAGCGGCCAAGTGGCTGGGCCGGTGTCCGGAGTGCCAGGAATGGGGCTCGTTCGAGGAGCGCGGGGCGCCGGTCAAGCCGGCCATCCAGCGCGTCGCGGCCGGGGCGCCGAGCGCGCCCGCGCGGCCCATCGGCGAGGTCGACGTCGAAACGGCGCGGGCCCGCCGCACCGGGGTGCCGGAGCTCGACCGGGTGCTCGGCGGTGGCCTGGTGCCGGGCGCCGTGGTGCTGCTCGCCGGCGAACCGGGGGTCGGCAAGTCGACCCTGCTGCTCGAGGTCGCCTACCAGTGGGCGAAGACGGTCGACCGCTCCCTCTACGTCACGGGCGAGGAGTCCGCGGGCCAGGTCCGGTTGCGCGCCGAGCGAACGGGCAACGTCCACGACCGGATGTACCTGGCCGCCGAAAGCGACCTCTCGGCCATCCTCGGGCACGTCGACGACGTCAAACCGGGCGTGCTGATCGTCGACTCGGTGCAGACCATGGCGTCGCCGCAGGTCGACGGCTCACCCGGTGGGGTGACGCAGGTCCGCGCGGTCACGTCCGGGCTGGTCGCGCTGGCCAAGGAACGCGGGCTGCCGGTGGTGCTGGTGGGGCACGTCACGAAGGACGGCTCGGTGGCCGGTCCGCGCGTGCTGGAGCACCTGGTGGACGTGGTGCTGCAGTTCGAGGGCGACAAGCATTCGACGTTGCGGATGGTCCGCGGCATCAAGAACCGCTTCGGCGCGGCCGACGAGATCGGCTGCTTCGAGCTGCAGGAAGAAGGCATCGTCGGGGTGCCGGACCCGTCGGGGCTGTTCATGAGCCACACGGCCGAGCCGGTGTCGGGCACCGCCATCACCGTGTCGCTGGAGGGCAAGCGGCCCCTCCTGGGTGAGGTGCAGGCGCTGGTGTCGTCGACGTCGGCGCCCCAGCCCCGGCGCGCGGTCAGCGGCCTCGACTCCGCGCGGGTGGCGATGGTGCTGGCGGTCCTGGAGAAGCGCGGCGGGCTGAAGCTCGGCGACAAGGACGTCTACGCGGCCACCGTCGGCGGCATGAAGATCACCGAACCGGGTATCGACCTGGCGCTGGTGCTGGCGCTGACGTCTTCGTTCGAAGACGTGGCGCTGTCGCCCCGGCTGGTGTCGGTGGGCGAGGTCGGGCTGGCGGGCGAGATCCGGCGCGTGCCGAGCGTGGGCCGCCGCCTGGCGGAGGCGGCCCGGCTCGGGTTCACGCACGCGCTCGTCCCGCCGGACTCGGGCAAGCCGCCCGCCGGGATCCGGGTGCTGGAGGTGGCGAACGTCGCGGACGCGCTGAACGCCGCCAACCACGCCCGCTGATCACCCCGAGGTGCGCGTGATGGCGAACGAGTACACCGACGTCGGGTCACCGGGCCGCCGCTGGGGCTTCTGCCGTTCCGTCGTCGTCCACGAGGGCGTGGAGTTCGGCGTGGAGGTGATCGCCGGGGCCGGCTGCCCCCCGTCCCAGGCGAGCAGGTGAGCCGTCGCCGGGTCGAGGTACAGCCGCTGGTCCGAGTCCTTGGCGCCGAGGACGACGGCGGGGCGGCCGTCCGGGGTGTGCCCCGGCACCACGAACCCGCCGGTGACGCCGCCGAAGGCGCCGGACAGCGCGAACCGGACGTTCTCGGGCGCCAGTCCCAGTTCCAGCACGCTGCGCACCATGGTGAGCGCCTCGGTGGCGGAGTGCTCCCGGCCGTCGTAGAAGTTGTTGAGGGGGTCGTACTTCAGCCGGGTGGCCAAGCTTGCCCGGTCCGGGACGAGCGAGGCCACGAACGCGGCGTCCGGCTGCAGCCACTTCTGCGGGGGCGTTCGCCCGGGCGGCGTGCTCGCGCCGGGCGCCTGGTAATCGCCGGGGAACCCGCCGCCCGGGCCGAACTCGTCCTTGGGTGGCAGGTCCACCTGGACGTGCTGGGCGTCGGCCGGGCCGAGGCCCTGCACGACACCCGTCCACGTCGTCCGCCGGTGCCAGACGCCGGCGGGATCGGCCGGGATCCACAGCTCCACCTTCTGCTGGACCCAGACCGCCTGTTGGTACCGGATCTGGAGCTCCCAGCCGAGCTTCTGCGCGTAGCGGAATTCGCCGGGCACGAGCGGGCGGTCGAGGTCGACCGGCGCGGCGGGCCGGGAAATCGCCGGCGGGTCGGGCGTCCACAGGGTGGCCGCGACGCCGAGGCTGCCGACCAGGGTGACGACGGCCGCGGCGACCGCGAGCCACCGCCACGCCCCGCTCCGGCGCGGCCCGGCGGGCGGCGCCTCCTCGACGCCGGCCGCCGCGAGCAGGGAGGCGCGGGCGAAGGCCAGCCCGTCGTCCGCTTCGACGTCGTTGTTCAGGTCCGCCAGGGCCGCGTCCAGTTCGGCTTCGGACCAGATCTTCCGGACGTTGTCTTCACGCAAGGTCCTGCACCTCCTCCGGAGCCGGGGCGTTCGTCCTGAGCCAGCGTCTGATCCGGTGCAACCGGGACCGGACGGTACCGGGCGGGATCCCGAGTGCCTCGGCGACCTCGGCCGGCTCCAGCCCGGCCCACGACACGAGCAGCAGCGTGTCGCGGTCGGCCGGGTTGAGCCGGGCCAGCGCACCCGCCAGCTGCGCGGCCCGCACCTGGGCGTCGACCTGCTCGGCGACGCGGCCGTCGTGACCCGCTTGGCTGGTTTCACCGCTCCGCGCCAGCCGCGCGGTGGCCTGAAGCCCGCGGAGTTCGGACCGCACGTGGTGGCGCAGGAGGTTGGTGGCGATGCCGTAGAGCCACGACCGCGCGGTGCCCAGCTCGGGCCGGTAGCTTTCCCGGCGGCGCAGCGCGACCAGGAACGTCTCGGCGACGAGGTCGTTCGCCGGTTCGGTGCCGACCCGCCGGGCCAGGTACCGCCGCAGCGGGGCGGCGTGGACGTCGAAGAGCCGGCCGAACGCCGGCCCGGGATCGGGTCCGCCCAGGTCGGGCCGGTCGTGCCCCCAGAGCTCCGGACCCTCGTGGATCACCTGCATGCCCCCAGTTGCCCGCAGCGCGCGCGAGCGTTCAGGGGGGCGAGCCTACCTTCGTCGTGCTCCGTCCGGGGGCGGGTGAGGGACAACCGGCGAGTTCTGCCGAGATCATCCCCTGGTGAGGCGCTGGCCAACCGGCGCCACAACTGGGGAAGGACCGTCATGCGAAGATTCCGCCTGGGCTTCGTCACGCTCGTGGCCGCCATGGGGCTCGTCGCCCTGCCCGCCGTGGCCTCGGCCACCACCGAAGCCGTTCTCGCCGTCCAGTACCAGGTGCAGCAAACCGGCTACTGGTGCGGGCCGGCCGCCACGCGGATCGCCATGTCCGCGCGGACGTCGAACCTGCCGAGCCAGGCCACCCTGGCCGGCCAGCTCGGCACCACCACCAACGGCACCGACTGGATCGGCCAGGTCACCGGCGTCCTCAACCGGGACCTCGGCACCTCCTGGTACGAGACCAAGGAGATGCCGAACGACCCGCCCACCCAGGCCCAGCGCGATCTCCTGTGGCGCGACATCGTGCTCGACATCAACAACGGCTACCCGATCGTCGCGAACATCGTCGCGCCCGCGAACAACCACCCGCCGGGCTACCCGAACTACACCGTCTACCACTACTTCACCGTCATCGGGTACGACAGCTCCGACATGACGGTCAAGATCGCCGACCCGGCGAGCTTCGGCGGGAACCAGCTCTACTGGCTGACCTTCAACCAGCTGGCGACGCTGATCCCGCCGAAGGGCTACTCCGCCTAGACGCCCAGCAGTCCCCAGTAGACCGCCCACGGGACGAACACCACGCCGCCGGCCAGCAGCACGCCGAGCCGCCGGCCGCGGTGCCGCCACCACGCCACCGCCGTGCCGATGGTGGCGGCCACCGTCCCCAGCGACAGCAGCTGCAGCGCCAGCCACGGCAGCGGGCGCCCCAGGACCACCGGGCCCAGTCCCTTGCCCATGCTCAGCTGGATCACGACGTCGACGACCGCGAAACCGAGCACCGACACCAGGCCGAGGACCGACAGCCAGCGAGCCGGGCGCGCGATCCGGCGGACCAGTCCCGAACCGAACGCGGCCAGCAGCAACACCAGCACGACCAGCTGCAGCCACATCGGCTCGTACCAGGCGAGCGGCGGCACGTCGGTGCTCGGCCGGTCCTGCGCCGGCGGTGCGTCGGCCGTCGACGCGGCGAGCTGGTCGTGCACCCAGGTGCCGACCAGCTCGAGGTACCCGGGCGCGTACCCGGGCAGCTTGTCGAAGCCGTCGGTGGTCCGGCGCAGCTGGTGCTGCGCGTCCGGGAAGACCCGCAACGTGTGGTGGGCCACCGATTCCCGGAAGATCCGGACGGCTTCACCCGGCGGCGTAAGGACGTCCTTCGCGCCCCACAGCCCGAGTACCGGCTGACGCAGGCTCTTCAGCACCGGCACCGGGTCGTGGTGCGCCTCCGGGAACACGCCGCCGCCGACGAGCTGGCGCATCATCGTCGACGACGCCATCCGCACGATCGACCCGTCCATTCCCAAGCGCCGCAACTGGTTCTCCACCGCCCACGCCTGCTGCCGCGACGGCTCGACGCCGTTCGCGCCCAGCGTCACGACGAAGGCGACGTCCGAAGAACGCGAAGCCGCCAGCGGTGCCACCCAGCCGCCTTCGCTCAACCCCCAGACGCCCACCCGCGCCGGGTCGACGTCCGGTCGCTTCCGCAGCACCTCCACGGCGGCGAGCGCGTCGTCCGCCAGCGTCGAGTACGACCGCGAGAACTGCGAATAGCCTTCGGTGCGCTTGTCGTAGATGAGGGTCGCGATGCCCTGCCGCGCAAAGGCTTCCGCTTGGTCGCGGTAGTCCTCCCGGCTGTGCGGCCCGGAGCCGTGGACCATCACCAGGCCCGGCAGTTTCGACCCACCTGGTGGGGCGACGACGGTGCCGTGCAAGGTCACGCCGCCGTTCGTGAACGTCACTTCCCCCTCCGCCGCCGACGCCGGTGGCGCCAACGCCGTGACGGCCAGGATCACCCCGGCCAGCAGAACCCCTCTTCGCATGGAAAAACCCCCTGTGTCATGTCATTCCCCTGGATCCGGGAACGCGAGCCAGCGCACGAGCACGCGCCGCGCTTCCGGTGACCGGTCGTCCTCGCTCCGCCAGTACCGGCGGAACAGCTCCAGGTAGTCGTCCCAGAACTGCTTGGTCTCCTCGGTGGTGAGCCAGGTGCCGCCGCGCGCGTACAGCAGCGCGTCCGGCCAGTCGCCGGGCAGTCCGTCGCGCTGTTCCGCGAACCGGTTGAGCTTTTCGAGGTCGTCCTCGAACCCCTGGCGCTGCATGTCGTCGAACAACACCCGGGATTCGGCGCTCTGGGCGCTGCGGCGCGGCCAGCGGATGTCCCGCGGCCGCGTCCGCCACCACCGTTCCTTGCCCCGTGCGAGCTCCGGGGCGTCCTCGACGAACCCGAAGCGGGCCAGTTCCCGCAGGTGGTAACTGGTCGCGCCGGTGTTCTCACCGAGGGCCTTGGCGACTTTCGTGGCCGTGGCCGGGCCCGCGGACAACACGCCGAGGATCCGGCGGCGCAGCGGGTGCGTGACGGCCTTGAGGGCGTCCGGGTCGAGCTCTTCCGGTGGTGGAGCGCTGGTCATGGCCCCACTGTAGCCGTACAAAGGAAAGTGTGCAAAGAAATCTCTGCAACTGCGCGCGGGCCGGTGCCCCGGCCGGGCAGTGTCTCAAGTGGACTTACCAGATGGGGTGGTCGCTGTACTTCCGCAGCGTCTGCACCGACGGCCGGACATAGCACATCCCGGCCAGGAAACCCACGGTGGCGAAGGCGAGGGTCGAGCACGTCGTCAGCAGGTCCGGTGCCTGCAGCTCCGGGGTTTCGCGCCACACGCGGAAGACGATCGGCACCGCGAACGAGCCGAGGATCAGCACCAGCGTCAGGAGGTAGGTGAACAGCAGCGCCCCGCGGGTGGCCGCGGCGCTGGCCACCACCAGGTAGTCACCGCGGAGGCAGCGGCGGCAGGTCAGCACCAGGACGGCGAGCGCCAGCACGCCCAGCGGCGGCAGCACCGCGGCGGCCTTGCCGAGCAGCGTGTCCGGGAAGGCGTGGCCGTGCACGATGCCCTGCAGGTACGTGGTGAGCCCGAACAGGACCACCATCCCGGCGATCATCGAGCAGCCGACGACCACCGAGCCCCAGCGCACCCGGTCGGCGAACCGCGGGGGCAGCGGCACGAACTCGACCTGGCCGAAGGTCCCCTGCACAGTCTCACCTCCGAAAGCCGTGAAGGCCACAGTAAGGGACTAACCGTCCCCCAACGCGGCCTTCACGGACTTTCGGACCGAAAGGGCTAACTGGCTGCCAGCAAGTTGGCGCACCGGATCAGCCCGATGTGCGAATAGGCCTGCGGGTGGTTGCCCAGGGACCGTTCCGCGATCGGGTCGTACTGCTCCGGCAGCAGGCCGGTCGGGCCGGCCGCCGCGACGATCTGGTCGAACAGCTCTTGGGCCTCGGTGCGCCGCCCGGTGAGCAGGTACGCCTCGATCAGCCACGCCGCGCAGATGTGGAAGCCGCCCTCGCCGCCCGGCAGGCCGTCGTCGCGGCGGTAGCGGTACACAGTGGACCCACTGCGCAGCTCCGCCTCGATCGCGGTCACCGTCTGCTGGAACCGCTCGTCGGCCGGGTCGATCAGGCCGGTGAGCCCGACGAACAGCGAGGCCGCGTCGAGGTCCGTGCCGTCGTAGGCCGTGGTGAAGGCCTGGACCTCGTCGTTCCAGCCGTGCGTGAGGACGTCGGTCTTGATGTCCTCGCGCAGGCCGTGCCAGTTGCCCGGGATCTCGCGGCCGTACTGTTCGCCCAGCTTGATGGCGCGGTCGATGGTCACCCAGCACATCACGCGGGAGTAGACCCGGTGGCGCGGCACGTGCCGCTCCTCCCAGATCCCGTGGTCGGGCTCGTTCCAGCGCCGGGTCACGGCTTCCGCCATCGCGCGCACCATCTGCCAGTCCTCGTCGCGCAGCTCGCCGCGCGCCGTCGCCAGCGTCTGCACGAGCTCGACGACCGGGCCGAAGACGTCCAGCTGGACCTGGTGGTTCGCCAGGTTGCCGACGCGGACCGGGCGGGAACCGGCGTAACCGGGCAGCGATTCGATGACCGCTTCGGCGCCGATGACGCTGCCGGCGAGGGTGTACAGCGGGTGCAGGCGCTCCGGGCCGGCCAGCGTGGCGAGCACGCCGTGCAGCCACCGCAGGTAGCCTTCGGCCTCCTCGATCGAGCCCAGGTGCACGAGCTCCCGCACGGTCATCGCGGCGTCGCGGATCCAGCAGTAGCGGTAGTCCCAGTTGCGGACCCCGCCGATCTCCTCCGGCAGCGACGACGTCGCCGCGGCCAGCACGCCGCCGGTGTCGGTGTTGACCAGCCCGCGCAGCGTCAGCGCCGAGCGCAGCACCAGGTCGGTCTGCACCGTCGGGAGCTGCAGCTTCGACGTCCACTCGCTCCAGTAGCGGCCCGCGCGGTCCCGGCGTTCCACTTCGGACAGTTCGTGCGCGCCCAGGTCCGTGGTGCCGCAGCGCAGCTCCAGCACGACCGGCTGGGCCGGCGTCGGCTGCACGAGCGCGGTCGCGGTGTCGTGCAGGCCGTCGGAGGTGATGGTCCACTCGACGCCGGGCGAGTACAGCACGAACGGCTCCGACGTGCCGAGCACCCGGACGCCGCCTTCGACGATCTCCAGCTTCACCGGCACGCCGCCGAACTCGGGCCGCGGCGCGAACTTGACGTCCGCGGCCGCCTCGCCCGAGATCACGCGCACGAGGTCCGTGCGGTGCGGCGCGCTCTCCGGCTCGAGGTAGTCGGTGACGAGCAGCCGCGACCAGCGCGTCTCGACCGTCATCGTGTTCGGCAGGTAGCGCTGGCCGAGCGGGAGGCCGTTGCGGTGCGGCTTGATGGAGAAGTGGCCGGCGCCCTCGCCGCCGAGCAGGTCGGCGAACACCGCGGGCGCGTCCGGGCCCGGGTGGCACAGCCAGGTCAGCTTGGCGTCCGGCGTCAGCAGCGCGACCGAGCGTTCGTTGGCCAGCATCGAGAGCCGCTCGATCGGCGGGGCGGATTCGCCGTAGAGCCAGTTGCGGCGTTCCTCGAGGAGGAAGCCGAGGACCAGGGCGACGTCCACGGTGTCGGGCACGCGGAACCCGGCGAGCGTCTCGCCGTCGCCGACCTTGATGCCCAGGTCCGGGCCGGACAGCCGGGCGAAGGCCTTCTCGTCGGTGACGTCGTCGCCGAGGAAGATCGCCGCCGTGGCACCGACCTGGTGGCGGAGGATGTCCAGTGCGCGGCCTTTGTCCGTTTGCACGACCGCGAGCTCGACCACCTCCTTGCCGTCGGTGGTCGACACGCCCTCCCAGGTGGACGGCCCGGCGTGCACGGCCGCGAGCACGCGGCGGCCGGCCTCGTGCTCGGCTCGGCGCACGTGCACCGCGATGCTGGCCGGCTTGACCTCGAGCGACACGCCCGGGACGTCCAGGACGAGTTGTTCGAGCTCGGTCTCCAGCCGCCGGTGCAGCTCCCGCGCCTTCTCGTCGAGGGCGTGGATGAAGCCGATGTCGAACTCCGAGCCGTGGCTGCCGACGAGGTTCACCTCGGACGGCAGCCGCGAGAGCGTGGCCAGGTCGCGCAGCGCGCGGCCGGAGATGACCGCCGTGGTGGTCTCGTGCAGACCGGCGAGCGATCTGAGGGCCCCGACGGACTCCGGCAGCGGGCGTGCCTCGTCGGGGTTGAGGGTGATGGGTGCCAGCGTGCCGTCATAGTCGCAAGCGACCAGCAGGCGCGGCGTGCGGGCGATCTGGACGATCGCACGCCGCAGCTCGGCGGGCAGGGCCTCGGCAGTCAACACTCCTCCTCAGGAGCTCGTGCATGGGTCAGGACTGTGTCAGTCGACCCCTTCGGCACCCAACGCTTGCAGGAACGAGCGCGCCCAACGGTCGACGTCATGGGTGAGGACCTGGCGACGCATGGCGCGCATCCGGCGACGGCCCTCGGCCGGGTCGAGCGTAATGGCAGCCACTAGTGCGTCCTTCACCCCGTCCAGGTCGTGAGGGTTCACGAGGAATGCGCTAGAGAGCTCCGCGGCGGCGCCCGCGAACTCGGAAAGCACCAGCGCGCCGCCCAGGTCGTGCCGGGCGGCGACGTACTCCTTGCAGACCAGGTTCATGCCGTCGCGCAGCGGTGTCACCACCATGACGTCGGCAGCGGAGAAGAAACCGGCCAGCTCGGTGCGGTCCACGGATTGGTGCAAGTAGTGCACGACCGGGTGGCCGACCCTGGAGAACTCGCCGTTGATCCGGCCGACCATCTGCTCGATCTCGCCGCGCATCCGCTGGTAGTGCTCGACGCGCTCGCGGCTCGGGGTGGCCAGCTGGACGAACGTGACGTCGTCCGGCTGCAGCCTGCCCTCGTGCAGCAGCTCGTGCAGCGCCTGCAGCCGCAGGTCGATGCCCTTGGTGTAGTCGAGCCGGTCGACGCCGAGCAGGACGGTCTTGGGGTTGCCGAGGTCGCGCCGCAGCTGCGCGGCCCGCTCCTGGACGCCCTTGGTGCGCGCGAGGCTGTCGAGGCCTGCCGCGTCGATGGAGATGGGGAAGGCGCCGACCCGCACGGTCCGGTCGCCGACCTGCATGGTGCCCGGCCGCGACCGGACGCCGACCGCACCGCGCGTCGACTCGAGGCCGATCAGCTGGCGGCACAGCCAGAGGAAGTTCTGCGCCCCGCCGGGGCGGTGGAAGCCGACCAGGTCGGCGCCGGTGAGGCCGCGGATGATCGCGGCGCGCCACGGCATCTGCATGAACAGCTCGACCGGCGGGAACGGGATGTGCAGGAAGAAGCCGATGCGCAGGTCGGGCCGCAGTTCGCGCAGCATCGCCGGCACCAGCTGGAGCTGGTAGTCCTGGATCCACACGGTCGCGCCCGGGGCGGCGACCTCGGCGCTGGCCTGCGCGAACCGGCGGTTCACCTTCACGTAGCTGTTCCACCACGCGCGGTCGAACACCGGGCGCTCGACGACGTCGTGGTAGAGCGGCCAGAGCGTCGCGTTGGAGAAACCTTCGTAGTAGTCGCGGACTTCGTCGGCGCTCAACGACACCGGGTGCAGCACGAGACCGTCGTCGTCGAATTCCTCGACGTCGACGTCCGGGATGCCCGGCCAGCCCACCCAGGCGCCCTTCCTCGACCGCAGGAACGGCTCCAGTGCCGAAACCAGGCCACCCGGGCTGGCCGTCCACCGGCGCTCGCCTTCGGCCGTGCGCTCGAGGTCCACCGGTAGCCGGTTCGCCACGACGACGAAATCGGCCTGGTTCGAGTTCTCCTTCTGGTCACTCACGTCGCCTGCTCCTCGCGTTCTGGGTCGCGGCCCCAGAGTGAAACCCTATCGCGTGAGCGATGAACATTCGGTGACCGCGGTATTACTCCAAGCTCCGTTCGGTCGGTTCGAGCGGACCAGCCATGCGCGGTCCGGCGAACCGCCGCTCGAGCCGGCCCAGTCCGGTGCGCACCGGCTGGGCCAGCCATTCCCCGAGTACCACGCCCGCAGCCAGCGCAAGCCCGATTGCGACGGCCGTCATGAGCGTCGAGATGTTGCCGCTCGGCTCGACCCCGATCTGGTACAGACCACGGTAGGTCGACAGGCCGGGAAGCAGCGGAGTGATCCCGGACACGGCTACGACCAGTGGAGTAACGCCGAGCCGCCGCGCGAGCACGCCACCGCAGAACCCGACCAGCGTGGCGGCCACCGCGGACGAGCTGACGCCGTCCAGCCTGGCCAGCGTCAGGGACCCGTAGACGGCGGCGCCGATGCCGCCCGCGGCCGCGGCGACCAGCATGGCCCGCACCTTGGAGTAGCTCGCGAGCGCGAAGCACGCGGCGGCGCCGGCCCCGCCGAGGACGACGAGCGGCAGCTGCTGCGGCGTCGACCCGGTCACCTCCGGCAGCGGGGTGCGCGGCAGGCCGAGCATGACGGCGATCCGCAGGGCGAGCACCACCCCGGCGATCAGCCCCGCCGACATCAGCGCGGTCTCCATGGTGCGGCCGGCGGCGGTGACGTTGTAGCCGGTGATGGCGTCCTGCACGGCCGAGACGGTGGACAGCCCGGACAGCAGCACGGTGACCGCGGCCGCGACGACCAGCGTCGGCTTGTCGGTGGTCAGGATGTTGCTGCTGACGATGGCCATCGCCGAGAGGGTGGCGATCAGGCCGCCGATCACCTGCTGGAAGAAGAACGGCAGCCCGTACCGGTTCACGACCCGGCCGACCCGGTCGATGACACCGCTGATGACGAACGCGACGAGCGCGATGTCGAAGCCGCCGCCGAGCAGGATGGTGACGAAGGCGGCGACCCCGCCCCAGGACAGCGTCGCGACCCAGCGCGGGTACGGGTGCGGCGCGGAGGTGATCCGCTCCAGCTCGGTCTGCGCCTGCTCGGCCCCGACGTGCCCCCGGACGATCTTGCGGACGAGCTTCTCGGTCTCGGTCAGCCGCGTGTAGTCGAGGCTCCGGCTCCGCACGACCCGCAGCGCGGTGATCGGCGTCAGGTCGGTGCCGCGGTGGCAGGTCACGGTGATCGACGTGAAGATGACGTCGACCTCGCAGTGCGGCAGCCCGAGCGCCCCGGCGATGGCGATGATGGTCGCGGTGACGTCCGACGCGCCGGCGCCGCTGGCCATCTGGACCTCGCCGATGCGCAGGCTCAGGTCGAGCACGAAGTTGACGGTGGCCTCATCGGGCAGCTGCGGCCCCATCGCCTCGGCGGCGTCGACGGCGGGGAACTCCCCGGTCGGCGCCTCGAGAACGTGCCACGGCCTTACTTTGAGGAGGTTCGGGCGGTGGGCCCGCGGGCGTTGAGCGGGGGGTTCGAGGACGGGCCATCTGGTCGCCCGGCCCCCGTTGGTGCGCTCGTTGATCTTCATGATCCGTCCACCTCCTCGCTCGTTCCCCCGGACCATCGACGGCCACCCACCGACCGTTGCACGGATCATGGAGTGGCGTCCGCCACGTCGCTCCATAGTGGCCTGGACCTGCGGGTGCTGCCTCCCGGAGGGATCACGCCGGGTGGCTCGGTACACTGTGTCCGGCGCCTCGGTGCCAGGCCGGTATAGCTCAGCTGGTAGAGCATCTGTCTTGTAAACAGAAGGTCAGGGGTTCGAGCCCCCTTGCCGGCTCCGAAGGTGTCCTCATCGCGCGACACCGCCTTCAGTCCTTCTTCTTGGCGCTCTTTTTCTTCGACGCTTTCGGCGCGATCGTCCCTGTCTTGGCGGGCTTCCGACGCCCCCACGCCGTTGACAAGCGCCGGAGTTCGGTTCCCAGCCGGCCGCCCCACCTGACGAGCGACAGCACCGCGGCGCCGATGGCCGCGACCGCGGCCGAGAAGGCCGCCCAGTTGTCCGAGATCACTTCACCGAAACCGCGTTCCGGCGGCGGGGGTTCGGCGACCACGACCTGGGTCACGTACGTCAACGTCTGAAGGGGGGCGCCGCCGATGATGATCCTGGGAGCTGCGCCGTCGGTCGCCACTGCCGGCTGGAGCTGGAGCTGGAGTCGCCGGCTTCCCGGCGCGCGGGCTGTCACCTGCCATGACCAGTTCATCACGCCGGCCGGGTTGAAAGCCCTGGGTGCCCATTCAAGGGGGCTCACGGTCATCGACTCGTCGCCGATGACCCGGGCGCTGATGACGCACTGCACGCCGATCGGCGCCGTCCGCGGGTCGCTTCCCGGAATGACCTTGTCCGGCGGCAGGGGAAGGTTGTTCACGTCGATTGCGGCGACGTAGACACCGGGAACGTCCTTGACCAGGTCGAGGGTTCCGGCGTAATCCACCTGTGCGGCTCGCCAATCGTTGACGCCCTTGTCGCACGCGGCCGCGAAATCGTTCAGGACCGCTATGTTGTCCGGCGCCGGTGTCGACGGCTCGAGCCCCGAAGGCGTCGGCCCGCTGGTGGAGGTCGTGTTCGCGGGTGGCCGGGTGGCGCTTGTCCTGGGAGCGGACGAGGGCGCTGACGACGACTGTCCGAACCGCGACTGGACGAGTACAACGGCCACAACGACGGCGAGACCGGCAACAGCGGCGGCCGGCACGAGGAGTCTGCGCCCGGCTGGGGATGGGCGTCTCTCTTCCGGCTGCCCGCTGTGCTCGTCGGTCTCGTTCATTCGATGTGCTCCGCTGGTCGCCTACCTGTCGATTCGCTGCGTCGATGGCGGCTGTTACCGAAGGCGGGAAATTTCCGCCGGATGCCTCACCAAGTTCAGTGCCGGTACCGGCACGTGTTCTGCGAAGGGGTCGGCGCCAGACCTTCCGGTAAATGCGTTGACCCGCTGCGTTCCCTGCGTGAAGATGGTTCCACACGAACAAACCTCGGGAGTGACCATGACGCACATGCGGACGCGAGAGGCGTGGCAGAACGCCGCCGCCCCGGTCGTCGCCGTACGTGTGGCGATGGTGCACCGGCACCACTTCCCGGGCTCTCGGACCTGACGCGATTCTCGTCATGGCCCGGGAGCCGCCCGTCGGAGAACCGACTCGGGCGGCTTTCTCTTTTTGCGATTCTATCGGCGTGCTTCGGAAGCGGCGCGGTTTCCAAAACCGCGGCCCGAGGGTTCCACTCCTTCCGCCGGTGCCCTTTTTCCTGCGCTCGTCTCGGCCGCAACAGTGCGGGCGACGCGAGCGCGCTCGGCGCGTTGGTCCAGCGGTACGGATCCCCGGTTCTCACCCGGGAGACCCGGGTTCGACTCCCGGACGCGCTACGCAACACGGGAGACGCGCCGGAGCGCGGGTGACCATTGCCCCGGTGGGTTCGACACCCACGTCTTCCACCGTGGCCGATGCCGAAGGAGACGAGGCCCCGGGCTGTGGCCCCGGGCGAAGCCGGTGCGAGTCCGGTCGGCCACTCACGCGCGCGGCTCGGCAGCCAGCGGGGCCTCATAAGCCCCGCCTACGTGGATCGGCACCACGGCGCGCGACCGGAATTGTCGGTACCCCCGGCTAACGTCCTCGCCAGCACCTGAACCAGGGGAGGAAGCCATGACCACCACGCACACTTTGGAAACCCCGGAAGCCGACATCGTCTACGACGTCCACGGCCCCGCGCCCGCCGAGAGCCCGCGGCCACCGCTGCTCATGATCGGGCAGCCGATGACCGCCGAGGGGTTCGGTTCGCTGGCGTCGCACTTCGGCGACCGCACGGTCGTCACCTACGACCCGCGCGGGCTCGGGCGCAGCGTCCGCAAGGACGGCCGTGAAGACCACGTGCCCGCGGTCCAGGCGGAGGACATCCACGCCGTGGTCCAGGCGCTGGGGGCCGGTGCCGTCGAGGTGTTCGGGAGCAGCGGTGGTGCGGTCGCCGCGCTCGCGCTCGTCACCGCCCACCCGGGGGACGTCCGCACGCTGGTCGCGCACGAGCCGCCGCTCATCCGGGCGCTGCCGGACGCCGCCGCGGCCGAACGGGCCGCGCAAGCCATGCGGGACGCCTACCAGGCCAAGGGGTTCGGCGCCGGGATGGCGGCGTTCTTCGCGATGACGTCGTGGGCGGGTGAGTTCACCGACGCCTACTTCGCGCTCCCGCCCGCGGACCCGGCCCAGTTCGGCCTGCCGACCGACGACGACGGCCGCCGTGACGACCCGTTGCTCACCGACCGCTCCCTCGCGGTGACCACCTATCGCCTCGACGTCGAAGCGCTGGCCGCGGCGTCGACGCGCATCGTCATCGCCGTCGGCGAAGAGTCCCGGGAGGTCTTCACCGGGCGTGCCGCGGTCGGGGCGGCGGCGCTGCTCGGGCAGGAGGCCACCGTGTTCCCCAGCCACCACGGCGGTTTCCTGGGCGGCGAGTTCGGCTACGCCGGGCAGCCCGAGGCGTTCGCCGAGAAGCTGCGGGAGGTGCTCGAAGGCTGATCGCCACTCGGAGGACTCAGTACGCCGACCGGCCGGCCAGGCTGATCGAGCACCTGGCGGCGGAAGCGCCCTGACCCGCCGCGGCCGCGAGCCTCGTCTGCACTGCGCTGGTGCACTCACCCGCGAAATTCAGTGCGTGACGGGTTCGGCGGCCGCGGTGGCGGTCGGGACGGCCGCGCCGGAGCCGGGCGTCGTCGCCGGTGCGGCGGGGCCGGCCAGCGCCAGCCCGGCCACCAGCGCCAGCGCGACGATGAACAGGGCCGTGCGGATGAGGGCGGAAACGGAACAGACGACCATCATGGCAGGCTCCTCGCGATTTCCCCGGTTGACGGGGTTCGATTGATTCCGCGGTCTGGCGCGAAATTCGGTCTGCATTGATGGTGCGCCCCGGAACAGGGTGCGACAAGGCGTTTCCCGTTGCCGAAAACGGCTCTGCCTCAGGAAACACCGGGGCAACGACACGGGCGGCGGCCCGTGCCTCAGGGCTCAGTGGGTGATCATGACGGCGGGTTCAGGACGCCCGAGAACTCGGTCACCGTCCCTTGGGGGTTGCTGCGGCCGAAGGCGGTGAGGAGCTCGCTCGTGTCCCGCAGCGTGGTCCGGCCCGCCACGAACAAGGCCGCGAGCCGGGGCAGCGGGTGGCCGGAGGCGACCAGTTCGCGCGCCTGGTCCGCGTCAACCTCCAGTACCCGCAGGCCCGGCAGCGCGCAGACCGGCCCCCAGTCCGAGACCGCCGAGCCGGTGAGGTTCAGCCGGGCCAGGCGCGGCAGCGTGGACAGCACCGAGAGGTCGAGCGGGCCTTCGACGCCCTCGAGCGCGAGCGCCCAAAGCCCCGGATGGCCGGCGGCCGCGGCGAGCTCGACCCGGTTCGCGGTGATCTGCACCGACTCCAGGGCCGGGAGCTCGCCGATCGCCGGTGTCACCGCGCCGGCGCGGTTGACGTGCAGCAAGCGCAGCGACTCCAGGGGCTCGAGCGCCGCCAGGTCGACGTCGCCGGGATCGTTGAGGTAGAGCTCCTGGACCAGCTCCCGCCCGGGCAGCGCGGCCACCGCCGCCGGCAGGTCCGGGCCGGCCACGTCCGAGATGACCTCGTCGTACGACCGCGCCGGGTCGTCGCGGAGGCCGGTTTCCGTGTCCACGGACGCTCCTCGCCCGTTTTCGTACTTGTCGGCTCGGAGCGCCTCGACGACCTCGGTGAGCATGGCGGTGACGGACGCCGACACGTACCGCACGGGACCGTAGTTGTCCCGGCCGTACTCGAAGACCTGGCCGGGCCGGCCGCGTTCGGCGGGCCAGCCGGCCGGGGGACACCGCCGCGATGTCCGGCCGCGCGGTGAACGTGTAGTGGCCACCGGCGTCCAGCCGCACCTCCAGCGACGCCGGCGCTTCACGGACAGGCGCTTGCCCGCGTCACCCCAGGCCTGGCACGACACGGCACCGCCGGTGTGCTGCAGCTGCAGAGTGGCGGACGACGCGCCTCCAGCGCCGGCGCGCAGCGCTTCCGCCATGGCTCTCGCGATTTCGCCGAACTCGACGCCCCCAGAGGTCATGTCGCGCAGCCTAGCGACGGGGTCCGACAAAACCGTTCGCCAAGGGATCACCCGCCGGGCTTGTGCTCCGGAGGGGTTGCCGCGGAGGTGGGTGAGGGGCGCCAATCCGGCCGCCAAGGGATCACGCGCCGGGCTTGGCGCTCCAGAGGGCTCGTCGCCGAGCGGGGCGGCGGGGCCGTCAGATCCGGTCGCCCGAGGTCACCTGCCGGACGATCCGCGAATTGCGCTCGCCGGTTGCTTCGCGATTGCGCTCGCTGCGGCCAGGCCGGTCACTCCGCGAAGGCCGGCCGGTTCCGGTATTCGGCCTCGCCGAGCACCGCCGGGTTGAGCGTGACCCGGTACTCGGCGGCCTCCGCCCACCAGCGGGACGCCGTTGCTCGGTCGCCCCGGCCCGCGGCCGTGTTGCCCAAGCCGGTCAGTGCGCGGGCTCGCTCGTACTCGCTGCCCGCGTCGTCGGCTACCTCGGCCGCTCGGTGGTAGCCGCTTTCCGCCTCCTCCCAGCGGCCGGCGCGGAAGTGCACCCACGCCTGGCAGTTGGCCGACATCGCCCGGTCCACCGGTAGCTGGGCGAGCGCCGCCGCCTCTTCCGCCGCGGCCAGTGCCTCGGGGAAGCGGTCCAGTGCCACCGAAGCGAGCGCGATCCCGCGCAGGGCGATCACCACGTTGCGGGTGCGGCCGGTCCGGCGGTAGACCGCCAGCACCGTCGTCAGGTCCGCCAGGGCCGGCTCGGCTTCGCCGCGGTACAGGCGGGCCCACGCCAGGCTGGACAGCGCGTCGATCGTGCCGCGGTCGTCGCGGGCCAGCGCGAACTGCTCCTGGGCCTGCCGGTGGAGGCTGACCGCGTCGTCCGCGCGGCCCGCCTCGAGGTGCGCCATGCCCAGGTTGTTGAGGATCATGCCGGTCGCGCTCGGGTCGCCGGCCGCCCGCGCCGCCTCCAGCGCGCATTCGTGCGTGCGGATCCAGGGCTCGAACAGCTTCTCGCGGAAGAAGAACGCGCGGAGTACGAACGCGAGCTGCCAGCAACGGTCGTGCAGCCGGTGCCGGGCCGCGGTCGCGACGATGTCGGCGAGCGCCGGCCACTGCGCGCTCAGCCAGGTGAGCGCGCCGTCGGCGTCCGAGAAGGGCACGTCCGACGGCGCCGTCAGGCCGGTCGCCGGGCGGAAGCGGTAGGGCTCGGCGAGTTCGTCCGCCGCCACCGTCAGCGCGACGAGGTGCTCGACCAGCCGCCGCACGGCGACGTCGCGCTCGCCCGCCGCCACCTGGGGCAGCGCGTGCCTCGCCGCGAAGGTCCGCATCAGGTCGTGGAGTTCGACGTACCCGCGGTCGTCGCGGACGACCAGGTGGGCGTCGTGCAGCCGGTCCACCAGCCGGTCCACCTCACCCGCCTCGAGACCGGCGAGCGCCTCGACCGCGCCGGCTTCCGCGGCGGCCGCGGGGTGCAGGGCGAGCAGCCCCAGCAGCCGCCGCTGGTCGCCGGGCAGGGCGTCGTAGGAGACGGCGAACGCGGTCGCGACGCTCCGCTCGCCGTCCTCCAGCGCGCCGAGGCGGGTGGTCTCGTCGGCCAGCCGGTCACGCAGTCTCGCCGCCGTCCAGCCGCCGGCGATGAGCCGGGCGGCCACGATGCGCACGGCCAGCGGCAGCTGCCCGCAGTGCCGGACGAGCTCGGTGGCCACCGCTTCGTCTTCGGGGGCGCGGTCGCCCGCGATGGACCGCAGCAGCCGCACGGCGTCCGCCAGCGGCAGCACCCCGACCGGGAAGTGCCAGGCGTCGTCGAGCGCGGGCAGCCGGCCCCGGCTGGTCACCAGGATCCGGGACGGCGTCTCGCCGTCGACGATGCCGCGGATCTGTTCGGCGGAGCGGACGTTGTCGAGCACGAGGACCATCCGCCGCCCGCGCAGCTGGTCGCGGACCAGGTTGGCCAGGCCGTCCTCGTCGGCCGGGAGCTGGTCGGCCGGCACGTCCAGCAGCCGCAGCAGCCGGTGCAGGGCTTCGCCGGGCGAGAGTTCGACGGCCCCCGGCGTGTGGCCGCGGAGGTCGAAGAACAGGCAGCCGTCCGGGAAGGAGTCCGCGACCCGGCGGGCGGCGGCGACGGCGAGTGCCGTCTTGCCGGCGCCTGCCATCCCGTGCACGACCCCGACCCGGCCGTCGTCCCGCCCCCGCAGCAGCGTGGAAAGCGCTTCGAGTTCGGTGTCGCGGCCGACGAAGTACCGGCTGCTGTCCGGCAGCCCGACGATCCCGCCCGCGCTGCGGCGGCCGGTGAATGTGGTTTCCGCGACCAGGGCGAGCAGTTCTCCGCCGGCGCCCAGTGCCTGGTCGCAGGCCTTGGCGAGGTCCCGGTTCACGCGGACCTTGCCGTTCTCCACCTTGCTGAGGTAGCCCTTGGTGAAATGCACGGACGCCGCGAGTCCGGTCAGTGACATACCGACCGACAACCGTCGACGCTTCAATTCGGCTCCAAAGTCGGGCATGGGTCGATCATCCTGTAATCGGCGAACGGGGGGAAGGTCTGCCGGCGGCCCGGGCCCGCCGGCGACTCACTGGTCAGCCCAGGAGGGAGACCAGCTGGCCGAGCACGATGACGAGGTGCGTGTGCATCGCGTTCCCCTTTCCGGATCGCCGTCGCCGCGCTTTTGGTGCGGCGGCTTCCTTGGTTGCCGAAGGATTTCGACGACACAAGCTTGACCCGGCGAATTGCCCGGCGACAGGCGTTTCCCGTTGCCTACTAAAGGAAACCGCGGACCTGCACTGTTTCCCGGATCCGGAAACGGCCGGAAACACGTGACACCGTCGTGGCGGACGGCGAAGGTGGGTAGACTCCCCCGCAACGACCAAGACGGAGGTGCGGCTTGGCTCAGGAGGCGGCCGAAGCGAAGATCAACGCTCTGTCAGCGGAGCTGAAACTGCTTCGCAGAGGCCTGGGCATCCAAGCGAAGACCCTGCCTGCGCTCGTCGGCGAACGGTTGCGCGAAGTGTGCGGTGTCGGTGAGGACGACAACCCGGGAACGGTGCGCGCCAAGGTGGTGGAAACGCTTCGCCGGCTGATCGAGGTGCTGCCCGATTCGCAGCGGTCGACGGCGCGGATCGTGCTGGGTTTCGGTACCGGCGCGAGCGAGCGCTACACGCAGCGGTTGGAGTTGCTGGGGTCGGGGGCCGACCGGAACGTGCGGACGATGCAGCGGCGTGCCGATGACGTGATCTACCTGCTGGCCGAGGCTGCGTACGGGGCGCCGGCGCCGTACGGGGGTTTCTCGGGCGTCAGCCAGGACGGTCCGTGGCACACGTCGAAGCTGGCGGTGCGGCTGACGTTGACCGGGGTGGCGGAGGCGGAGGTGTTCGAGACGCGCCGGGTGGTCAGTCACGTGGCGGGGCTGGCCGAGGTGGAGCACGCGATTTCGCTGGCTCGTCCGGCGAGCACGGCGAGCACGGCGGGGCAGCCGGAGCTGTCGGGGCTGGGGATCGACGTGGTCGCGGGGGGTGAGGTGCATTCGGTGCGGATGGTGAGTTCGTCGCGGGTGGCGTTCACGTTGCGGCCGCCGCAGCCGTTGGACGCGGGGGACGAGCACGAGTTCTTCTTCCGGATCCGGGTGGCGGAGCTGCCGTCGCCGTTCTACTGCTGCACGCCGGAGTTCCCGTGTGAGAGTTTCGACCTGAACGTCCGGTTCGATCGGGCGAAGCCGCCGGTGCGGGTGTGGCGGATCGACGGGGAGTTTTCCAAGGACGCGCAGGATCCGCTGACCGCGCGCAAGCCGTTGTTCCTGGACAACGCGGGTGAGGTGCGCACGGGGTTCCACGACCTGCGGCCCGCGCGGTCCTACGGCGTGGGCTGGCAGCCCGTTGCTCCTTGAGCCGCCAGCCGCCGCATCCCCGGGAGCCGGAGCGGGCCGGCTGTGCGGTGTGCGCTCCATGCTCCTCCTCGCCGTGACCGCCACTGTCCACGATGCCCTATCGGAAGAGCCCGCAACACGACGAAAAGCGGACAAAAACCGGACACCCGGACGTGCCGTCCGACCCGGCTGATCAGCGGCGCCCGTGCCATCATCGGGCATGGTCACTCGTGAACCCGAGCTCAACAGCGGCATCCTGCCCGGGAACGTGCGCGCCGACGACTGGATCATGCTCCTGCTCGCCGCCGGTTCCGTCGGGTTGCTGGGGTTCATGGTCCTGAGCCCGCCGGCCCGGGACACCGGCCTGGTGATCTTCTACGTCGACTGCGGGATCTGCGCGGTCTTCTTCCTCGAGTTCCTGTGGCGCTGGCGGAAACGGCGGTGGGAAAAGAAGTTCCTGGTGCGCAACTGGTACGAGCTGTTCGCTATGATCCCGGTCGCGCACCCCGCGATGGCCGCGCACAGGTTCGTCAGCGTCGTGCTGCTGCTGGTCCGCATCGGGCGGGCGGCGGACCGGGCCGTCGGCGAGCAGTTCACCTACCGGCTCGTGGACAAGCTGTCCGAGCCGATCGTGAAGGCGATCAAGAAACCGGTGACGATCGCGGTGCTCGACGAGGTCGTCAAGGTGCTGGAAACCGGCAACTACCCGGAGAACCTGGCCAAGTCGCTGGGCGCCCACAAGGACGAGCTGCGGTCGATCATCGCCGAGAAGATCGCCGCGGACCCGCAGCTCGGGAAGCTCAAGCGGCTGCCGTTCCACGACGAGATCGTGCGGGCCTGCGTCGACACCTCCTTCCGCGTGCTGCTCGAGGTCCTCCTCGACCCGCGGATCGACGACTTCTTCTCCGCCGTGGTCCGCGACAACCGCGAGCAGATCCGGCTCGCCGTGCAGCTCGGGCTCAACGAGGTCGACGACGAGGACGGGGAGGACGTGCTGCCGGTGCGCACGCAGCGCTCGGCCGCGCACGAGTACGACCGCCTGCACCAGGGCTCACGCCCGTGACGCCAGGTACGTGCTGAGCCGGGCGGCGGCGGCCAGCATGGCCAGACCGCGGCCGGTCAGCCGGTCCTGCCACGTTTCGAGCGCCTGGACGAGCGGTTCCGTGCCGCCCGCGGTGCGGACCTGGGCGACCACGGTGGCGATGCGGGTGAGCGGGTAGCCGCCGCGGCGCAGGAGGTGGGCCAGCTCGGCGTCGCGGACGTCGGCCGCGCGGAACCCCCGGTAGCCGGTGGCCCGGTCGCGCTCGGGGACCAGGATGCCCGCGCGTTCCCACGCGCGGATCGTCGCCGCGGTGACGCCGAGGCGGTGCGCGAGCTCGCCGACGGTCCGCGCGGCCCCGGCCGGTTCCGGGACCGCCCGGACCGGCAGGGCACCGGTGGCCGCGCGGACCGTGTTGAGGGTTTCGCGGTCCCGGAGCAACTGCTCGTGCCCGCGGTCGACGAGCGTCAGTGCCCGCTCGACGTCGCCGGTGTTGACGGCGTGCATGATGCCGCCCGCCGTCGCGTGGCCGTACGCCCTGACCAGGGCAAGGAACGCGCGAAGCGCCTCCGCGTGGACCGCGGTGTAGACCCGGTAGCCGCTCGGCGTCCGCGCAGCGGGCGGCAGGAAGCCGTCGCGCTCGTAGTTCCGGACCGCCTGCGTGGAGAGGCCGTGTTCGCGCGCGAGATCGGCAGGTCTCAATCGAGAGTTCAAGGATACGATTCAACCACATGGACATCGCCGACTTCACCGCCGAACTGCTCGCGCTGGGCGAGCCGACCCACTTCGAACCGGCCTTCGCGCGCCTGCGCAACGACCTGTTCGCCCGGCTCGCCGCGCACGGTTTCCGCTCGATCGCCCTGGAAACCGACCGGGTGGCCGCGCTCGACGGCGGCTTCTCGCACGACCTGGGCGAGGTGCCCGCCAACCGGGAACTGCTGCAGTGGCTGCGCGAGTACAACGAGACCGCCGGTGAACCGCTGACCTGGCACGGCTTCGACGCACCGATGGAGATGTTCAGCGCCCCCAGCCCGCGCACCTACCTCGAACACGCCCGCGACTACCTCGGCCTCGACGTCGACATCGCGGCTTTGGCCGGCGACGACGAGCGGTGGAGCCGGTCCGAAGCGATCCTGGACCCGGCGGCGTCGCCGGGCGCGTCGCCCGAGGCCCGCGAGCTGCGGGTGCTCGCCGACGACCTGCTCGTCGCCCTCCGCGCCCGGGCACCGCGGCCGGACGCCGCCTGGCGGCGGGCCGAGGTGCACGCCATCGCGGGACGCGGCTTGCTGCGCTACCACGCGGCGTCGGCCCGTCCCGGCGACCGTGATACGCGGATCGCGCGCCTCGCGGGCCTGCGCGCGGTGCTCATGGCCGAGAACCTGCTGGACATCCGGGCGGTCGAGGCCGGCCGCGGCCCGACGCTGGTGTTCGCCCACAACGGCCACCTGCAGCGTTCGGGCGCCGGCGCCGGCGCGATCGTCGGGGCACTGCTCGGCGACCGGTACGCGTTCGTCGCCGGCAGCCTCGGCCACAGCGCGGCCCTCGGCCTCGGCGAACCCGCGCCGGACACCTACGAAGGCCGGCTGCAGCAGGGCACGAAGACCTGGCGGCTGGCCGAGGTCCCGGCCGGCCGGAAGCGCACCGACACCAAACCGGAGCGGGGCTACTTCGGGCTCGACCGGGACGTGCTCGACGGCGCCGCCGCGGTGTGGCACATCGCCTGACACCGCGGCGGCGGACCGCTTAGGGGTAGCTGACCACGTTGACCGGCACCGTGCCCGAAGGCGTCACGCCGCCGGTGTCGTTGATGACGTGCGTGATCGTGCCGCGGTAGTTGAGCGACACCGTCAGCAGGCTGTGGAACTTGACGCCGCTGGTGTTCGGCACCTCGAACGCGTGGTAGCTGGACACCGCCGGGTTCGTGTCGAAGAAGCAGTAACTCCCGAGACCCCAGGCCTCGTGGGACGTCACGTTCGACGCGACCTTGTACGCGGCGTACCCGGCGACTCCGGACGGCGCGTTCCACGACGCCTGGTTCGGCACGTCGTAGGGCATCTCGTTCTGGAAGAAGATCGTCTTCCCGCCCTGGCCGTTCCAGATCACCTGGTACTTCTGGTAGTGCTCGACGAACAGGCCGGTGGCCAGCACGTTCGCGCCGTTCACCACGAGCCCGGTGTCCGCGGTGTTCGTCGTCCAGCCGACCGTGCCCGCGTTGCCGTGGTCGGCCCGCCACGCCCAGATGTGGTCGATGATCGTGTTCGCGCTGTTGACGACCAGGCTGTTGGTCGCCTTGCCCGCGATCTCGCCGCCGATCCGGAAGAACACGTCCTGGACGGTCGCCGGGTTCGAAGCGTGCGACGCCGACGAGCCGGACTGCCCGACGGTGAGCAGGGCCTGCGAGTTCGTCGTGCCCGCGTCGAACAGCAGCCCCTTGAGCCGGACGCCGTCCACATCGGACACCTGCATCGCGTTGACGCCGTTGTCGGGCACCAGCGTCGGGTAGCCGATGCCGAGGACGGTCGTGTTCGCGCGGGTCACGTTGAGCGTCTGGTTCAGGTGGTAGATGCCCGGCGTGAAGAACAGGTTGCAGCCGGCGGCGAGCGCGTTGTTGATCGACGCGGCCGTGTCACCGGACTTCACGACGTAGAACTGGCTCATCGGGACCGACGAACCCGGCGTGCTGCCGTTCGCCCAGCTCGGACCGGACGCGTTCGTGCGCAGCGAAGGCAGGAACACGCGGTACTTGCCGGTGCCGTCGACGTAGAGGTACGGCACGTCCCGCGAGACCGGCGTCGTGGCCAGCGTGGTCTCCGGCGGGTTCGGGAACGTGGTCGCCGGCGCGCCGCTGGTGCCGGAGAAGACCATGTTCCACACGCCGCCGTTCCAGCTGCCCAGCGCCGAGTCGCGGGTGTACCACTGCTGCTGCGACACCGACGCGGCCTGGCCGGCCACCTTCGTGTCGGCGATGTAGCCGCCGCTGGCGTAGCCGTAGCTCGCCGGGTACAGCTGCAGCCCGCCGCGGACGTCCATCCGGCGGAACGGCGCGGCCTGCGCCACCGCCCAGCGCTCGTTGCCGCCGGACGGGTTGACCGCCAGGTTCTCCGCCGAGCGCCAGAAGTTCTGCAGCGCCACGCCGTTGTCGGAGGCGTTGAAGGCGTCGACGGTGACGTCCCCGTTGATCAGGACGTCGCCCGGGTTCTGGCCGAGGCCGGCCACCGAGGTGTAGAAGCCCACGTTGTCGTGCACGTTGTTGTAAGTGCCCGGCTTGAACAGGTGGGCGACGCGGCGCTCGGCGAACTGCGCGGTGAGCGTGTCCTTCTGGTTGTTGAAGTCCGTGTCGAGCTGGGCCTGGATCGTCGCCGCCGACATGCTCGGGTCGAAGATCCGCACGTTCGGCCCGAAGTCCGGGGTGTCGGACTGCGTCGGGCAGCCCGCCTGGGTGCCGATCGTGTAGGTCGCGCTCGACACCGGGGACGTCGTCGAACCGGACTTGAGCGCGATCGCGTTGACCGTGCGGGAGTTCGGGACGCTGATCGGTCCGCTGTAGACGGTCGAAGACGCCGTCGGGGTCGAGCCGTCCACCGTGTACCGGATGGTCGCGCCGGAGGTGGCGCTGCTGATCGTCACCGTCTGGGCGCTCGAGTAGGTGCCGCCGGGCGGGCTGAACGTCGGCGCGGCGACCGTCGTCGTGCCCCCGCCGCCGACGGTGTAGCTGAAGTGCGGCGTGTCGTACTGCGGGCCGCTCTTCTCGTAGGTGAACCAGTAGTCGAGGACGTTTCCGCTGCTCAGGCCGCCCACCGTGGTTTGCCAGTTGCCGGCGCCGTTGGTCATCCGGACGTTCTGCTGGCCGAGGCCGGGAACGCCGGTGTAGTGGACGTCCACGTACAGCGCCGGGGTCGTCGGGGTGAAGTTGAGCTGCACTTGCGTCGAGCTGAGCTGCGTGACGCTCTGGGTGTAGTCGTCCGCGGCGAGCGCCGCCGGGGCGCTCAGCCCGGCCGCCACCAGCAGTGCCGAGGCGACGAGCGCGAGCACCGGGCCGCGTCGTCGTAACTTGTCCAAGGTCCGGTTCACGCCGTGACACCTCCGCCGTTGGGGATCCACGAGGTATTTGTTGCCAGTCGCAACAAAGTAGCTCCCAGTCAGCGGTGCTTCGGTCACGGTTCGGTAACACTTGTCTGGACCAATACGCGAACGGGTGAAGTGATTCGTCACTCTTCGTCGCATTGCCACCACGCTGGGCGAATGACTGAACCGAGAAACCTTCTTCTGTCGGGTGACCTCGATGGTGTGACATGCGACGATCCGCTGCCACCCTCGTCCCCTACCGAGGAGCAGGCCATGGCGTCTCCACGGTTGTCCCGGTCCCTCGTCGTCCTCTCCCTGATCGCGGCCCCGCTGACGGTGGCCACGACCACGACCGCCGAAGCCGCGCCCCTGCAGAGCGGCGGTGTCGTGAACTTCGGCTGCGCCACCTCCGGAAAGCTGCACTGCTTCGGCAAGGCGGTCCGGTCGCCGAACGGCAACGGCCCGCTGGTCGTCGCCACCCCGGTCGGCTACGGCCCGGCCGAGATCCAGGCCGCCTACAACCTCGGCGGCCTGCACGCGAACGGCCGCACGGTGGCCATTGTGGACGCTCAGGACGCGCCGACCGCCGAGGCCGACCTGGCCAAGTTCCGGTCCGCGCGCGGGCTTTCGCCGTGCACGACCGCCAACGGCTGCTTCAAGAAGGTCAACCAGAACGGCGCGACGAGCCCGCTGCCCGCGCCGGACTACGGCTGGGCCGAGGAGATCAGCCTCGACCTCGACGCGGTCTCGGCGACCTGTCCGGACTGCCACATCCTGCTGGTGGAAGCCAGCACCCCGGACACCGACCCGCTGATGACGGCGGTCGACACGGCCGCGGCGACCCCGGGCGTGGTGGCGATCTCGAACAGCTACGGCGGCGCCGAAGACTCGACGATCCTCGCCGCGGACGCGCACCTCAACCACCCGGGCATCGCGGTCACGGCGTCCTCGGGCGACTCGGGCTACGGCGTCAGCTGGCCGGCGTCCTCGCAGTACGTGACGGCGGTGGGCGGCACGACGCTGAAGAAGGCGGCGACCACCACGCGCGGCTGGACCGAAACGACGTGGAGCGGCAGCGGCAGCGGGTGCTCCACAGTGGAGCCGAAGCCGGCCTGGCAGCACGACACCGGGTGTGCGAAGAGGACGGTCGCGGACGTCTCGGCGGTCGCGGACCCGGCCACCGGCCTCGGGGTGTACGACACGTACAACAGCTGCGGCACGTCGTCCTGGTGCGACTTCCTGCTGTCGCTGGGCCTCGCCCAGGGCGCGGACGGCTGGGTCCAGGTCGGCGGCACGAGCCTGTCGTCGCCGGTCATCGCGAGCGTGTACGCACTGGCGGGCAACTCGGTGACGTCGGGCTCGTACCCGTACGCGCACACCAGCGGCCTCAACGACGTGACGTCGGGGTCCAACGGCAGCTGCGGCGGCACGTACCTCTGCACCGCGGGTCCCGGGTACGACGGCCCGACCGGGCTGGGCACGCCGAACGGCACGTCGGCGTTCTGACCCGGACCGGCACTTTCACGTTCTCCGGCCGGAGCTTTCACGCGAAAGCTCCGGCCGGGTCCCCGGTCGGGTGACGTTCGCGCGGTGCGTTTCCGCTGCCTCCCGCGGTGGGGCCAGGATGTCTGCATGCTGGACACCGAAGTCCTGTCGCGGACGGTTCCGCGGGCGCTCGACGTCGGCACCCCGCTCGGCGAGGTGCGCTTCGCCGTCCGCGTCGGCGAATGGAACGTGCCCGCGAGACCCGAGCTGACCTGGGGCCTCGAGTCCGGCGCGCGGCTGTGCCGGTGGCGGCACGACTCCGTGCGGCTCGACGTGCTGTGCGGGACCACCGCGACCGGGCTGCCCGGCGTCACCCGCGAGACCGCCATCTTCCGGGTGCTGGCGCGCGAGGACGTCGGCGGGTTCGTCGTCCGGGCCGAGCTGGCCGGCGCGCCGGAGGAGGAGCGCATCTGGGAAAGCGCCTTCACGGCCGAGACCGCCGACACCGCGGTGAGCGTCGGCGGGCCGGGGGCCGACGTCCTGCGGCGCTGCTCGCTGGCCGGGCAGCACGTGCCGCCGTACTGGTCGCGGCTGGTCGGCGGCGACGTCGTCGAGCGGACCGGCGGCCGGCTCACCTGGCGGCTGCCCCGCGTCGACCGCGGTGACTACGCCGAACTGTGGGTCTCCGTCGCGTGGAGCGAGCGGGGCGGCGACCCGGGCCGCGCCGTCGACATCGACGCGGCCCGGGTGCGGCGGGAGCTAACCCAGTGAAATCCGGTCGAGGTCCGGCGCCCCGGCGCGGTCGTTGCCGATCCGGATCGCATGGACGCCCGCGGTCAGCGTCACCGGGACCGGAGTGGTGTACGGCGTGTTGTTCCCGGCGCCACTGACCTTCACCTCCACCGGCGCGCCGCCGTCGACCGACACGGAGTACGACCGGTCGCCGTTGACGGTGAAGTCGAGGAACAGCGTGTACTGCCCGGCCGCGGGCACCGTCACGCCGGGGAACGTCACCGCGGCGCCGGGACCGATGTTGCGCACCTTCTGCCCGCCCGAGCACGCCGGGCAGCTGGTGACACCGGCGTCGCCGATGTCGTTGGCCGAGTCCTCCGCCTCGCGCACGAACACCCGGTCCGCCGGTCGCGGCTTGACCTGCACCGGCTTGCTCACCGACTTCGCGCGCCCGAGCGTCCGGAACGACGCCGTCACCGGGATGCTCGCGTCCTGGGCCGACGGCGCGATCACGGTCCACGCTCCACTGAGGACCTGGCCGAGTCCCAGGTTCGCCGCCGTCGCGGCGTCGCCCTGCAGGGTCCAGCCCGCCGGGACGACCGGCTGGAGCGACACCTGGCCGATCGGGTCGTCGACGTCCAGCCGCAGCGACGCGGTGATCCGCAGCGCCTGCTGACCGGGCGAAAGCCATTGCACGCCGGTGGGTTGCACGGTCAACGTCGTCTTGGGCGTGTACGACTCGGGCGGCAGGGGCGCCACCGCGATCCGGTCGAGGCCGGTGGTCCCGGAGACCTTGATCGTGTTGGCCCCGGCGGTCAGCGGCACCGGGATCGCCCCCGGTGCGGCGACCGCGATCGGCGCGGCGCCGTTGACGCTCACCGACAGCGTTCCCGGCCCCGTCGTGTCCAGCTGCAGCCGGGACGGCCCGGTGGCCTGGACGTCGCGGAAGACGACGGCACCGCGGTCGAGACCGGTCACCGCGGTCGTGCCCGAGCAGGCCTCGCACCACACCGGTGTCGCCTTGCCCTCGAAGCCGTTGCGCCACGATTCCGCTTCCAGCGGCACTTCACCGCGCGGATCGGGGTAGCCGTAGGCGACGTCGACCTCGTCGAGCGCGAGCTGCCGGTAGAACGCCTTGGCCTGCGGTCCCGACCACGTGTTCAGCACCTCGAGCTTCAGGTACCGCGCGTGCACTTCGCCGACGTCGATGAACTGGACGCCGCGGGTGCTGGGCAGGGCGCCGGTGCGCACCGTGCGCCAGTTCGTCCCGTCGTCACTGGCGTGGACGCGGTAGTCCTTGATCCGCGCGGAGTCTTCGGCGCGGCCGAAGGACTCCCGGGCGTACGTCGGCGAAGACTCGCGCTCGTGCACCGCGAGGTAGGCCGTCGACCGCTTCCGGCCCAGGTCCAGCGTCACGGACACCGGGAGCTGACCGCCGGCGTCCCAGTAGTTCAGGTAGCTGCCGTCGACGAGGTTCGCCGCTTGGGACCCGTTGGCCGACGCGGTCGCCTTGATCGTGCTCTTGTCGTAGAAGTACTGCTGCCCGGCTCTGTCCACTTTGAACACCGTGTCGTAGGTGTCCCAATCGCTGATGTCCAGAATGGACAGGTAGCCGCCGGACTGGGCGAACCGCATCGGCTTGCCGGTGCGTAGGTCGGACACGCCGGTGACGCGGTAGCCGTTGTCCCGCAGCCGGACCAGGTTCGTCGACGGCCGCGTGACGACGTGCACGTACTGCGTCTTCGCGCCGGGTTTGACCGTGATCACGCCGTGCGCGCCGTCGTTCCAGAAGCCGGGCTGCAGGCCGCCGTACAGGTACCCGCCGCCCTCGGTGCCGGTCAGCGACTCCTTGATCGGCTGGGTCCAGGACGCCATGAAGTTGTTGAACGCCTCCTGCTGCGGCGGGAACTTCCCGTTCAGCATGGCGGTTTCGGCCATCAGCGACTTGATCGACGAGCCGGCGTTCGTGGTGTAGCGGCCGGTGGAGAGCCGGAAGTCGACGGCCTGGTCGCCGCCGCTGTACCACCAGTCGCCGTTGGTCGGCAGCTTGTAGTCCGCTTCGGTCAGGCGCGGCATCGGCGTGTAGACCGCCTGCGGGTAGTCGTAGGACGGCGTCATGCCGGTCTTCTGCTCGTTGCTGACGGTGTCCATGATCGGCGTGTCCTCGTTGTTGTTGCTCAGCAACATGGACGGCCGCTTCTCGCGGATGTGCTCGTAAAGCCCGTGCTGCTCCCAGTACTCGTTGTCGTTGTCGATCCAGAACCCGGCGAGGTCGGGGTAGCGGTCCATCACCTCGTCGAAGAGGTCGTAGCTGAATTCGCCGAAGCCGGGCCGCGTGGTCAGGTCGACGGACTTGCCCTTGTAGGCGGAGTAGGCGGACGAGTCGAGCGATTCGTGGCCGGTCTCGTTGTGCCACTGGGGATCGTCGGTCAGGTAGAGCATGACCCGCACGCCCTTGGCCCGGCCCGCGGCGATCAGCTCGCCGAGGAAGTCCCGCTGGGTCGAGCAGCTGCCGGGAACCTTCGACGGCCACGGCCGCGCGTACCCGAGCCGGCTGTGGAAGGTGGTGAGGACGACGTAGGACGCACCCAGTTTCTCGGCCTCGTCGATCCAGTAGCCGGGCGTCCACCCGCCGTCGGTGACGTCCCGCTCCCAGGCGGCGCAATCGGTGTGCCGCGGCGCGGTGAACATGCCCCAGTGCAGGAACAGCCCGGCCGTCGAGGCCCGCAGCCAGTCCTGTCGCGGATGGTAGAGCTCGGCGTTCGCGGGGGCGACCAGGCCGGCCACCAGCGCGACGGCGGCGGCGAGGCAGGCGAGCAGTCGGATTCTCAAGGGACCTCCTCGTCCGGAGAGATCCGATGATTCGTGGCGCATATCTCGTACGTCAAGGGAAGCTGCCGCTCATCGGCACACAGTCGTCTGATCTGTCACAAACTCGCGGCCTCGGCCGTCAAGGTGGTGATCGCCCCGCGAAAGGACGGACCCGTGAACGACGAGCTCCTCGCCCGCAGCTTCGAGACCCACCGGGACCACCTGCGGTCCGTCGCCTACCGGATGCTGGGTTCGCTGACCGAAGCCGAGGACGCCGTCCAGGAAGCGTGGCTGAAGCTGAGCCGGAGTGACTCCGGGGCCGTCGAGAACCTCGGGGGCTGGCTGACCACCGTCGTCGGGCGGGTCTGCCTCGACATGCTCCGCTCCCGCAAGGCGCGGCGCGAAGAGCCGTGGGAACTGCCCGATCCCATCGTCAGCCGCGACGACGAAGGCCCCGAGCACGAGGCGCTGCTGGCGGACTCGGTCGGCCTCGCGCTGCTCGTCGTGCTCGACACGCTCGCTCCCGCCGAGCGGCTGGCCTTCGTGCTGCGGGACATGTTCGCGCTGCCGTTCGAGGAGATCGCGCCGATCGTCGGCCGGACCGAGGCCGCGACGCGGCAGCTCGCCAGCCGGGCGCGGCGGCGGGTGCGGGGCGCCCCGGTGGCGCCGGACCCCGATCTCGGCCGTCAGCGGGAAGTCGTCGACGCCTTCCTGGCGGCCGCCCGCGGCGGGGACTTCGACGCGCTCGTCTCGGTCCTCGACTCCGACGTCGTGCTGCGCGCCGACCGCGGCGCGGCCCAGGGCGGCGCCACCGAAGTCCGCGGCGCGGCCGCGGTGGCGAGCCAGGCCCTGACGTTCTCGCGCCTGGGCACCGGCGGCGGCGTGGTGCACCGCGCGCTGGTCAACGGCGCGGCGGGCGTGGTCGCGACCCGCGAGGGCCGGCCGTTCTCCGTGCTCGGCTTCACGGTCGCGGGCGGCCGGATCGTCGAGATCGACATCCTCGCCGACCCCGGCCGCCTCAGCCGGCTGGATCTCGCCGTGCTCGACTGAGCGCACCGCCGTCGTCGACGAGGGCCCCCTTTTCGTCCGTCACCAGCGCTACTTCGCCGTCGTCGGCGAAGTGCAGGTACCGCCGCCGGCCGTCCGCGTACTGCCGCACCGCGTCCGCCACGACGACCACCAGCTCGCCGTCTTCGATGGCGTAGTGGTCGTCCGGGGTCAGGACTTCGTGGATGCGCGAGCCGTCGGTGATCAGCGTGCGGACGCGGCGGCCGGTGTGGTCGTAGCTGTACAGGGCGTTGACGCCGTCGTCGCCGTGCACCCCGCGCAGCCGGCCGAACGCATCCCGGATTTCGCTGCCGGGCAGCGGCTCCGGGGCCGGCCCGGGCTCGATCTCGCGCAGCAGCCCGCCCGGGCCGGTGAGCACGTGCCGCCCGTCGGCCCAGTGCTCGCTGACGCCGTTCGCGTAGTGCACCGCGGTGCGGCGGCCGCTCAGGTCGTGGCCGACGGCGTCGACGAACCCCGGCACGCTGACCAGCCTGCCGACCTCGTCGTACTGGTGGTGCACGGTCAGCCGCCCGTCGCCGGCGTCCGGGTACCCGACTTCCGCGACCCGCCCGTCCGTCCGGCGGGTCACGTCGAGGCGGTATTCGACGGCGACGTGCGCCGGGCGCCAGCGCGTTTCGGCCGGGTGGCCGAGCGCGTCGTAGCCGAACTGCGTCACGCCGCATTCGTCGGTGACACGCACCAGGCGCCCGCAGCTGTGCGGGCCGGCGCCGAGCGGGACGGCGAGGCCGCCGTCGTGGTGGGTGAACGTGGTGACCGGCGTGCCGCGCGGGTCGTCGACCAGCACCGCGACCACGCGGCCGACCGCGTCGCGGACCCGGAACACCGTGTGGCCGGCCGGCGTCCGCGACTCGACGACGTTCCCGGCCGCGTCCCGGACGTGCACGGTGCCCTCCGCGTCACGCAACTCCCGCCCGAGCAGGTCTTGCACGGTCCCTTCACCGGAGGAGACGTCCCGCAGGGCCACGGGCAGCGGGCGGCCCAGTGCGTCGTACCGGAACTCGGCAGGCGCCGGCCGCGGATCGCCGTCGCGGAAGGCCCGGCTCGTGCGGCACACCAGGCCCCGCGCGCAGTACTCGTGGTGCTCGTCGACGACGTCGCCGAGCAGGTCCGCGTGCCGCCGCTCCAGCAGCCGCCCGGCGCCGTCGCGCAGCTCGGCGGTCACCAGCACCTCCGCCTCGCCGGACACCGCACGCTGCTCGGTCGTGACGCGCGTGCCGTCGTAGCGGTACCGGACGGTCGGCAGCTCGGCCGAGTCACCCGGCCGCACCACGGACTCCGGGCGGCCCAGCGGGTCGTGCGCCACCGTGGTCACCGCACCCGCCGGGTCGGTCACCTCGCACACCTGCGCCGTGCGGACGTCGTGGCGCGTGATCGTCACGTTCCCCAGCGGGTCGGTGGCCACCTCGGGGAAGCAGCGGTCGGCCGAATACCGGACCTCCCGGGTGTGGCCGAGCGGATCGGACGTCGTGGTGCGCAGCACGGCGACGGTGTCCAGCCGCCCGTGGAACGTCGTGACCCACCAGCCGTCCTCGCCCGGCCGGCGGTGGTAGCCGTGGTGCCGCAGGTCCGGCGGCACCCGGCCGTAGACGTCGGCGAGGAGCGCGTCGGTGAGCACCAGTTCTTCCCGGGCCGTGCGGAAGCCGTGCGAACCGGCCGAGCCGTCGGGCTCTTCGTCGTACCGGAAGATCGTGTCGGACAGCACCTTCCCGGTGCCGTCGACCTCCCGGACGCGCGCCGGGAGCGCGGTGAACCGGCGTTCGGGATCGGTCGCGTACGCGGTCCGGGTCTCGCGGACGACGGGTTCGCGCCCGGGCCGTTCGGTCGTCTCCACCTCCCGGACCGGGTTCCCGGCCGCGTCCAGGACCGTCTCCTTCGTGGTGACCGAAACCGGCGTCGACCGGCGCTCGAACTCCGTGGTCACCGAGCGAGTCCACTGTGGACGGCGGAAGTGCTCGACGCGGCGGTAGGGCCGGCCGGCCTCCGGCGAACCGTCGAGGCCGTAGGTCTCTTCCTTGTCCACCAGCCCGCCGTCGCCGAACCAGCGCACGGTCCGCAGGGTCGGCGCGTACTCGTCACCGAGGTCGTCCTGGACGACGCGGCCGAAGCCGGGGAGCCGGCTGTCGTGGTAGGCGAACTCGGTCACGCCGACGTGGCCGGTTACGGATTCGCGCCGCGAAACCCGCCGGACCACCGGCACCGAGGCGACGGTCGCGTACTCGATCGCGGTGCGCAGCCCCGTCCCGTTGTCGATCTCGCTCAGCCGTCCGGTGCGGGGCGGGTCCTCGAGCGAGTGGTACGGCACGGCGTCGAGCACGGACACCCCGCCGGAGCGCGCCCGCGCGGTCAGCCGGACCCGCTGCGGTGCCGGGGCCTCGACGGAGGCGTACGCCAGGCGCAGCACCGGCGCCGCGCTTTCGGCGCCGGTGCTGCCGAACCCGGTGAGCGCCACCGATGTCAGCAGGGACGCGCCGGTCACGTCGTCGGCGTCGTAGCCCAGCGCCCACCGCCGCACGAGCGGCCGCGCCGAGCCCGGCACCCGCAGGTCGATCCGCGCGCACCGCAGGGCCGTCGTGACGAGCGTGCCGTCGCGGCCCCGGCGCAGCACGTCCGGCCGGGGCTCGTAGCCGAACTCCACTTCGTACGGGCCGTAGGAGACGCGCGTGAGGTAGGCCTGGCCGCTGTGGTGCGCCCAGCCGAACGTGGCGGTGGCGCCGAAGGGGTCTTCGGTCCGGTCGAGGTACCAGGTGGCGCCGTCGCCGGAGCCGAGGAAGTGCCGGAGGCCGGCACCGGTGGTGAGGAGGAAGCCCTCGCCGTGGCGGACGAGCCGGCCGGTCGCCCCGGACGGCGTGGGGTGGCCGCCCGCGCCGACGTGCGGCAGCGGGACGGTGAACCCGCTGCCGAACGGGCTGTCCGGGGCGCCGGTCGTGTAGCGCAGCGCGAGAACCGGCGCGATCCCGCCGGGGCCCGGCGGCAGGTCGAGTGGCACCGTGAAACAGCCACCGCCGGTCGCCGGTTCCGGCGTGAAGGCCGCCTCCTGCGTGCTCGGCCGGAGCACAACCATGTGATCTCCCCGCGTGAACCCGTGACTTCCGGGGGCCAAGTGGGTGATCGGGGCCCGCCAGATACGTCTTCACCCGTTTGCCGCCTCCGTTACGCATTCGTGACGTACGTGTCGTATCCCGGTCTCGGCCCGCGGGTCTTTCCCGGGTGCCGGCGGTGATCAATGGCGGGGGCAGAGGCAGCAGGAGGGTGGACCCGATGGTCGTCAGGTTCTTGCGGGACGAGACCGCGGAAGCAGCGACGGAGGACGCGAGCACGCTCAACGAGCTCCCGGCCCCGCCGAGACAGGTGCTCGACCGGCACGGCGCACGCGTGCTGGACCCGGCGACGGCCGTCGCCGGGGCCGGCCGGCCGGCCCCGCGCACGACCGTGTACCGGCCGGGCGTGTTCCTCATCCCGCAGAAGTACCTCCGCGACGAGCAGACGCTGGCCGCGATCAACGACGTGCTGGCCCGCATCGGCGTCCACGCGACGCCGTCCGGCCGCGACGGCGGCAAGGACGCCCGGCACGAGCACCTCGACGAACTGCCCGTGCGCGCCCTGCTGCGCGTGCGCGAAGACGCCGACCCGGTCGCCGTCGACTGCTGGAAAGCGCTCCAGTTGCTGCGGTCCGCCGCGTCGGGGGAGCGGCCCGTGCTCGACCCGGACATGGTCGCCCGGATCGCACCGGAGCACCTGCTGTTCACCACGCCGGTGTTCGGCGGGGTGCCGTGGGAGACCAGCGGCCTCGGCGGCACGCCGTGGGAGACCAGCGGGTTCGGCGCGGGCAGTTCCTACGGGCGCACCCGCGGGGCCAACCGGATCCCGGTGACGCTGGCCGCGGCCCCGCCGTACCGCAGCGAGGAACCGGCGCACCGGCGGCCGGTGATCGCCGTGCTGGACACCGGCATCGGCCCGCACCCGTGGTTCGGCCTGGCCGACCGCTCCGCGCCGCCGCCCGCCGGCGCCGGGCTCGCCGTCGCGCCCGGCATCCAGGCGGCGATCCTGCAGGGCGAGCTCGACTCCGGCACCACACTGCCCACCCAGCTGCTCTCGGACTACTGGGACGCGCCGACGACCGGGCAGCCGCTGATCGGCGACGTCGACACCGACACCGGGCACGGCCTGTTCATCGCCGGGATCATCCGGCAGGCCTGCCCCGAAGCCGACACCCTCGCGATCCGCGTGGTGCACAGCGACGGCGTCGCCTACGAAGCCGACGTCCTGCTCGCCCTGCACCTGCTCGCCGACCGCGTCCGCGCCGCGCAGGCGGACAACCGGCCCGAGGACATGGTCGACGTCGTCTCGCTGTCCTTGGGCTACTACGAAGAGAACCCGGTGGACGTGGCCTACACCGGCCTGTTCGGCGTGGCCGTCGCCGAGCTGCTGGGCCTCGGCGTGCTCGTCGTCGCCGCGGCGGGCAACGACGCCACCACGCGCCGGTTCTACCCGGCGGCCTTCGCCGACCAGCCGCTCGGCGGCGGCAGCGGCCCGCAGGTGATCAGCGTGGGTGCGCTCAACCCCGACGTCACGACGAGCAAGGCGCTGTTCTCCAACGAAGGCCCGTGGGTGCGCTGCTGGGCGACCGGCGCCGGGGTCGTCAGCACCTACCCGACCGACGTCTGCGGCACCGCGGCCGCCGACCACGAGGTGCCGGGGTTCGGCCGCAGCTCCTTCGACCCGGACGACTACAGCGCCGGTTTCGCCGTCTGGGACGGGACTTCGTTCGCCGCGCCGCTCGCCGCCGCCGAGCTCGGCAAGGCCCTGCTGCAGTCCGGCGACCTGGCCACGGTGGACCGCGAAACCGTCGTCAAGCGCGCCTGGACCGCGCTGGGCTCGCTGTGAACGTGGCCAAGACCGACCACACCCGCGTGGCGACCTTGTTCGACGCCGCGCGGACCGGCGACCGCGGGGCGCTGGACGAGCTGGTTTCCCTGCTCACGCCGTTGCTCTGGCAGGTCGCGCGTGACCAGGGACTCGACGCCGAGCACGCGGCCGACGTCGTGCAGACGACGTGGCTGCGGCTGCTCGGCTCGTTCGCGGAGATCCGCTCGCCGGTCGCGCTGACCGGCTGGCTGATCACCGTCACCAAACGGGAGGCCTGGCGCACGGGGGAACGGCGCCAGGTCGAGCGGCCGCTGCCGGAGCTCCCGGAGCGGCTTTCCGAAGCGGTGCCGGCACCCGAGGAGGGGGTGCTGCGCGAGGACCAGCGCGTGCGCTTGTGGCGCGCGGTGGACAACCTGCCCGAACGCTGCCGCAGCCTGCTGCGGATCGTGGCGTTCGTGCACCGGCCGGACTACGCCGAAGTCGGCGCCCGGCTGGGGATGCCGAGGGGGAGTATCGGCCCGACCAGGGGACGCTGCCTCGCGCGCCTGCGCGAGCAGCTACTCGCCAACGGCGAAGGAGATTGGCTGTGACCACCGTCGAACCACCAGGCGCGAACGAGCCCTTGGACGAGCTCGACTTCCGGCTGCTGGCCGGCGTGCGCGAGCTGTGGGAAGACGCCGACCCGATGCCCGCCACGCTGCTGGAGCAGATCCGGTTCGCGATCCAGCTGGAGGACGTCGACCTGGAGGTGATGCGCATCCGCGACCAGGAGCAGCTCGCGGTCGCGCGCAGTGCCGCGGAGCAGGGCAGGCTCATCACGTTCGACAGCGAGAGCCTGACGATCATGGTGAACGTGAGCCCGGAACCGGGCGGCACGATCCGCCTGGACGGCTGGCTCACCCCGCCGGCCGAGCACCCGATCGAGGTCCGCACCGCGAACGGCCCGCTGACCACGGCGTCCGACGCGGAGGGCCGGTTCGCCGTCGGCGGCGTGCCGCACGGGATGGTCCAGGTCCTGGTGCGCACGGTCGGCCGGTCGAGGACGGTGAGCACCCCGGCCATCGAGCTCTGAGCGCGGGCGGCGGACGGGGCTCCCGGCCGTCGGGCGCTGAAATCCGGAAGCTGCCTGATACCTCCGGTCCGGGGGTACGATCCGGGGCGTTCCCGGCCGGAAGGGCAGCCCGTGGTCGCGTCGCCGAGGGTCGAAGACCGGGTTCGCGACCTGCACCGGCGTGCGGTCGCGGCGACCAACAACGGCCAGCCGGTCGTCGGTGGGCGGCTGATCCGGTCCGCCGCGCGGCTGCTCGGCCTGCCCGCTGCCCAGGCACCGCCGGAGTGGCCGGCCTGGCCGGACCTCGCCACCCGCGTGCTCGGCACGTACGCGGCCGTCGAAACCGCGCTCGGCAACAGCGCCCGCGGGCTCGCGCTGCTCGACGAGGCCGACGTGCTCGTGTCGGACGCCGGGCGCGGGATCCTGCGGCAGCAACGCGGTCTCGTGCTCATCCTCATCGGCCGGATGGACGAGGCGCTGGCCTGCTTCGACGAGGCGATCCCGCTGCTGCGGCAGGCCGGCGAGTTCGTCGTGCTCGCCCGGACGCTGCTCAACCGCGCGATGCTGCACCAGTACGCCGGACGCGTCCGGCCGGCGCTCGCCGATCTCGACCAGTGCGAGCAGATCGGCGCCGGGCAAGCGTCGGAAGAGGGCCTGGAACGGATCTTCGCCAAAGCCGCGCACGGCCGCGGCCAGGCGCGGGTGCTCACCGGCGACATCCCCGGTGCCCTGCGGGACTTCGACGCGGCGAGCGGCTTCTACGCCGGGCAGAGCGTCGGGATGCTGCCGGTGCTGGCCGTCGATAAGGCGCGGGCACTGCTGGCCGCCGGGCTGCCCCACGAAGCTGCCGCCGAACTGGACGCCGCGCTGGAGCAGTTCCCGCGGCTGCGGATGAACCAGGAACACGCCGAAGCCGAGCTGACCAGGGCGCTGGCCGCGCTGGCGAGCGGCGACCCGGCCACCGCGCGCGGCTGGGCCGGCCGGGCCGAGCGCCGGTTTCGCCGTCGTGGCAACGAAACCTGGGCGGCGGTCGCGCAGCTGACCGTGCTGCGCGCGGACTTCGCGGCCGGGCGGCGGATCTCCCGCGTCGCCGCCGAGGCGACCGCACTGGCCGGCCGGCTCACCGGGCTGGGCCTGCGCAACGACGCGGAAATCGCCGCGCTGCTGGCCGCGCGGGCGCGGATCGCGCTCGGCGACCTCGACGGCGCCCGCGCCGGCATCGCGCCGCGCGACCGCCGGACCGCCCCGCTGGAAAACCGCCTGGTGCGGCGGCTCGCGCTGGCCGAACTCGGGGCCGCGAGCGGCCACCGGCGCGTGACGTTCGCGAACGCGCGGGCCGGCCTGGCGCAGCTGCAGCGGCACCGCAGCCGCTTCGGCAGCGTCGACCTGCAGACCGGGACGACGTCACTGGGCGAGGAACTCGCCGCCGCCGGGCTCGCCGCCGCGCTCGCCCAGCGCTCGCCGGGCGTGGTGTTCCGCTGGCTCGACCGGTCGCGCGCCCAGGCGTTCCGGTTCCGGCCGGTGCGCCCGCCCGCGCACCCGGAGACCGTCGACGCCGTCGCCGAGCTGCGGTTCCTCTCGATGCAGATCCGGGCGGGCGAGCTCGCCGGGAAGCCGGACGCCCAGGCCGTCAAGCGGTGTGCGGCGCTGGAACGGGAGATCCGGGCCAAGGGTTGGCAGGCCGAGGGCGCCGACGCCGGCCACGCCGAGGCGAAGCTGCGCGAAATCGGCGACGAGCTCGCGGCGACCGGCAGCGCCATGGTGTGCTTCCTCGCCGACCGCGGCGCGCTGTGCGCGCAGGTGATCGCGAACCACCGGGTGGCGCTGGTCGAGCTCGGCCCGGCGTCGGCCGTCGCCGAGCCGGTCGCGCGGCTGCACAGCGACCTCGACGCGTTGTGCGGGCGCCAGCTGCCGCCGCAGCTGGACCAGGTGATCCGCCGGTCGGTGCGGACGCAGGTCACCGCGCTGGACGCGATCCTGCTGGCCCCGCTGGCTTCCCGGCTCGGCGACCTCGACGTCGTCGTCGTGCCGACCGGCGCGCTTTCGGCGATCCCGTGGGGGCTGCTGCCGACCTTGCGCGGCCGCCCGGTGACGGTCACGCCGTCGTCGTCGGCCTGGTTCGACGCCGGCCGCCGGTCCGGGCGCGCGACCGGCCCGCCGCTGCTCGTCGCGGGCTCCGACCTGACCCACGCCGAGGCGGAGATCGCCCGGCTCGCGCCGCTGTACCCGGACGCGGAGGTGCTGACCGGCCCGCACGCGACGGTCGCGGCGACGCTCAAGGCGTTCGACGGCTGCCGGCTGGCCCACTTCGCCGCGCACGGCCACCACGAGCGGGAGAACGTCCTGTTCTCGCGGCTCAACCTGGCCGACGGGCCGTTGATGGCCTACGACGTCCAGCAGCTGGCGACGGCGCCGGAGCACGTTGTGCTGTCCTCGTGCGACGTCGGCCAGACGGTGGTCCGCGCGGGCGACGAGGTCCTGGGCTTCACGGCGGCGCTGCTCTACGGCGGCAGCCGCACGGTGGTTTCGAGCGTGGCCCGCGTCGACGACCGCACCGCGGGTGGCGTGATGCTGGCGTTCCACCGGGCGCTGGCGGTGGGCACGCCCCCGGCGCGGGCGCTGGCGGACGCGGCGCAGGCGGAACCGCTGATGCCGTTCGTCTGCTTCGGCCGCAGCTGACGCCCTGCTCGTGGACCCGCTCCCGGAGCGGATGTCAACGGTTCCCCGGCGGATCCGGCCCGACTTCACTCGATCGAGTGAAGCATGGAGCCGCGCGTCATTCCTGGGACGGGGTTCCCTCTTCCTCGGTGCGGCGGTAACCGGCCGGCACGCCCCCCGACTGGCCGGTTACCGCTGCGAGTTCCCTACTCACGGTGGCGCAGTCCCCGGCACGGCGGTGCGCTCCACCTTCACGTGCCGCTTCGCCGCCGGTTCAGGCGGAAGACCAGCCGTCGCCCCATTCGGCGTCGCGGGCGGCGCGGTACCGCGGGCCCTGCTTCTTCGAGACGGCAACCGCGGGCTTCAGCCCTTCGGAAGCCGTGCACAGGTCGAGCGCGACCCAGCCCTTGTGCTTCTTCGGGTGCCGGATGATCCGCGCGTCCGGCCGCTCGGGCTCGGTCCGCGACGCGACGACGTACGCGTACTTCTCGTCCTCGAACCCGAGCGTGCCCGCCTTGAGCTTCCGGTGCAGTCCCGAGCGCGGGAGCCGCGCGGCGAAGTGGCACCAGTCCGCGCCGGGCGCGATCGGGCACGCGCCGTCGTGCGGGCAGGGCGCGATGACGTGCAGGCCGAGTTCGATCAGCTGGGCGCGGGCGGCGCGGATCCGCTCGTAGCCCGCCGGTGTGCCGGGCTCGATCAAGGCGACCGCGCCGGCTTCGGCGGCCAGCCAGCGCACGACGTCGGCCCGGCCGGCCTCCGGGAGCTCGCCGAGCACGTAGGACAGCGTCACGAGGTCCGCTGCCGGGGCGGGCGCGGCGGGGTCGACGAGCCCGCGCCGCCACTCGGCGTCCCGGACCGCGGCCCGCCCGGCGCCCGCGGCGAGCCGCCTGCCGAGCCCGATGGCCCCGGCGACCTGCTCCAGCACGGTGCACTTGGCCAGCGAAGGCCACACGGCCGCGGCCGCCCACACGGCGGCGCCGGTGCCGCCGCCGACGTCGACCTGCGTACGCGGTTCGAAGCCGGGAGCGCGTAACGCGGCTTCGGCGAGCACAGCGTGTACGGCGGCGTAGGTCGCCGGCATGCGGTAGCCGGCGTAGGCGGCGACGTCGGCTTCGGAGCTGAGGATCGGCGAAGTCGCCGCGTCACCTCGGCGGTAGCGCGCGCTGAGCCGGTCGACGGACTGCGTCAGCCGGGCCACCGGGTGCCGGGCCAGCTCGTCGTCGAGCGCGGAGGAGAGGTCGTCGGGGAGTACCGCCACGGTCGAAGATTCTCCCCTGTCCGGATTGTCCGCCCGTCGCCCGGGCCCTGAGCTGCTAGCTTCCCGGAGCAAAACTTCTCCGGCGGACGCTGTCGATCCGGTGGCCGGTCGTTCGACGCGTGGGCAACGGCAACGAAGGGAGACCGCGGTGCGGTTCATGGTGATCACCAAGGCGAACGAGGACTTCGAGGCGGGCCGGGGCCCCAGCGCCGAGCTGCTGGCCGAGATGGGGAAGTTCAACGAAGAGATGGTCAAGGCCGGCATCCTGCTCGCCGGCGAGGGGCTGACGCCGAGCTCGCAGGGCGCGCGGGTCGTCTTCTCCGGTACCGCAGAGCCCCAGGTCGTCGACGGCCCGTTCGCCGAGACCAAGGAACTCGTCGGCGGCTTCTGGATCCTGCAGTGCCGCGACCGCGAAGAGTGCATCGAGTGGATCAAGCGGATGCCCAACCCCGACGGCCACGTCGGCGAGGTCGAGATCCGGCGCGTCGCCGAGGCGGCCGACTTCGAAAACATGACGCCCGAGGTCGAGGCGCTCGAGGGCCGCCTGCGCGTGCAGAGCGCCGGGAACGCGTGATGCGCTTCCTGGTGATGGTCAAGGCCGAGGCCGAGACCGACGCGCCCGGCTTCCAGCCCACCGCCACGGAACTGGCCGAGATGGCGCAGTTCAACGACCGGCTGTTCCGGGAGGGCCGCGTCGAGTACGCCGAAGGCCTGACCTCCAGCGCGGAAGGCGCGCGCATCCTCTTCCACGGCGAGGCCGAGCCGAAGGTCGTGGACGGGCCCTTCGCGGAGACGAAGGAGCTGATCGCCGGGTTCTGGGTGCTGAAGGGCGAGTCGCTCGAGGAGGTCGTGGCGCTGATGAAGCAGGCCCCCGGCTGCGAGACGCGGACCGGGGTGCTGGAGATCCGCCCGATCGACGAGTAGCAGCGGGTTGCACCCCGCCGCCGCACCCTGTCTGATGGCCGGGTGACGGTTGCGGACGCCCGGAGAACGGTCGAAACGGTCTGGCGGATCGAGTCGCCGCGGCTCATCGCGGGCCTGGCCCGGATGGCCCGCGGTGACGTCGGCCTGGCCGAGGAACTGGCGCAGGACGCGCTGGTCGCGGCGCTGGAGCAGTGGCCGGAGTCCGGCGTGCCCCGCAACCCCGGCGCCTGGCTGATGACCATCGCCAAGCGCCGCGCGATCGACCAGTTCCGCCGCAACGAGCGGTACGCGGAGAAGCTCGAAGAAGTCGGGCGCGACCAGCGGCTCGGCGACGGCGTGCTGCCCGACTTCGACGCCGCGCTCGACGACCACATCGAGGACGACGTCCTCCGCCTGCTGTTCGTCGCCTGTCACCCGGTGCTGAACACCCAGGCCCGGGTCGCGCTGACGCTGCGCATGCTCGGCGGCCTGACCACCGACGAAATCGCGCGGGCCTTCCTGGTCCGCGAATCGACGATCGCCCAGCGGATCGTGCGGGCGAAGAAGGCACTGACCGCGGCGAAGGTGCCCTTCGAGGTGCCGGAGGGCGAGGAGCGCGTCGCCCGGCTTTCCTCCGTGCTCGAGGTGATCTACCTCGTGTTCAACGAGGGCTATTCGGCCACCCGCGGTGACGACTGGATGCGGCCGGCGCTGTGCGAGGAGGCGATGCGGCTCGGCCGCGTGCTCGCCGGCCTGATGCCGGACGAGTCCGAGGTCCACGGCCTGGTCGCGCTGATGGAGCTGCAGGCGTCCCGCGCGAAGGCCCGCACCGGCCCGAACGGCGAACCGGTGCTGCTGCTGGACCAGGACCGCTCCCGGTGGGACCGCTTCCTGATCCAGCACGGCCTCGCGGCGCTGGCGTTGTCGGAGCAGATCGCCGAAGGCGCGTACGGCCCGTACTCGGCCCAGGCGGCCATCGCGGCCTGCCACGCGCGCGCCCGGACGGCCGAGGAGACGGACTGGGCGCTGATCGCGGCGCTCTACGAAGGCCTCGGCAAGCTCCAGCCGTCCCCGGTGATCGAGCTGAACCGCGGGGTGGCGGTGGCGATGGCGTACGGACCCGAGGCGGGCTTGGCGGTCGTCGACGCGGTGGCCGGGGAGGCCGCGCTGAAGGACTACCACCTGCTGCCCAGCGTCCGGGGCGACCTGCTGGAGAAGCTCGGCCGGCTGCCGGAAGCCGAGCAGGAGTACCGGCGGGCGGCGGAGATGACGGAGAACTCCCGCGAGCGGGAGCTGCTCCTCAACCGCGCGAAGGCCGTCAGCGGCTAGCGACCTCGCCACGCGAGCGGCGACAGCGTCAACGCCGCTTCGGCGACCTTCCGCGCGGTCTCCGTCTTGAGGCCCTTCCGCGCCGACGCGATCCACTCGTCGACCGGCCGGACGCCGATGTCGCGGTACTCCAGGGCCTGCAGCAGCATCTCGAGCTTGTCCGCGTCCTTGGCGCACAGCGCTTCCGCCGATTCCCGGGTCTCGTACTCGTCCACCGCCGCGCGCACCAGCTCGCGCGAGCGCTCCGGCAGCGACGCCGTCTGGTCGGCGGTGATGTCCCGCGGTTCCGGCTTGCGCAGGTATTCGGCGGCGGTCAGCGGCAGGTCGCCGGTGCGCGTCTCCTGCGTGTCGTGCCACAGCGCGAGGAACGCGGCCCGCTCCGGCGACGCGCCTTCCTCCACCGCGATCAGCGCCGCGAGCTGGGCGGCGCGGAGGCTGTGCTCGCCGACCGATTCCGGGTCGCGGACGCCCGCGTGCCACCAGCCGGACCTCCTGATGCGCTTCAGGAGCCCGAGCTCGTAACCGAAGGACGCCAGCGGCTCACTCATGCCGCCCAGCCTAGGGGGACGGGATCATCGCCGTCAGGATCGTCGCCTGCAGGAGCGAAATGACGCCGACGACCGCGGTGAGCAGCAGCGACCACAGGAACGTCTGCCGCAGCAGCGAGCCTTCCTTGCCGCTCTGGCCGATCGCCGTCGCGCCGATCGACAGGTTCTGCGGCGAGATCATCTTGCCCATCACGCCACCGGACGTGTTCGTCGCGCCGGCCAGGACCGGGTTGAGGTTCAGCTGCTGCGCCGAGATCACCTGCATGGGGCCGAACAGGCTGTTCGTCGACGCGTCCGAGCCGGTGAGGAACACGCCCAGCCAGCCGATGTACGCCGAGAACAGCGGGAACACCGCGCCGGTCGTCGCCAGGGCCAGGCCCAGGGTCTGCGTCGCGCCCGAGTAGTTCATCACGAACGCGATCGCCAGGATCGTGAAGATCGTCGCCAGCGCCCAGCGCATCTGGAACAGCGTCTTCCGGTACGTCGTCAGCAGCAGCTTCGGCCGCGCGCCCATGGCGAACCCGGCGATCACCGCCGCGACGAGGGCGACCGTGCCGGGCGAGAACAGGAAGTCGACGGTCAGCGTCGCCGCGTACGGCGTGCTCTTCGCGGTGATCGGCGGGTGCTGGACGACGTGGTTGTGCAGCCCCGGCCACGCGAAGACCCAGTCCGCCCGGTGCAGCAGCTTGGTCAGGTCGAGCCAGACGGGAAGGTTCTTGAAGATCGTGCCGATCCGCGACAGGAAGATCGCCAGTACCAGGATGGTGTATGGCGTCCACGCGTACAGCGCGCCGCGTTCGGCCTGGGCGGCACCGAGGCTCTTGACAGCGCTTTCCGCGCTTTCGCCTTCGAACCGCCAGACGGCCGCGGGCTGCCAGAACCGCGTCAGCACCCACAGCGCGGCCATCGCCGTGAGCGCGGCGAGGACGTCGACCAGGCTGGCGCTGATGTAGTTCGACGCGGTGAACTGCATGGCCGCGAACGCGAGCCCGGCGGTGAGCACCGCGGGCCACACCTCGAGCATGCGCTTCCAGCCGGCCAGCACGACGACGAGGAACGCCGGGACGATCAGCGCCAGCACCGGGACCTGGCGGCCGACCGCGGCCGAGAACAGCTCGGTCGCCTGGTCCGGCTTGAGGTGCATGATCGGCGCGGTCAGCCTGCCCAACACGATCAGCGGGTTGCCGAGGCCGCCGAATGCGACGGGTGCGGTGTTCGCCAGCAGCGCCAGCACGACGGCCTTCACCGGCGGGAACCCGAGCGCGGCCAGCATGGCCGCGGTGATCGCGATCGGCGACCCGCCGCCGGCGACGCCTTCGAGCAGCGCACCGAAGCCGAACGCGATGAGCAGCGCCTGCAGCCGCCGGTCCTCGCTGAACCCGGCGAGGACGCGCTTGATGGCGTCGAAGCGGCCGGTGGCGACGGTGACGTTGTGGAAGTACACGGCGTGGAAGGCGATCCACGCCACCGACCACACCCCGAAGACGACACCCATCGCGGCGGAGCCGAACGCCAGCGCGGCGGGCATCCGGTACAGCAGCAGGGCGACGCCGAGCGCGGTGACCAGCGCCAGCGCGGCCGAGAGGTGCGCGGAGAAGCGGATCACGCCGAGCGAAACGAGCAGCACGATGATCGGCAACGCGGCGAGCAGCGCGGAGACCCACAGCCCGCCCGCCGGCTGGTAGTCCTGGATCCAGGTCACGTCGGCTCCTTGTCCGGGGTTGGTCAGGCCGGCCGGCTCCGGACGTACCCGAGCCGCAGCGAGAGGGCGGCGGCGGTCCCGGCGACGGAGGCCCCGAGTTCGTCGAGCCGCCGCAGCACGCGCGGCGCGGGCCCGGCGATGCTGATGGCGGCGATCGGCCGTCCCGAGTGGTCCCGCACGGCGGCGGCGACGCAGCCGACGTCCGGCTCGTTCTCGACCTCGTCGACGGCCCACCCGCGGCGGCTCGTTCTGGCGAGTTCGTCGAGCAGCCGGTGCGGATCGCTGATCGTCTTGAGGGTGAGCGGATCGAGCTTCATCCGGCGCACGCGTTCGAGCCGGTCAGCTTCGGGCAGGGCGGCGAGCCACGCCTTCCCGAGCGAGGTGGCGTGCTGCGGCCGCCGCGTCCCGAGCCGGCACGCGAGGGTGACGGCACTGGCACTGCGTTCGGTGGCGACGTAGACCATGGTGTCGTTGTCCGGGACGGCGAGGTAGGTGGTCTCCCCGGACCGTTCGGCGAGCGAGGCGAGGTACCGCGGAGCACACCGGTGCAGATCGGTGGCGGCCATGGCCCGCGCCCCGAGTTCGACGAGCCGGGTCCCGAGCCGCACGCGCCCGGTGACCTGGTCGGCTTCGAGGTACTCGAGGTTCTTCAGGGTCCCGACGATGCGGTAGGCGGCGCTGCGGGAAAGCCCCAGTTGCCGCGCGATCGCATTGGTGGAAATCTCCTGGTGCCGCCCGACGTGCTCCAGCACGGCGAGGCCGCGTTCGAGGGTTCCGCTTTGTTCCAGCCCGCGTTCCGGTCCCACGCTGCCCTCCGTTGGACGTTTTCCCGCTCAGCGGCACGCCTTTCCGCTGGCTGGGGTTGGACGGTAACACCTCCGATGTATCTGCGGTAGATCTTGGAATAAGTCGGAACAATGCGAGTGGTTGTGGATGCTAATTGGTTCAACATCCGATGGTTAAGTTTCCTACCTATGGCGGTTGTGCGGGTGTTGACGGGCGCGTTCGACCGGTTCGACGGGGGTTTTGTTCATATCCGTGAATGGGTGGGTGTTGTGAACAGGGGGAGCGCAATGTGGACAAACCGGCTCGGGGATGCGTTCTTCCGCGGTTGTTGTCGGTCCGCGCCGATACGCTGGACCCGGGGGGCGCCCCCGCGGGAGGGGTGGGTTTTCGGCTCGCGGGGCTCGGTGGCCGGCGCGGGTTCGTTCCGGGGGTTTGCGGAGGTGTGAACCCGCGACGACCGGCGCGATGACCGGCGCGGGTTCGGCCCGGCGGGTTGCGCAGGCGCGAACCCGCAGCGACCTGCCGCCGCGGGCCGCGGGTGGCGCCGGTGGTCGGCGGGTGACCTTCCGCTCCCGGAGCGCAGCGCAGGCCGAGTGCGGGGCTGTCGTTCCCTGGGGGACCTCCCGCCCCAGGACGGGCAGATGGCCGTCAGGCGGGGTCCGCCGGTGACCGCTCAGGAACCGACCGCCGCCCGAACCTCCTCGAGCGCCACCCGCGCAGCCGCACCGAACTCCTCGACCTCCCCATCACTCCACCGCTCATAAGCGATCTTCATCGCCAACGCCCCCAGCTCCGCCGCCACCCGCGCAGGCAGCTCCCCAACCCCCCGTTCCCGCAACGCGTCAACCACCGCCGCCGTCAGGGCCAGGCCCTTCAGTGCCTCCCGCTCCCGCAGCTCCGGGTGCGCCTCGATCACCGCCCGCCGCTGGACGCTGAACTCCCGGCGGGACGCCGTGAACGCCTCGCGTCCCATCGCCTCCAACCCGAGGGCCACCGCCTCGAACGGGTCGACCGGCGAAGGAGCGGCGGCGACGGCCGCGCCCAGTACCGAGGCGAGCGTCCCGTTGCCGAACAGCACCTCCCGCTTGTCCTGGAAGTGCCGGAAGAACGTGCTCTTCGTCAGCCCCGCGCGCCGGGCGATGTCGATCACCGTCGTGTTCTCGTACCCACGCTCCGCGAACAGCTCGAGCGCTGCCCTGCTCAGCCGCTCCGGGGCGTTCGGTTCCCAGCGAGCCATGGTCACCAGCTTACGGCACCAAGTCCCGTCAAAGCGTGTACGGTGATGAGACCAAGTCCCATTACGAGGAGGTCCCCATGAGCCGAGCCGTCGTCTACGAAAAGTTCGGTGGGCCCGAGGTGCTCGACCTGCGCGAAGTTCCCGAACCGCACGCCGGACCCGGTGAGGTGCGCGTGCGCGTCACCGCCGCCGGGCTGAACCCCATGGACTGGGGCCTCGCCGCCCGGCCCGAGGCCGCCGCGCGGTTCGGCATCACGCTGCCGTCCGGCTTCGGGTACGACTTCGCCGGCGTGGTCGACGAAGGCGGCCCGCGGGCCGCCGCCGGCGCTCGGGTCTACGGCGGGGCGCTCGGGCGGGCCGTTGCCGACTACGTCATCGTCAAGGCGGAAGACTCGCTCTTCCCCACCCCGGACGGCGTCAGCGACGAAGTCGCGAGCACGCTCCCGGTGGCCGGCGCTTCCGCCGCCGCCGCGCTGGCCGCCGTCGGCCTCCGGGAGGGGGACACCGTCCTGATCGGCGGGGCCGCCGGCGGTGTCGGCATCTTCGCCGTCCAGCTCGCGAAGCTGGCCGGTGCCACCGTCATCGGCACCGCTTCCGAAGCCACCTTCCCGTTCCTGCGCGAGTTCGGCGCCGAGCCCGTCGCCTACGGACCCGGGCTGGCCGGCCGGGCCGGGAAGCCGACCGCGGCCATCGACCTCTTCGGCACCGAAACCGCGGAAGCCGCGCTCGAACTCGGGGTCCCGCCCGAGCGCATCGCCACGATCGCCGCCGGGCCCAACCCGCCGGGCGGCGTGCGGGCCACCGGGGGCTACGACGCCGAGCCCGGGGCCGTCGAGCGGATTGCCGACGCGGTCGCCGCCGGGCGGCTCACCGTGCCCGTCGCCGCCGTCTTCCCGGTCGACCGGATCCGTGACGCCGTCGCGCTGCAGGCCGGGCGGCACGTCCACGGCAAGGTCGTCGTGACGCTGTAGAGATCGGGGTCACGGACTCAGGAAAATCACAGCGCCCGGCAGGCACCATCCAGCCGGTGCCCGTCCGAAGTCCCCTCCGCACCCGCGCGTCCGTGGCCGCCGGGCGGCTGACCGCCTGGCTGTCCCGCAGCTCGGGGCTCGGCCGCGGCGGCATGATCGGCGGCCGCGTCACGCTGGCCCTCGATCCCGCCGCCCTCCGCCGCCTCGGCCGTGAACGCACCGTCGTGCTCGTCACCGGCACCAACGGCAAGACGACGACGTCGCTGATGCTCACCCGCGCGCTGGAAACGCTGGCCGAGGTCGCCGCCAACAGCGACGGCTCGAACATGCCCGACGGTGTCCTCGCCGCGCTGACTGCCCGTCCCGGCGCGCCCTACGCGGTCCTGGAGGTCGACGAGACCTACGTGCCGTGGGTGGCCGACCAGGTCCGGCCCGCCGTGCTGGTGCTGCTCAACCTGAGCCGCGACCAGCTCGACCGGGTCGGCGAGGTCCGGGCCATGGAACGCGACCTGCGGGCCGCCGTCGCGGGACTGCCGGGCACGGTGGTCGTCGCGAACTGCGACGACGTCCTGGTGACGTCCGCGGCGAGCGCGGCCGCGAAGCTCGTGTGGGTGAGCACGGGCCGCCGCTGGACCGGCGATTCGACGGCGTGCCCGCGCTGCGAAGGCCGCGTCGAAACCCACGAACGGCACTGGAGCTGCGAGTGCGGCCTCGCCCGGCCGGAGCCGGCCTGGACGCTCGAAGGCGACCTCGTCCGGACGCCTGGTGGCCGCGAAGTCGACCTCGACCTGCGGCTGCCCGGCGAGGTCAACCGCGCGAACGCCGCACTCGCGCTCGCCGCCGCGCACCGGCTGGGCGTCCCGCCGCACACCGCCGCGGCGCGGCTGCGGACCATCACCGACATCGGCGGCCGCTACCGGACGATCCGCCGGTCGCGGCACTCCGTGCGGCTGATGCTGGCGAAGAACCCGGCCGGCTGGGTGGAGACGCTGCGCGTGCTGGACGAGGACACCCCGGTCGTCGTCGCGGTCAACGCCCAGGAAGCCGACGGCCGGGACCTGTCCTGGCTGTGGGACGTGCACTTCGAGCGGCTCCGCGGGCGCCAGGTGGTCGTCACCGGCGAGCGCGGCGCCGACCTCTCGGTCCGGCTCTGCTACGCCGAGGTCGCGCACTGGGCCGAGCCGGACCCGGTCGCCGCGATCGACGCGCTGCCGCCCGGCGCCGTCGAGCTGGTCGCCAACTACACCGCGTTCCGCGACCTGGTGGGCAGGCTGCCCGGTGGCTGACTCGATTGTCCACATCGGACTGCTGCTGCCGGAGGTGCTGGGCACCTACGGCGACACCGGCAACGCCCAGGTGCTGAGCAAGCGGCTGCAGTGGCGCGGGCTGGACGCCGAGGTGGTCCCCGTCGGCCTCGGCGAGCCGGTTCCGTCCACTTTGGACCTGTACTTGCTCGGCGGCGGCGAGGACGGCGCCCAGGCGCTGGCCGCCGCGCACCTGCGCAAGTACCCGGGCCTGCGGCGGGCGGTCGCGGGCGGCGCGGTGGTGTTCGGCGTGTGCGCCGGCCTCCAGGTGCTCGGCACCCGCTTCCGCGGCCTCGACGGCGTCGAGCACGACGGGCTCGGCCTGCTCGACGTCACCACCGAAGCCGGCGAGCAGCGCGCGGTCGCCGAGCTCGTGGCGACGCCGTCCCGGCTCCTGGACGGGCAGGCGCTGACCGGGTTCGAGAACCACCTGGGCCTCAGCAAGCTCGGCACCGACAGCGAGCCGCTCGGGCGGGTCGTGCGCGGCACCGGCAACGGCGACGGCACCGAGGGCGCGGTGACCGACCGGGTCGTCGGCACCTACCTGCACGGCCCGGCGCTCGCCCGCAACCCCGCGCTGGCCGACCTGCTGCTGGCCTGGACGGTCGGGCACCCGCTCGGCCCGCTCGACCTGCCCGAGGTCGAACGCCTGCGCTCGGAACGGCTCGCCGTCCCGCGCCGCCGCCGGGGCGCGTGAGGAGTGGCCGCGGGCGCCCCGCCGCTGGTCCGCCCGCGCGCGGGGCTCGCCCGTGGTTACGCTGCGTTGGTGAGATTGGGCAGGGTGATCGCCGCGACCGGCGTCCGGATGCGCACCACCGCGGTGGCGGTGTTCGCGCTCGCGCTGGCCATCGCCGCCGCGGGCGTGGTCGTGGTCTTCCTGCTCGAAGAGTCGCTCGACCGCAGCGTCACCGAGAGCGCCCGCAGCACCGGGCGGCAGGTCGCCATCCAGCTCGTCCGCGAAGGTGCGCGTGACCTGAGCGCGAGCGACGTCGCCAGCACCGGGGACACCGAAGCCGTCACACAGGTCCTGGACGCGCGGGGGACGCCGATCGCGAGCGACCCGGCGATCGTCGGCCACCCGCCGCTGACCACGGCCCGCCCGGCCGTCGGGCAGGAGACCGTCGAAACGCTGCCGCTCGGGCTGAACGGCGACAGCAACGACTACCGCGTGGTGTCCCAGGAGGTGAACGGGCCGGGCGGGCCGTTCACCGTGATCTCCGCGCGCTCGCTGGAGCCGGTGACGGAGGCGTCGACGCGGTTGACGCTGCTGTTCGGGCTGATCGCCGTGCCGCTGCTGGCGATCGCCGGGCTCGCCGTGTACCGCGCGGTCGGTTCGGCGCTGCGGCCGGTGGAACGGATGCGCCGGACCGTCGCCGAGATCTCGACGCGCGACCTCGCCGCGCGCGTGCCCCTGCCACCGGGCGGCGACGAGGTGCACCGGCTGGCCGTGACGCTCAACGAAATGCTGTCCCGGCTCGCGTCGGCCCAGGCCGCGCAACGCCGGTTCGTCGCCGACGCCAGCCACGAACTGCGCTCGCCGCTGTCGACGATCAGCACCGCGCTCGACGTCTCCGGGCGGCACCCGGAGAGCACCGGGGACCTGGTGCCGGTGATCGCCCGGGAGACCGCGCGGCTGCGTGAGCTCGTCGACGACCTGCTCATGTTGGCCCGCACCGACGACGCGACCGACCGGCCGCAGCGCGCCGAAGTCGACCTCGACGACATCGTCCGCGCCGAGGCCGAGCGGCTCCGCGGCGAAAGCACGGTGGACGTCGAGGTCCGGGCCGGCCCGGCCAAGGTGCACGGCAGCGAGGCCCAGCTGCGGCGGGCCGTGCGGAACCTGGTCGACAACGCGCGCGGGCACGCGCGCACGCGCATCCGCGTCAGCAGTTCGGTGCGCGGCGACCTCGCCGTCGTCGAGGTGAGCGACGACGGCCCCGGCGTCGGGGAAGCGGACCGGGAACGGATCTTCGAGCGGTTCGTCCGGCTCGACGCGTCACGCCAGCGCGGGCACGGCGGGACCGGCCTCGGCCTGCCGATCGTGGCCGGCATCGCGGCGCGCCACGGCGGCCGGGCGCGCTACGCCGAGTCCGGCGAACCGGGCGCGCGGTTCGTGATCGAGCTGCCGGTGATCGACCTGCCGAAGGAGGAGTAGTGCGCCTGCTGATCGTGGAGGACGAGCGCGAGTTCGCGGAGACGCTGCGGCGGGGGCTGGTCGCCGAGGGGTTCACCGCCGACGTCGCGCACACCGGTCGCGAGGGCCTCTGGCGGGCGACCGAGCACGCGTACGACGTCGTGGTGCTCGACATCATGCTGCCCGAGCTGTCCGGCTACGAGGTGCTCAAACGCCTGCGGGCGGCGGAAAACTGGACGCCGGTGCTGATGCTGACGGCGAAGGACGGCGAGTACGACGAAGCCGACGCGTTCGACCTCGGCGCCGACGACTACCTGTCCAAGCCGTTCTCCTTCGTCGTGCTCATCGCCCGGCTGCGGGCGCTGCTGCGCCGCGGCGCCCCGGCCCGGCCGGCCGTGCTGGAGGCGGGCGACCTGCGGCTCGACCCCTCCGCCCGGACCGTCCACAGGGGACAGAAGCGGATCGAGCTCACCGCGCGGGAGTTCGGCCTGCTGGAGTTCCTGCTGCGGCGGGCGGGCACGGCGCTGTCGAAGAACGAGATACTGAGCCACGTCTGGGACGCGCACTACGACGGCGACGAGAACGTCGTCGAGGTGTACATCGGTTACTTGCGGCGCAAGATCGATGCGCCGTTCGGCACGCACACCATCGAGACGGTCCGCGGGGTGGGCTACCGGCTGGTGGACGTTACTCTATCGTGATCGATCGGGCGGTTTCCGGTAATTGGTGCCGCCGGGCGTCCGCGGGTTGCGCCATCTGCTCCCGCCGGTTGCCGCGGACCGCCCAATCGTTCCGGCGAACCGGTGAAAAATCCCGTGATCCAGCGCTCATCCGTGCGATTGTCCCGGTTGCTACGGTGAGTATCAACCGACGAGGAAAGCGATGACGAAATCGCCGCCCTTGCGCTGTGCCGGAAACACTTGAATCGGAAGTCCGGCGGGAAATCCGTTTCCCGGCACGGAGGATCACCGGTTCCGGAAAGGAAGGTCGACACATTGGCTTTTTCGTCCGATTCTTCGGCGAACATTGCGGCGGGTGTGCCGGCCGGGGTGGTGGCCAACCGGATGACCGGCGGCGTCCCCGTCGAACAGCCGTGACGCTGCAGCTCTACGGCGTCGTGCGGGCCGGGCACCCGCGGGCGCCGCGGACGGTGTGCTGGGAGGACCTCGCGATGGTCGTCGGCGAGCCCGAGCCCGATCCGGCAGCGCACCTGGCGGTCGTGTCCGCGCTGGTCGAGGGCGGCCCGGTGCTGCCGGTCCGGTTCGGCACCGTGGCCGAGGACGAAGCCGCCGTCCGGACCGAGGTGCTCGCCCCGGCCGCGGACACCCACCGCGCCGACCTCGACCGGCTCGACGGCCTGGCCGAGGTGCACGTCTGCCTCCGGTTCACCGAACCGGGGTCGGCGTGGCGGGCGGCCCGCTCGGACGTCCTGCTCGCGCGGGTCGCCGAACGGGCCCGCGACTCCGTGGCGCTGCTGGCGGGGGAGAGCGCCGACGAGCGGTGGGCGTTCCTGGTCGGGCTGGGCGACCTGCTCGTCGTGCGCGAAACCGTCGCCGGGCTCGGCCGCGACGACGGCGTCCAGGCCGACTGGCTCGGGCCGCTGCCGGCGTACAGCTTCCTCGGCCGCCGGACGTGCTCGCGCTGGAGCTGGTGAGCGGAGGCGGAACAGTCGCTGAACACTCCTCCCGCCGCTGGCCGCCGTGGCTCGCGGCCGGTGATCCTGGTGCCGTGACCAGCAGTGAAGTCGCCGCGCTCCCGCGTTCGTTCGGCGGCCCCGGCGCCGGGCCGGGGCAGTTCCGCGCCCCGGCCGGGATCGCCGTCGACACGCGCGGCCGCGTGTGGGTGGCCGACACCGGCAACGACCGGGTCCAGGCGTTCACCCGTGACGGCGCGCTCGTGCGCGTCCTGGCCGGGCGGCTCAAGGCGCCGGAAGGAGTGGCGGTCGACGCGGCGGGCAACGTCTACGTCGCCGACACCGGGAACCGCCGTGTGGTCCAGTTCTCCTGGCGGGGCGGGTTCGTGCGCGAATTCTGCGGCCTGGCGCGGCCGCGCGCCGTCGCGCTCGACCAGGCCGGGCGGTTGCTGGTGGACGACACCGGGCGCGTGGCCCGCTTCGACACCCGCACAGGTGCCGCCTTGCCTGACACGTCCGAGCCGATCGGCTCCCCGCGGGACATGGCCGACGACGGCGCGGGCGGTGTCTGGGTCGCCGAGACCGGCAACCACCGCATCGTCCACTTCGGAGCGTCCGGCTAGCTCTTCGAGATCGAGGCGGTCGCGCGGACGACGGCCGTGCACCGGTTTTCGACGTAGGCGAGGCCGCCTTCTTCGGCGATGCGGCGCGCTTCGGCGGAGACGATGCCCTGTTGCAGCCACAGCGCCTTGGCGCCGATCTCGACGACGTCCCGCGCGATGCCCGGTGCTTCCGGCGACGGCCGGAAGACGTCGACGAGGTCCACCGGCTCGGGGATGTCCTTCAGCGACCGGTACACCTTCTCGCCGAGCAGCTCGGTCGCGGTCGGGTGCACCGGGATGATCCGGAAGCCGTGCGCCTGCAGGACCGCCGGGACGCCGTGCGCGGCCTTGGCCGGATCGCGGCTCAGCCCGACGACGGCGATGGTGTTCGCACCGGCGAGGATTTCCTCTGCGTTCATACCGGGGGAACGCGCGACCGGCCTCAAAGCTTCCAGAGCCGCAGGCCGCGGACCCGGTAGACCGGCCACACGACGTGCCACGGCTTGCGGTGGGCGAAGGTCGCGGCGCAGGTGAGGATGTTGCGGGCGGATGTCGTCGCCACTTCGTGGCGGTCGGCCCAGGTCGCGCCCTTGGCACCGACGGCGATCCGGAACACGGTCAGCAGGCCGCGGCCCTGGAGGTCGTACTTCGCGCCGGTGTCCCCGGAGCCGGGGGCCAGCTCCGCGATTTCGGCGCCGAACGCGCGGGCCGCCTGCGGCGCGACTTCGGCAGGCACCGCGCCGACGCTGCGGGTGATCGCCTTGCCGTGCATGCGCCGCGCGTAGCGGAACACCAGCGCGCGCTCCCACCACGGCAGCAGGCGGTGGTGGGCCAGCAGTGCGGCGCATTCGCCGTGTCCGATGGCGAAGATGCTGGTCAGCTCGTCGTAGGCGCCGTTCGTGGCGGGCTCGTTCAGGTGCAGCCGCACCTCGAAGCGGGTGCGCGCGGTGAGTTCGTCGAGCTGCTCACGGCGATCGAGCCGTGCCTTCGCGCGGGAGAGCGACCAATCGGACATCGGACCTCCAGACGTCGCGCACAGGGTATGCGGCGCGCGACGCCCGGACCACGCTTTCAGCCGATCTTCTCGCCGTACATCTCGCCGAGCGGGTCGGAGATCAGCTCGACGCGGGCCCCGTCCGGGTCGGACAGGTAGATGGACGTCTTGCTCTCCAGCAGGTACTGGACGCCGGCTTCGTCGAGCTTGTCCTTGATGGCGGTCCAGCGTTCCGGCTCGACGGACAGGGCCAGGTGGTGCAGTCCACCGAGGACTTCGGCGTACGGGCCGAGGTCCAGGCCCGGCAGGTCGAAGAAGGCGACCGCGTTGCCGTTGCCGACGTCGAAGAAGAAGTGGCTGGAGCCGGGGTAGTCGCGGTTTTCGATCAGCTCGGTGAGGGGGAAGCCGAGGATGTCCTGGTAGAACTCGATGGTCCGCTCGACGTCGCTGGAGATCAGCGCGGTGTGGTGGATGCCGCGGCCGTTCGTCGCCGGGCGGTCGGCGGCCGGGTGCAGGTGGCGTTCACGCAGCGCGTCACGGGCTTCGGCGAGCTTGGTGACCTCGGCCTGGGTCGGTGCCATGTCCCTCACGTCCTTCCTGGTGGTCACTTCAAGGTACGCCCGATTTATCTCGCGCGCAAGAGATTGCCTGGCGAGAGTTCCGTTGGGCGGAACGTCGTCGCTTGTGCGTGCCGGGTGCGCACGGCAGAGTCGCCGGGGTGGATGTCAGCGAGGTGCAGGCGGCCGCATCGGCCCTGGCGCGGGCGTGCGCCACGCGCGAGCCGATCGAGCCGCTGATCAAGACGTATCCCGGCGCGGGTGTCGAGGACGCGTACCGGATCCAGCAGGAGCAGGTGCGGCACCGGGTCGACGGTGGCGACGCCGTCCGCGGGCACAAGGTCGGCCTCGCGTCGGCGGCGATGCAGCGGCAGATGGGCGTCGACCAGCCCGACTACGGGCACCTCACCGGCAGCATGTTCCACCTGGAGCACCAGCCGATCCCGACGTCGGCGTTCCTGCAGCCGCGGATCGAGCCGGAGATCGCGTTCGTGCTCGGCTCGGCCCTGCGCGGCCCGGGTGTCACGGTCGCCGACGCGGTCCGGGCGGTGGACTTCGTGCTGCCGTCACTGGAGATCGTCGACTCCCGCATCCGGGACTGGAAGATCTCGCTCTTCGACACGATCGCGGACAACGCGTCGTCGGGCGGGGTGGTGCTGGGCAGCAGCCCGACTTTGCTTTCGGCCGCGGACCTGCGTCTCGCGGGCTGCGTGCTGTACCGGAACGGCACGGTGGCGGCGACCGGCGCGGGCGGCGCGGTGCTCGGGTCGCCGTTGAACTCGCTGGTGTGGCTGGCGAACACGGTGGGGCCGCTGGGCGTCACCCTCGAACCGGGGCACGTCGTGCTGCCGGGGTCGATGACCCGGGCGATCCCGGTGTCCCCGGGCGACACGGTCGTCACCACCATCGCCGGCGTCGGCAGCGTCACCGCGGTCTTCGCTCCTGCTCCTGCATCGGAGGACGCGTGAACGTGCGAGAAGCAGCGGCTTCGTTGTTGGCCACGGTTTCGGAGCGCACGCCGCTCTCGGCCGACTGGCCGGAGCTGGACGTCGACACGGCGTACGCGATCCAGGACGAGGCGCTGCGGCAGCGCCGGGCCCGCGGCGAGACGCTGATCGGGGTGAAGCTGGGGCTGACGTCCCGCGCCAAGCAGCAGCGGATGGGCATCGACGCGCCGCTGCTGGCCTGGCTGACGGACGCGATGGTGCTCCCGGCGGGTGTCCCGGTGCCGTCGCTGATCCACCCGCGCGCGGAGCCGGAACTGGTGTTCGTGCTGGGCCGCCGTCTCGCCGGCCCGGGCGTGACGGCGGCAACGGCGCTGGCCGCGGTCGACCGCGTGTACGGCGGCATCGAGGTGATCGACAGCCGGTACGCGGACTACCGGTTCACGCTCCCGGACGCGGTGGCGGACAACGGCTCGTCGGCGTACTTCAGCGTGGGCCCGGTGGGTCTGCCGCCTGCCGCGCTGGACCTCTCGCTGGAGGCGGCGCTGCTGGAGGTCGACGGCCAGATAGTGGACACGGCAACGGGAGCGGCGGTCCTCGGCCACCCGGCGGAGGCCCTGGCCCTGGCGGCGAACACCCTCGCGGCGCGCGGCTCGGCCCTGGAGCCGGGCTGGCTGGTCCTGACGGGCGGCATGACGGACGCGGTCCCGCTCCACCCGGCCACCCGAGTAGCAGCCCACTTCTCCCACCTAGGCTCCTAACCCTCACCCCCTGACCCCCACCCACCCGAGATACCCCTCCAATCACGCGAGATGCCCGCCCAATCACGCGAGATACGCGCCCAATCACGCGAGTTCCGCCTGCAATCACGCGAGTGACGCGAACCGGACCAGCGAACTCGCGTACCTGAAGGGTCGGTTCGCGTACCTGGAGGGTCGGATTGCGTACCTGGAGGGTCGGCCGGCGAGCCGACCGCCGGGCCCGCCAGCCGACTGTCCGGGTACGCGGGCCGACCGCCTGGGTACGCGGGCCGACCGCCTGGGTACGCGGGCCGACCGCCTGGGTACGCGGGCCGACCGCCTGGGTACGCGGGCCGACCGCCTGGGTACGCGGGCCGACAGACTGGGTGCGGGGTTGGCTGGGTGGGGCGTGGCGGTACTGGGGTGCGTGAGGTGGGTGTTGGGCGGGGGTGGTGGTTATGGGGGGTCGTTGCGGTAGGCGCGGGCCTGGATTTCGTACAGCTCGTGGTAGACGCCGCCCGCGCGGATGAGGTCGTCGTGGGTGCCTTGCTCGATCAGTCTTCCCTTCTCCAGCACCAGGATCCGGTCCGCCGAGCGGATGTTGGCCAAGCGGTGGGTCACCAGGACCGTCGTGCGGCGGCCGCGGCCCGAACGGCTCGCGTGCTGCAAACCGGCGAACACGCGGGCCTCTGCGCGGGCGTCGAGCGCCGCCGTCGGTTCGTCGGCCACCAGGACCGACGCGTCGCGGTAGATGCCGCGGGCGATGCCCATGCGCTGCCACTGGCCGCCGGACAGGTCGTGGCCCTCGTCGAACTTCTTCGACAACACCGTGTGCTCGCCCGCCGGCAGGGAGCCGATCACCTCGTCCGCGCCCGAGTAGCCGACCGCTTCGCGCCACGCCTGGCGATCCGGGTCCGGGCGGCCGAGGCGGCCCACCGTGATGTTGTTCGCCGCCGTCATCGGCCACTCCGCCGGCTCCTGGGCGATCACCGCGATGTTCGCGTGCACCGATGCCGGGTCGGCGTGCGCGAGGTCGACGTCGTCCCAGCGGACCGTGCCTTCGTCCGGCGGGTACAGCCCGGTCAGCAGCTTGCCGAGGGTGGTCTTGCCCGAGCCGTTTTCGCCGACGAGCGCGACCACCTCGCCGCGCCGGATCGTCACCGACACGTCCCGCAGCGCCGGGCTCTCCCGGCCCGGATAGGTGAACGTGACGCCCTCCAGCCGGATCTCGGCCGGGTCGGCGGGCGCCGTCACCGACGTCGGCGGTGGTTGCCGCTTGCGGGATTCGGCGAGCAGCTCGTTGTAGAACCCGATGTAGAACGAATCCTCGTACAGCGAGTTGACCGCGCGCATGGTGTTGGACAGCGCTGTCGACGCCGTGCGCATCGCCAGCACCGCCGTGCCGGCCAGCGCCAGTTCCATCCCGCCGGTGTAGAGCAGCCAGCCGAGCACGAGGTACGCGACGGCCGTGCCGAAGCCGGCCGCCGCCCGCCCGCTGGTGCGCACCAGGTTGCTCCGGTGCGCCAGCCGGATCTCTTCGCGCGTGAGGCTCTGCGAGATCCGTCGGTACTCGCCGAGCAGCGGCTCCTGCAGCGTCAAGGCGTGCCGCTCGAGAGCCATCGAGCGCCAGGTGGCCACCTCCTCGACGACGGACTTGCGGATGTTGCGCCCGACGGTGTCCAGGAAGTGCCGGTAGTTCAGCTTCGCGACGCGCGCGGCCGCCCAGCCGTCGGCCGCCGCGGCGAGCAGCAGCACCGGGGCCAGCCACGGGTTGAGCAGCCCGGCCGTGAGCATCGCCGCCGCCAGCGAAATCACCGACGACGTCAGGTCCGCCAGCCGCCGCAGGCTCGTCTCGATCGCCCGCACCCCGAACCGCGCGCCCTGGCGGGCCAGCTCCCGGAAGTCCGCGTCCTCGAACGCGATCAGCGCGACGCGCACCACCGCGCCCGTCACCGCGTCGTCCGCCGCGGCGGTGACCCGTGGCCGCAGCGCTCCTTCGACGGCGGCAACGGCCGCGTCCAGCAGCGCCCGCGCCGCGTAGGACCCGGTGACGACCGCGATCGCCGGCAGGGACTGCAGCACCCGCTCCGGTGTCGGGCCCTGTTCGAGCAGCGCGGTGAAGACGTTGGCCGTGGCGAGCAGGCCGAACGCCGTGACGCAGCCGGAGACGACGTGCACGACGGCGGCCAGCAGCGTCAGCCGCGGCGACGTCCGCCACGCCAGCCGCAGCACGATCGAGATCGCGGTGGGCAGCGTGCGGACAGCCTGGCCGAAGCCCGCCGCGGCCACGCGTTCGTCGACGCGGGCCCACTCGGGCATCTTGACGTTCTCGACCCCGATCAGCGGGGGCGGCTCGGCGGTTCTGGTCACACCCCATCTGTACTCCGGGGGTCCGACAGTTTCCGGCCCGCTACTGGCCCGTCCGGGTGTACCGCGCGCGTAAAAACGGGCTGTACCCCGGGTTTTCACCCATCCGGACGTCGATTTCGTGCGTCAGCGTTTCGCCGTCCGGGGTGAGCCGGTGCCGGGCGACCCCGCGCGCGGTCTTCTTCTCCAGGGTCAGCGTCGCGCCGGTCCAGGTGCCGCGCGCGGCCGACTCGGGCGGGAAACCGTAGCTGTCGAAGCCGTACCAGAGCGTCTCTCCGGTGACCGGGTCGGCAGTGAAGACGTTGTGGCCGAGGAACTCCGAGCCGTCTTCCCGGCGCTGCCAGTAGTGCTGGACCACGGCGAAACCATTGAGCGCCAGGCGGTACTCGCAGTCCGCGTGCGCGGTCGAAGCCGGCGCCCACGGTGACGCGGCGAGTTCTTCGGTGCCGGTCCAGTCGCCGACGAACGCTTTCAGCGCTTCGTGTGCGGGACCGAGTCGGGGCATGTCCATGGTCGTCTCCGTTTCGACAGGTACCTGTCGATGTGCGAGACTAGCACGCATGCGGTCGCCTCGAGCCGAAACGTTCACCCGCGTCATCGACGCCGTCTTCGCGTGCAACGGCGGCTTCCTCGCCGCGGGTGACGCGCTCACCGGACCGGTCGGGCTGACGGCGGCGCAGTGGCAGGTCCTCGGCTTCCTCGAGGACGGCCCGGCGACCGCGGCGGAGGTGGCCCGCCGCCGTGGGCTGCGCCGGCAGAGCGTGCAGGAGACGGTGAACCGGTTGCTGCGCAACGGAATGCTCGACCGCCGGCCGAACCCGGACGACGCGCGGGCGCCTTTGTTGTCGTTGACGCGGCGGGCGCGCGCGGCGATGCGGGCCTTGGGGGCGGCGCAGGTCGAGTGGGCGGAAGAGGTGGCGGCCGAGGTGCCGACGGCGGATCTGGAGACGACGTTGCGCACGCTGCAGCGGTTGCGTGAAATCGTGTCCGGGCCGCCGCTCGGGTAGCTCAGCGGGTCGCGCCCGGGCCGGCCAGCAGGTCGACGTCGTTGGCGTGCATCGGCTCACCGCAGTGGGCGCAGCGCAGGTCGACGCTGCTGATTTCGCCGCACGCGTGGTGGCGGTAGAGCACCGGCGGGCCCGCCGGGCCGGCGAGCCACTTGTCGCCCCAGCGGGTCATCGCCATCAGCATGTCGACCAGTTCGGTGCCCTTTTCGGTCAGGACGTACTCGTAGCGCGGACGGCGGTCGTACGGGCGGCGGTCGAGGACGCCCGTTTCGACCAGGTGGTTCAGCCGTTCGGTGAGCACCTTGCGCGAGATGCCGAGGTCCGCCTGGAGCTGCTCGAACCGGCTGATGCCCGCCCACACGTCCCGCAGGATCAGCGGTGACCAGGGTTCGCCGATGACGTCGAGCGTGCGCGCGATCGAGCACGCGGCCAGCTCGCTGAAGTTCGTGCGCTGCATGGGACGAGATTAGCACTTGGGGTTCCCTGAAGGAACTCGAGCTGCTACGGTTCTGGAGTCTCTTGAAGGAACTCAGAGAGGAGCACCGCGATGAGCAAAGTCTTCAGCGCCCACGCCGTGTCGGTCGACGGCTACATCACCGGCCGCGGCGCCCGTCCCGGCCGGGGCCTCGGCGACGGCGGCACGCTCTTCGACTGGTACTCCGACGGGGACACCCGCAGCGAGGTCTTCGGCTTCTTCACCCTGAGCGAGCCGAGCGCCCGCGTTTTCGATGCCTTGGCCGGCCGGGTCGGCGCGGTCGTGGCGGGCCGCAACACCTACGAAGATTCGGAACGCTTCGGCGGCGGCAGCCCGCACCCGGGCGCGCCGCTGTTCCTGGTCAGCACCCGGCCGGCGCCGGAGCTGACCGAGCGGCAGACGCTCGTCGGCAACGTCGAGGACGCGATCGCGGCGGCCCGCGAGGCGGCAGGCGGCAAGGACGTCGGTCTGATGGGCGGCGGCGTCCTGGCCTCGGCGCTGCAGGCCGGCCTGGTCGACGAGGTCGTGCTCCACCAGGTCCCGGTCCTGCTCGGCGGCGGCCGGCCGTTCTTCCGGGAACTGCCGTCGCAGGTGCGGCTCCGCCTCGTCGAAGCCGTCGCCGCGCCCGGCGTCACCCACCTCCACTACGCAGTCGCCTGAAACCCGATGAGGAGCTGACCATGCTCGACACCGACGTCCGCCGCATCCTCGCCACCACCGCGATCGGCCACCTCGCGACCGTCCTGCCCGACGGCGCCCCCCACGCCGTCCCGGTCTGGGTCGACCCGGAGGGCGACCGCATCGCCATCCTGACCGGCCCGGGCTCGCAGAAGGCGCGCAACCTGCGACGCGACCCCCGGGTGGCGCTTTCCCTGACGCCGCCGGACAACCCGTTCGAGCCGGTGATCATCCGCGGGCGGGTGACCGAATGGCTCGAGGGCGACGCCGCCTGGGAGGTCGTGGACCGGATCGCGACCAAGTACATCGGCGGGCCGTACTCGCGGGAGCAGGAACGGGTGGTCGCGCTGATCGAGGTGGACCGGCAGAGCGTGGGAGTGCGCTGACGTCAGTCCGGCTTCACCCCCAGCAACGTCAGGAACGTGCGGAACCCGGTGGACATGTCGACTTCCGCCGGGTCGAGGAGCCACTGCAGCTGCAGGCCGTCCAGGACGGCGATCGCCAGAGGGGCGAGCTGTTCCGGCGTCGTTCCCGGGGGCAGCTCGTCGCGGTGGCGCTCCAGCATCTGCGTCACGCCCGCCCGCACCCGGGCGTAGCGGTCCTGGAAGTACTTGCGCGCCGGGTGGTCTTCGGTGACGCTGTCCGCCGAGAGCACCGTGTACGTCTGGACGATGCCCGGCCGCGTCGCGTTGTAGTCGACCAGCTCGGCCAGCTGGTTCACCGTCATCGCCGAGCGGTCGTGGCCGAAGTGCAGCAGGTCCCACTCGTCACGGGTCTCCAGCACCGCCGTCAGCAGGTCTTCCTTGGTCGGGAAGTAGTGCATCAGCCCCTGCTGCGTCAGCCCCACGCGCTCGGCGACCGCGGCCAGTGACGTGCCGCGGTAGCCGCGCTCGGCGATCACCTCGAACGCCGCTCGGACGATGCTGGCTCGGCGGTCGGCGCCCCTGGCCCGGGTCATGATCCCGAGCCTACGGGAGAGAGTGTCACGGAAAGATAACGTTCACTACTCTTCGCCAGGTAGGGTGGCGGCAGGACCGACCGCGGAGGATGCCCATGAGCTTCGACGTCGAAGCGCTGCTGGCCGAACTCGATCTGGACGCCAAGGCGAGCCTGCTCGCCGGCCAGGACGTCTGGTCCCTGCCCGCGCTGCCGCGGATCGGGCTCGCGTCGCTGGTCCTCTCCGACGGCCCGGTCGGCGTCCGCGGGACGCGCTGGAGCCCGGACGACCCCTCGGTCACCCTGCCCAGCCCGACGGCGCTCGCCGCCGCCTGGGACCCGCGCCTGGCTGTCGAAGCCGGGCGGCTGCTCGCGCAGGAGGCCCGGCGCAAGGGCGTGCACGTGCTGCTCGCCCCCACGGTCAACCTCCACCGCTCGCCGCTGGGCGGGCGGCACTTCGAGTGCTACTCCGAAGATCCCCTCCTCACCGGGATGGTCGGCGCCGGTTACGTCACCGGCGTGCAGGACGGCGGGGTCGCCGTCACGGTCAAGCACTTCGTCGCCAACGACTTCGAGACCGAACGCTTCACCGCGAACGTCCGCGTCGGCGAGCGCACCCTGCGCGAGCTCTACCTCGCGCCCTTCGAGCTCATCGTCCGGCGCGCGAAGCCGTGGGGGATCATGGCCGCCTACAACAGCGTCAACGGCGTCACGATGACCCAGCACGCCGAGCTGCTCAACGGCGTGCTGCGCGACGAATGGGGCTTCGACGGCTTCGTGGTCTCCGACTGGCTGGCCGCGCGCGACACCGTCGCCTCCGCCAACGGCGGCCTCGACGTCGCCATGCCCGGGCCCCGCACGGTGTTCGGCGAACGGCTCGCCGAGGCGGTTCGCGGCGGCGAAGTCGACGAAGCCGTCGTCGACGCCATGGTCCGCCGCGTGCTCCTGCTCGCCCACCGGACCGGCGCGCTCGGCGGCAGCCCCGCGCCGGAGGAGTCCTATGTGGACGGGGACGCGGTCGCGCGCGAGGTCGCGCACCGGTCGTTCGTGCTGCTCCGCAACGAAACCGGGCTGCTGCCGCTGCGGGAGCCGCAGAGCATCGCGCTCATCGGCGCGCTCGCCGCCGACCCGAAGATCCTCGGCGGTGGCAGTGCCACCGTGTTTCCCGACCACATCGTCTCCCCTCTCGACGGCCTGAAGGCCGCCGTTCCCGCGGGCACCGAACTCACCTACGCGCCCGGTGCCGATCCGCGCACGACGTTACCGACCGCCACCGACAATTTCCGGCTCCGCGCGACCGCCCGCGCCGCCGACGGCACCGAACTCGCGGAATTCCCCTTGCGCAGCGCCAGGATTGACTGGATCGGCGAACTGCCGGCCGGCCTCGGCATCGGCACGCTCGCCTCGGTCGAGATCACCGGGACGTTCCTCCCGGAGCGGAGCGGCACCCACACCTTCGGCATCACCGGACCCGGCGACCTCCGCCTCACCGTCGCCGGCCGGACCCTCTTCGACGGCGTGAACCTGCCGGAGGGCGGGGACATCTTCACGTCCATCATGCAGGTGCACGAGCAGCGGCGGGAAGCCGAGCTGACCGCGGGCGAGCCGGTGGACATCAGCCTGACCTACTGGATCCCCTCGGAGATGGCGGAGTTCGCCAGGGGCACCTTCGCCTGGGTCACCTTCGCGCTCGGCCACCGCGGCCCGGTCCTCGACCCGGACGCGAGCATCGAAGAAGCCGTGGCCCTGGCGGCGAAGTCGGAGGTCGCGGTCGTCGTGGTCGGCACGACCGCCGAGGTCGAAAGCGAGGGCTTCGACCGGACATCCCTCGCCCTGCCCGGGCGGCAGGACGAGCTCGTCGCCCGGGTCGCCGAAGCGAACCGGAACACCGTCGTGGTCGTCAACGCCGGTTCCCCGGTGGAGCTGCCGTGGCGCGACGACGTCGCCGCGGTGCTGCTCACCTGGTTCCCCGGCCAGGCCGGCGGCGACGCGCTCGCGGACGTCCTCTTCGGCCGCGAAGAACCCGGTGGCCGCTTGCCGACGACCTGGCCGGCGAAGCTGGAAGACGCGCCCGTCACCGACGTGACGCCGGAAGACGGCGTGCTCGAGTACGGCGAAGGCGTGTACATCGGGTACAGCGCCTGGGCCCGCGAAGGCCGGCAACCCGCGTATTGGTTCGGCCACGGGCAGGGCTACACGACGTGGGAGTACGAAGAACTCGACGCGTACCCGGACGACGAAGGCGGCGCGCGCGTCCGGGTCCGCGTACGCAACACGGGAACGCGTACCGGGCGCGAAGTCGTCCAGCTCTACCTGGCGCCGACCGAACGCGGCGACCGGCCGCACCGCTGGCTGGCCGGGTTCGCGAGCGTCGAAGCCGGGCCGGGCGAGACCGCCGAAGCCGACATCGTCATCGCACCGAGGTCCGCCGAGGTCTGGCGCGACGGCTGGCAGCACATCGCGGGCGAGTACGTCCTGGCGGCGTCGCACTCCTACGCCGAACCGCGGCTGAGCACGCGCGTGGTGCTGCAGAAAATCCGTTGAGCACCGCGGGCGGGCCCGCCTAAGGTCGGGAACGCACCCTCGACCAGGCGAAAGGAGGTGGGACCGATGATCACCCACTCGATCACGCGCTCCCACCCCGGTATGAGGGTGCCGGGTATCTGACCCCGGGAGCGCGCTCCCGGAAGGATCACCATGACCGATCTGGTCGTTCGCCCGCTCGAAGCGGGCGAAGAAGCAGTCTTCACCTCCCTGCCCGACCGCGGGCTCGTCGGCCGCGCGCTGCTCGGCGACGACTTCGCCGAGATGGCGAAGCAGGGCGAGTACCGGCCCGAGTGGACCTGGGTCGCCCTGCGCGACGACGTCGTCGTGGCCCGCGCGGCCTGGTGGGCCAAGCCCGGCGACGAGACCCCGGTCGCGCTGGACTGGTTCGACTTCACCGACTTCGACGCGGCCGTCCGGCTGCTGAAGGCCGCGCCGCTGCGCGCGGAGTACGCACTGCACACGCCACCGGCGTGGCGGGACGACGCGGACGTCGCACGCGAAGTCGAAGGCCGCGTCGAAGCGGCCGAGCAGGCGGGCTACCGCAAGCTCGTCGAGCGCCATCGCTTCCGCTGGACACCGGAAACAGGCCTGCCGGAGCGGCCCGGCCGGCTCGAGTTCCGGCCGGAGCCGGACGACGACGTCGTCCTCGACGTCTTCAAGCGCGTGCACGTCGGCAGCCTCGACGCGCACGCGCGGCAGGCCGTCGAAGAGCACGGCATCGATGCGGCCGCGCAGGAGGATCTCGACATCATGAAGTGGATGCCGGGGCCGCGGGACTGGTGGCGGCTGGCGTACACGCCCGAAGGCGAGCTCGTCGGTCTCTCCCTGCCAAGCCGCAACGTCTACGACCCGGTGATCGGCTACATCGCCGTGGTGCCGGAGCAGCGGGGCCGCGGTTACGCCTACGACCTGCTGGCCGAGGCCACGCACGACCTCGCCGGGTACGGCGCGGACCGGATCATCGCGGGCACCGACGTCGGCAACGTCCCGATGGCCAAGGCGTTCGCGAAGGCGGGTTACCGGGTGGTCCAGCACCGCATCGACCTCGTCTGACGGTCGCTTTCACGTGAAAGTGCCGCCTGGGCACTTTCACGTGAAAGTGCCCGGGCGGTAGCCTCGCTAGAGCGATCTATCAAATCTGGGGGTTCTGATGGACAAGGGACTGGCGCCCCTTCGGGTGATCCTCGGCTTCTCGCTGCTCAGCACGACGCTGCACTACACGCACAACACTGTCCGGTACGCCGACTACCCGCAGCTGCGGGGCGTCTCTCCGCTCGCCGGCGGCATCGCCGTCGCCCTCGCCTGGGTGGTCTTCACCGCGTTCGGCTGGTTCGGCTACCGGGCGTACACGCAGGGCCGGTACCACCGGGCGCTGGCGTTCCTCCTGGTCTATTCGCTGGCCGGGCTGATCACGCTGGGCCACTTCCTGACCGGCGTGCCGCAGATCCCGGCGTTCTGGTTCGCGACGATCTTCACCGACGCTGCGGCCGGGCTGACCCTGTGGGTCTTCCTGACCTGGGCGTGGGCCACGCTCAACCGGGTGAGCACCCGAGATCAAGTTTCTACACAACATTGACGTTCGTTTGACTCATGTAGACAATCGGGAAGTGACCACCACCACACCGGTTGCCTTCGACCGCCGTCCGGACGAGTACCGCCACTGGCGGCTGCGGGTCGACGGGGAGGTGGCTTGGCTGGAGCTCGACGTCGACGAGCAGGGCGGCCTGGTCCCGGGGTACGAGCTCAAGCTCAACTCCTACGACCTCGGCGTCGACATCGAGCTGTACGACGCCACGCAGCGGCTGCGGTTCGAGCACCCCGAGGTCCGCGTGGTCATCGTGACCAGCGCCAAGGACAAGGTGTTCTGCGCCGGTGCGAACATCCGCATGCTCGCGGCGTCGGAGCACCACTGGAAGGTCAACTTCTGCAAGTTCACCAACGAGACCCGCAACGGCATGGAGGACGCCACGCAGCACTCCGGCCAGACGTACGTGGCCGCGGTGAACGGCACCTGCGCCGGCGGCGGCTACGAAATCGCGCTGGCCTGCGAAAAGATCTTCCTGATCGACGACAACTCCTCGACCGTGGCGCTGCCGGAGGTGCCGCTGCTCGGCGTGCTGCCCGGCACCGGCGGCCTCACCCGGGTCGTCGACAAGCGACGGGTGCGCCGCGACCTCGCCGACGTCTTCGCCACCCGCCCGGACGGCGTCAAGGGCAAGACGGCGGTCGACTGGCGCCTGGTCGACGAACTGGTGCCGCGCCAAGACTTCCGCGAAAAGGTCCTGGAAAAGGCGCGGGAACTCGCCCGCGCGTCCGAGAAGCAGGCCGGCCGGGGCATCGAGCTGACCCCGCTGAAACATCGCTATGTCGACATAGCGCTCGAGAAGAACCAGGCCACGATCACCGTCAAGGGACCCGAAACCGACCCCGGTGACCTGCACGAAGAAGGCGCGGGCGGCTGGTTCCTCGCCATGACCCGCGAGCTCGACGACGCCATCCTGCGGCTGCGCACCAACGAGGTCGAGGCCGGGACGTGGATCCTCAAGACCCAGGGGGATCCGGCCAAGGTCCGGGCGCACGAAGCGGCCGTACTGGGCCAGAAGGACTGGCTGGCCAACGAGATCACGCACTACTTCAAGCGCACCCTCAAGCGCCTCGACGTCACCAGCCGCAGCCTGATCGCGCTGATCGAACCGGGCAGCTGCTTCACCGGCGCCCTGCTGGAGCTCGCGCTGGCCGCCGACCGCCAGTACATCCTGGACGGCCCGCCGATCGACGACGAAGACTCCGAAGAACGTGCTTCGATCGAGCTGACCGACGCCAACTTCGGGGCCTTCCCGATGGGCAACGGCCTGACCCGCCTCCAAGCGCGCTTCTACGGCGACGACGACCACCTCGCCTGGCTCGCGCGCGAAAAGAACCGCGAGCTGAGCGCCGCCGAAGCCCTCGAACTCGGCCTGGTCACCGACGCCCCGGACGACCTCGACTGGGCGGACGAGATCCGGATCGCCCTCGAAGGCCGGGCGTCGCTCTCGCCGGACGCGCTCACCGGGATGGAGGCCAACCACCGGTTCGTCGGTCCCGAGACCATCGAGACCAAGATCTTCGGCCGGCTGGCGGCTTGGCAGAACTGGATTTTCACCCGGCCGAACGCATCCGGGCCGGAAGGCGCGCTGCGCCGCTACGGTACGGGACAGAAGGCCGTCTTCGACAGGAAGCGGGTCTAGCGCAGATGCCCGAGAAGATCGACTACGACGCCAAGATCCCCAACAACGTCAACCTCGCCGAGGATCGCAGGCTGCAGCGGGCCCTGGAGGGCTGGCAGCCCAAGTTCCTGCACTGGTGGGGCGAGATGGGGCCGACGCTGGAGACGCACGGCGTCTACCTGCGCACCGCCGTCAGCGTGGGCCGCGAAGGCTGGGCGCACTTCGACCACGTCAACGTGCCCGACTACCGCTGGGGCATCTTCCTCGCCGAGCGGGACCCGGACCGCCGGATCGCCTTCGGCGAGCACCAGGGCGAACCGGTCTGGCAGCAGGTGCCCGGCGAGTACCGCGCCGACCTGCAGCGGCTGATCGTCATCCAGGGCGACACCGAGCCGGCGTCGGTCGAGCAGCAGAAACTCCTCGGCCTCACCGCGCCCAGCCTCTACGACCTGCGCAACCTGTTCCAGGTCAACGTCGAAGAAGGCCGTCACCTGTGGGCGATGGTGTACCTGCTGCACGCCTACTTCGGCCGCGAAGGCCGGGACGAGGCCGAAGGGCTGCTGCTGCGCAACTCCGGCAGCCCGGACGCGCCCCGCATCCTCGGCGCGTTCAACGAGGAAACCGCCGACTGGCTGGCGTTCTACATGTTCACCTACTTCACCGACCGCGACGGGAAGTACCAGCTCGGCACGCTCAAGGAGTCCTCCTTCGACCCGCTCTCGCGCACCTGCGAGTTCATGCTCAAGGAAGAAGCCCACCACATGATGGTCGGCACCACCGGCGTCGACCGCGTGGTGACCCGCAGCGCCGAGCTGATCCGCGAGCACGACACGTTCGACATCGGCCCGCACGGCGGCATCCCGCTCGACATCATCCAGAAGTACCTCAACTTCCACTACACCGTCTCTCTGGACCTGTTCGGCAGCGAGACGTCGACGAACGCGGCGAACTACTACACGGCCGGGCTCAAGGGCCGCTGGCAGGAGACCCGCCGCAAGGACGACCACAAGCTCACCGAGGACGCCCGCACGCTGGAGCGGCCGACCGGCGAGGGCACCTGGACCACCGAGGAGGTGCAGGCGATCCTGTTGCTGAACCTCGACCTGCGCAGCGAGTACGTGGCCGACTGCCAGACCGGCGTGAAGCGCTGGAACAAGATCCTCGCCGAGGCGGGCATCGACCACGCGTTCCGCCTGCCGCACCCTGGCTTCAACCGCGAAGTGGGCATAAACTCCGGCCACCACGTCACTCCCGACGGCACCATTGTCGACGAAGCGACCTGGGAGGCGGGCAAACGCAAGTGGCTGCCCACGACCGAGGACCTCACGTTCGTCCGGTCGCTGATGCACCCGGTGTACGAGCGCGGGAAGATCGCGAGCTGGGTGGCGCCGCCGCGGCAGGGCATCAACGGCAAGCCCGTCGACTACGAGTACGTCCACCTCACGTAGGAGGCCTGGTGGCGACAGGGTTCAACGCCGCGGAGTACCTGCTGCAGGCCGGGCACCCGGACGCGACCGCGGTCGTGTCGCCCGGGCGATCCCTCACCTACGCCGAACTCGCCGAGGAGTCGCGGCGCGTGGCCGGCGGGCTCGCCGGACTCGGCGTGCGGCCCGAAGAACGGGTCATGTTCTGCATGGTCGACGACGTCGAGCTGCTCACCGGCATCCTCGGCGCGATGCTGGCCGGCGCGGTCGCCGTCCCGGTGTCGACGATGGTCACCGGGCCGGAGCTGGGCCAGGTGCTGGCCGACTCGCGGGCGCGTGTGCTGTGCGTGTCCGGCGAGTTCGCCGGGCAGGCGCTGACGGCGTTGGAGCTGGCTCCCGAGGTCACCGACGTCGTGCTCGACCGCTGCGACGCGGCCGGGTTCGGCGTCCGGACGCACGACTGGCCGTCGCTGGCCGGTTCTGTCCCGAATGGACGGACGTGGGCGGACTCGCCCGCCCTGTGGCTGTACACGTCGGGGACGACCGGCTGGCCGAAGGGCGCGATGCACCGGCACGCGAGCATCCGCGCGGTCTGCGAGACGTACGCCCGCAGCGTGCTGGCGACGACGTCGGCGGACCGGTTCCTTTCGGTACCGAAGCTCTTCTTCGCCTACGGGCTGGGGAACTCGTGCTTCTTCCCGCTCGGTGCGGGCGGGACGACGCTGCTGGAGCCTTCGCGGCCCACACCCGCGTTGTTCGCGAGACGCGCGCGCGAGGAGCGGCCGTCGCTGTTCTTCGCGGTTCCGACGTTCTACGCGGCCCTGCTCGCCAGCGACGTCCCGGACGACTCGTTTTCCTCGGTGCGGCACGCCGTTTCGGCCGGCGAGCCGCTGCCCGCGTCGCTGTTCGAACGGTTCCGCGCGCGCTTCGGGCTGGAGATCCTCGACGGCATCGGCTCGACCGAGGCCCTGCACATCTTCCTGTCGAACCAGCCGGGTTCGGTGCGGCCGGGCAGCACCGGCGTCCCCGTGCCCGGCTATTCGGTGCAGATCCGCGACGAAGCCGGGGCGGTGATCGAGGCCGCCGGGCAGCCGGGCGAGCTGTTCGTGGCCGGGCCGTCGACGGCCACCGGGTACTGGGCCCGGTACGACGCCACGAAGCTCGTCTTCCAGGGCGAATGGCTGCGGACCGGCGACAGTTACGTCCGGAACGAGGACGGGACCTATTCGTGCCTCGGCCGGTTCGGGGACATGCTGAAGGCCGGCGGGATCTGGGTGTCACCGTCCGAAGTGGAGGAACGGCTGCGGCAGCACCCGGCGGTGGCCGAGGTCGCGGTCGTCGCCGCGCCGGACGCCGACGGCCTCGACAAGCCGGTCGCGTGCGTGGTGCCCGCCCCGGGGTTCGCCGTCGACCCGGCCGAGCTGATCGAGTTCTGCCGCGAGGGACTGGCGGCGTTCAAACGCCCGCGCGGGGTCGTCGAACTGGCCGAGCTGCCGAAGACGGCGACCGGCAAGATCCGCCGCAACGTGATCCGCGACCAGGTCCGCGACGTGCTGCGGGCGGTGGCCCCGCGCCCATGATCGACGGTCGGTTCGTGGTCGACGCGCACGTCCACACCCCTCGGCTGCCGACGCTCAAACCGGCGTGGCTGCAGTGGGCCCACGACTTCGCGGGCGCGTACCCGTGGCGTTCGGTGTATTCGGCTTCGGGGGAGGTCGTCCCGGCGGCGATGGACGAGCTGATGGAGTCCGAAGGCGTCGACCGGGTGCTGTTGTTCTGCGAGTACAGCCCGCGGGCGACCGGGATTCAGCCGATCGAGGACAACCTGCCGCTGGTTTCCTTCAACCCGGCGCGGTTCCGGCTGGTGGCGAACGTCAACCCGTACGTCCACCACCCGGCGGCGGCGGAGGTCGCGCGGCAGCTGGACCTGGGCGCGGTGGCGCTGAAGATCCACCCGGTGCACGGCGCGTTCTCCCCGGCGGACAAGGAGCTGTACCCGGTCTACCAGCTGTGCCTCGAGCGCGGGGTGCCGGTGATCCTCCACTCGGGAACGTCGAGCTTTCCCGGCTCCCGCACGAGTTTCGGCAACCCGGAGCTGCTCTCCGACGTGGTCGAGGACTTCCCGGCCCTGCAGTTCGTCTTCGCCCACGGCGGCCGCGGCTGGTGGTACGACGTGGCGGCGTTCCTGGCGCTGGCGCGGGACAACGTGTGGCTGGACCTGGCGGGGCTGCCGCCGAAGAAGCTCCCGGAGTACTACCGGCGCTTCGACTTGACGCGGCTGGCGGGCAAGTTCGTGTTCGGGACGGACTGGCCGGGTGTGCCTTCGGTGGCCGCGAACGTCCGGGCGCTGGCCGGGCTGGGGTGGCCGGAGGACGTGCTGAACGGGGTGCTGTCGGGGAACGCCGTCAAGCTGATGCCTTCGCTGGCGTAGGGGTGCGCACGCGGGGGTGCCGGTAACCGGGCCCGGCACCCCCGCGCCCCCAGCGGGTCAGCCCGTGACCTCGTGCAGGCAGAGCACGTTGCCTTCGGAGTCGTTGAACCACGCCGCTCGCTCGGTGCCCAGCTCGGCGATGTGGCCGACCGTCCGCAGGCCCTCGAGCTCGAAGTCCTGGAACCGCACGCCGCGCTCCTCCAGGGCCCGGACCTCGGCGGGCAGGTCGCCGACTTCGAAGCTCAGCGCCGTGTTCTCGCTCTGCGCCCCGGCCGGCATCGGCCGGAGCCCGATCGCGCCGCCGCCCGCCGCGAAGAACAGGGTGCCGTCTTCGCCCTTCCCCGTCTGTTCCAGGCCGAGGGCGTCCGCGTAGAAGTGGCCGGCGCGTTCACTGTCGGTCACCGGAAGCATCGTCGTGATGGTCGCATCGGTCAGCATGACTCCCATGGTGCGCCGTCATGCGCACGGCTGTGACCTCGACTTTTTCAACGATCCGCGTTGAACGCGCGCAGTGTCCGCATCGCTTCGGCGAGTGCCGGGGCGTCCTCACCCAGCGGCGTCAGCACGATGCGGCGCAGGATGTCGGCCGCCGCCGCGCGGGCCCGGTTCGCCACGTCGAGGCCGTGGTCGGTCAGGGACGCGAACGTGACGCGGCGGTCGTCGGGGCTCGGGACGCGGCAGATCAGGTCGGCCGCCACCAGGCGGTCGGCCACCTTCGTGAACCCGCCGCTGGACAGCGCCGCCTCGGTGGCCAGGCGGGTCATCGGCATCCGGTGCTCGGGCGAGCGCACGAGCCGCAGCAGGATGTCGAACGACGCGGGCGCGAGCCCGAAGCGCTCGGCGATCTCGCCCATCAGCCTGTCCTGGGTGGCCAGGTAGCCCTCGATGACCAGGCCCCACCAGGTGACGATCTCGTCGTCGTCGGTGTCCACGCCCGGGATTCTACCCCGGCACCTCGCCGGATTACTTCTTGCGGGAAAGATGTCAGGAGGTTTGTACGAGGCGTATGCAGCACGTCCCTACGATCGGCCGATGACTAACGAGGCACTACAGCGTGCTACCAAACTGCTGGACGCCGTCATCCTCGCCGACGGGCACAACGACCTGCCGTGGGAGCTGCGGCAGCACGGCGGCGCGAACCCGGTCGAGGCGGCCGCGTCGCTGGACCTGACCGTGCGGCAGCCCGCCCTCCACACCGATTTCCCGAAGCTCGCCGACGGGAAGCTGGGCATGCAGTTCTGGTCCGTGTACGTGCCTTGTGAGTTCGAAGGCCACAGCGCCGTGACGGCCGTCCTCGAACAGGTCGAGGTCGTCCACCAGCTGGTGGAGCGCTACCCCGACCGGCTGCGCCTGGTCACCACCGCGGACGAGGCCGAGGCCGCGTTCGCCGACGGCCGGATCGCGTCGCTGCTCGGCGCCGAGGGCGGCCACAGCATCGCCGAGTCCCTCGGCGTGCTGCGGGTCCTGCGCCGCCTCGGCGTCCGTTACATGACGCTGACGCACAACTTCAACACCACCTGGGCCGACTCCGGCACCGACGAGCCGGTCCACGGCGGCCTCACCGAGTTCGGCCGGGACGTCGTCCGCGAGATGAACAAGATCGGCATGATGGTCGACCTCTCGCACGTCGCGCCGTCGACGATGCGGGCGGCGATGGAGGTCAGCTCGGTGCCGGTGATCTTCAGCCACTCCTCCTGCACCGCGGTCAACGACCACCCGCGCAACATCCCCGACGACGTCCTGGCCAAGCTGCCCGGCAACGGCGGCGTCGCGATGATCACCTTCGTGCCGGCGTTCGTCTCGCCGAAGGTCGCCGCCTGGAACGAGCAGCTCGAGGCCGCGATGGCCGAAGCCGGGCTGGAGTACCGGAACCTGACGCAGCGCGGGGAGTTCGTCAAGGGGTGGGACGCCCCGCCCAAGCCCGTGGCCACCGTCGAGGACGTCGTCGCGCACGTCGAGCACGCCCGCGAGGTCGCCGGCGTCGACCACATCGGCCTCGGCGGCGACTACGACGGCGTCGGCTCGCTGCCGGAGGGGCTGGAGGACACGTCCAAGTACCCGGTGCTGTTCGCGGCACTGCTCGAGCGCGGGTGGAGTGAGGACGACTGCGCGAAACTGGCCGGCCGGAACACCCTCCGCGTCCTGCGGGAGGTCGACGGTTTCGCCCGTTAGGGGGGTTGAACCAGCGGACCCCGCGCGCCGGACGGACACTGAACCCATGACGCACGCGCGCGGGGGCGCGGCCGACCGCCCCACCGGTCCCACCCACCACGACCTGCCGGGCACCGAGGTGCCCGAAGGCGCCCTGGAACCCGCCGAGCTGCGGGCCGGCGACGTCCGGCCGGGCGCGGAGGAGGCGACGCCGGTGCGCCCGGCGCCGGCCAGGCCCGCGTCCGCGCCCGCGAAGATCAAGCGGACCCGGATCAGCGGCACCTGGGTCGCGGTGATCGCCGGCCTGCTGGTGCTGGTCCTGCTGCTGATCTTCATCCTGCAGAACCTGGACTCGGTCACCGTGCACTTCTTCGGTGGCGAGGGCAGCCTGCCGCTGGCCATCGCGATGCTGTTCTCGGCCATCGGCGGGGCGGCGCTGGTCGCGCTCATCGGCGGCGCCCGCATCCTGCAGCTGCGGAAGCAGGCGCGCGGCCGCTAGCCCGGAGCTACGCCCGCGGGAACGGGCACTTTCACGTGAAAGTGCCCTTCAGACGATGATCGACGTCATCGTGAGGACCTGCGCGCAAACGCTTTCGTCGCCGGTCGTCCGGACGCGGTCGAGGTTCGCGGCGTTGCGGGTGCAGAGCCGCCAGAACGTGTCCAGGTCCGTCGTCACCGTGGCCAGCGGGGTGCGCGACGGCGGCGCGCCGCGGTCCAGCGTCCAGCCGTCACGCTCGCGCCGCGCGTACCACTTGCCCTGGCCGGTCACGGTGTAGCCGACCTGCTTGCCGACGCGGGCGTCGACGTCACGCAGGGTGTACGGCAGCGCGCGGACGAACGTGTCGGCGATCGGTTCGGCGTACTCCGCTTCGAGCGGCGTGTGCTCCAGCGCTTCGCGGATCTGCACCTGGTGGACCCAGAACTCCGAATAGTCGCGAGCCGCGTCCAGCCAGCGCGGCGCGGGCTCGTCGCCGGCCCAGGACACCGGGATGCCGGGCGCGTCGAGGTCGAGCTGCGCCCAGTACTCGGTCGTCTGGCCCATGAACTCGTAGAGCATCGTCAGCAGGACGTCCGTCGAGAGCCGGCGGCAGGCGACGACCCACTCCTCGTTGATCCGGTCGATGAACCGCGGGAAGGCCTCACCCGGACGGGGGCCTTCCGCCGCGTGCCCGTCGCGGCCGTGGGACAGCCGGCCGACCTTGTCACCCAGCAGGTGCGCGGCGACGTCCTTGACCGACCAGCCGGTGCACATCGTCGGCCGCGTCCAGTCCTCCTCGGTCAGCGCGCCGAGCAGCGTCAGCAGCGCCTGTTCTTCCTTCGAGAAGTACGGGAGGACGTCGATCGGCGGGCCCCAGCGCGTCGGACTCATGGGGTCATCCAACACGCAAGTCACACCTCCGTTCGGCCTACTCGCAGGTAGCATCAGCGCGTACGCAGAGGGGAGCCCACCCGTGAACGCAGAGCGACCGAACGGCCGGGGTGCCGCCGGCGACGTGGCCGGGCTGGCCCGCCGCGCCGGTCAGCTGGCGGGCTGGGCCGCGCGCACCGGCTTCGCGGTCGGCCGCAAGCTGCCCGGCGTCGAGACCGCCGAACGCGGCGTCCGGCAGGTGGAACGCCGGCTGCTGACCGAGCTGCGCCACCGGCTCGACGAGGTCGACGACCCGTACCACGCGGCGCTCACCGCGGCGTCGGCGATGAACCGCGCGGCGGTACCGGGCAAGGTCGAAGCCACCGTCACGCTCGTGCCGGCGCGCGACAACCACGCCGAGCCGCTGCGCGCGGCGATGGCCGAGCTGCTCAACCACTCCATCGGCTTCGGCCGCGAGCGCGCCCGCGAGTACTTCTACGCGATCATCCTGCGCCAGCTGACGCCGGACGAGGCCCGCATCCTCTCGGCGCTGTCCGACGGCTCGCCGTTCCCCGCCGTCGACGTCGTCGAGCGGACCGGTCTGGGCGGCAACGGCCGGGTCGTGCTGCGCAACGCCTCGACGGTCGGCAAGTCGGCCGGGGTGTCGCTGCCCGACCAGGTGCCCGGCTACGTGACCCGGCTGATCGGGCTCGGCCTCGTCGACCTCGACGAAGAGGTGCCGTCGCTGGAGACGCAGTACGAGATCCTGCTGACCGACGAAACGGTGCGCGCGGCGGAAAAGCACGTCCGGCGCGCGAAGTTCGTCCGGCGGACGATCCACGTCTCGCGCCTCGGCGCGCAGTTCTGGCAGGCCTGCGACCCGAGCCTGGGTTAGCGGGGTGGGGGCCTTCTTCGGCGGTGTCCTCGCCGACTTCGCGCAGCACTGGCCCCTCTACGTCTCGATCCCGGTCGTCGCGGCGCTGATCGGCTACGGCACGAAGCTCGTCGCGATCCGGATGATGTTCCAGCCGGTGGAGTTCATCGGCGTCAAGCCGTTCCTCGGCTGGCAGGGCGTCGTGCCGAAGCGCGCGGCCCGCATGGCGAGCATCGCCTGCGACACGATGACCGAACAGCTGATCAAGCCGGCCGAGGTCGTCGCGCGGCTGGACGCCGGGCGGATCGCGAAGGAGATCGAGAAACCGCTGCTGGCCGGCGTCGAGGACATCGTCCGCGAGGTGGCCGGGCACTACCGGCCGGGGCTGTGGGAGTCGCTGCCGGTCCGGGTGCAGCGGCTGGTGATCGAGCGCGTCCAGCACGAGTCGCCGCGGATGGTCGCGGCCGTGCTCGACCTGATCAAGTCCGATGTGGACAGCGTGTTCGACCTCAAGGGCATGGTGGTCACCAGCCTGGTCAAGGACAAGCGGCTGCTGAACCGGATCTTCCAGGAGGCGGGCGCCCGCGAGTTCAAGTTCATCGCCCGGTCGGGCCTGGTCTTCGGCGGCGCGATCGGCGTCATCCAGATGGTGGCGTGGGTGCTGTTCAAGTTCCCGCCGATCATGCCGGTCTTCGGCCTGTTCACCGGCTGGTTCACCGACTGGCTGGCGCTGCGCATGATCTTCTACCCGATCGAGCCGCGCAAGTACTTCGGCGTGACGTGGCAGGGGTTGTTCCTGAAGCGGCGCGCGGAGGTGGCGGAGGCGTACGGTTCGCTGATCGCGAAGGAGATCATCACCCCGCACAACGTGATCGAGGCGATCCTGCACGGCCCGCTGTCGGACCGGGTGCTGGCGCTGATCCAGCGCCAGCTGGACCGCGAGCTCGGCAGCGTCGCCAAGCCGCTGCTGGTGTTCGCGGTGGGCAGCCGCAAGTACCAGGACGTGAAGCTGGCGATCTCGTCCCAGATCATGTCGCGGCTGCCGGAGACGATGCGGTACATCGAGGACTACGCGGCCGACGCGATGGACATCCGGAACGTGCTGGTGTCGAAGATGAAGCAGCTGTCCCCGCGGGAGTTCGAACGGCTGCTGCGCCCGGCGTTCGAGCAGGACGAGTGGCTCCTGATCGCGACGGGCGCGGTGCTGGGGTTCGCGGTCGGTGAGGCCCAGGTCCTGCTGCTGGAGCACCTGGCGGCTTAGGCGAAGTCGAACGCCCGCCTCGCCTCGGCGACCTTCGAACGGTGTTTCGCCGCCCACGCCGAAAGCGCGTGCAGCGGCTCGTCCAGTTCCGCGGCGTGCGGGGTCATCGTGTACTCCACCCGCGGCGGGACCTCCGGGTACACCTTCCGCGTCACCAACCCGTTGCGCTCCAGCCCCCGCAGCGTCAGCGACAGCATCCGCCGGGAGACGCCGCCGAGCGCGCGCTCGAGTTCGCTGAACCGGCGGGGACCCGGCCCCAGCTGGACCAGGACCCGGATCGCCCACTTGTCGCCCACCAGGTCGAGCACTTCGCGGACGGAGCACGTGTCCGCGGAAGGAGTTTCGCCACTGTCCACCGTCGTGACCCCGTTCGTAACAGGCGTGTGCCGTCGTACCAGAAAAGTGCCGTCTTCCTGCGGCAACGTCTGTCGAGCACGATCGATTCCGGCAGACACGGAAAGGAACCAGGAATGACGAAGACAGTGCGGTTCGCGGCCGAAGGCGGACCGGAAGTGCTGGAGCTCGTGGACGTCGACCTCGGCGAACCGGGCCCCGGCGAACTGCGGTTGCGGGTCGAGGCGATCGGGCTCAACCGGGCCGAAGCGATGTTCCGCTCCGGCACCTACTTCGAACGACCCGGCGCGTTCCCGGCCAAGCTGGGCTACTCCGCCTCCGGCACCGTCGAATCCGTCGGCGACGGTGTCACCGGGTTCGAAGCCGGCGACGCGGTCAGCACGGTCGCGGGCTTCTCGATGCGCAACTACGGCGTCTACGGCGAAGCGGCGATCGTTCCCGCGTCGGCCGTCCTCCGGCGCCCGGAGGGGCTCGACGCCGCCGAGACCGTTGCGCTGTGGGGGCCGTTCCTCACCGCCTACGGCGCTCTCGTCGACGAAGGACACGTCCGGCCCGGCGACTTCGTCCTGATCACGGCGGCCTCCAGCAGCGTCGGGCTCGCGACCATCGACGTCGCCAACCACCTCGGCGCCATCCCGATCGCCGCGACGCGCACGGCCGCGAAGAAGGCGCGCCTCGAGAGCGCCGGGGCCGCGCACGTCATCGTCACCGACGACGAGGACATCACCGAGCGCACGCTGGAGATCACCGGCGGCAAGGGCGCGGAGTTCGTCTTCGACGCCGTCGCCGGCGAGGGGGTCCGCAAGCTGGCCGCGGCCACCGCCAAGGGCGGGACGCTCGTCGTCTACGGCGCGCTCGACACGAAGGAAACCCCGTTCCCGCTGTGGTTCGTGCCGACCATGCGGTTGTTCAACGCCTTCGACCTCACGCTGGACCCGGACCGGCTGGCCCGTGCGGAACACTTCGTCCGCGCCGGGGTCCGGGCGGGCACGTTCCGGCCGCGGGTCGACCGGACCTTCGACCTCGCCGACATCGCCGACGCGCACCGCTACCTCGAGGCCAACGGCCAGTTCGGCAAGGTGGTGGTCACGGCAGGCGGCTGAGCGGGTGCACAAGTCCGTACCCGCGGATGTATCCCCGCGGACACCTTTCGCCTCTACTCTCCGTCTGGAAGACGGGAGACTCCCATGGACGGGACCGCGCAACCGTGGCCGCAGGAAATCCGGCTCGCGATGACCATGGTGGGCGGGGCCAGCCTGGCCATCTGGATGGGCGGGGTCGCCACCGAGACGTCGCAGCTGCTGCGGGAGTCGCGCCGGGACACCGCACCGGGGCTGTACCGGAAACTGCTCGACGTCCTCCGCGCGAGTGTCTCGGTCGACGTCCTGACCGGCACCAGCGCCGGCGGGATCAACGCCGCCTGCCTGGGCCTGGCCGAGGCCTTCGGGTCGACGCCGCAGGTCCTCCGCGACACCTGGATCACCACCGGTTCGCTGGAAAACCTCGTGCGGGACGCGAAAGAGGCGCAGCCGCGGTCGGTGCTCGACGGCGATCGCGTGCTGCTCGGGGACGTCGAACGAGCGCTGCGGCAGATCACCGCCGAAGGCACCCCGCCCGCCGGCGAGCCCGACATCACCGTGCTGCTCACCGGCACGATGATCGACGGCGAGACCACCCGGTTCGACGACGCGCTCGGGAACCTGGTGCGCGACACGGAACACCGGATGCTGTTCCGGTTCTGTGGTCCACTGTGGACGAACGGGGTGGAGGGGCCGCTCGCGCTGGCGGCCCGCTCCACCGCGTCCTTCCCCGGTGCGTTCGAACTCTCGCGGATGCCGATCGGCACCGGCGGCACCGACCGGCTGCACCCCGACATGACGCCGTACACCGAACTGACCCGCTCGCACTGGCTGACCGACGGCGGGGTCCTGCTCAACAAGCCGCTGCGGCCGGCGCTGCGCGAGATCTTCGAACGCCCGTCGCACGCCGACGTCCGCCGGCTGCTGCTCTACGTCGTGCCGACCGGCGAACGCGAGGCCGAGGCCCTCGGCTGCGACCCGGTGGACCCGCCGCTGCTCTCCAGCGCGCTGGCCAAGGTCGTCAACACCGTGATGAGCCAGTCGATCAGCGCCGAGCTCGACGACCTGACCCGCCACAACGACGCCGTGCTCCGCACCCGTGACACCCGCGTCTCGCTGGCCGCGCTGGGCCTGCGCGGCGGCCCCGGCTGCCTGGTCGACGCGCGGATCGCCGCGGCCTACCTCGAGCGCCGGACCGCCGAGGACGCCGCCGAGCTGGTGCGCGTCGCCGCCCGCCGGTACGCGCTGTCCGATGCCGACACCCCGGACCGCGACTGGGCGTCCGGGATGTCGCGGCAACTGCGCGCGATCGCCGTGACCGGGCTGAGCACCGGCGTGCCCACCGGACCGCCGCCGGCCGTGCTGGCCGTGGCGGACCTGGTCGGCTACCGGACGACCGCGCTCGACGACGCCGTCGCCACCGGCCTCCAGCTGGTCAACGCCGGGTTCCGGCTCCGCCCGGACGTCGCGAGCGCGGGCACCTTGAACGACGCGCGCGCCCAGCTGCACGCGGCCCGCCGGACCGCCGGCCGCGGGGTGCGGCTGGCGCAGTGGGTGGCCGCGCACCCCGGGCCCGGCGCGAGCAGCACCCTCGAAGCCTGGGTCCGCGAGCTCGCCGAGGAGTGGGCCGGGCTGGGCCGCTCGGCCGCCGTCGCCGAGGCGTGGCCGAAGGTCGTCGCGGGCCTGCGGGCGGCGGCGCCGACGTTGCGCGCCCTCGCCGACGCGGCACCCGGGCAGTGCGGCACCGTCACGACCCTGCTGGACTGGCTGGCCCTCGGCCCGGCGGCTCCGAAGTCCCCGGAGGCTCCGGAGGCCGCGGGCGACGAGGTCGTCCAAGCGCGGCTGCTCACCCTGCACGTGGCGACCCGCGGGCTGCTCGCCCAGGCGCCGTCGGTCGACCAGCGGGTCGACCTCGTGCAGGTCAGCGCCGATTCGCGGACGCTGCTGGACATGACGCGCCGCCGGTCGTGGGACAAGCTGACCGGGATGCAGGCGAGCTACTTCGGCGCCTTCTACAAGGCGTCGTGGCGCGCGAGCGACTGGATGTGGGGCCGCATCGACGGCGCGGGCTGGCTGGTCCAGTGCCTGCTCGACCCGGTGCGGCTCGAGACGCTGCGGGACATCGTCGGGCCCGGGACGTTCCGAGACGAACTCGTCGCCGCGCTGAAGCCCGTCTGGCGCGCCCCGGACGAGCGCGACCGCTGCACCCCGGCCGAGGCGGGGCAGCTGCGCGACCAGCTGACGGCCGAGCTGGCCTTCCTCGGTCTCGACGCCGACCTGAACCCGGTGGAGAAGCCGGGTGCCGTGCGCCCGGCCAGCCTGCCGGTCACGGCGATGGTGCTCGCCCGCGCCCGGCAGGCCGAGATCGCCGCGGAGGAGCTCCCGGTCGTCACCCTCGCTTCGCGCTACGACGCCGACGACCGCCCCGGCATCGAGGAGGCGCTGGCCGGGGACCTGCCTCGCATCGACGTCGCCGCCGCGCAGGCCCAGTTCCAGGCCTGCCGCGTCTCGGCGGAGAAGCTCGCCGGTGAGCAGGGCACGGCCCGGCTGACCCGGACGCTCGTCGCGCTCGGTGCCGCCACCGTCAACGCCGGAACGGTCGCGTTCCGGCTGCCCGGCGGCTGGCCGCAGACGGTCGCGGGCATGCTGCGGACGGTCGCCAGGAGCACGGCGAGGGTCTCTCAGGGCGCGTCACGGCTCGGCCCGGCGGGCTCGCTCGCCGCGGGGGTGCTGGCGCTGCTGGCCGGGCTGGTGCTCGGCAACAACGGCGGCGCGGTCCTGCAGTGGGTCGGCCTCCCGGTCCTGGCCGGCGCGGCCGTCTACCTCGCGACGGCACTGCTCACGACCGGCCACAGGACGCGGTGGCTGCTCACGGCGCTGGGCACGCTGGTCGTGGCGGCGCTGCTGTTCGCCGCGTTCCTGCCCCCGCTCGCCCGGCCGTTCTTCGGCTGGCTCGGCGGCGTCGTGGCCGGCTGGCGCCGCGGCGAGGGCGCGGTGTGGTGGCTGGTCGTCTCCGGCCTGCTGGTCCTGCCGGCGGTGGTGACGCCGGTGCGCGCCCTCCTGCGCCGGCTCGGCCACCGCCGCGCCCGGTCCCGCGAAGCGAAGACCGTCGTGCTCGAAGTGACCCGGCGGTCGTCCCGGAAGAGCACGGCGGAGCGGGAGCCGGCACCGAGTCCGCGCTGACGGATTCCGGCCCGTCGCCTTGCGATCACCGGCGCGAAGGTTCATGGTGCGAGTAGGTCACGGGCCGTGCGTCCGTGCCCCGAGCGCGCGTATGCCCACCTGCCTGCCACCTCAAACACCGTTGTGCGACTGCTCACCGGGTCCCCGGCGTCTTCGCAGGTCATCGCGGGGGTCGTGAGCTGCATCGCTGGCACGAAGAAACTTCTCTGTTACGTTTCCTGAGTATGTCCGTAACGCACTTGATCGAATCCCCGACCAAGGCGGACGGCGCGCAGCTGTGGCGAATCGCGCGCGATTCCGCGAAGCTCGATCTCAACTCGCCGTACGCATACATGTTGTGGTGCCGCGATTTCGCCGGGACATCGGTGGTCGCGCGTGAGGACGGCGAGGCGGTCGGTTTCGTCATCGCCTACCGCAGACCGGACGAGCCGGCGACCGCGTTCGTCTGGCAGGTCGCGGTGGACGGTTCCCAGCGCGGGAAGGGCCTGGCCGGGGCCCTGCTCGACACGCTGTACACGCGCCTCGTCGGCGAGGGCGTGCGTTACCTCGAGACCACGATCACCCCGGACAACGAGGCGTCCATCCGGCTGTTCGCGTCCTTCGCGAAGCGGTGGAACGCCGCGACGGAAACCAGTGTGCTGTTCGGTGGCGAAGATTTCCCCGAAGCCGGGCACCTGCCGGAGGAGCTTTACCGCATCGGTCCGCTGATGCCGCCGACGAATCCGGGCGAGTAGGAGAGAAAGAAACACATGAGCATCTTCGAAGAGCTCGAATCCGAAGTACGCAGCTACAGCCGCGGCTGGCCGGTCGTGTTCGACCGCGCGCAGGGCAGCCACCTGTACGACGAAAGCGGGAAGCCCTACCTCGACTTCTTCGCCGGGGCCGGCGCGCTCAACTACGGGCACAACAACCCGCAGCTGAAGCAGGCCCTGATCGACTACATCCAGCGCGACGGCGTCACCCACGCCCTGGACATGTTCACCGTGGCCAAGCGCGACTTCCTGCAGACCTTCCGCGACAAGGTCCTCGACCCGCGCGGGCTCGGCTACAAGGTCGTGTTCCCCGGCCCGGGCGGCGCGAACGCCGTCGAAGCCGCGCTGAAGCTGGCGCGCAAGGTGACCGGCCGCGAATCGGTCATCAACTTCACGAACGCCTTCCACGGCATGACGCTGGGCGCGTTGTCGGTCACCGGCAACTCGATGAAGCGCGGCGCCGCGGGTGTCCCGCTCGTGCACGCCACGCCGATGCCGTACGACAGGTACTTCGACGGCGCGGTGCCGGACTTCCTGTACTTCGAGAAGCTCCTGGAGGACTCCGGCAGCGGGCTCAACGAGCCGGCCGCGGTGATCGTCGAGGGCGTGCAGGGCGAGGGCGGCATCAACGCCGCGCGCCTGGAGTGGCTGAAGGGGCTCGACGACCTCTGCAAGCGCCACCACATCCTGCTCATCCTCGACGACGTCCAGATGGGCTGCGGCCGCACCGGCCCGTTCTTCAGCTTCGAGGACGCCGGGATCACGCCGGACATCGTCTGCCTGTCGAAGTCCATCAGCGGCTACGGCATCCCGATGGCGCTCACGCTCATCAAGCCGGAGCTCGACGTCTGGGAGCCGGGCGAGCACAACGGCACCTTCCGCGGGATCAGCCCGGCGTTCGTCACCGCCAGGGAAGCGATCGACGTCTACTGGAGCGACGACGCGCTCGAGAAGTCGACCAAGGCGAAGGGCGAGCGCATCGCCACCGCGTTCTCCGGCATCGTCGAGGCCTACCCGGAGGCGAAGCTGGCCGCCAAGGGCCGCGGCCTGGCGCGCGGCCTGGAGTTCGCCAACGGCGACCTCGCGGGCCGGGTGTGCGCGGAGGCCTTCGCGCGCGGCCTGCTGATGGAAACCTCCGGCCCCGACGGCGAAGTCATGAAGCTGCTGCCGCCGCTGACGCTGACCGACGACGAGCTGACCCAAGGCCTGTCGATCATCGACGAGTCCATCAAGGCCGTTCTGACCAAGTAAGGAGATTGCCCGTGCTGGTCCGCACGCTGGACGAGATCACCGACACCGACGCCGACATCAAGACCGAGAACTGGCGCAGCAAGCGGATCGTCCTCGCCAAGGAGGGCGTCGGCTTCTCGGTGCACGAGACCACGCTCTACGCGGGGACGGTCAACGACTTCTGGTACGCCAACCACATCGAGGCGGTGTTCATCACCTCCGGTGAGGGCGAGATCGAAGACCTGGCCACCGGCCAGGTGTACGAGCTCAAGCCCGGCACGCTCTACCTGCTCAACGACCACGACAAGCACCAGGTCCGGCCGAAGACCGAGATCAAGTGCGTGTGCGTGTTCAACCCGCCGGTGACCGGCCGCGAGGTGCACGACGAGAACGGCGTCTACCCGCTGATCACCGAGTAGGAACCGCCGAGGGAACAGGAGGCGAACCCCGTGACGCTGACGGACACCCGGGTCGGCGACCGTTACCCGACCCGGATCACCGGTACGCCGGAGCACCTGCCGCGCGTGCACCCCACCGTGTGGGGCACCGAAGCCGACGGCCCGCTCGACGCCGCCACGTTGGCGAACCACGAGGCACGCGGCTACACCGTGGTCGACGACCTGCTCTCGGTCGGCGAGGTGCAGACGTACTGGCAGGAACTGGTGCGGCTGTCCTCCGACGAGCAGCTCGCCCGGGACGAGCGCGTGATCGCCGAGGCGAAGACCGGTGAGGTCCGGTCGATCTTCGACGTCCACGAGATCTCGGCCCTGATCGCCGAGCTGGTGCGCGACCCGCGCGTGCTCGACCGGGCCCGGCAGCTGCTCGGTTCCGAGGTGTACCTCCACCAGAGCCGCGTCAACTACATGCCGGGGTTCAAGGGCACCGGGTTCTACTGGCACTCGGACTTCGAAACCTGGCACGCGGAGGACGGCATGCCGGCCCCGCGCGCGGTCAGCTGCTCCATCGCGCTGACGGACAACCACCCGTTCAACGGCGGCCTGATGATCATGCCGGGCTCGCACCGGACGTTCGTCCAGTGCGCCGGCGAGACGCCGGAAGAGAACTACAAGAGCTCGCTCAAGGACCAGCGGGTGGGCGTGCCGACCGAGGACGACATCACCCGGCTGGCGGCCGAGCACGGCATCGACCAGTTCACCGGCCAGGCGGGCTCGGCCCTGTGGTTCGACTCGAACACCATGCACGGCTCGGGCAACAACATCACCCCGTACCCGCGCTCGAACATCTTCCTGGTGTTCAACAGCGTGGAGAACGCGTTGCAGGAGCCGTTCGCGGCGAGTGCCCCGCGCCCGGCGTTCATCGCCGGCCGGGATTCGACGCCGATCACGCGCTGAGCCGTACCCCCGGTTCCGCCGCCCGAAACCTTCGGAAGGCGCGGAAACGGCACCCGCCGGTGACGGGCCCGGTGCGCCCTGTTACCGTGTCGCCACCGCGTGGGTGTGTGGCCCGCGCAACACGTCTTCGCGGACGGCCGGCGGCGGGTACTTCGCTCGGGGTGAGCTCACCCGCCCGGTTGCCCTCGGTGGCGGACGGGCGGACCGGCCCCCTGGCGGCCCGGCCGGGAGTTTTGCCAGTGACCCCGCACCACCGGATCGGGACCGGTGGTGCGGGGTCTTCTCACGTCCGCGCCATCCGCAGGCCCCTCGCGCGGCCGCTGCGGATTCCGCAGCGTCGCGAAACGTCCTGGTCCCGGCCCGGTGGGGCGGTATTCGCCGGCCGGCGATCACGGTAGGTTGACTTTTCCGGCGGGGGCGACGCCGGGGGACACCGTGGACCCGGGAGGTGGGCGCGCACATGGCCCAGACCCGGCTCCAGCTGCTCGGGCCCGTTCAGCTCTTCCACGGCGACGACCCCGTCCCGATCGGCGGGCCCGGCGTCCGCGGCCTGCTCGCGCTGCTGGCGCTGCGGCCGGGCAAGGTCGTCGGCCTCGACGAGATCATCGACGCCCTGTGGGGGCACGACCCGCCGGCGACCGTCCGGACCATCGTCCACGGCAACGTCTCCCACCTGCGGCGGGTCCTGCGCGAGCTCGACGGCCCGCGCATCCTCACCACGCCGCCGGGGTACCGGCTGGAGATCGACCCCGACCGGATCGACGTCCACCGGGCGCGCACGCTGCTGGACCGCGCGTCGCTGGCCACCCCGGAAGTCGCCGCCGCGCTGCTCGCCGAGGCGCTCGCGCTCTGGCAGGGCCCGGCGCTGGGCGGGGTCCCCGACTCGTTGCGGGCCCCGGAGCTGGAGGACCTGCGCCGCGCTGTGCACGGCGCCCGCGTCGACGCCGACCTCGAACTCGGCCGGCACGCGGAACTGATCGTCGAGCTCAGCCCGATCGTCCGGGCCGACCCGCTGGCCGAGCGGACCGCGGGCCAGCTGATGCGGGCGCTGTACCACGCCGGCCGCCGCGGGGACGCGCTCGAGCTGTACCGGACCGTCTCCCGCGCGACGCTGCGCACCCTCGGTGTCGAGCCCGGTGCGGAGCTGCGCTGGCTGCACGAGCGGGTGCTCAACGACGACCTCCCGGCGCGGGACGTCGTCGTCCCGGCCGCCGTCGGCGAGGCGGCGAAAGCGATTTCGCAGCTGCCCGCGGCCGTGCCGAGCCTGGCCGGGCGGGCCGAGGAACTGGCGTGGCTCGACGGCCTGGTCGGCCGGGCCGAGGCCGGGCAGACGACGATCGCGGTGGTCACCGGCACCGCCGGGGTCGGCAAGAGCACCCTCGTCGTGTGGTGGGCGCACCGGGTCGCGGCGCGGTTCCCGGACGGCGTCCTGTTCGCGTCGCTGCGCGGCTTCGACCCGCACCACCCGCCGCTGGAGCCCGCCGAGCTGCTCACGCAGTTCCTGCTCGGCCTCGGCGTCGAGACGGCGAAGGTGCCGGAGCTGCTGCACGAACGCGTCGCCCTCTACCGGTCGCTGATCGCCGGACGGCGGATGCTGGTGCTGCTCGACGACGCCCGCACCGCCGAGCAGGTGCGCCCGCTGCTGCCGCCGAGCGCGCGGACGATGACGGTGGTGACGAGCCGCTCGCGCCTCGACGGGCTCGCCGTGTCGAACGCGGCTCAGCAGCGCGTGCTGGGCACGCTGGCCCCGGACGACGCCGTGGCGCTCATCGAGGAGCTCGCCGGCCCGGCGAGCCTCAACCACGCCCTCGCGCGGCTCTGCGGCTACCTCCCGCTGGCGCTGCGGATCGCCGGCGCGCGGCTCTCCGCGGGCGCGCAGCGGACCGCGGAGGAACTGGTCGACGAACTCGGCAACGAACGCACCCGGCTGGCGGGCCTGCAGGTCTACGGCGCCGACGACAGCGTCCGCGCGGCCTTCGACGTCTCCTTCCGCGGACTGCCCGGCGAAGTCGCCGAGACGTTCCTGCAGCTGGGCGCGGTGCCCGGGGTGCTGGTCGGCCCGCACGTGCTGGCCGCGGCCGGGCAGATCACCGTGGCCGAGGCCCGGCGGCGGCTGCGCGCGCTGGCCGCGCACAACCTCATCGCCGAGACCGAGCGGGACGTCTTCGTGCCGCACGACCTCGTTCGGCTGTACCTGCGGGAGCTCGCGGAGCAGGAGCTCACCGACAAGGAGCGCGACGAGGTGCTCGGCTGGACGGTCCGCTACTACCAGGCGGTGGCCGACCGGGCGCGGCGCCGGCTGGGCCCGGTCGCCGACCCGCTGGACTTCTCGGGCGTGCTCACCGACGACGCCATGCCGCCGCTGCCCGGTTTCGCCGAGGCGCACGCCTGGTTCGCGGCGGAGTGGCCGAACCTGCTGGCCGTGCTCGACGCCGCGTACGGCGCGGGCCGCCACGACGACGTCTGGCGGCTGGCCCGGCTGGGGCACACCTACCGCGTCGCGTGCCCGCTGCTGGACGAGTGGACGCGGATGGCCGACCTCGGTGTCGCCGCCGCCGAGGCCGCGGGCGACGTCGCCGGGCAGTGCTGGCTGCGGCTCGCGCGGTGCGAGATCGCGTTGACGTTCGAGCTGCCGGGGTTCGGGCTCGCCGACGCCGAACGAGCGGCGGAACTGTCCGCCGCCCGGCCCGACGAACGGCTGCGCACGTCGGTGGACCTGCACCTCGGGCGGGCGCTGAGCCGGCTCGGCGAACACGAGAAGGCCGTCGAACGGCTGGCCGAGGCCGTCGCGAACGCGCCCGACGTGGTTTTGCGCGGGCAGGCGCTCAGCAGCTGCGCGCAGGCGGAGAAGCGGGCGGGCCGGCTCGCCGACGCGCTCGTCCACCAGCGCGCCGGCCTGCGGATCGACCGCGAGCTGGGCGACGACGACCGGGTCGTCGTCTCGCTGGACAAGCTGGCCGAGCTCAGCCTGCGCGCCGGGGACCACGAGGCCGCCGAGCGGTACGCCTGGGAGGCGATCGACCTGGCGATCAGCCGCGAGTTCGTCGCGCGGGAAGGGGCCCTGCGGCTGACGCTGGGCCGCGTCCTGCGGGCCCGCGGCGACCTCGACGGCGCCCGCGAACAACTGGCGTTGTCGGTGCGCATTCACGAGCGTGTGCACCCGAAGCTCGTCGGTGAGGTCCGCACCGAACTGGCCGATCTGCAGTGAACGCTTTCCGACAGTTTCGCGCGGCGGGAATTTCGTTGCGAATGGGTCACGACCCCGCCCGCACGCTGAATCCTTAGTGGATTCTTAGTGCGCGCGGGCGGTGCCCGCGTAGGTTCGGCGGTGCCGGCTGAGCCCTAGGGGAGGGGCAGGCTGAGACGCCGGCGCCAGGCCCCGCGCGGGAAACCGCGAAGGGGCCCGGAGCCGCCATGAGCGGCTCGTGGCGGCCCGGCCGGCCGAAGTGGGGGTAGGCCGGCCGGTCGCCAGGCGGGGTGCGCGCGGCGCGTCAGCCGACGTTCGCCGTGCAGAGCGCGATGGTCGCCCCGCTGTTTTCCGCGACCTTCTTGCCGTCGACGAGAATGGCGCAGCTGATTTCGTTGCTGACCGTCGCATTGCGGGTGTCCGCGGTGAGGGTCAACAGGTAGGAGCCATTGTTGTAGGAGGCCTGGCCCTGCCACGCGTCGGTGCTCGCGGGCGCGTTTTCGGTCCGCTGGTCGCTGAGGCTGCCGTAGCGCACGGTCGCGCCGCCCGCGGAGGTGACCTGGAAGGTCACGGCGTGCTTGTCGCCGGCCACCGCGGGCATGTGCAGCCCGCTCTCGCCGCCGCCGAAGAACGTCGAGTACAGCAGCATCCCGGCCGTGGTGAGCAGCGCCGCGACCGTGACGACGGTGGCCGTGATCGCCAGCCCGCGGTCGCCCGCGGTGCCCTTCTTGACCTGGACCAGCCCGGCGATCGCCAGGACGAGCCCGATGCCGCCCAGCGGCCACGCCACGAACTGGACGCCGGGGACGAAGGTGACGACCAGCGCGGCCACGCCGAGCAGCAGGCCGACGATCGCCAGGATGTTCCGCGAGTGCTTCGCATTGGCTTGACGACGTTCCGTGGCCGTCACCGGCGGGGCGGGCCGTCCGTGGCGCGCGGTCACCGGCGGGTACTGCGGGTCGGTCATCATGCGAACCCCTTCGGGTGGGAGTGCGACGACGTTAACCCATAAGTGTGGCCCAGGACGAAATTGTTACATTCCGGAAAAAGTCATTGTCCCACCATTTGGCGTCAGGTATCGATATTTCCTGACACCGCGGGCAGGGTGTGGCCCGGTGATCAATGGGAAGAATATCGGAGTTCCCACTGTTGAACGTGGCCTTTCGCGACCTCGCAGCGGGTATCGTAAATATCCGGCGCACCTCCGGGCACCACCGTGAGGCCTACGACGACCGTCGGTACCGACGTTCAAGACGAAAGTCTGATACCGGACTTCTCAGTCGAAAAGGCTTACTTCCGGGGTGATTTCCAGGAGCTCGAAGACGGGACGGCCGCGGCGGCCGTCGATCGTCGTCGTGCGCACCACCCGTAGCCGGGCGGTCACCGGACGGTCGAGGTTCTCCTTGATCTGGTCGAGCAGATCGGGGGCCACCGCGCCCTGGATCGTGCCGCCCGACTCCCGGTCGAGGTAGAAGATCCGCCGCCGGGTGCGGACGCCGTCGAGCCGCCCCCGCACCGTCTCGTAGCCGACCTCTTCCCGCGATTCGCGGAGGCTGCCCTGCAGGATCCGCGCCTGCTCGGTCGTCATGCTGCGGGTGACCTGCTCGCCCGCGGTCGGGGTCAGCGCCATTCCGATGCCGGCGTTCTTCGCGACGGCGTTGACGATGTCGCTGACGGCGTTGCGGACGGTGTCGCGCTGCAGGAGCACGGCGTCGAGCGCGCCGTCGTCCGAGCCGTTCGCCGGCAGGAAGTCGCACAGCTCCTTGACCGCGCGCTCGGAGAGCGTCTCGATGCCGTCGACGATCAGGGCGTCGTCGGCCAGCGGCTCCGGGAAGCCGAAGAAGATCGCGTTGCCCGCCTGGCCGCGCTGGATCAGCGGCGCCTTGTCCCGGTCGGTCTGCTGGACCTGGGTGACCTCGCCGGAGGGGTTGCGGATGATGTGCCCGATCTTCGCCGTCGCGTCCTGCAGGGCCCGGCTGATGTCGGAGAAGGTGTAGGCGTCGATGGTCTGCTCGCCGATCACCGAGACGTGCAGCAGCGGCGAGCGGGACGTCCGCTCGAACTTCGCGTTGGCCGCCATCGCCGAGGCGCGGGCCAGGTCGTCCAGCCACGTCCCGCCGGGGATCTCGTCGGCGATGCGCCGGAACTCGTTCCTCACCAGATCATCTCCGGGTAGCCCCTGCCGCCTTCGGCCCAGACCTCGGCCCACACGTCTTCGTCGCCGGGACGGCACAGGAAGCCGTCCAGCATGCCGCCGACCGGCTGCACCTGATCGAGGTACATCGCCGGCTGCCCGACGATGACGCCGCGCAGCGTGAGCAGGCCGTACAGCGCGGAGCGGCCGTCGTCGTCCAGCCGCTTGAGCGCGCCCCACTCGTCCGGGATGAGGACGACGTCGAGGCTGCGCGGCGGGTGGGCGGTCCGGGTGATGAGCTCGCCGCCGATCCAGGCGCGGCCGGACGGGATGATCCGCCGGGCGACGCCGAGGTAGCTGTTGAGCGCGCTGAACAGGATCTCGCGTTCGTTCTGGTGCGGGGCGTCGAACACCAGGCGTTCGTAGACGTCGGCGAGATCACCCGCGTGCCGGCCCGGCGGCAGGACCTGCTGCGGCGTCCAATGGGGGAGCGCCACTCCACCCCCTCCTCAGCCCTCGCTCACAGTGCGTAGCCGAACTTACCAGGATGGGTGTCAGCCACCGCGCCCAGGCCGGTGCCACGGCCGAGGGGCGTCCTCCGGCTCTTCGGCCTGCGGCCAGGCGGGCTCGTCTTCGGTGGGCCAGTCCTCGGCTTGCGAGCCGCGCTGCGGCGGCAGCGGCAGGTGCCCTTCGCGGTGGCCGACGGGATCGGCTCCTTCGTCGTCGGCGACGCCCGGGCGCCGATCGTGCTCGTGCTGCGCCCAGGCGGCCGGGATGAACTGGGTCTGCTCGGTCGACAGCGGCGGCGGTGGCGGCTCGTACGGCGGTTCTTCTTCGACGGGTTCGGGCGCGGGCTCCGCCTTGGGCCGCGCGGTGGCGCGCAGCACGAGCCAGGAGGTCAGCGCGCCGAGGGCGAAGGCGACGACCAGCCACAGCCAGATCTGCGCGAACAGCCAGAACATCAGTTCATCACCCCTCAAACGACCGTGATCTCGACACGCCGGTCTTCCTCGCCGCCGGTGGCCGGCCGCGTGTCGCCGAGCCCCCGGTAGGTCACGCGCCGGACCGCCAGCCCGTTGGCGGTGAGGATCCGCGCGACGGCCCGGGCGCGGTCCCGCGAGAGCTGCAGGGCTGCACTCTCCCCGCCGGGCCCCCGCGCGACGTGCCCGGTGACGCGGTACCGGAAGCCGTCGGGCGACTTGGCGAGGGCGATCGCGATGCTGCGCGCGGCCTGTTCGCCGTCGGGGGTGAGCTCGGCGGAGTCGGGCACGAAGACGATCGGGGTCTCGGTGAGCATCCGGTCGATTTCGGCCTGGACACCGGCCTTGTCGGTGGGCGGCGGCGCGGTGGTGCTGGTGGTCGGCGGCGGGCTGGTGCTCGTGCTCGTGGTGGGGGCCTCGGTCGGCGGGCTCGTGGCGGTGGCGGTGGTGTCGCTGCCGCTCGGCGCGACGGGGGTGACATCGCCGTTGAACTTGGCGGCCCGGACCCCGTCGACGTTCTGCACGATTTCGAGCGCTCGGAGCGCCAGCGTGGGCGGAAAGCCGCTGAGGGTGGCGTCCCGCCCGTCGAAGCGGACGTCGCCGGTGGGAAGGCCGGCCTGGAAGAGGGCGGTCTGGGCCCGGGCGGCGAGGTCCCGCTCGAGGCTGCCTGCCTGAGTCCAGGTGGCGACCCCCGCGAGCAGCGCTGTGACCAGCACCGCAATCGGGACCACGAGGATCCAGCGCCGACGCATAAGGGGACTGTAAGCCGGGTGCCGCAGGTTGGCGACCCGAATCCGGGTGACGATCCACAAGTTGTCCCCAGGCAAGTCGACATGTGGACAACTGGAGAGATCGTGTTCGGACGGGCACTTTCTGTCGGAGGTGGTGGGTACGGTGGATGTGGGTGGTTCCCCCTGGGAGGGCGGGTCAGGTCTGGGGGCGGTCCGGCGGGGAGGCTGGTGGGAAGCGGGCAGGTGAACGAGGGTGGGCGGCGGTCGTGGGCGGAGCGGCAGCGGCGGCAAGCGGAACCGCGGTTGACAGCGAGCAGCGCCAAGCGCCGCGACTCCCCAGTCGTCGCGCGCGCCATCGCGCTCAAGCGGGCCGCCGACTCCTAGGCCCGGCCGCGCCTCCTGGTCGCCGTTCGCGGTCGGGAAGGCTCAAATTCCACCCGGAAGGGTTACCTTCCGCGCGCCGGGCTACTCAGCCACTCGTGAGCGCCCCGAAGGCCAGAAAGCTCGAAACCCGAAGCGCCTCTTCAGCTGGCCTGCTGCTGCGGAGCGCTGTCCGGCACCTCGAGCACGTCCAAAGGCACGAACGGAGCCAGTTGAGGCCGCTTCGGCGACAACCCGTCCCCCATCGACTCCCCGCGCAACTGCCGCCGGATCCACGGCAGGAGGTGCACCTTCGTCCACGTCAGGTCCGAGCGGCGCGAGTCGATCCACCGGCTCGGCGTGTCCTCCAGCGGCCACGGCTCGCGCCAGTCGCTCTCCAGGGGGATCCCCAAAACCTCCGCCGCCTTCAGCGCGATGCGGCGGTGGGCTTCCGGGGAGAAGTGCAGCCGGTCGTCGCTCCAGGCTCGGCGGTCGTGGAGCGGGCCCATGGTCCACAGGTCGACCATCCGGGCTCCGTAGCGCTCCGCGATCGCCCACAGGTTCGTGTTGTAGATCGCCACCTTGCCGCGCAGCACCGACATCACCGACAGCACCTTCGTGTCCGGGCCGTTGAACATCAGCACCGGGATGCCCGCCTCGCGCAGCTTCGCCACGCCCTCCTCCAGGCGCGCGGTCACCGCGTCCACGTCCGCGCCCGGGACGATGATGTCGTTGCCGCCGGCGCACAGTGTGACCAAGTCCGGCTTCAGCTCCAGTGCGATCGGCAGCTGCTCGTCCAGGATCTCGTCGAGCATCTTGCCCCGCAGGGCCAGGTTGGCGTACTGGAAGTCGCCGCGGCCGCCCGCCAGGACCTCCGCCAGCCGGTCGGCCCAGCCGCGGAAAGAGCCGTCCGGCAGGCCGTCGTTGAGACCCTCGGTGAAGCTGTCACCTAGGGCTACGTAGCTGTCGAATCCGTACACGTGGGTCCCCTTCCCATCCCTGCGACCGACACACCCCGACATGTAGTTGTACACCTCAACTAACCATCAGCCGCAAACCCGCTCCACCCCCGGGCGTTCAGCCTGCGGTAACAGTGTCTTATCTTGTCGGTCTTCTGCGCCTCTCTATTACGCAGTCTTCACCTTCGGCATGCCGTGAAACCGCCCACCCGGCGGTAATCCGGACACCGCGTGTGGCGAAGATCTCCCTGCCCGGGGCGTTCCGGACGGCATCCGGCAGGCTGGACACGTGTCCGGAGAACCCCGTGAATCGCTCGCGCAGATCCTCGGTGGCCGCCGAGGCGCGCTCGATGCCAGCATCCCGCCCGTCGGCTTCGTCGCCGGGTGGCTCGCCGCCGGCCAGTCCGTCGCCTGGGGTGCCGGTGCCGCCCTCGCGGTCGCCGTCGTGGTCGGGGTCTACCGGATCGCCCGGGGCGGCAAGGTCCGCGCGCTGGTCGTCAGCGTGGCCGCCGTCGTCGCGGCCGCGCTCATCGCCCTGCACACCGGCCGGGCCCAGGACTTCTTCCTGCTGCAGCTGATGTCCAATGTGGCCAGCGCACTGCTGTGGGCGGCCAGCATCGTCGTGCGGTGGCCGCTGCTCGGCGTCGTCGTCGGCCTGCTGCTGGGCCAGAAGACGCGCTGGCGCCGCGACGCCGTGCTGCTCAAGGCCTACTCGCGGGCCAGCTGGGTGTGGGTGCTCCAGTACACCGTGCGCGTGGTCGTCTACGGCCTGCTGTGGTGGGCCGGCCAGGTGCTCGCGCTCGGCGTGGCGCGCACGGTGCTGTCGTGGCCGCTCGTCGCGCTGACCGTCGCGGTCAGTGGCTGGGTGCTCTACCGGGCGTTGCCGCCGGAGCACCCCGGCCTGCGCCTGGAGCCGGAAACCCGCTCGGACGACGTACCCGGGGCATAAGGCGGCCCCCGGCGAGGGGGGAGGGTCCGGGGGCCACTGCCTACGGTACCCGGACTACCCGGGTTCAGTCGACGTTTTCGCATCTTTGCGCCGCGTTTTGCTCGATATCTCTACGGCCGGGGCCTCGGCGTCCCCTCGCCGAAGGCGTCCACGGCGGCCAGCCAGGCCGCCCCGAGCACCCCATCGGAGCTGGTCAGCACCTCGAGACCGGCCAGACGGCGGCGCACGAGGCCGCCGACCGGGCTCGCTCCGGTGAGCACCGAGCCGACGAGCACGACCGGGGTCGACTCGCCGGGCTCGCGCGCCGCGAGGGCGTGCTCGGCCAGGTGCCCGGCCGCGCGGGCGACGATCTCCCGGGCCGCGGGCTCGCCCGCGTCGTGCGCCGCGCTCACCAGCGGGGCGAACCGGGCGAGCCGCACGGGTGCCTCGGCGTTGGCCGCGGTGATCAACGCCCGGGACGCCGCCAGCCGCCCGTCGTCGCCGCGCACGTCCACTGGGGACAGTCCGAGCGCGGTGGCCAGCACCGCCGATGGCAGCCCGTCCAGCGGCAGCCCGCGGCCCAGTGCCTCCAAAGTGGAGCGGACGGCTTCGCGGCCGAGCCAGAACGCCGACCCCTCGTCGCCGAGCAGCCAGCCGTAGCCGCCGGTCGTGCCGGCCAGCCGCCGCTTCCGGATGCGGCCCACGATCGAGCCGGTGCCGGCCACGACGACCGTCCCGTCGGGCGCCGCGGTCGCCGACGCGTACGCCACTTCGGCGTCGGCGACCGTCCGGACGGCACACGTGAGACCGATTCGCGTCCACGCCGCGTCGAAGACCCCCGCCACGCCCGGGTCGCTCAGCTTGCTGACCCCGGCCATCCCGACGACGCACGCCCGCGCGGCGCCGGGGTCGCGGCCGCCGAGCGCCGCGGTGATCGCGTCGGCGATCCGGCCCGCGGCCAATTCGGGCGCGTGCGCGTTCGGGTTGGCGCCTTCGCCGCGCCCGGTGCCCAGCACCGCCCCGGTGGCGTCGACCAGTGCGGCCCTGGTCGAAGTGCCACCGGCATCGACGCCGATCGCGAAGCTCACCTCGTCTTGGTCACCTTCAGCAGGCCGCGCGGGCTGTCCGGGTCGCCGCCGCGGGCCAGCGACAGGCCGAGCGCGATCCGCTGGATCGGCAGGATCTCCAGGATCGGCGCCAGCTCCTCGACGGTCTGCGGCACGTCGATGCGCAGCGCCGCCGGGGTCTGCGCCGACGCCGAGCCGATCGCGACGACGTCCGCGCCGCGCTTGCCGACGGCGTCGATGACCTCGCGCATGGCGTCGGCGCCGTGCCCGGCGCTGGTCACCGCGAGGACGGCGGTCTGGTCGTCGACCGCCGCGACCGGGCCGTGGAGGAGGTCGGCGCCGCTGTACGCGCGGGCCGCGAGGTAGCTGGTCTCGGCGAGCTTGAGCGACGCCTCCAGCGCGGTCGCGTACGAGTAGCCACGGGCGGCGGTGAGGACCCGGTTCACGAACCGGTACCGGTCGACCGCGTGCTGCACGCCCTCGGCGGCGCCGTCCAGCGTCTGCTGGGCCAGCTCCCCGATCTTCTCGGCGTCGGCCGCCTTGCCGCCGCGCACCGCGTCGACGAGCAGGTACAGCGCCATCAGCGTCGCGGAGTACGTCTTGGTGGCCGCGACGGCCTTCTCGACACCGGCGCCGATGTCGACGCCGAGCTCGGACGCCGCCCGCAGCGGCGAGTCCGGCGTGTTGGTCACGGACACCGTCAGCGCGCCCTGCCGCCGGGCCGTTTCGGTGACCTCGATCAGGTCAGGCGAGCCGCCGCTCTGGCTCACCGTGACGAACAGCACGTCCCGCAGGTCCGGCCGCGCGCCGTACAGCGTGGCCGTGGACGGGGAAACCAGACCGGCCGGAAGGCCGAGCAGTACCTCGATCAGGTACTTCGCGTACAACGCTGCGTGGTCGCTCGATCCACGCGCCGCGAGCAAAGCGAACCGCGGCGGGCGGTGTGAGATCTTTTCCGCCACTTCGGCGATTTCCGCCTGACGCGCCACCAGTCCCGCCAAGACGTCCGGCTGCTGGGCGATCTCCGCGGCCATGTGCTCGCCGGGCCGTTGTTCGGTCATCATTTTCCTCTCCACCTCCGGCATTATGTACCGGACTCAGGCGGCGTCGGTCAGGTCTAGACCAATGTTATAGGGGCGGCGCGTTTGGGGAAAAGGGTACGTTTCTTACGGGGACGTGGCGTGCGATGAGGGAAGACATAGGGAGCCGGGCATGTTGGAGACCACCACCACGGGCGAGGCGGGCGCCGTCGCCGGGATGCGCGGGCAGCGCGAGCCCAAGTACTGGGCGCTGAAACAGCACCTCCTCGACCTGCTCGACGTGCTGCCGCCGGGGTCGCCGATCCCGACCGAACGCGCGCTCGCCGGGGAGTTCACGGTCTCCCGCACCACCGTGCGCCAGGCGCTGGCCGACCTGACCGCCGAGGGCCGCCTGCACCGGGTGCAGGGGAAGGGCACGTTCGCGGCCGAGCCGAAGCTCGCCCAGCGGCTGCAGCTGTCCTCCTACACCGAGGACATGCGCAAGCAGGGCCTGAAGCCGTCGTCGAAGCTCCTCGAAGTCGAGGAAATGCCGGTCGAGGGCGACCTCGCCAAGCTGCTGGCCATCCGGACCGGCGCGAAGATCCTCCGCCTTCGACGCCTTCGACTGGCGGACTCGCAGCCGATGGCGCTGGAAACGACGCACCTCCCGCTCGGCCGGTTCCGCGGGCTGCGCAAGCACGTCTCGGCCGGCGGTTCCTTGTACGCCGTTCTACGCGAGCACTACGGCGTCGAACTCGAACGCGCGGAAGAGACGATCGAGACGTCGCTCGCCGGGCCGCAGGAAGCGGAGATGCTCGGCGCGGACGTCGGCATGCCGGTGCTGATGCTGACCCGGCACTCGTTCGCCACGGACGGCAAGCCGGTCGAGTTCGCCCGCTCGGTCTACCGCGGCGACCGCTACAAGTTCGTGACGACGCTGCTGCCGTAAGCGCGCGGTTGACGACGGTCCCCGGTCACTGTGAAGTTGACCGGGTGACTGCCACCGAAGACACCGGGATCCGGTGGGGTACCGGCGCCGCCCGCGGCGTGCTCGCGACCACCATCCTCGGCTCCGGCATGGCGATGCTCGACGGCACCATCGTCAACGTCGCCCTGCCGCGCATCGGCGCCGAACTCAACGCCTCCGTCGCGGGACTCCAGTGGATCCTCGACGGCTACATGCTGGCGCTGGCCGCGCTCATCCTCGTCGCCGGCTCGCTCGGCGACCGGTACGGCCGGCGCCGCACGTACCTCGTCGGCGTCGTCTGGTTCGGCATCGCGTCCGGGCTGTGTGCCGCCGCGACCTCCACCGAGATGCTCGTCGCGACGCGGATCCTGCAGGGCATCGGCGGCGCCTTGCTGACGCCCGGGTCGCTCGCGATCCTCCAGTCGTCCTTCGCGCACGACGCCCGCGCCCGCGCGATCGGGGCGTGGTCCGGCCTCGGCGGCATCGCGGCCGCCGCCGGCCCGCTGCTCGGCGGGTTCCTCGTGCAGGTGTGGTCCTGGCGGCTCGCGTTCCTCATCAACGTGCCGATCGCGGTCGCCGTGGTGCTGATGGCGCGGAAGTTCGTCCCCGAATCCCGTGACCCCGGCGCCACCGGCCACCCGGACTTCGGCGCCGCCGCGCTCGGCGCGCTCGGTCTCGCGGGGGTGACCGGCGCGCTGGTGGAGGCGCCCGCCCGCGGCGTCGGCGACCCGATCGTGCTGGTCGCGGGCCTGCTGGGGATCGCCGGGCTGGCCGCGTTCGTCGCCGTCCAGCGCCGCTCGCGCGAGCCGCTCGTGCCGCCGTCGCTGTTCCGGGACCGGACGTTCACGCTCTCGAACGCCCTGACCTTCGTCGTCTACGCCGCGCTCGGCGGGGTGATGATGCTGCTGGTGATGCAGCTGCAGGTGTCGCTCGGCTACTCGCCGACCGCGGCCGGGCTGGCCGGGCTGCCGCTGACGGTGATCATGTTGCTGCTCTCCGGCCGTTCCGGCGCGCTCGCGCAGCGCATCGGCCCGCGCACGCAGCTGGTCGTCGGGCCGATCGTGGTCGGCGTCGGGATGCTGCTGATGCTGCGCATCGCGCCCGGCGCGTCCTACCTCGGCACGGTGCTGCCCGCGGTGGTGGTGTTCGGCCTCGGCCTGGCGACGGTGGTGGCCCCGGTGACGGCGACGGTGCTCGCCGCGGCCCCGGACCGCTACGCCGGCGTCGCGTCCGGGGTGAACAACGCGATCGCCCGATCGGGTGGCCTGCTGGCGGTGGCGGTGCTCCCGGCGGCGGCCGGCCTGACCGGCGAGGCGTACGCGGACCCGGTGGCACTGACGGCGGGCTGGCGGACGGCGCTGGTCATCTGCGCGGCCCTGGCGATCGCGGGCGGGCTGATCGCGCTGGGCATCCACAACGGCGTCCTGGCGCCGCCGTCCTCGCCGTCGCCGGACTCGGCGCCCGAGCCGAACGACGAGTGCCCCCACCTGGGCGAGTGCTACCACTGCGGCGTGGAGGGCCCGCCGACGCACATCCGCGGCGGCTCCTCCGTCGCCGGCTCCTAGCCCCAAGCGCCCCAAGGCGGCCTTGGGTGCTCCATCCATGCCCCCGCCGCCACCCTCAACGGAGGCGCTTCGCGCCGCAGTGCTGATTCAACGCACCGAAGGCCACATTGGGGCGCTGGGGCCGGGTCAGCCTGCCAGGATTTCGGCGAACATCGCCGGGTCGGCGTTGCCGCCCGAGACGAGTGCGACCGTCTTCCCGGACGGCAGCTCGTCGGCGTGGGACAGGTACGCCGCCGTCGTCACCGCGCCGCTCGGCTCGGCCACCAGCCGGGCCTTGGCCGCGAGGACGCGGACCGCCTCGCGGATCTCCTCCTCGGAGACCGTCACCATCTGGTCGACGACCTCCCGCAGGTGGGCGAAGGTCAGCTCCGACGGCTGCGAGCGCAGGCCGTCGGCGATCGTGCGGGCGCGGTCGGCCTGCGGCCACCGGACCAGCTCGCCCCGCTGGAGGCTGTCGGCGGCGTCCGCGGCCAGCGCGGGCTCGACGCCGATCACCCGCGCCCGCGGGCAGCGGGCCCGGATCGCGGTACCGACGCCGGCCGCCAGGCCGCCGCCGCTGATCGGGACCAGCACGACGTCGACGTCCGGCAGATCCTCGGCGATCTCCAGGCCGGCGGTGCCCTGTCCGGCGATGATGGCCGCGTCGTCGAACGGCGGGACGAGGGTCAGCCCGCGTTCGGCGGCCAGTTCACGCGCTTTGCCCTCGTGCTCGCCGATCGGCACCTCGATGACTTCGGCGCCGTAAGAGAGGGTGGCCTCGACCTTGATCCGCGGCGTGACGTCCGGCACGACGATCACCGCGGGCACGCCGTACCGCTGCGCGGCGTACGCGACTGCCTGCGCGTGGTTGCCGCTGGAGTACGCGATGACGCCGCGGGCGCGCGCCGCGTCGTCGAGACCGGCGATGGCGTTGAACGCGCCGCGGACCTTGAACGCCCCGACCGGTTGCAGGTTTTCGGGTTTGAGCCACAGGGTCCCGCGGGGATCCCACGTCTGGAGCAGCAGGGGCGTGCGCACGGCGACATCGGCGACGCGCTTCGCGGCGGCCTCGATGTCAGAGATCGTCACCAGTTCCATGTGCCGAGTATGTCAAGAAAGCGTTCGACATGGAGTGTCTATTATGGACAGACGGAGTGGTCCTCCTCACGCCGTGGCAACGAGGGGAGTGCCTCACGCGCCTTAGACGTTGGACAGGGGAGAAACACGGCCTACCTAGATCGGGATCATGAGCAAGGAGAAAGCAGCGGCAGCGGAGGAAAAGGAACAGAAGTCGGGCCTGCGGATCGCGCAGGTCATGGCGGCGGCGCTGGCGGCGGTGACCGCGGCGCTGCTCGGCTCGACGCTGGGCGTGGCGGGCACGGTGATCGGTGCCGGCGTCGCGAGCGTGGTGTCGACGGTCGGCAGTGAGCTCTACCTCCGCTCACTGGAACGCACGCGGGAGGCGGCGCTGCGGGCGCGCCAGCTGGCGACGTCGGGGATCCGGCGCCGCGGGCACGCGGAGGAGGCGCCGGCCGAGGTACCCATCACCGACCAGCCCACGGTCCGGCTGGCGAAGCCCGAGACGGCACCGCTGTCCGCACGGCTGCGGAAGCTGCGGTGGCCGTTGATCATCGGCACCAGCGTGGTGGCGTTCGCGGTGGCGATCCTCTCGATGATCGGCGTGGACGCGGCCTCGGGCGGCAAGGTCGCGGGCGGCACGGGTGCCAGCGTCGGCAAGTTGTTCGGCGGCAGCTCCGGCCAGGAGGACAAGACGCCGGCGACGACCCCGCCGACCTCGACGAACGACACCCAGGTGTCCCCGACGGAGACGACCACGGCCCCGACGGGCACCTCGACCGCCCCGACGTCGTCCGAGACGCCGACGACCACCCCGAGCACGACGAGCGAGCAGCCGTCGACCTCGGCCCCGGCCACCACGGCGACCCCGCCGACCAGCAAGGGTGCCGCGCCGACGCCGACGCCCTGACTCAGGGCAGGCGCGCCCGCAGTTCGCGCGCCGCGGCCTCGGGGTCCTCGGCCTCGGTGATCGCCCGGACCACGACGATCCGGGAGGCGCCCGCCTCCAGCACCGAAGGCAGCCGGTCGCCGTCGATGCCGCCGATCGCGAACCACGGGCGGTCCGGCGCCCACGCCGCCGTCGCGTGGACCAGGTCGAGCCCCGGGGCCGGGCGGCCCGGCTTCGTCGGCGTCGGCCAGCAGGGACCGGTGCAGAAGTAGTCGACGCCGGGTTCCGCGGCCGCGGCGAGGGCCTGGTCGAGCGAGTGCGTCGAGCGGCCGATCACCACGTCGTCGCCCAGGATGCGGCGGGCCAGCGGCACCGGGATGTCGTCCTGGCCCAGGTGCAGCACGTCCGCGCCGACCGCCAAAGCCACGTCCGCGCGGTCGTTCACCGACAGCAGCGCGCCGTGGCGGGCGCACGCCTCCGCCAGGACCTCCAGCGCCGCGATCTCGCCGGCCGCCTCCAGGGTGCCGGTCTTGTCGCGCAGCTGGATGATGTCGACGCCGCCGGCGAGGGCCGCGTCGGCGAAGGCAGCCAGGTCGCCGCGGCCGGTACGGGCGTCCGTGCAGAGGTACAGGCGCGCGGAGTCGAGGCGGGCGCGGATCTTGTCACCGGAGAGGGCGGGCATAGCGGCGACGGTACCGCGCCGGTTAAGGTGGACGTGTCCGCACGGGAGCCCGAGGCACGGGCTGAGAGGGAGCTGCCGCTCCGACCGTGGAACCTGATCCGGGTCATGCCGGCGCAGGGAGCGTGATCCCATGACGAACCTGGCAGTGGTGGGCGGCGGCGTGATCGGCCTGTCCGTCGCGTGGCGCGCCGCCGCGCGTGGCCACCAAGTGACCCTGCACGACCCCGAACCCGCCCGCGGTGGCGCGTCCTGGCTGGCCGGCGGCATGCTCGCCCCCGTCACCGAGGCGTGGCCCGGCGAGGAGGACGTCCTCCGCCTCGGCGAAGAGTCGCTGAGACGCTGGCCGGACTTCGCCCATGACCTGCGGAAAGAGGGCTTGGACCCCGGCCTGGCCGGCCACGGGACTCTCGTCGTCGCCTTCGACAGCGCCGACGCCGGCTACCTGGACATCCTGGCGACCCACCTGCACGACCTCGGCCGCGCGGCCGAGCGGCTCACCGGCCGGGCGGCCAAGCGGCTCGAACCCGGCATCGGGTCCGTCCGAAGTGGACTCCACGTGCCCGGTGACCTGGCCGTGGACAACCGGAAACTCCTGCACGCCCTGTACGACGCCTGCGTCAACCGCCAAGTGCGGTTCCAGCGAGAGCGCGTCGAAGAGCTTCCGGACGCCGAGGCCGTCGTGCTCGCGGCGGGCGCCTGGACCGGACAGCTCCACCCGCTGCTCGCCGGCGCCGTCCGGCCGCTCAAGGGCGAAATCCTCCGGCTGAAGCCCCGCCGCGGCTGCCTGCCGCCGCCGCGGCACACCGTCCGGGCCGTCGTCGAGGGCCGCCCGATCTACCTCGTCCCGCGCGGGGACACCGAGCTGGTCCTCGGCGCCACCCAGTACGAGGCCGGGTTCGACCAGGCCGTCACCGCCCGCGGCGTGCGCGAGCTGCTCGAAGGCGCCGAACGCGTCTTCCCCGCGATCACCGAGTACGAGCTCACCGAGACCGCCGCCGGCCTGCGTGCCGGCAGCCGGGACGCGCTGCCGTACCTCGGGGTCCTGGACAGCGGCGTTTTTGCCGCAACCGGGCACCACCGCAACGGCCTGCTGATGGCCCCGGTGACCGCGGACGCCGTGGTCGCCTGGCTCGAAGGGGACGCGCCGCCGGAAGGCACCGCGGCCGCGTCCCCCGCCCGCCTGCACCAGAAGGAGCACGTGTGATGGAGATCAAGCTCAACGGCGAGTGGACGGCGTTCCCGGACGGCGCCACCGTCGCCGACGTCCTCGACACCACCGGCGGGCCACGGCCCGGCATCGCCGTCGCGGTCGACGGCGTCGTCGTCCGCCGCGCCGACTGGGCGACCACCGCCGTGCCCAAGGGTGCGGTCCTCGACGTGCTCACCGCGGTCCAGGGAGGCTGAAGTGGACGAAGCACCGCTGGTCATCGGCACGACCAAGCTGACGTCCCGGCTGATCATCGGCACCGGCGGCGCGGCGAACCTCGCCGTGCTGGAACGCGCGCTGGTGGCGTCCGGCACCGAGCTGACCACCGTCGCCATGCGCCGCGCCGACGCCGAAGGCGGCTCCGGCGTCCTCGAGCTGCTCAAGCGGCTCGGGATCGAGCTGCTGCCGAACACCGCGGGCTGCCGGACGGCCGCCGAGGCCGTGCTCACCGCTCAGCTCGCGCGCGAGGCCCTGGAAACCGACCTGGTCAAGCTCGAGGTGCACGCCGACGACCGGACGCTGCTGCCCGAGCCGTTCGAGACGCTCGACGCCGCCGAACGGCTGGCCGCCGACGGGTTCACCGTGTTCGCCTACACGAACGACGACCCGGTGCTCGCGCTGCGCCTGGAGGAGGCCGGCTGCGCCGCGGTGATGCCGCTTGGGGCGCCCATCGGCACCGGCCTCGGCATCCGGAATCCGCACAACATCGAGCTCATCGTCTCGCGGGCGGGCGTCCCGGTGATCCTGGACGCCGGAATCGGCACGGCGTCGGACGCGACGCTGGCGATGGAGCTCGGCTGCGACGCCGTCCTGCTGTCGACCGCGGTCACCCGGGCGGCCGATCCGGAGCGGATGGCCGCGGCGATGCGGGCGGGTGTGGTGGCCGGACGCCTCGCGCGTGAGGCCGGGCGGGTGCCGCAGCGCTTTTGGGCGCAGGCGTCGAGCCCGCCCCGGTGAACTCAAGCGCCTTCACACGAGTGTGCACCGGGAGCCCGTAAGGTGGACGGCACTTTCCGGCGCACCCGCGGCCGGGCAGGGCAGAAGGAGCCAGCCGTGACCACATCGGTTCAGGACACCTCGGGCAGGTTGTACCTCGCCGTCGGCAGGCTGTCCCGGTCCCTGCGCCAGGCCGGCGTGCCCGGGCCGGGCCACGGCGCCATTTCGGCGCTGGCGACGCTGGTGCACGCGGGCCAGCTGCGGCTCGGTGACCTCGCGGCCAAGGAGGGCGTGGCCGCCGCGACGATGTCGCGGATCATCGCGTCGCTGGTCGAGGCCGGGTACGTCAGCCGGGAATCCGATCCGGTCGACCGCCGCGCGTGGCTGGCGAAGGCGACCGAGGAGGGTGAGCGGCTCGTCTCCGGCGTCCGGTCGACGCGGGTCCAGGAGCTCAACCGCCGTCTCGACCGGCTCTCACCCGAGCACCGCGAAGCGCTGACGGCGGCGATCCCGGCGCTCGAGGCCCTGATCGCGGACGACTAGGCCGCCCGCTGCCGCAGTTCGGCGCTCAGCGTTCCTCGGGAGCCAACCGCCAGAAGGCCGAGACGGGGCCGACCTTCGCGCCCATCGGGTAGGCGTGCTCGACGGCGTGCGAGACGAACCACTTGCCGTAGCGCGCCGCCTCGACCACGGGCATGCCCTTGGCCAGGCCCGCCGTCAGGGCCGACGCCATCGTGTCGCCCGCGCCGTGCGTGTGCGGCGTCGAATACCGCTTGCCCGGCAGTTCCACGAACGTCGAGCCGTCGAACAGCAGGTCCACGCACTCCGGGTCGGCCTGCAGGTGGCCGCTCTTGACCAGGACGTACTTCGGGCCCATCCGGTGCAGCACCACGGCCGCGGTGTGCATGCCTTCGCGGTCGGTCACCGTCATCCCGGTGAGCAGCCGGACCTCGTCGAGGTTCGGGGTCAGCACGGTCGCGCGCGGCAGCAGCTCGTCGCGCAGGGCGTGCAGCCCGGCCTCGTCGAACAGCGGGTGGCCGTGCATCGACGCCGCCACCGGGTCCACCACGAACGGGATCTTCTCGTCACGCCCGATGCTCGCCTTGTCGCACGCGCCGGCGACGGCGTGGATGATCTCGGCCGAGGCCAGCATGCCGGTCTTCGCCGCGCCGACGCCCATGTCCGCCGCCACGGCTTCGACCTGGCCGGCCACGATGTGCGGCGGCAGGTCGGCGCGGTCGTGCACGCCCAGGGTGTTCTGCACGGTGACGGCGGTGACCGCGACCAGGCCGTGGACGCCGCAGGTCAGGAACGTGCGCAGGTCCGCCTGCAGCCCGGCGGCCCCGCCGGAGTCCGACCCGGCGATCGTCAAGGCGGTCGGAAGGCTCGTCGTCATGGTGGTTTCCCGACTTCTGGTCTAGGCCAATCAGCCTCTTTTGCTTCATGAACAGTCAACCACGGTGCGACATTGTGAACGTTACTCACGTTCGAAGGAGCCTGGATGAAGCTCTTCTCGGTGGCACTCCTCACGGCAGCGCTCACGCTCTCCGGAGCGACGGCGGCCAACGCCGACAGTCCCAAGCTGTCCCACGTCACGACCGTCGGCGTGCACAACACCTACGACCCGGCGGCCTACGGCTACCTGGCCCAGGCGCTCGACGCCGGGTCATCGCTGATCGAGCTGGACGTCTGGCCGGACTTCATCACCCACGAGTGGAAGGTCAGCCACTCGAACCCGCTGGGGAACAACAACAACTGCGTCGCCGCGACGTCGGCATCGCAGCTGTATTCCGGCGGCAAGAACAAGAACCTGGAGTACTGCCTCGACGACATCCGGATCTGGCTGGCCGCCCACCCGGGGCACACGCCGCTCACGCTCAAGATCGAGATGAAGACCGGGTTCTCCGACAACACCGGCCTCGGTCCGGACGAGCTGGACGCCACCTTCCGGGCGCACCTCGGCAGCGTCGCTTTCCGCCCGGCCGAGCTGCTCGGCGGCTACGCCACGCTCGACGACGCGGCCAAGGCGGACAACTGGCCGTCCGTGGACGCGCTGCGGGGCCGGGTGATCACCGAGATCATCCCGGGCACGGTCGAGGAGCAGAACCCGACCGACACGCTGCACACCGACGTCGAGTACGCGCAGTACCTGCTGGGTCTGAAGAACGCGGGCAAGCTCGGCGACGCGAACATCTTCCCGACCGTGCACGGCGCGGCCGGCGGTGACCCGCGGGACAAGTACACCGCCGACCTCAAGCCGTGGTTCGTCGTCTTCGACGGCGACGCGAACGCGTGGGTGACCCAGACCGGGCCGTGGTGGTACGACGCCAACCACTACTACGTCGTGATGACCGACGGGCAGAACGTCGCCCCGGCCATCGACGCCCACAACCCGACGGTCGACCAGGCCAACCAGCGCGTCGCCGACCTGGCGAAGCAGCACGCGTCGGTGGTCACCTCGGACTGGACCGGGCTCACGACGGTGCTGCCCCAGGTGCTCGCGCGGGGTTAGACGGTCAGCACGAGCTTGCCGGACAACCGGCCCGCTTCGCCCAGCTCGTGCGCCTTGGCGGCGTCCTCCAGCGGGAACGTCTGCTCGACGCGGACCTTCAGCTGACCGGCTTCGATGAGTTCGACGAGGCCGGTCAGCCCGCCGCGGTCCGGTTCGACGAGCATCCGCCGGACGTGCACTTTCCTGGCCTCGGCGGCCTTTTCGACCCGGTCGCCGACACCGCTGGGCACGCCGATCAGCAGGCCGCCCTCCTTGATGGCGGGCAGCCAGCGCAGGTCGCTCTCCTCGCCGACGAGTCCGAAGTAGACGTCCACATCGGACGCGGTGGCTTCGGGGTCGTGGTAGTCGATCGGCTCGTCGACGCCGAGCTCGCGCAGGAAGCCGTGCTTCTTCGCGCTCGCCGTGCCGATGACGTGCGCGCCGCGCGCCTTGGCGATCTGCACGGCGAGGTGGCCGACCCCGCCCGCGGCGGCGTCGACGAACACCCGCTGTCCCTCGTGGACGTTCGCGACGTCGACCAGGCCCTGCCAGGCGGTCAGCCCGGCCAGCGGCAGCGCGGCGGCCTCGGCGAACGACAGCCCGGCGGGTTTGCGCACGAAGTGCCGCGAGGGCGCGGTGACGTACTCGGCGTAGGCGTTGGCCGGGCGCGGGAACCACGGCATGCCGAGGACTTCGTCGCCCTTCTCGACACCGGTCGCGCCGAAGCCGGTCTCTTCGACGACGCCGGCGACGTCCCAGCCGACGGTGAACGGCGGCTCGCCGAGGAACCCGCCGCCGCGCCGCACCTTCCAGTCGACCGGGTTGATCCCGGCGGCCCGCACCCGCACCAGGACCTCCGTCGGCCCGGGTTCGGGACGCGGTGCCTCGGTGACGCGGAGCACCTCCGGTCCGCCGAGAGCCTGCTGGGTCACGATGCGCATTGCTTCACTCCTTCGTCTTCGGGGCTCGCCTCCATCCTCGGGTCCTTCGTCACTTTTCGCCAGAAGGCACTTTCCCGTAAAGTAGGTACCTGATGGATACCACCTGCGACCAGGGCGGACCCTGGGATGTGTACCTGCGCAACTGTCCGTGCCGCGACGTGCTGGACCTGCTGGCCAACAAGTGGACGGCCCTGGTCCTGGGTGCGCTCGCCCGCGGCCCGCATCGCTTCGGCGAGCTGCGCCGCGCGGTGGACGGCATCAGCCAGAAGATGCTGACCCAGAACCTCCGCCAGCTCGAACGCGACGGCTTCGTGACGCGCACGGTGTACCCGACCACCCCGCCGACGGTGGAGTACGCGCTGACGGAGATGGGCGCCGAGGTCGGCGCGCACCTGATCGCGTTGAGCACGTGGTCCCAGGCGAACTTCGACCGGATCCGCTCGGCCCGCGAAGACTACGACGGCCGGGAACTGCAGCCGGTCCGCTGAGTCAGCCGCGTTCGCGCAGTACGCGGGCGCGGTGGTCGAGGAGCGCCACGCCGTCGTGGATGCTCGGCGGCGGCGTGCGGCCGGACTTTTCGCGCAGGACGGCTATCGCCTGGATATGGCGACCTTCGCCGACCAGGGCGTCGAATTGCTCCTGCAGCCCCTGGGGCAGGGTCTGCCACAGCTCGTCCTCGGTCACCGGGCCAGTTTGGCAGCCCGGCTCCGATGCCGCGCGTGATTTACCGGTCCAGTACCCAGAACGGCGAGACCGGCCCCACCCCTGCACCCAGCGGGTAAGCCTCCGCGACACAACGCTCGATGAACTTCTTCCCCGCCGCCACCGCGTCCGGGACCGAAGCACCCTTCGCCAGGGCCGCCGTGATCGCCGACGCGAGCGTGTCACCGCCGCCGTGGGTGTTCTCCGTCTCGTAGCGACGGCCGGTCAGCTCGACGTAGGAGCTGCCGTCGGTCAGCAGGTCCACGCAGTCCGGTGTCCCCTGCATGTGGCCGCCCTTCACCAGGACCCACCGCGAGCCGAACTCGAGGAGGGCGTCGGCGGCGGCCCGCTGCGAGGCCGTGTCGACGACGGAAACGCCCGTCAGCAACCGGACTTCGTCGAGGTTCGGCGTGATCAGCGTCGCCCGCGGGAACAGTTCCGTGCGGATCGCCTCCAGGGCATCCTCGCGCAGCAGCGAGTGGCCCGTCATCGACGCCGCCACCGGGTCGACCACCAGCGGGAAGCCGGACTCGAGCTCGTCCAGGGTCTTCGCCACCGCGCGGATGATCTCGGCCGTGGCCAGCATGCCCGTCTTCGCCGCGTCGACACCCATGTCCGACGCCACCGCCTTGATCTGCGCGGTGACCACGTCGGCCGGGATCTCGGTGAAACCCTGCACGCCCAGGGAGTTCTGCACGGTGACCGCCGTCAACGCGACCAGTCCGTGGACGCCGTTGGCGAAGAAGGTGCGCAGGTCCGCCTGGATGCCCGCACCACCGCCGGAGTCGGACCCGGCGATGGTGAGGGCGGTCCTCGGTGTCACGGCTGCACCACCGGCAGGTAGACCTTGCCGCCCGCCTCGGTGAACTCCGCCGACTTCGAGGCCATGCCGGCCTCGATGGCTTCCACCGTGGACAGACCGTGCTCCTCGGCGTACTTGCGGACGTCCTGGGTGATCCGCATCGAGCAGAACTTCGGGCCGCACATCGAGCAGAAGTGCGCGGTCTTGGCCGGCTCGGCGGGCAGCGTCTCGTCGTGGAACGAGCGGGCGGTGTCCGGGTCCAGCGAGAGGTTGAACTGGTCGTTCCAGCGGAACTCGAACCGGGCCTTGGACAGCTCGTCGTCCCACTCCTGCGCGTACTTGTGTCCCTTGGCCAGGTCCGCGGCGTGCGCGGCGATCTTGTACGTGATCACGCCGGTCTTGACGTCGTCGCGGTTGGGCAGGCCGAGGTGCTCCTTCGGCGTGACGTAACACAGCATCGCCGTGCCGTACCAGCCGATCTGGGCCGCGCCGATGGCGGAGGTGATGTGGTCGTACGCCGGTGCGATGTCCGTCGCGAGTGGACCGAGGGTGTAGAACGGCGCTTCGCCGCAGAGCTTTTCCTCGAGCTCCACGTTCTCCTTGATCTTGTGCATCGGCACGTGGCCGGGGCCCTCGATCATGACCTGGACGTCGTGCGAACGCGCGATGTGCGTCAGCTCGCCGAGGGTTTCGAGCTCGGCGAACTGGGCGCGGTCGTTGGCGTCCGCGATGGACCCCGGGCGCAGGCCGTCGCCGAGGGAGAACGTGACGTCGTACTGCCGGAGGATCTCGCAGAGCTCCTCGAAGTGCGTGTACAAAAAGGACTCCTGGTGGTGCGCGAGGCACCACGCGGCCATGATCGAGCCGCCGCGGCTGACGATCCCGGTGACGCGCCGGGCGGTCAGCGGGATGTAGCGCAGGAGCACGCCGGCGTGCACGGTGACGTAGTCGACGCCCTGTTCGCACTGCTCGATGATGGTGTCGCGGTAGACCTCCCACGACAGCTTCTCCGGTTCGCCGTCGACCTTCTCCAGCGCCTGGTAGATCGGCACGGTGCCGACCGGGACCGGCGAGTTGCGGATGATCCACTCCCGCGTCTCGTGGATCCGCTTGCCGGTGGAGAGGTCCATGATCGTGTCGGCACCCCAGCGGGTGGCCCACACCATCTTGTCGACCTCTTCCTCGACCGACGACCAGACGGCCGAGTTGCCCATGTTGGCGTTGATCTTCACCAGGAAGTTCTTGCCGATGATCATCGGCTCGGACTCCGGGTGCTTGCGGTTGACCGGGATCACCGCACGCCCGCGGGCCACTTCGTCGCGGACGAACTCGGGCGAAACCCGTTCGCGCGCCGCGATGTACTCCATTTCGCGGGTGATGACGCCCTGTTTGGCCCAGCCGAGCTGCGTGTTGTGCTCGCGCCCGTCGGCCCAGCCGGCGCGCAGCCGGTGCAGTCCACTGTGGACGTCGATCGACACCTCCGGATCCGTGTACGGGCCCGAAGTGTCGTAGACGTCGAAGTGTTCACCGTTGGACAGATCGATCCGGCGGGCCGGAACCCGCAGCCCGGATTCGGTCTGGTGGTACACCTTGCGCGAGCCGGTGATCGGCCCGGTCGTCACGGAGACGGCAGCAGAATTCTCCAGCGTCGTCAACGACTTTCACTCCCTACGCCGGCATTACCCGGTCAGGTTCATGCGGTCGGTGACGCCTGCGAAATCGCAAGTCACCCTCTCAGCCCGCCATGGCGCGAGCTCCCGCGTTGGTGTTGTGCCACCGACCATGCCACGCCGGAGCGCGATACTCAAGTCACCCGACCAACTCTGCCGGTGTGGCGTAGACGTCGACCATGGCTCCGTTGCGCAGCACGGTGATCGGCAGTGCGGTGCCGATCACTTCGGCGAACAGCTGCCGCTGGATGCCCTGCGCGTCCGAGACGCGCGTGCGCCCGACGGTCAGCACGAGATCGCCGGCCCGCAACCCGGCCCGGTCGGCGGGACCGCCGGACACGACTTCGCGCACCCGCAGCCCGGCGTTCTGCCCGGTGCGCTCGGCGACGTCGTCCGGCAGCGGCGCGGGCACGCCGACGACACCGAGGTACGCGCGCCGCACCCGGCCCTCGACGAGGAGCGTGTCGATGATCCGCCGCGTCGTCGCGTTGATCGGCACGGCGAGCCCGAGGCCGACCCCGGCGACGGCGGTGTTGACGCCGACCACCCGGCCGGCGGAGTCGGCGAGGGCGCCGCCGGAGTTGCCGGGGTTGAGCGCGGCGTCGGTCTGGATGACGTCCTCGATCACCCGGGTGGTGCGCCCCTGCCGCACCGGCAGCGCCCGCCCGAGCGCGCTGACGACCCCCGCGGTGACGGTCCCGGAGAAGCCGAGCGGGTTCCCGACCGCGACGACGAGCTGCCCGACGACGAGCCGGTCGGCGTCCCCGAGTTCGGCGGCCGCCGGCGTCGCACCCCGGGCCCGCAGCACGGCGAGGTCGGACAGCGGATCGGCGCCGACGACGTCGAAGGGCACTTCGCTGCCGTCGGCGAAGGTGGCGACCCCGCGCCGGTGGTCGCTGACGACGTGGGCGTTGGTGAGCAGGTGCCCGTCGCCGGCGAAGACGACCGCCGAGCCGCTGCCGCGCGCGAGCTGCACCCCGGCGACGTGCGGGGTGACGGTCCGGGCGACCGTGCTGACCGCGCGCGAGTAGGCGTCCATCGCGTCGTCCATGCGCACCTCGATTACAACGTTGCAGGTACTACAAGTGTGCGCTCGTCGACGGGCGAAGTCCGTTCGCTGTCCGTGAACCGGTTCACCGGACCAGTGACGGTCGGTGGTTCACCGGATCGGCTCATGCGCCGGTGAAGGATCGGCGGCAGACTGCCAAGTCGCTTCTGTAACGGTGCAGAAAGCGATCTTCTGTGGGGTTGATATGCGAAAACTCATCTTCGGCGCCCTCGCCGGGCTGCTGGTCACCGGCCTGATCCCGGCGACCGCGGTGGCCCAGGGCGAGGCTCCCGGCGCGCCCGGGAGCCATCCCAGCTGGCTGCCCGCGAACAAGACCGGCTTCGGGACCGCGCACGACCGGTCCAGCAACGTCTGGTTCACCCTCCAGGGCGGGCAGCTGTCCGAGGTCTACTACCCGGACCTGTCGACGCCCAGCGTCCGCTCGCTGGACTTCGTGGTCACGGACGGCCGCAGCTTCGCCGTCGCGGACCACACCGCCGAGTCGCAGCAGGTCCGGCGGACCGACGACGACAGTCTCACCTATGAGCAGACCATCACCGACGACCAGCACCGCTGGCGCATCCGCAAGACCTACGTCACCGACCCGGCCGCCACGACCGTGCTGGTGGACGTCGACTTCCAGTCGCTCACCGGGCGGCCCTACCAGCTCTACGCGGTCGCCGACCCGGACCTGACCAACGACGGTTCCGACGACTCGGCCGCCCGCGCCGGTGACGCCGTCACCGCGCAGGACGCCGCGAACGCCGCCGCGCTCACCGCGAAGCCCGCGTTCACGAAGACGAGCGTCGGCTACGCGGGCGCGTCCGACGGCCACACGCAGCTCGCGAAGACGTTCAAGCTGACCTCCTACGACACCGCCGCCAAGGGCAACGTCGTGCTGACCGGGCAGACGACCGCCGACGGTCTCCGCAACCGGCATGTCACCCTGGCCCTCGGCATGGGCGCGAAGGCCGCCGACGCGCTGAAGAGCGCGCAGGCGTCGCAGCGCCGCGGGGTCCGCGACATCACGCGCGCCTACGACCGCGGCTGGCAGCAGTACCTGCGCGGGATCGGCAAGCCGCCGTCGTCGCTGAAGACCGACGCCGAGCGCGACCTCTACAAGGCGTCGATGCTGACGCTCGCCGCGAGCGAGGACAAGCACCACCCGGGCGCGTTCATCGCGTCGCCGAGCATGCCGTGGCGGTTCGGGAACAACGACCCGGAGTGGTCGCCGTCCGGCACCTACCACCTCGTCTGGCCGCGTGACCTCTACCAGATCGCGACCGGCCTGGCCGCCGGCGGCGACCAGGCGGCCGCGAACCGGGCCGTGTCCTACATGTTCGGCACGCAGCAGCAGGCCGACGGGCACATGCCGCAGAACAGCCGCGTCGACGGCGTCCCGTACTGGACGTCGATCCAGCTCGACGAGACCGCGTTCCCGATCGTGCTGGCCCAGCAGCTCGGCCGCACCGACCTGTGGCCCGGCGTCCGCAAGGCCGCCGACTTCATCCTCGGGTACCGGGGGCCGAACGGGCAGGCGTCGCCGTACACCCAGCAGGAGCGCTGGGAGGAGCAGGACGGCTGGTCCCCGTCGACCATCGCCTCGGTGATCGCCGGGCTCGTCTGCGCGGCGGACATCGCGTCGCACAACGGCGCGGCCGCCGACGCCGCCCGCTACCTCGCCGCGGCCGACAAGATGAAGGCCGACCTGCCCAAGCAGACGATCACCACGAACGGGCCGCTGTCGAAGGACCCGTACTTCGTCCGCCTCACCAAGGACGCGAACGCGAACGCCGGCACGACCTACAACCTCGGCAACTCGAGCGTGACGATGGACCAGCGCGCGGTCACCGACGCGGGCTTCCTCGACCTCGTCCGGCTCGGCGTCTACCGCGCCGACGACCCGGTGATCCGCAACAGCATCAGGGTCACCGACAAGGACATCGCCTTCACCACGCCGACCGGCCAGTTCTGGCACCGCTACACGAAGGACGGCTACGGCGAGCAGGCCGACGGTTCGCCGTGGGACTACACGTTCCCGGCGGAGAGCCGCACGACGTTCGGCCGGCTGTGGCCGCTGCTCGCCGGCGAGCGCGGCGAGTACGAGCTGACGCTCGGCGACAGTGCGTCGGCCGCGCGGCGGCTGCGTGACCTCGGCCGGGTGAGCAGCTCGGCGGAGACCATGCCGGAGCAGGTGTGGGACGAGAACCCGCCGTCGGGCCAGACCGGCTTCCCGGCCGGCACGCCGAACACGTCGGCGACCCCGCTGGCCTGGACGCACGCGCAGTACGTCCGGCTCGCCTGGGACGTCCAGGCGGGCTCGGTCCTGGAGACGCCGAAGGTGGTCCGCTGCCACTTCCTCGGCTGCTGAGTCTCAAACGCCCCAATGTGGCCTTCGGTGCGTCAGACGCACCGAAGGCCGCCTTGGGTGCGTGAGACGCAACCAAGGCCGCCTTGGGGCGCTTGGGTCGGGCGGTTCAGATGACGGCGCCGTCGTCCTCGGGGGTCTTCGGCGGCAGCCACGAGTTGCCCGGGACGCCCCACTTGTTGTGCTTCAACATCTTCTTCGCCGCGCGCGCGTGCCGCCCGACCAGGCGGTCCAGGTAGATGTACCCGTCCAGGTGATCGGTCTCGTGCTGCAGGCAGCGCGCGAAGTAACCGGTGCCCTCGACCTCGATCGGGTTGCCGTCGACGTCGAAGCCGGTCACCTTCGCCCACTTCGCGCGGCCGGTCGGGTACGACTCGCCGGGCGCGGAGAGGCAGCCCTCCCAGTCGTCGTCCGGGTCCGGCATGGTCTCCGGGATCTCCGACGTCTCGAGCTTCGGGTTGACGACGACGCCCTTGTGCCGCACGCCCTCGTCGTCCGGGCAGTCGTAGACGAACACGCGCAGGTCGAGGCCGATCTGGTTGGCCGCGAGGCCGACGCCCTCGGCGGCGTACATCGTCTCGAACATGTCGTCCACGAGCGTGCGCAGCTTCTCGTCGTACTCGGTGATCTCCCGAGTCGGCTGGTGCAGCACGGGCTCGCCGGCGATAACGATGGGGTGGATGGTCACGGCGAGCCAGTTTAGTCGGACCCCTCTGGTACACCTGCATCAGACCGTGACGCGCCGACGTCGATGCCCACGTCGGTGGTGGCTTCCGTGGTTCAATGGCGCCCGCGGAAGAGCTAGGTCTGATTCGCCATGACGCCCGATTGAGAGGGACTCGGATGGACGCCGCGGAGTCGATGGCTGAGCCGCAGCCGTCGCCGCCGAAGCCCGTGCCCGGCCTGACCGAACGCGAGGTCGAGATCCTCGCCTTCGAGCGCCAGTGGTGGCGGCACGCCGGGGCGAAGGAGAACGCCATCCGCGAACGCTTCGACCTGTCTGCAACGCGCTACTACCAGCTGCTCAACAAGCTGCTGGAGAAGCCGGAGGCGATCGAAGCCGACCCGATGCTGGTGAAGCGGCTGCGCAAGACCCGCGCCGCCCGCCAGCGCAAGCGAGGCGCCCGGCGACTGGGGATCGAGCTGAAATGAGTGTGTTTTCCGGAATGTCCCGGCCGATGAAGGCCGCCGGCGTCGCGTTGATCGGCGTGGCGATCATCGCCGCCGTGATCGGCGGGATCACCGCGCTCGGCGGAGGCGAAGGATCGAACGAAGCCGGGCCGAGCGGCACGTCGACGCAGCCGGGGACGTCCTCCGCGCCGTCTTCGGGCAGTTCTTCGACGGCGACGGCGTCGTCCTCGACGAGCGCTTCGTCGCCCGCGTCGCCGTCGCCGAGTTCGCCGGCGCCCGGCCAGCCGACGTCGGCCGGCCCCGGGCAGCCGGGTCAACCCGGTCAGCCGGGGCAGCAGGGGCAGCCTGGTCAACCCGGTCAGCCGGGCGGTGACCAGCAGGCGTCCAACAAGTGGGTGACCGTCCGGGTGCTCAACAACTCGACGATCAAGGGCCTGGCGGACCGCGCGGCCGAGGACTTCCGCGGCGCCGGCTGGAACGTCAACGAGGTCGGCAACTACTCCCAGGGCATCATCCCGACGACGACGGCGTACTACCGCCCGGGCACCGACGAGGAAGCCGCGGCCAAGCAACTGGCCCAGGAGTTCGACATCAAGGCCGAGCCGCGCTTCGAGGGCATCCAGAACGCGACCCCCGGCGTGATCATCATCGTGACGAAGGAATACCAGAGCGGTCACAAGGGCAGCTGAAGCTCCGGAGAAGGCGGCCGTCGTTGACGGCCGCCTTTCTCATTCTCCCGACTGGGTCTTCGCGTACGCCTCCAGCGCGGCCAGCTGGGCCGGGTCGAGGCTCGGCCGGACGGTCTTCCGGGCCGTCTCCAGGTGCGCCGCGGTGACTTCGCGGGCCTCCAGCGATTCGCGCATCGCCGTCAACGCGGCTTCGCGGATCAGCGCCGCGCAGTCGGCGGCCGAGTACCCGTCCAGAGTGGACGCGACCGCGGCGAGGTCGACGTCCTCGGCCAGCGGCGTGTTCTTCGAGCTGGCGGCGAGGATGGCCGCGCGGGCCTCGGCGTCCGGCGGCGGCACGTAGACGCGGCGCTCGAGCCGTCCCGGCCGCAGCAGCGCCGGGTCGACCAGCTCCGGCCGGTTCGTCGCGCCCAGGACGACGACCTCGCGCATCGGCTCGACGCCGTCGAGCTCGGTGAGCAGCGCCGCGACCACGCGGTCGGCGACGCCGGAGTCGGACGACTGCCCGCGGCGCGGGGCCAGCGCGTCGATCTCGTCCAGGAAGATCAGCGCGGGCGCGGCCTCGGCGGCCCGGCGGAACAGCTCGCGCACCGCGCGCTCGGACTCGCCGACCCACTTGTCCATCAGCTCGGCGCCCTTGACCGCGAAGACGTTCAGCGCGCCGGTGCCGGCCAGCGCCCGCACGAGGAACGTCTTGCCGCCGCCGGGCGGCCCGTACAGGAGGACCCCGCGCGGCGGTTCGACGCCGAGCCGGGCGAACGAGTCCGGGTACCGCAGCGGCCAGAGCACGGCTTCGGTGAGCGACTGCTTGACCTCGGTCATGTCGCCGACGTCGTCCAGGGTCAGCCCGCCGGTGGCCAGGTTGTCCGAAGTGGACATCGAGACCGGCCGGACGGTGGCCAGCGCGTCCAGCAGGTCCTGCTGCGAGATGCGCGGCTCGTCGGTGTCACGCTGGCGCAGCGCCGCCCGCAGGGCCGCGTCCCGGCGCAGCGCGATCAGGTCCGCGGCGACGAACCCCGGCGTCCGCTCGGCGAGCACGCCGCAGTCGATGCCCGCGTCGAGCGGGACGTCCCGGAGGAGGACGTTCAGCAGCTCACGGCGGGTTTTCGCGTCCGGGAGGGCCAGGCCGAGCTCGCGGTCGAGCAGGTCGGCGGCGCGCAGCCGCGGGTCGGCGGACTCCGCACGGGCCGTCGTCGCGACGACGGCGAAGCGCTCGCGTTTGAGGGCGGTCCTCAGTTCCTCCAGCACGACCGTGGCGACCGGCGGGGGAGTCGTCGCGGGCAGCAGCGCGTCGACGTCGGTGAGCAGGAGGACCGAGGGGCCGTCGGCCTCGCGGATGGCCTCGCGCAGGCGGTTGACGGCGACGTTCGGGTCCAGCACCGCGAGGTTCGGCGCGGCGAGCGGGATGGTCTTGATCCCGGCGTCGTGGGCCACCGACCGCACGAGCGTCGCCTTGCCGACGCCTTCGGGGCCGGACAGCAGGACGCCGAGGTGGGCCGGCGCGCCCAGCCGGGCCAGCAGCTCGGGCCGGTGGAAGGCGAGGTCGAACCACTCGGCGAGCTTGCGCGCGGCGGTCTCGGCGCCGATCAGGTCGGCCAGCGGGACGGCCGGCTCTTCCTGGACGGCCGTGACCTCGTCCTCGACGATTTCGGCGTCGATCCACTCCTCGGCCGCGGTCACCGCGGAGGTGCGCACCAGCGCGGTCGCCGCCCGGGGCGCGGCCTGCTCGGCGGGGCCCGGCCGGGCGCCGTCGCGCCAGGTGACCACTGTGGACGGTCCGACGGCGACGGTGCCGGCGGGCTCGGTGGCGGTGACGGTGAGCAGCTCGTTCGTCCAGGTGGCGCCGACCGCCCGCGACAGCTGGCCGCGCAGGCCGGCCGGGTCCGACCCCGGCGTCGGCGCGAGGTCCTGCGGCAGGAGCGAAACGGCGTCGCCGACGGTGAGCACCTTGCCGATCAGCGCGAGCCGCAGCATGTGCGGGCTGACCGAGACGCTGGCCAGGCGCGACCCGGCGACGGTCACGGTCCTGGCCGCCGCGACGTCGGCCGGCGCGACGACGACCTCCGAGCCCTCGGTGACGCCCAGGTTCGACATCGTGACGTCGTCGGTGAGCACCACCCCGGGCACCCCGGCCTCGTCGGCGGGCGCGGCGAGCGCGGCGCTGACCCGCGCCCCGGTGAGGTGGACGGCGTCCCAGGCCCGCAGGCCCAGCGCGTCGAGGACTTCGGGGTGCAGCCGGACGACGCCGCGGCGCGTGTCCAGCGCCGACGGGGTGTGCCGGACGGTCAGCGTGATCTGCGGGTGGCTCACGCGTTCACCCTAGCGATCCGGGCGGGTGGTGCCCCCTCGATCACGCGTGATGCCCCGCCAGTCACGCATGTGGAGTTGCCCCCTGGGGCCGGACACCTTGATTCCAGACGGTGGTCTGGAGGGAGGATGTCCTGGTGTCTCGCAGGTCGAAGTATCCGGAGCAGTTCCGGCACGATGCGATCGAGCTGGTCAACTC
>NZ_JAJPWN010000011.1:0-395082 GCF_046549135.1 Amycolatopsis sp. lyj-23 | reverse complement strand
CGTGCGGTGCGTCCCCGCTCCGCCGGCAACGCCCTACACAGCGATGGTCCGCAGTGCCTGATCAGCGGTCGGAACAAGGGTGCGGGACGGGCGGCCAAGCCTCCGGAGCCATCACCGGCAGCAAGCATGAAAGCCATACCCGCCCCGCCTGCACACCCCGATCATCCCGGACGACCAGGGGTACATCTGAAAGGTAGGGCGGCATGAGCGCGACCCGGGCCGAGATCGTCGTGGTGGCGATGGCCGAGGTGTTCCGCGGCGACGGGGAGATCGTGGCCAGCCCGATGGGCCTGGTCCCGCAGCTGGGCGCGAAGCTGGCGCGGCTGACGTTCGAACCGGACCTGCTGCTGTCCGACGGCGAGGCATACCTGCTGACGGCCGACGGCGTGGTCGAAGGCTGGCAGCCGTTCCGGAAGGTGCTGGACACGGTCGTGCCGCACGGACGCCGGCACGTGGTGATGGGCGCCAACCAGATCGACCGGTACGGCAACCAGAACATCTCCGCCATCGGCGACCACGCCCGCCCGAAGAAGCAGCTGCTCGGCGTGCGGGGCGCGCCCGGCAACACGGTCAACCACCGCACCAGCTACTGGGTGCCGCGGCACTCCACCCGCGTGTTCGTGGACGCGGTGGACGTCGTGTCGGGCGTCGGCTACGACAACGCGGCGAAGGCGGGCGCGTCGGCGCAGAAGTACCACGACGTGCACCGGGTGGTCTCGAACCTCGGGGTCTTCGACTTCGGCGGCCCGGAGCACGCGATGCGGGCGGTGGCCCTGCACCCGGGCGTCACCCGCGACGAGGTGACCGCCGCGACGGCGTTCGAGATCGACTTCACCGGCACCGGCACCAGCCGGGAACCGACGGCCGAGCAGTTGCGGCTCATCCGGGACGTGCTCGATCCGAACCGCCTGCGCGACAAGGAAGTCCCGGCGTGAAGACGGCCCTGACCCGGCTGGTCGGCGTCGAGCACCCGGTCGTGCAGACCGGGATGGGCTGGGTCGCCGGCCCGCGCCTGGTCTCGGCCACCGCGGAAGCCGGGGCCCTCGGCATCCTCGCGTCCGCCACGATGACGTTCGGCGAACTGGAAGCGGCCGTCGCCGAAGTCAAGAAGCGGACGGAGAAGCCTTTCGGCGTGAACCTCCGCGCCGACGCGGCCGACGCCGGCGATCGCGTCGACCTGCTCATCCGCGAAGGCGTCAAGGTCGCCTCCTTCGCGCTCGCCCCGCGCAAGGAGATGATCGCGAAGCTGACCGACCACGGGATCGTCGTCATCCCCTCGGTCGGCGCGGCCCGGCACGCCGAGAAGGTCGCCGCCTGGGGCGCGGACGCCGTCATCGTCCAGGGCGGCGAAGGCGGCGGGCACACCGGCGGCGTCGCGACCACGCTGCTGCTGCCCTCGGTGCTGGACGCCGTCGACATCCCCGTCGTCGCCGCCGGCGGGTTCTTCGACGGCCGCGGCCTGGCCGCCGCCCTCGCCTACGGCGCGGCCGGGATCGCGATGGGCACCCGCTTCCTGCTGAGCGCGGAGAGCACGGTCCCCGGCGACGTCAAGCGCCTCTACCTCGAGCAGGGCCTCACCGGAACGGTCGTCACCCGCCGGGTCGACGGCCTCCCGCACCGCGTGCTGCGCACCGGCCTCGTCGAGCAGCTCGAACGCACCGGCCGCGTCCGCGGTCTGGCGCAGGCCGCCCGCAACGCGCTGCGCTTCCGGAATATCACCGGCCTGTCGCCGGTTGCGATGCTGCGAGAAGGCCTGGCGATGAAGCACGGCAACGATCTGACGTGGAGTCAGCTGGTCATGGCGGCCAACACCCCGATGCTGCTGCGGGCGGGACTGGTCGAGGGCCGGACGGACGCCGGAGTGCTAGCGTCGGGACAGGTGGTGGGCATGATCCACGACCTGCCCACGGTGGCGCAGATCGTCGAGGGCGCGGTGGCCGAGGCAGGTGGGATCCTGCAGCGCCTCGGCCGGCAAACGGGAGGATGAGAGCGTGGCGTTGAAGGTCGGTTACAAGGCGTCTGCGGAGCAGTTCGGGCCGCGGGACCTGGTCGAGTACGCCGTGCGTGCCGAAGAGGTGGGGCTCGACTCGGTGTGGGTGTCCGACCACTTCCTGCCGTGGCGGCACGAGGGCGGGCACGCGCCGTGGGCGCTGGCCTGGATGCCGGCGGTGGCCGAACGCACGCAGCGGGTGCAGATCGGGACGAGCGTGCTGACCCCGACGTTCCGGTACAACCCGGCGGTGATCGCGCAGGCGTTCGCGACGATGTCGCTGCTGTCGAACGGCCGCGTGATCCTGGGTGTCGGCACCGGTGAGGCGCTGAACGAGATCGCCGTCTCGGGGCGGGAGTGGCCGGAGTTCAAGGAGCGCTTCGCCCGGTTGCGCGAGTCGATCAAGCTCATCCGCGAACTGTGGACCAGCGACAACGTCAACTTCAAGGGCGACTACTACGAGCTGGTGGACGCCAAGATCTACGACCGGCCGGAGCAGCCGGTGCCGGTGTACGTCGCCGCGGGTGGCCCGGTGGTCGCGAAGTACGCGGGCCGCGCGGGCGACGGGTTCATCTGCACCTCGGGCAAGGGCATGGACCTCTACACCGAGAAGCTGATGCCGGCGGTGAAGGAAGGCGCGGAGGCGGCGGAGAAGACCGTCGAGGACGTCGACCGGACGATCGAGATCAAGCTGTCCTACGACCGCGACCACGAGAAGGCGCTGGAGAACACGCGGTTCTGGGCGCCGCTGTCGCTGTCGGCGGAGCAGAAGCACAGCGTGTCCTCGGCGGAGGAGATGGAACGGCTGGCCGACGAGCTGCCGATCGACCAGGTCGCCAAGCGGTGGATCGTCGCCTCCGACCCGGACGAGGCCGTCGCCCAGATCAAGCCGTACCTGGACGCGGGCCTCAACCACCTCGTCTTCCACGGCCCGGGCCACGACCAGGAACGCTTCCTGACCCAGTTCTCCGAAGACGTCCTGCCGAAGCTGCGCGCCCTCGCCTGACCGGAAGCGTCCGGCCTCACAGCCGTTCGATGACGGTGACGTTGGCGGTGCCGCCGCCTTCGCACATCGTCTGCAGCCCGTAACGCCCGCCGCGGCGCTCCAGTTCGTGCAGGAGCGTCGCGAGGAGCTTGGTGCCGGTGGCCCCGATCGGGTGGCCGAGGGCGATCCCGCCCCCGTTCACGTTGACCCGGCCGGGGTCCGCGCCGGTCTCGTCGAGCCACGCCAGCACAACGCTGGCGAACGCCTCGTTGACCTCGAACAGGTCGATGTCCCCGATCGCCAGGCCGCTCTTGCGCAGGGCGTGCGCGGTCGCCGGGATCGGGCCGGTCAGCATCCACACCGGATCCGCCGCGCGCACCGACAGGTGGTGGATGCGGGCCCGTGGCGTCAGGCCGTGCTCGCGGACGAAGGCTTCCGACGCCAGCAGCGCCGCGCTCGCGCCGTCGGAAATCTGGCTGGCCACCGCCGCGGTGAGCCGCGAACCTTCGCTGAGTGGCTTCAGACCGCGCATCCGCTCCAGGCTGGTGTCCCGGCGGGGGCCCTCGTCGTGCCGGAAGTCCGCCACCGGCACGGTTTCCGCGTCGAACCGGCCTTCGTCGACGGCCGCCAGGGCGCGCTGGTGGCTGCGCAGCGCGTACTCCTCCATGGCGGCCCGGCTGATGTCCCAGTGCTCGGCGATCATGTCGGCGCTGCGGAACTGCGACACCTCGGCGCCGCCGTACCGTTCCTGCCAGCCCTTCGAGCCGGAGAACGGGTCGTCGAAGCCGTGTTCGCGCCCGGCCAGCATGGCCGCGCTGATCGGGATGCGGCTCATGTTCTGCACCCCGCCGGCCAGCACCAGGTCCTGCGTGCCCGACATGACGGCCTGCGCGGCGAAGTGCACGGCCTGCTGGCTCGACCCGCACTGCCGGTCGACGGTCACCCCCGGCACGTGGTCGCCGAACCCGGCGGCCAGCCACGCGGTGCGGGCGATGTTCCCGGACTGGGGGCCGAGGGTGTCGGTGCAGCCGAGGATGACGTCGTCGACCAGGTCCGGGTCGACACCGGCGCGGTCGACGACGGCCTTGATGACGTGCGCGCCGAGATCGGCCGGGTGCCACCCGGAAAGCGCGCCGCCGCGCCGTCCGACGGGCGTGCGGACCGCGTCGAGGAGGAAGGCTTCGGGCACGGGGGCTCCTAGGGGTGCTGGCTGCTGACGGAGACGACTTCGCCGGTGAGGTAGCTCGCGTAGTCGCTGGCCAGGAAGACCATGACGGTGGCGACCTCCCACGGTTCGGCCGCGCGGCCGAAGGCTTCGCGCCTGGTGAGGTCTTCGAGGAGTTCGTCGCTGGTCACCTTGGCGAGGAACGGGTGCATCGCCAGGCTCGGCGCCACGGCGTTGATCCGGACGCCGTGCTCGGCCGCGTCAAGGGCCGAGCAGCGGGTCAGCGCCATGACGCCCGCCTTGGCCGCCGCGTAGTGGGCTTGCCCGGCTTGGGCGCGCCAGCCGATCACCGAGGCGTTGTTGACGATCGCGCCACCGCCGCCCTGGGCGACGAACTGCCGCAAGGCCGCCCGCGTGCAGCGGAACGTCCCGGTCAGGGTGATGTCGAGGACCTTCGACCATTCGCCGTCGGTCATGTCGAGCACGGACTTCGTGCCGCCGAGCCCGGCGTTGTTGATCAGCACGTCGACCCGGCCGAAGTGGCCGGCCGCGCCGTCGACGAGGGCCCGGACCTGGTCTTCCTGCGTGACGTCGCACGGGATGGCGTGGACCTTGCCCAGCTCCGCGAGTTCGGCGGCCTTCTCGCTCAGGCGGCGTTCGTGCCAGTCGCTGACGACGACGTTCGCGCCTTCTTCGAGGCAGCGTTTCGCCACCGCGGAGCCGATGCCGGTGCCCGCCGCCGCAGTGACCACCACGACCTTCCCGCGCAGCAGGTCGTGGCCCGGTGGGTACGGGGGAATCACGGACGGGCCTCCCGGGGCAGGCCGAGCACGCGCTCGGCGATGATGGTGCGTTCGATTTCGTCGGAGCCGCCGTAGATGGTGTCGGCGCGGGTGAACAGGAACAGCCGCTGCCACTCGTCCGGCTCGGCGCTGTCCGAGGCGAGGGATCGGGCGCCCCGGGCCCGCATGGCGAGTTCGCCGAGCCCGCGGTGCCACTGCGCCCACAGCAGCTTGCCGACGGCGACTTCCGGCCCGGCGGCCTGGCCCAGGGTGCGCAGGGCGTGGGCGCGCAGCACGCGCAGGCCGATCCGGGCGCGGGCGAGGTCGGCGCGCAGGAGCGGGTCGTCGTAGGTGCCGAGCCGCCGGGCCTCGGCGGTGATGTCGTCGAGTTCGCGGCGGAAGCCGATCTGCTGGCCCAGCGTCGAGACCCCGCGTTCGAAGCCGAGGGTGGCCATGGCGATCTGCCAGCCCTCGCCGGGCTCGCCGACGACGTGGCCGGCGGCCGTGCGGGCGTCGTCGAAGAAGACCTCGTTGAACTCCGACGTGCCGGTGAGCTGCTGGATCGGGCGGACCGTGACGCCGTCCTGCTTCAGCGGGACCAGCAGGTAGGAGAGGCCGTGGTGGCGCTGCGAGCCGGGTTCGCTCCGGGCCACCACGAAGCACCAGTCGGCCACGTGGGCCAGCGAAGTCCAGATCTTCTGGCCGTTGAGCACCCACTCGCCGTCCCGCAGCACCGCCGACGTCGAGACGGCGGCGAGGTCGGAGCCGGCGCCGGGCTCGGAATAGCCCTGGCACCACAGCTCCCGCACGGCGCGGATCCCGGGCAGGAACCGGTGCTGCTGCTCGGGCGTGCCGAAGGCGATCAGGGTCGGGCCGAGCAACTGCTCGCCGATGTGGTTCACCCGGGCGGGCGCGCCGGAAGCGGCGTACTCCTCGTGGAAGGCGACCTGTTCGGCCAGGGACAGGCCCCGGCCGCCGTGTTCGACGGGCCAGCCGACGCACGTCCAGCCCGCCGCGGCGAGGTGGCGTTCCCAGGCGAGGCGCAGGTCGAACTCCTCGTGCTCCCGCCCCGGGCCACCCAGGCCGCGCAGGCGGGCGAACTCGCCGGTCAGGTTGCCGGCGAGCCAGTCCGCGACTTCGGTGCGGAATCGCGTGAGGGCCACGCTCGCCTCCTTGCTGCCGGGCCGGTCCGGCACCTAGGGTAATGAGAACACGTTCTACTTTGCCGGTCCAGAGGAGGCTGTGGTGGGACAGACCACGATCCCGGCCGTCGTCCGCGATGCCGCCGCGAAGTTCGGCTCGGCGGAAGCGCTGGTCGACGGCCCGGTGCGGCTCGGTTACGACCAGCTTCTGGAACGTGTTCGCACCGTCGCGCGCGCCTTCGCCGCGTGCGGTGTCCAGGCGGGCGACCGGGTCGCGGTCGCGCTGCCCAACACCCACCACTGGGTCGCGGCGGCGCTGGGCGCGCTCTACGCGGGCGCGGTCCTGATCCCGGTCAACACCCGCTTCACCGGCACCGAGACGGTGGACCTGCTCGTCCGCGGCCGGGCCAAGGCGCTCGTCGTGGCCGCCGACTTCCTCGGCACCGACCGCCACGCCGCCATCCGCGACACCGGCGCCGACCTGCCGGACCTCGCCACCGTCGTCCGGGTGCCGCTGCAGGAGCCGCACCGGCCGGTCGAGGGCACGCTGGGCTGGGCCGAGTTCCTGGCGCTGGCCGAGCGGGTGCCCGAGGCCGACGCCGAGGCCAGGGCGGACGCCGTCACCCCGGACGACGTCAGCGACATCCTCTTCACCTCCGGCACCAGCGGCCGCGCCAAGGGTGTGCTCTCGGCCCACCGCCAGACCGTCGACGTCGCCGCGGCGTGGGCGGGGTGCGGCCAGGTCACCGCCGACGACCGGTACCTGGTGATCAACCCGTTCTTCCACAGCTTCGGTTACAAGGCCGGCATCGTCGTGGGCCTGCTGACCGGCGCGACGATCGTCCCGCAGGCGGTCTTCGACGTCCGCGAAACGCTGAAGGTGATCGAACGGGAGCGGATCTCGGTGCTGCCGGGCGCGCCGACGGTCTTCCAGTCGCTGCTGCACGAGCCCGGCAAGGGCGATCTGTCGTCGCTGCGGCTCGCGGTCACCGGGGCGGCGACCGTGCCCGCCTCGCTCGTCCGGCGGATGCGGTCCGAGCTCGGGTTCGAAACCGTCCTCACCGCCTACGGCCTGACCGAAGCCGTGGTGGTGACGATGTGCCGCCCCGGCGACCCCGCGGAGCTCGTCGCGAGCACGTCGGGCCGGGCGACCGCGGGGTTCGAAGTGGCGATCCGGGGGACACCGGGCGAAATCGTCCTGCGCGGGCCGAACGTGATGCTCGGCTACCTCGACGACCCGGAGGCAACGGCGAAGGCCATCGACGAGCGGGGCTGGCTGCACACCGGCGACGTCGGCGAGCTCGACGCCGCCGGGAACCTCACCATCACCGGCCGGCTCAAGGACATGTACATCTGCGGCGGGTTCAACGTCTACCCGGCCGAGGTCGAGCACGCACTGACCGAGCTGGCCGGGGTCCGGGACGCCGCCGTGGTCGGCGTCCCGGACGAGCGCCTCGGCGAAGTCGGCAAGGCGTTCGTCGTCGGCACCGGGCTGGCGGCCGAGACGGTCATCGCCTTCTGCCGCGAGCGGCTCGCCAACTACAAGACCCCGAAGTTCGTCGAGTTCGTGGACGCCCTGCCGCGCAACGCTTCCGGCAAGGTGCTGAAGCGGCTGCTGACCGAGGAGAACGCATGAGTGCAACGGTGGTCCGGTCGCAGCGGCGGGGACCGGTCGCGGTGGTGACCATGAACCGGCCGGAGTACCGCAACGCCCAGAACTCGGCCATGACCTACGCCCTCGACGACGCCTTCACCGCCGCCGTCGACGATCCCGAGGTCAAGGTGATCGTCCTGGCGGGGGAGGGGAAGCACTTCTCGGCCGGGCACGACATCGGCAGCCCGGGCCGGGACGCCGATCAGCCCTTCGACCGGCGGGCGGTCCTGTGGTGGGACCACACCGACCGCGCCGGCGGCGATCAGCGGTTCGCCCGCGAGTCCGAGGTGTACCTCGGGATGTGCCGCCGGTGGCGGGAGATCCCGAAGCCGATGATCGCCAGCGTGCAGGGCGCGTGCATCGCGGGCGGGCTGATGCTGGCCTGGGTGTGCGATCTGATCGTGGCGGCCGACGACGCGTTCTTCGCCGATCCGGTGGTGCGGATGGGAATCCCGGGCGTCGAGTACTTCGCGCACCCGTGGGTGCTCGGGCCGCGGGCGGCCAAGGAGGTCCTGTTCACCGGCGAGCGGTTCACGGTCCAGCAGGCCAAGGAGTGGGGGATGGTCACCCGGATCGTCCCGCGCGCCGAACTGGAGGAGCGCACCCAGGAACTCGCGGAGAAGATCGCCGGAATGCCGCAGTTCGGGCTGGCCCTGGCGAAGAAAGCGGTCAACCAGGCCGAAGACCTGATGGGCCTGCGGTCCGGCATGGACTCCGTCTTCGGGCTGCACCACCTCGCGCACGCGCACAACGCGGAGACCTCGGCGGACGCCCTGGGCGGGCAGTCGGCGCGGTCGATGCGCGACGCGAACAAGGAGGCCTGATGGACCTCGACATCGACGCGGCCTCGGCGGCTTTCCGCGACGAGGCCCGGGAATGGCTGGCCACGCACGTCCGGACGCTGCCGTCGATGGACACCGCGGAGGGGTTCGAGGCGCACCGGGAGTGGGAGGCCGAACTCGCCGAGGCGCGCTGGTCGGTCGTGTCCTGGCCGCGCGAGTACCACGGCCGCGACGCCTCGGTGCTGCAGTGGCTGCTGTTCGAGGAGGAGTACTACGCCGCCGGGGCGCCGGGCCGGGTGTCGCAGAACGGGATCTTCATGCTCGGGCCGACGCTGTTCGCCCACGGCACACCCGAGCAGCGCGACCGGATCCTCCCGCCGATGGCGACCGGCGCGCAGGTGTGGGCGCAGGCCTGGTCGGAGCCCGAGGCGGGCAGCGACATCGCCGCGGTGCGGAGCACGGCGGTCCGCACCGACGGCGGCTGGCTGCTGTCCGGGCAGAAGACGTGGAGCTCGCGGGCGAGCTTCGCCGACCGCGCGTTCGGTCTCTTCCGGACCGACCCGGACGCGCAGCGGCACCACGGCCTCACGTACTTCATGGCCGATCTGCGCGCCGAGGGGGTCACCGTGCGGCCGATCCCGCAGCTGGACGGCGAACCCGGGTTCGCGGAGATCTTCTTCGACGACGTGTTCGTCCCGGACGAGGACGTGATCGGCGAGGCGGGCCAAGGCTGGCGGGTGGCGATGACGACGGCGAACAACGAGCGCGGGCTGTCGCTGCGCAGTCCGGGCCGGTTCCTCGCCGCGGCCGACCGCCTGGTGGACCTCTGGCGTTCGCACGGCGCACCGGAGTCCACAAGGGACAGAGTGGCCGACGCCTGGATCGGCGCCCGCGCCTACCGGCTCTACACGTTCGGCACGGTCAGCAGGCTCGCCGACGGCGGCGAGCTGGGTCCGGAGTCGAGCGTCAACAAGCTGTTCTGGTCACACCTGGACGTCGACCTCCACGAAACCGCACTCGATGTGCTCGGCCCGGCCGCCGAAACCGACCCGGCCTGGGTCGACGGTTACCTGTTCTCCCTCGCCGGGCCGATCTACGGCGGCACCGACCAAATCCAGCGCAACACGATCGCCGAACGGCTGCTGAAGCTCCCGAGGGAGGCCCGCCGATGAGGTTCCGGCTCTCCCCGGAGCAGCGGCAGTTCGCCGCGACCCTGCACGAGCTGCTGGGCGGCGCGGACACCGCGGCCGCCGCCCGGGCCTGGGCGGCGGGCGAGCACGACCGCGGCCTCAAGCTCTGGCGCGCGCTCGCCGACGTCGGGGTCTTCGCGCTGCTGGCCGACGAAGACCACGGGGGCCTCGGCGCCGGGCCGGTCGACCTGGTGGTGGCCTGCGAAGCGCTCGGCTACCACGCTGTGCCGGGCCCGGTCGTGGAATCCGCGGCGGTCGCCCCGGCGCTGCTGACCGGCGACCGGCTGACCGCTCTGGCCGAGGGTGACTTGATCGCCACCGTCGTCGCCCCGCCGGAAGTTCCCCTGGCGCTGGACGCCGACGTCGCCGGCGTGGTCCTGGACCTCACCGGCGCCGAGCTCACCGACGCCGGCACCGAGCCGGTGCGCTCGATCGACCCGGCGCGGCGGCTGTTCCGGATCCCCGCCGCACCGGCTGAGAGCGGGGTCGCGTTCGACCGCGGTGTGCTGGCCGTGGCCGCCCAGCTCGTGGGGCTGGGCCAGTGGCTGCTCGACACGTCGGTGGCGTACGCGAAGCAGCGCAAGCAGTACGGCCGGGCCATCGGCGAGTACCAGGCGATCAAGCACCTCCTCGCCGACGTCGTCACCCGCCTGGAACTGGCCCGGCCGCTGCTGTACGGCGCCGCCGTCTCCGGGGACACCTTCGCCCGGGACGTCTCGGCGGCGAAGGCGATGGCCGCCGACGCCGCTCTGCTGGCCGCGCGGACCGCCCTGCAGGTGCACGGCGCCATCGGCTACACGGCCGAGCACGACCTCGGCCTCCGGCTGACGAAGGTGCGGGCGCTGGCGGGGGCGTGGGGGACCGGGTCGTTCCACCGGGCACGGGTCCTGCGATGACGGACCCGATGGAGACCGGCGAAGCCCGGGCGCTGCGGGACGCCGTTCGTGCGTTGCTGACCCGCCGGTCGGGGCCGGCGGCGGTGCGGGCCGCGATGGCGTCGCCGCTGGGCTACGACGACAAGCTGTGGTCGACGCTCTGCGAGCAGATCGGCGTCGCCGGGCTGGCCATCCCGGAGCACTACGGCGGCGTGGGCGCCGGGCTCGCCGAGGCGTGCGTCGTGCTGGGGGAACTCGGCCGGAGCCTCACGCCGGCCCCGATGCTGGGATCGGCGGTGTTGTGCGGCGAAGCGCTGCTCCGCACCGGAAACGACGAAGCGTGCGAGCGGCTGCTGCCGGGCATCGCCGCCGGAACCACACTGGCCGCGTTGGCCTGGTCCGATGTGGACGGACAGTGGACACCGGCGCTGAGCGCTGCCGGCGCCGGGCTGACCGGCCGCGCCCACTACGTCCTGGACGGCGACCTCGCCGACGTCCTGCTCGCCGTGGCCCGCACGGACGACGGTGCCGGCCTGTTCGAAGTCGACCTCGCCGCGGTCCGCCGGCAGCGGGTCACGAGCCTGGACCCGGGCCGGCGCCTGGCGGTCGTCGAGTGCGCTTCGACGCCGGCCCGCCGCCTCGACACGGGCGGGTTCACCGGACCGCTGCGGCAGCTGCGCGCCACGGCGGCGATCGCCGTCGCGGCCGAGCAGGTGGGGGCGGCCGCGCGGGCGTTGGAGCTGACGGTCGAGTACACGAAGCAACGCCGTCAGTTCGGCCGCCCGATCGGGTCGTTCCAGGCGCTGAAGCACCGGATGGCCGACGTGCACGTCCACGTCGAAGCGGCCCGTTCGGCGCTGTACGCGGCGTTGGTGGACGGCGATCCCGAGGCGGTCGCGACGGCGAAGGTGGTGTGCGGCGAGGCGTTCGCCCACGCGGCCGCGGAGATGATCCAGCTCCACGGCGGCATCGCGATCACCTGGGAGCACGACGCCCACCTGTATTTCAAGCGCGCGCACGGAACCGCCCTGCTTTTTGGCGACCCGGCTTCGTGGCTGAGCCGGTGAGCCGGGTGGTGGGGTCGGGCAGTTCGCGGTTCGCTTCGTCGGGCTGCGGGCTGCGGGCTGCGGGCTGCGGGCTGCGGGCTGCGGGGCTGCGGCGGGGCTTAGCCGGTGAGACCGGCCGCCGAGCCGCGCAGTTCGCGCTTCGCTCGCGAGGTCGCGAGGTCGCGAGGCCGTGGGGGTTCCTCGGGCTTCTGGCTCAGCCGGTGAGTCGCGCTGCTGAGCCGGGGAGCTTGCGCTTCGCTCACGAGGTCACGAGGTCACGAGGTCGCGAGGCCGCGAGGCCGCGGGGCTGCGGGCCGCGGGGCAGTGGGGTGCCGGGGGCTTCTGGCTCAGCCGGTGAGCCGCGCCGCTGAGCCGGGGAGCTCGCGGTTCGCTCACGCGAGGCTGCGAGGCTGCGAGGCTGCGAGGCTGCGAGGCTGCGAGGCTGCGAGGTTGCGGGGCCGCGAGGACTGCGGGGCGGCGGGACCGCGAGGCTGCGGGGGCCCCGAGGCTGCGAGGCCGTGGGTTTTCTCGGGCCGCTGGCTCAGCCGGTGAGCCGCGCCGCCGAGCCGGGGAGCTCCCGGTTCGCTTCGTCGAGGCCGCGGGCGACCAGGCGGCAGGCCCCGCAGCCGGCGACGTGCTCCGCGACCGCGTTCGCCCGGCTCGGGGGCAGGGCGCCGCGGACCCAGGCGCCCATCCGGCGGCGGGGTTCGCGGCAGGTCGGCTCGTCCGGCTCGGGCACCTGCACCTGCAGGTAGGCCTGGCGCAGCCCCTCCCGCGCGCGCATCGCCAGCGCCGCCACGCTGTTCGGCGACAACCCCAGGGACGGCGCCACCTCGCGCGGGCTGCCGCCCTCGGCTTCGGTGCGCCACAGCACTGTCCGCCACCGGCCGGGGAGCGTGCAGTAGGCCGACCACACGAGCCGGGCGTTCGAGCGGCGGAGGGCGAGCTCGTCGGCCCCGCCGGCGGCCGGCTCCGGGACCGTGGCCCACAGCTCGACCCGGTTGCGCTGCTTGCTCCACCGGGACACCAGGTTGCGCAACGTCACCACGAGGTAGGGCCGCAGGTCCTCGCGCGGGCCGCCGCCGGCGCGCACGACCGCGAGCACCCTGGCGAACGTCTCGGCCACCAGGTCGTCGCGCTCCGCGGGCTGCCGCGCCCAGGCCGCGGCGGTCCGCCGGAGCGGTTCGGCGTGCCGCCGGAACAGCCGCCCGGCGGCGTCGAGGTCCCCGCCCCGCAGGGCGGCGAGCAGCACGGAGTCCGGCTCGTCGTCGGCTGGTTCCATGGCGGTCTCCCCGGGGTCAGGCACGCTCCGCAACTCTGGGTACCCAAAGTGAGCGGGCCTGTGACGTCCGTAACCGCGGTCGGCCTGATCGGGTGGTTTCCGCTGCGCCGTGGTTATCCGCGGAGACGGCCCGCCTCAGACGGCGAAGACCTGGGCGTCGTCGGCGAAGGCCTTGAACTCCAGGGCGTTGCCCGCCGGGTCGAGCAGGAACATCGTCCACTGCTCGCCGGGCTGGCCGGCGAAGCGGACGTACGGCTCGATCACGAACTCCGTGCCCGCCGCCCGCAGCCGCTCGGCGAGCGCCTGGAACTGCGGGACGCCGAGGATCAGCCCGAAGTGCGGCACCGGCACGTCGTGGCCGTCGACCGGGTTGTGCACCCGCCGGGGGCCGGCCGGGGCCAGGTGCGTGACGAACTGGTGGCCGTGCAGGTTCCAGTCGACCCACGTGTCCGCGCTGCGGCCCTGCTCGAGGCCGAGGACCTTGCCGTAGAAGCGCCGGGCGGCGGCCAGGTCGTCCACCGGCATCGCGAGGTGGAAGCGGGGGATGGGCAGCGTCATGGGACTCCCTTCGCTGAAACTCTTGGCTGAATGTTAACATCACGACATGACTGGTCCGCTGCTTCCGGCCCGGCGCCGCGGGCTGGCCGACGAGGTCGCCGACCGGATCCGCGAGGCGATCTTCGACGGCGGCTACGCACCCGGCAGCTCGCTGCGCGAAGTCGAACTGGCGGAAGCGCTCGGCGTCAGCCGCGGGCCGGTGCGGGAGGCGCTGCTCAAGCTGGAGCGCGAAGGTCTGGTCCGCGGTGAGTGGCACCGCGGCACGACGGTGACCGCCCTGTCCGGCGCCGACGTCGCCGAGCTGGACAGCCTGCGGGCGGCCCTCGAACGGCTGGCCGTCGAGCGGGTGGTCGAGCACGCGACGGACGCGGACCTCGCCGCGATCGACGCCGTGGTGCAGCGCATGGAACGCGCGGCCGACGCGCACGAAATGGTCCGGTGCGACCTCGAATTCCACGACGCGGTCTACGCGGCCGCCGGCCACCGGCGGCTGCACGAAGCCTGGCTCGCGATCCGCTCGCAGGTGCACCTGTTCCTGCTGACCCGCATCGGCGTCGCCACCGAGGGCTACCTCGCGGGCATCCCCGCCGAACACCGGGAGCTCGCGACGGCCCTGCGGGCGCGCGACCGCGAGACGGCGCTGGCGCTCTTCGCCGAGCACCGCCGCCTCGCCTTCGAAATCCTCAGTGGACGGACGCCTTAGCGAAGCCGTCCGGCGAACTCCGCCGGGGCGAGCGGGGCCGGCCCGGCGACGACCCACGCGTCGACGACCGCCCCGGCCCCGCCGGTACGCGGCCCGCCGCCGGCGCACCCGCCGGCGTGCGAGGATGCGGCCATGTCTTCGACGATGCGGGCCTTCGTGCTCACCGGTCCGCGGCAGGGCTCGGTGCAGGAAGTGCCCGCGCCGGAGGCCGTGCCGGGCGAGGTGGTCGTCGACGTCGAGCGCGCCGGAGTCTGCGGCACCGACGTCGAGTTCTTCACCGGCGAAATGGCCTACCTGCACCAGGGGCACTCGGCGTACCCGATGCGGCTCGGCCACGAGTGGGCGGGCACGGTCACCGAAGCCGGCGACGGCGTCGACCCGGCCTGGCTCGGCCGCCGGGTCATGGGCGACACCATGCTCGGGGACCGGACCTGCCGCCGCTGCCGCCGGGGGCACCAGCACACCTGCGAGCGGCGGCAGGAGGTCGGCATCCGCGGCGGCCGGGCCGGGGCGCTGGCCGAACGGCTCGCCGTGCCCGCGTGGTCGCTGCACGCCCTGCCCGACCCGGTGGACGCGGTGCTCGGTGCCCTGGTCGAACCGGGTGGCAACGCCCTGCGCGCGGCCCGCGCGGCCGGGGCCGGGCCGGGCGACCGGGCGCTGGTGCTCGGACCGGGGACGATCGGGTTGCTCACGGCGATGTTCTTGCGCGCAGCGGGCGCCGAAGTGCACCTGATGGGCGTCGGCTCCCTCGAATTCGCCCGCAGCCTCGGTTTCGCGAACACCTGGACCCGGGAAACCCTGCCCGCACTGGCCTTCGACGCGGTCGTCGACGCGACCGGCGCCGCCGGCTCGCCCGCGCTGGCCGTGGAGCTGGTGGAGCCCGCGGGCCGGGTCGTCTACATCGGACTGTCCGGATCGCCCAGCCGGCTCGACACCCGGGCGCTGGTGCTGAAGGACGTCACGGCGGTCGGGGTCCTGTCGGCGTCACCCGGGCTGGCCGAGACGATCACCGCGTACGCGAGCGGGGCGGTCGACCCGCGCCCGCTCGTCGCGGCGACCGTGGGCCTCGGTGACGTCGGGGCCGTGCTCGCGGGCGAGCGGACCGGAGGCGCGGGCCCGAAGGTCCACATCGACCCGCGCCGCTGAGCGGTCGGCTGCGCGAAAAACTCCAGCAGCGCCGTGGTGACCTCGTCGGGGCGGACCGTTCGTCTCCCCGCTCGCCGTTGTCCACTCCGGACCGGACGGGAGGCCGCGGCCGGCGGAGTCGTTGCCGCAGCTCGCGAAACCGCCGCTGTGCGGGATTCTTCAGCCGGCTTCGCCCGGAAGCGGCGAAGCGAGCGTCGTCGGTCGTGTCCGGCCGCGCAGGGTGACGTCCTCGGTCGCCGTCCAGCGGGCGGCTTCGTCGGCGGCCGCGGCTTCCACCGCCGTCCAGGAGGCCAGCAGGCGGCCCGGCGCGTGCTTGGCCAGTTCGGTCAGCCGCGCGGCTTCGTTGACCGGGTCGCCGATCACCGTGTATTCGAAGCGGCGCGGGTCGCCGACGTTGCCCGCGACCGCGTCCCCGGTCGCCACGCCGATGCCGGCCGGGCCGTCCGGCACCTCGGCGGCCAGCCGGCGGGCGATCGCGCGGCCGGCGGCGAGCGCGCAGGTGGCGTGGCCGGGCAGCGGCGCGGGCGCGCCGAAGACGGCCAGCGCGGCGTCGCCGACGAACTTGTTGACCAGGCCGTGGTGGCGGTCGACCTCGTCGACCACCACCGCGAAGAACCGGTTGAGCAGGCCGACGACCTCCTCCGGCGGGCGGCTCGCGGCCAGCGCCGTCGACCCGACGAGGTCGACGAACAGCACCGAGACCGTGCGGACCGTGCCGCCCAGCTCGGCCGACGTGCGCATGGCCGCCACCGCGACCTCGTGGCCCACGTGCCTGCCGAAGAGGTCGCGCAGCCGTTCGCGTTCGGCGAGCCCGGCGGTCATGTCGTTGAACCCGGCCTGCAGCAGGCCCAGCTCGGTGGCGTCGTAGACCGGGATCCCGACGGTGAAGTCCCCGGCGCGGACGCGCGCGAGCGCGTGGCGGACCGAGGAGATCGGGTTGACCACCGAGCGGGCGGTGAACACGGTGACCAGCAGCCCGAAGCACAGCACGACCAGCCCGAGCGCGATCACCGACACGGCGAGCTTGGTCGGGGAGACGTCGCCGCGCACCCAGGCCAGCACCGCGGTGACCACCAGCCCGGCCACCGGCACCCCGGTGCCGAGGCACCAGAACAGCAGCATCCGCCGGTTCACCCCACCGCCGACCGGCCGCGGCGGCGTGGTGCCCGCCAGCGCGAGCGCCGCGTACGGCCGCATGGCGAACTCGCCGAACAGGTAGGCGATCGCGCAGACGACGACCGCGGCGAAGGCGACCACGAGCAGCTCGGTGAGCACGACTTCCGGCTGCACCGCCGCCGCGAGCCCGCCGAAGAGCAGGGTCGCGATGCCCCAGAGCACGGCCTGCACGAACGTCAGGCGCAACGGGACGCGCAGGCTCGCGGCGCGTTCGCCGTCGGTCGGCTCCCGCCCGTCGGCCGCCCAGCGCAGCGTCCGCAGGGCGCCGCGGGTGCCCCACAGCGTGCCGGCGACCACCGCCGAAACGACGTACACGGGTACTGCGACCGCGGTGACGCGGACGAGTTCGCCGGACATGCCCGGGGCCGGCATGAGCAGCGCCGCGAGCCCGACCACGACCAGCGCGCCGATCACGTTGGTGGCGATCAAAGCGGCGGTGAGCAGGCCTTGGACGCGCCGGCGCAGCGCGGTGGCGTTCTGGTCCAGCGGCCCGAGCAGGCCGGAGCCGAACGGCTCCGCCGGGGAGCGTCCTGGGGTCACCATTCGAGTGTACGGTTGTTCACTGAACTTCCGGCAGACGGGTGCTCGAGTATGTGTTACGGTTGGTAACAGTGAACTTCGGTAACACCTGACGAGGAGGTCGGTCGTGACGAGCATCAGCGAAGCGGGCGTGTCGGACCGGGAGACCGTGGCGCGGCGGCTGCTCGACTCGTCGGAGCAGCTGTCCTACGACCCCGTCAAGGAGGTTGACTGGGAGACGCCGCTGGACACGGACTACCACGGCGCGAGCCCGGAGTGGAGCACGCTCTACGGCACCTCCTACTGGGACGACATGACCCCGGAGCAGCAGCGCGAGCTGACCCGCCAGGAGGCGGCGTCGGTGGCCAGCACCGGGATCTGGTTCGAAATGATCCTGCAGCAGATGGTCCTGCGCGACTTCTACGCCAAGGACCCGACGGACCCGGCGTTCCAGTGGGCGCTGACCGAGATCGCCGACGAGTGCCGGCACTCGATCATGTTCGCCCGCGGCGCGGCGAAGCTGCGGGCGCCCGCCTACCGGCCGCGCCGGTTCGTCGTCGAGCTCGGCCGGGTCTTCAAGGCCACCGCGACCGGCGAGGCGGCGTACGCGGCCATCCTGGTGGCCGAAGAGGTTCTCGACGTCATGCAGCGTGACTGGATGCGCGACGAGCGGGTGGTCCCGTTCGTGCGCACGATCAACAACATCCACGTCGTGGAGGAGTCGCGGCACATGAAGTTCGCCCGCGAGGAGACCCGCGAGCGGCTGCGCGGCGCGGGTTGGCTGCGGCGGCAGGTCAACGGCCTGGTCGTCGCGATCGCGTCGTACTTCATCGTCACGAGCATGGTGAACGCCAAGGTCTACGAGAACGCGGGCCTCGACGGCAAGCGGGCGCGGCGCGAAGCGAAGGCGAACGAGCACCACAAGTCGATGCTGCGGTCGAGCTGCTCCGGGCTGATGGAGTTCCTGCACTCGGCCGGGCTGCTGACCAAGCCGTCGCTGTGGTTCTACAAGCGCGCGAACCTGATCTGACATGGCGTTCGCGATCACCCAGACCTGCTGCACCGACGCGACGTGCGTGTCGGTCTGCCCGGTCAACTGCATCCACCCGACGCCGGACGAGCCGGACTTCGGGACGACGGACCTGCTCTACATCGACCCGGCCACCTGCATCGACTGCGGCGCCTGCGCCGACGCCTGCCCGGTCGACGCGATCTTCCCGGCCGGTGACCTGACCGGGCCGCTGCGGGCCTACGAGCAGCTCAACGCCGAGTACTACGCGGGCCGGGACGTGCTGGCCGAGACCTCGGTGGCCCCGAACTTCCACCGGTGGGCCCCGCCGTCGTTCGCGCGGGTGCTGCCGAGCGACTTCGCGCCGCTGGACGTCGCCGTCGTCGGCACCGGCCCGGCGGGCATGTACGCGGTGGAAGACCTGCTGCTGCACACGAACGCCCGCGTGACGCTCGTCGACCGCCTGCCGGTGGCGGGCGGCCTCATCCGCTACGGCGTCGCACCGGATCACCCGTCGACGAAGAAGATCGGCGAGACGTTCGCCCGGTTCCACGACCACCCCCGCCTCCGCCTGCGGCTGGGCGTGCCGGCCGGCCCCGACCTGGCCGACCGGCACGACGCGGTGGTCTACGCGGTGGGGGCCACCGAGGCCCGGCGCCTCGGCATCCCGGGCGAGGACCTGCCCGGCAGCCTCCCGGCCGCGACGGTGGTCGGCTGGTACAACGGCCACCCGGACGTCGAGCCCGCCGCCGTCGACCTCTCGGCCGAACGCGTGGTCGTGGTGGGCATCGGCAACGTCGCCCTGGACATCGCCCGCATCCTGACGGCGGACCCGGAGACCCTCTCGGCGACGTCGATCGCGCCGGAAGCCCTGGCGCGCCTGCGATCGTCGAAGGTCCGCGAGGTGGTGCTCCTGGCCCGCCGCGGCCCGGAGACGGCGGCGTACACGCAACCGGAACTCCTGGCGCTGGCGGCCCGCGGCGGCTTGGTGGTGGACGCGCACGACCCCCGGATCGCCGCGGCCGTCGACGGCGCCGAGCCGGGGGAGAAGGCGGCGTGGCTGCAGGGGGTGCCGCGAGAGCGGGTGGACTGGTCGGTGCCCCCGCCGGAGGGCCGCCGCATCGTGCTGCGGTTCCACTCGGCCCCGGTGGCCTTCGGCGGCGACACGGAAGTCCGCGCGGTGGTGGCCTCGGGCCCGGAGGGTGCCGTCGAGATCGCGGCGGGCCGCGCGATCCGGGCGGCGGGCTTCCGGGGAGTTCCGGTACCGGGCCTGCCGTTCGACGAGGAGACGGGGACGGTGCCGAACTCGGCGGGCCGGGTCACCGGGCGGCCGGGGGTGTACGTGGCGGGGTGGATCAAGCGCGGACCGTCGGGCGGGATCGGCGCGAACAAGGCGTGCGCGAGGGAGACGGTGGGGGCGTTGCTGGAGGACGCGGTGGCCGGGCGCCTGCCGGTGCGGCGCCGGGGAGTGCGGGAGAGGTTGCTCCGCCGCGGTTGAGCTGCGAGGCGGGGTGGGCGGCGGAGGCGCTCTCCTCCGCAGTGCTGATTCAACGCAACCAAGGCCGCCTTGAGCCGGGTGACCGTGCTGCCGACTGCGTGGGCCGAGGCTAAAATATCCGAATCAAAGTCGCGTTCAGGTTGGGGACGGGATGACGGATAGCCGGTTGCGCCGGGTGCCGCGCCAGGCGCGCTCGCGGGAGAAGGTGGCCAAGGTGCTCGCGGCCGCCGACCGGCTGCTCGGCGAGGAAGGCGTGGAAGCGCTGACGACGACCCGGGTCGCCGCCGAAGCCGGGGTTTCGGTCGGTGCCCTCTACCAGTACCTGCCGGACCGCGACGCCATCACCGAGGCCCTGGGCGAGCTCTACCTCGCCCGCCTCGAAGACCTCATGGACTCCGTCGCCGAGCAGGCGGCGCGCGAGACCTGGGCCGATCCCGTCGGCCTGCTCGTCGACGCCTTCGCCGGTCTCTACCGCGCCGAACCCGGCTTCCGCGCGCTGTGGTTCGGCCGCGGCCTCACCGACGGAACCCGCGAAGCCGACCTCGCGCACAAGCGCGTGATGGCCACCGGCGTGCACCGCATCCTCGTCGCGCAGCACCTCCTGCGCGACGACTACGAGGCGGCGGTGGCGTGCCGCACGGCGTTCCTCGCCGCCGACGCGGTGATCCAGGAGGTCTTCCGCGGCGACGGCGCCCCCGAACTGCTCGAGCCGGTCAAGACGATGCTGCGGGCCTACCTCGGGCAGCAGCCCCGGCCGTAGCTCCCGTGGTGGCGACGAGGAACTCCTCACCCCGCGCGATCCGCAGCCCGTCGGTGCGGCCGGCGAAGTAACGCGCGTTCAGTTCCGCTCCCGAAATGTGCCTGACGTGCGAGAACCCGGCCTCGCGGGCCATCGCCAGCACCTCGTCCGGGGCGAACGAACTGACGAACGGCGTCCCCGCCGCCTTCGCTTTGCTCGCGGTGGCCTGGTGACGGGCGCGCTCGCCGTCGTCGAGGAGCTCCGCCGGCAGCATGAACGTCATCGCCAGCGTGGAACCCGGGGCGAAGCCGGCGATCCGCCGCAGCGTGGCCGCGTTCGCCTCCTTCGTCAGGTACATGCTGACGCCGGTGGACGCCACGACCGCCGGTTCGTCCGCCGCGAATCCCGCGGCCGCCAGCCGCTCCCACCACGACGCCGTCTCGAAGTCGACCGGCACGAAGTGCAGCCCGTCCGGCACGCCGAAACCGAGCTCCTCCAGCCGCGCCCGCTTCCAGGCCTGCGGCCCCGGCTGGTCCACTTCGTACACCCGCAGGCGCGCCGCGGTTTCCGGGCGGCGCTGGGCGAAGGTGTCGAGACCGGCCCCGAGGATCACGTACTGGCCGACACCCCGCGCGGCCTCGGCGGTGACCAGGTCCTCGACGAACCGCGCGCGGGCCACCATGCCGGCCCGGTAACGGCCGGCGGTGGCCGGGTCCATGTCGTCGCGGTGCCGCCAGCCGTCGCCCGGGTCCGCCAGCCGCAGCCCGAGTTCGTCGGTGAACACGTGCGGCGGCGGATCGACCGCGACGTGCAGCGCCCGCCACAGCGCGGTCCGCACCGCCGTGCTGTCCGGCGCGGCCACCGTTACGCCTTCCCCGGCGCCGACAGCGTCCACGTCCGCCCGTCCGGGTCCCGAACGGTCATTTCCCTGGTGCCGTAATGGGTTTCTTCGAATGGGGTGACCACTTCGACGATGCCGTCGGCCGCGAACGCGTCCGCGTCCGGAACCTTGAACACGACCTGCGTGCGCGGCTCCCGGCTTTCGGGTACCTCGGCGATGAACACCCAGGGGCCGTCGCCGTGGCGCAGCCGGCCGGAGTTGTGGTCGGTCGCGAATTCGAGCTCGTACCCCAGGGCCTGGAAGAACTTCGCCGCCTTGCCCCAGTTGTGCGTCTCCAGGTACATCGCCTCGATGCCCTCGGTCGTCATGTCAGTGCTCCTCTTCGGGTCCGGTCGCGAGGTAGGCGCGCAGCGCGTCGGCGACGAGCGCCGAGAGCGACCGTTCGGTCTCGATGGCCCGGTGCTTGACCTGCCGGATCAGGCCGACCGGCAGGTACACGTTGAACTGCTTGACGTCGTCATCGCCCACGACCGAAGGCTAGCATGCTAGCAAGCTAGGCGTACAACTCCGCCGATCGCGACGGCCGCCTCAGCCGAGCCAGTGCGACAACGGCAGCCCGGGCACCCGGCGGCCGCGGTGGCCGGTCGTCTCGCGGCCGGCCACCAGTGCGTTGAGCACCGCCTCCTCCACTGCCTGCACGACGGCCTCGAAGAACGGGTCGATCCGGCCCCACGGCACGAACCGCAGGCTTTCGTACTCGGCCGCGGCCGTGCGCGGGAACGTGCTGGTCAGCGCGCCCGGGTTCGCCGTGCTGAAGGCGAGGAAGAGGTCGCCCGAGAAGTGGGAGCCGGTCGTGCCCGTGCGGGCCAGGCCGAGCGGGACGCGGCGGGCGAGCGCCGTGCACTGGCCCGGCAGCAGGGGCGCGTCCGTGCCCACGACGACGATCACCGAGCCCGCGCCGGCGGGGGCGGGCGCCCAGTCCTCCATCGGGTTGTCCCCGGTCAGGGACAGCCCCACCGGCGCGCCCGCGACGGTGAGCTCGCGCCGGCTGCCGAAGTTGGCCTGCACCAGCACGCCGACGGTGTACTCGTCCGCGCCGTGGGCGACGACCCGGGACGCGGTGCCGGTGCCGCCCTTGAAGCCGTAGCACGTCATCCCGGTGCCGCCGCCGACCGAACCCTCGGCGACCGGGCCCGGACGGGCCGCGTCGATCGCCGCGACCGTGTGTCCACTGCGGAGTGTCGGGGCGTTGATGTCGTTGAGGTAGCCGTCCCACGTCTCGGCGACCACCGGCAGCAGCCACTCGGCCGCGACGTCGGGACGCTCGCGCACCACCCAGTCGATCACGCCGCGGTGGGCCGGCCCGACGGCGTGGGTGTTGGTGATCAGCACCGGCAGGGTCAGCGACCCGGTCTCGGCGAGCCACGCGGTGCCGGTCATTTCGCCGTTGCCGTTGAGCGAGGACGTCCCGGCCGCGCACGGCACCGCGAAGCCCGCCCGGCCGCGGGGCAGGATCGCGGTGACGCCGGTGCGCACCGATGCGCCCTCGACCAGCGTGGTGTAGCCGACTTCGACACCGGGGACGTCGGTGAGCGCGTTGTGCGTGCCGGGCCGGCCGGGCAGCGCGATACCCAGGTCGCGGGCACGGGTCATGACAGGTCCTCCAGTGCACAGGCGGTCCGGGCGTAGGACAGCAGCATCGCTTCGGCGGTGGCCCGCTCCAGCGTCGGCACGGCCTGGGTGAGGTGCAGGCCGTAGCCGTCTTCGAGGGCGACGAGGTTCCGGGCGATCGCGACCGCGTCGGCGGTCAGGGTGAACTCGCCGGTCGCGGCGCCGGCCTCGAGGATCCCGGTGTAGATCCGGACCTGCCGCTCGTAGAGGGCGATGTGCCGGGCGGCGTGGGCGGGATCGCGGCGGGCGATCGTGCCGAGCTCGTAGAGCAGCACGCACAGTTCGTCGTCCGGGCCGGACGGCAGGCCGCTGCGGATCGTGGCGGCGAGCCGCTCACCCGGCGTGCCGCTCCGGGCGGCCTCTTCCCGCTGGGTGCAGAAGCGTTCGACGGCTTCGCGCTGCACCTCCTGCAGCAGGTCGGCGAGGGTGGGGAAGTAGTAGAGCACCGAGCCCGACGACAGCCCGGCGCCGTCGGCGATGTCCCGCAGCTTCAGGTTGAGGACCCCGCGCTCGACGACGGCGTTCCGCGCCACGGCGATCAGCTCGGCCCGCCGTTCCGCGGCCCTGCTCGGTCGTGCCATGCCGGTCATTCTTCGAAGGATCTTCGAGAAAAGCAAGTACTTGACTTACGGGTTGGAGAAGCCTTTGATCCGTGGTCACCTTGGTTTATCGAAGGAGCTTCAAAGAACTGGAGGCCCGATCGTGACCACACCGGCGCTGCGCCGCGGACTGCGGACCCTCGGCACCCTGCTCATCACGCTCTCGGCGATCAGCCCCGCGTCGTCGGTGTTCATCATCGCGCCGGGCGTGCTCACCGGCGCCGGCACCGGGGCGTTCCTGAGCTTCGCCGCGGCCGCGGTCGTCGGCGTCTTCATGGCGTTCGTCTACGCCGAACTCGCCTCGGCGTTCCCGGTGGCCGGCGGCGAGTACGCCATCGTCGCGCGCACCCTGGGCCGGCTGCCCGAGTTCGCGGTGCTGGGCCTGATGATCATCACGCAGGTGCTGATCGTCGCGGTGATCGCCCTGGGCGTCGGCACCTACCTGGGCGTGCTGTGGCCGGCCCTGCCCGGGCCGACGGTCGCCGCGGTGACGTGCGTGCTGGCCGCCGTGGTCGGCGTCTTCGACATCAAGGTGAACGCCTGGGTGACCGGGATCTTCCTGGCCATCGAGCTCCTCGCACTGGTGGTGGTGAGCGCGCTCGGGCTGCTGCACCCGGCGCGGCCGGTCACCGACCTGGTCGTCCACCCGGTGGCCGCGGACGGCGGCCCGGCCACCGTCGGCGCCATCGCGATCGCGATGGCCGTGGCGATGTTCGCCTACAACGGCTACGGCTCGGCGGTCTACTTCGGCGAAGAGACCCAGGACGCCCCGCGCGGCATCGCGCGCGCGATCCTGCTCGCGCTGGCCGTCACGGTGGTCGCCGAGCTCGTCCCGGTGACGGCCGTGCTGCTCGGCGCGCCCGACCTCGGACAGCTCTTCGGCGCGGAAAACATGCTCTCGGCGTTCATCTCCGCCCGCGGCGGCGGCACGCTGGACACGGTGCTGAGCCTCGCGGTGGCGCTGGCGATCATGAACGCCGTGCTGGCGATCGTGCTGATCAGTTCGCGGCTCGTGTTCAGCAGCGGCCGCGACCGGGCGTGGCCGGGCGCGCTCAACCGGGCGCTGGCGGCGGTGCACCCGCGCTTCGGCACACCGTGGGTGGCGACGGCCGGCACGGGTGCCGTGGCGGCCCTGCTCTGCTACGTCGACCCGAAGCTGCTGCTCGTGGTCACGAGCACGTCGATCGTGGTGGTGTACGCGGCGCTGTGCCTCGGCGCGATCAACGGCCGCCGCACGGGCGCGACGGCGCACGCGAAGTACCGGATGCCGTGGTTCCCGGTGGCGCCGCTGCTGGCGCTCGCGGTGCTGGTCTTCGTGGTCTACCAGAACCTGCTGGACCCGGCGGTGGGCCGGCCGAGCCTGCTCGTGACGGCGGGCATCGTGGTGCTGGCGGCGGCGTACTACGGCGTCGTGCTGCGCCGGCGTGGCGGCTGGCGGCTCGCCGAAGTGGCCGAAGAGCCGCCGGAGCGTGCCGGTGACCCGGAGGCCACCGGCACGCCGACCGATCAGAAGCCGTAGATCGTTTCGACCGCACGCTGCTGGTTCGTCGCCACGAGGCCGTTGGCCCACAGCGAGTTCACCCGGGAGCGCTCGGTCGCGTTCGGGTAGGCGTTGGTGCACGACGGGCCGGGGCCGCCACCCGACATCAGTTCCGAGCACGGGCCCGAGTAGTGGTCGGGCAGCCCGAGGGCGTGCCCGGTCTCGTGCGCCGCGATGCGGGTCGGGTTGTACTGGCGGGCCTGGGTGTAGTCGATGAAGATGGTGCCGCTGCCGTGCCCGTTGGTGGAGGCGTAGGAGCCGCGGGGGTCGTTGCCCTCGGTGTAGCGCAGGCTCGCGCCACCGGAGTTGCGCTCGACCAGCCGGACGTTGGTGACGCTGCTGTTCCAGTTGGCGGCTCCGGCGTTGATCACCGAGCGGAACGACGGTGCGCTGGAGGTGCTGTAGTAGACCGTGGTGACGGCGGCCTGCTGCTCGGTGGCGGCCGACGCGGTCCCCGCGGCGAGCGGGGTGACGGTCAGGGCGAGCGCAACGGCGCCGGCCAGGGCGAACTTCCTCGACATCGGAAAGACTCCTCGTGGGGGACGGGGATTTGCCGGAATTGCGCGCGCTGTCGAGAATTTACCGCCAAGTCACCTTCGCCGGAGCCGACTAACGTAGGGCGTGGGAAGTGGTGATTTCCCAACACCAAAGTCGGGTTGACACCGGCGCGGGCCGATCACTCGAGGGTCAGGGCGAGCAACCGCTGCTCCAGCTCCCGCGCGGCGGCGACGTCGAGCCCGACGCCCCACAGCGGCGCCGTGCTCGCGCCGTCGGCCGCCGCGACCACCAGGGTCACCACCTCGGGTGGGAGGCCGTCGTCGTGGAGTTCGCGCTCCCACCGCCGGGCGTCCTCGCGGGCGAGCTCCGCGACCTCCGGGATCGAGATCAGCAGGGCGATCAGGGCGATGTTCTCGCGGACCGCGACCTCGTCGTAGGAGGTGTCCAGCGACGCCCGGACGTACGCGCGCGTCAGCCGGCCGGGGGCGGTGTCGGCCGGGTCGAGCGCTGCTTGCACTTCGGTGCGGAACGCGTCCAGGAGGTCCTGGGCCAGCGTGCGCACCAGCGCGTCCTTGGCCGGGAAGTGGTACAGCAGCCCGCCTTTCGACACGCCGGCCGCGCGCGCGATGTCGTCGAGGGAGGCCGACACGCCGCGGCTGCGGATGACCGCCGCGGCGGCGTCGAGCAGGGTGCGGCGCGTCTCCTCCGGGCTGCGGCCGGCCTTGCGGGGCATGGTCAGTCCTTTCCGGACGGAATCGTACGCCAGGCGATCACCGCGGCGACGGCGGTGACGGCGGCCGCCGCCAGTGACGTCACCTGCATGGCGCCGGTGAACGCTTCCCGGGCCGCGTGGGCGAGTTCCGACGCCGGGTCCAGCACGCTCGCGGCTCCGGCGAGGGAGTCGCGGACCTCGCCCGGCACCGGGCCGGACGGCAGGAACGCGCGGTAGGCCACGGTCACCAGCGAGCCGAGGATCGCGATGCCCAGCGCCGCCCCGAGTTCGTAGGCGGTTTCGGAGATCGCCGACGCCGAGCCCGCCTTGTCCCGCGGGACGGCGGACAGCACCGAATCGACGGTGAGCGTCAACGCCAGCCCGACGCCGAGCCCGACCGGCACCAGCGTCAGGCCCAGCCACCAGTACTGCGGCGCCCGTTCGGCGAGCGAGACCAGCGCGAGGCCCAGCGCGGCGACGGCGAGGCCCGCCGCCACCGCCCGGCCGCGGCCCAGCCGTCCGGTGATCACGCCCACCGCGGCCACGACGACGATCGAGGCCAGCGTCGCCGGCATCTCCGCGAACCCGGCCTGCAGCGGCGAAAACCCGCGCACGAGCTGCAGGTACTGCGAGAAGAAGAACAGCAGGCCCATCAACGCGAAGACCGCGATGAAGTTCGCGAGCACCGCGCCGCTGAAGGCGCCGTTGCGGAAGAGCGTGACGTCGATCAGCGGATCGGCCGCCCGGCGCTGGCGGCGGACGAACAGGACCCCTGCGAGCAGCCCGATCAGAGCGGCGGCGCCCACCCGGACGTCGAGACCCGAGCTGACGGCGTGCTTGACCGCGTAGACCAGCGGGACGATCGCGGCCAGCGACAGCCCGGCCGACAGCAGGTCGAACCGCCCCGGGTTCGGGTCACGCGATTCGGGCAGCAGCCACGCGCCGGCGATGAGGAAGACGACGACGATCAGCACGTTGATCAGGAACACCGAGCCCCACCAGTAGTGCTCGAGCAGCATGCCGCCGACGAGCGGGCCCAGCGCGATGCCGCCACCCGACCCGGCCGACCAGATCGCGATGGCGCGGGTGCGCTCGCGCGGGTCGGTGAACAGCGTCCGGATGAGCGACAGCGTGGACGGCATGATCGTCGCGCCGGCCACGCCGAGCAGCAGCCGCGCGACGACGAGCACGCCGGCGGTGGGGGAGAAGGCGGCCAGCGCGGAGGCGAGCCCGAACGCGGTGGTGCCGATGAGCAGCACCTTCTTGCGGCCGAAGCGGTCGGCGAGGTTCCCGGCCGTGACGAGCAGCCCGGCCAGCGCCAGGGAGTAGACGTCACCGATCCAGAGGATCTCGGTCGCGGTCGGCGCGAGTTCGCGGGTCAGCGACGGCACCGCCAGGTAGAGCACGGTGCCGTCGACCGCGAGCAGCAGCACGGCGCCGACGAGGACGCCCAGCGCGGCCCAGCGGCGCCGGGGGCTCAACGGCGGGGCGGACGTGGTCAGGGTGGCGGTCATGCCGCTTACTATACCGTCTGGACGGTACAGTAACACTGGTGAGACGGGTCACGGGTAGGCTGGAGGAAGCGGAAGGGGTGCGTGTGACGGCGGAGGAACTGATCATCGAATTCGCCTTGACGCGCCTGGACCACCCGGATCTCGACTTCGAAGAGATCGCGGCGCTGGTGGTCCGCCGCGGTGGCCCGGAGCGGGAGCTGGAGTTCGCGTCCCGGAACCTGGCCGACCGCGGCGAGCTGCGCGGCCCGGCGTTCCGCACGGCGGTCGAGTACGTGCTGCGGGTGGTGCTCACCTTGCGGGGACCGTCGGACTAGGTCCGTCGCCGCCGAAGGGCGGCCCGCTCAGGTGCCCCCGCGGCTGGGGGCAGGCCACGGCGGTGGAGTACCTGCTGTGGGTGGTGCTGCCCCTGCGGGGACCGTCGGACTAGATCCGCCGCCGAAGGGCGGCCCGCTCAGGCGCTGCCCGCGGCCGGGGGCAGGCCACGGCGGTCGAACACCAGCTCGCGGGCCGTGCCCAGTGCCGTCGCGATCGCGCCCGCCAGTACCGCGTCCTCGCCCAGCTGGCCGGCCACGATGTCCGGCACCGCCGGGATCGTCGCCGCCAGTGCCCGGCGCATCGGCTCGGCCAGCAGGTCCGCGTTGCCGCCGATGCCGCCGCCCAGCACGATCAGGCGCGGGTCGAGGACCGCCGTCACCGCCGAGACCACGTACGCCAGCTTCTCCGCTTCCTCTTCGACCACTCGCACGGCGAGCTCGTCGCCCGCGCGCGCCAGGCGGAAGACGTCCTTCGCCGACCTCGCCTTCGCCAGCCCCAGCGAGCGCGCCGCGGCCAGCACAGCGTGGCCCGCCGCCGCCGACTCGATCGGGCCCGGGCGGCGGGCGCCCGCTCCCGACGGCAGCGGGCCGTACGGCAGGTCCGCGATCTCGCCGGCCGCGCCGTGGGCGCCGCGGAAGAGCTTTCCGTCCACCAGCAGGCCCATGCCGATGCCGGTGCCGACCGTCAGGCACACCAGCACGTCGACGCCGAGCGCCGCGCCGAGGGCGTGCTCGCCGACCGCGCACAGGTTCGCGTCGTTCTCCACCACCACGTCCGACCCCGCGCCGGCCAGCGCCGAGACCAGTTCGTGCAGCACCCCGCGCCGCTCCCAGCCCGGCAGGTTGGGCGCGCGGTGCACCGTGCCGGCCGCCGGGTCGGGGACGCCCGGCGTGCCGACCACCGTCGAGACGACTTCGTGCGGTGCCAGCCCGGCCGAAGCCACCGCGCGGGCGACGGATCCGCCGACCGTGCGCACGAGGGCGCTCGCCGAGCGGCACCGGTTGGGCTCGTCGAGCCGCGCGACGATGCTGCCTTCGAGGTCGGCCACGGCGATCCGGAGCACGCGCCGCCCGATGTCGACGCCGACGACGTGCCCGGCGTCCGGGGCGGCCCGGTAGACCACGGCCGCGCGGCCCGGGCCCGCCAGGCTCCGCCCGGTGGTGCGGACCAGTCCGTGCTGCTCCAGGTCGAGCAGCGCCTGGCCGACCGTGGGTTTCGACAGGCCGGTGTCGGCGGCGATCTGGGGCCGGGTCGCTTCGCCGTGGCCGCGCAGCCGCTCCAGGACGAGCCGCTGGTTCAGCGCCCGCATGTGTGCCGGGGTTCCGGCCTGCGGCCCGTTTTGCCCCACACGTCCTCCTGAGTTGCCGCAACTTTACCGGCGGAACCCTTTCGACCCCGCGCGTTCTATGTTAAGAAACTTTACTAACTACTAGTCGGAGGCACGTCGTGAGTTCACCCACTCGATCCGGGGAACCGCCCGCCCTTGAGCGCAGGATCGGCCCGCTGCAGGCCACCGCGATCAACATGACCCAGATGTGCGGCATCGGCCCGTTCGTCACGATCCCCGCCATGGTTGCCACCATGGGCGGCCCGCAGGCGATGTTCGGCTGGGTCATCGGGGCGATCGTCGCGCTGGCCGACGGGCTCATCTGGGCCGAACTCGGGGCCGCGATGCCCGGTGCCGGCGGCACGTACCTCTACCTGCGCGAGGCGTTCCAGTACCGGACCGGGCGGCTGATGCCGTTCCTGTTCGTCTGGAGCGCGGTGCTGTTCATCCCGCTGATCATGTCGACCGGCATCATCGGGCTCGTCCAGTACCTCGGCTACCTGATCCCGGGTGTCACCGACGCGGACGGCACGACGGCGCTGGGCAAGATCATCGGCGTCGGCATCACGCTGCTGATCATCGTGGCGCTGTTCCGGAAGATCGGCCAGATCTCCAAGCTCACCACGGTCCTGTTCGTCATCATGCTCGCCGCGGTCCTGACGACGATCGTCGCCGCGTTTTCGCACTTCAGCGCGGCGCAGGCGTTCGCCTTCACCCCGGGCGCGTTCAGCTCCGCCGGCGACGGCACGTTCTGGGGCGGCCTCGGCGCCGGCCTGATCATCGCCATCTACGACTACCTCGGCTACAACACCTCCGCCTACCTCGGCGGCGAAGTGCGCACCCCGGGCCGCACCCTGCCGCGTTCGATCATCTTCTCGATCCTCGGCATCATGGGCCTGTACTTCCTGCTGCAGGTCGGCGTGCTCGGCTCGATCCCGCTGGAGCAGCTGAAGGATGCGAAGTCGGTCGCGTCGTCGGTGCTGGAGCAGGTGTGGGGCACCGGTACGGCGAAGGCCATCACCGTGCTGATCGTGATCGCCGCGATCGGGTCCGTCTTCGCCGGGCTGCTCGGCGGCTCCCGCGTGCCGTTCGAAGCCGCGCGCGACAAGGTGTTCCTGCCCGTCTTCGGCAAGCTGCACCCGAAGCTGCACCTGCCCACCGCGGGCGTGCTCACCATGGGCGCCATCACGATCATCGGCTCGCTGTTCGACCTGACCACGGTGATCAACGCGGCGGTCGCGACCCTGGTCATCATCCAGTCGCTGGCCCAGGTGGCCGCGATCATCGTGCTGCGCCGCCGCCAGCCGGAGCTGAGGCGCCCGTACCGGCAGTGGCTGTACCCCGTGCCGACGGTGATCGCCCTCATCGGCTGGGTCTACATCTACGTCTCGGCCGACTGGCTCTCCATCTGGCTCTCGCTCGGCTGGATCGCCGTCGGCGCGCTCGCGTACCTCGCCTACGCCAAGACCGAGCGCACCTGGCCGTTCGGCCCCAAGGAGATCAAGGAAGCTTTCGCCACCGAACCGGAAGGGGCTCAGGCATGAGCCGGAAGCTCGCGGTCTTCGCCGCGCTGCTGCTCGTCCCCGGCGTGCTCACCGTGGCCGGACCCGCGGCCGCCCAGGACACGCAGGCCGTCGCGAAACCGCACGGGCTCAGCACGATCGGCCTGCAGGGCTGGCAGGTCCTGACCACGGCGAGCGTCAAGGACGGCGGTGAGAAGGTCTCCACACCGGGGTACGCCACCCGCGGCTGGCTGCCGGTGAAGCCGGACGACGCCGGCGCGCCCGGCACCGAGATCAACGCCTTGGTGCAGAACGGGAAGTGCCCGGACGTCTTCTACTCCGACAACCTGCGCAAGTGCTTCGGGTACGTCGACAAGCTCGGCCCGGTTGTCACGAAGCCGTTCTCCGACCCGTGGTGGTACCGCACCGACTTCACCCCGGACATCCGGCCGGGCCAGCACGCGAAGCTGACCATCCCGGGCATCGTCGGCGAGGGCGACGTCTGGGTGAACGGCTCGCTCGTCGCCACGAAGGACATAGTGAGCGGCGCGTTCGCCGGCCACACCTTCGACGTCACCAAGCTGGTGAAGCCGGGCCGCAACACCCTGGCGATCAAGGTCTACCCGAACGACCCGCTGAAGATGTACACCCTCGACCAGGTCGACTGGAGCCAGATCCCGCCGGACAACGACACCGGCCTCCAGTTCCCGCCGACCCTGCAGGTGTCCGACGCGCTGACCGGGGACAACGCCCACGTCGTGCAGGACAACGCGCCCGACCTGGCCAGCTCGAAGCTGACCGTGAAGCTGGACGTCACCAACAACGCGGCCGCGCCGCAGACCGGCGACGTCGCCGCGACGATCACCCCGCCCGCGGGCGCGCCGATCGTCGTCAAGCAGCGCGTCACGATTCCGGCGAACTCCAAGCAGACCGTGGCCTTCGCGCCGGTCAAGATCGCCCACCCGCAGGTCTGGTGGCCGTACTCGATGGGCGGCCAGCCGCTGTACACGCTGACCACCGCCGTCTCGCAGGACGGCGTGCTGTCGACGTCGTCGAAGAGCACCTTCGGCATCCGCACGGTGACCTCTCGGCTGGTCGGGAAGTCGGCGGCGCTCCCGGAAGGCGCGCGGCAGTTCACCATCAACGGCAAGGACTTCGTCTTCCGCGGCGGCGGCTTCGCGCCGGACCTGTTCCTGCGCTACGACAAGGCCGACACCGCCCACCAGATCGCGCTGATCAAGAACCTGGGCCTGTCCGGCGTCCGGCTCGAAGGCCACGACATGCCGCAGGACTTCTACGACCAGGCCGACCGCGCCGGCCTGCTGGTCATCGGCGGGTTCCTCTGCTGTGACGCCTGGCAGCCCGACACCGCCGAGCAGCTCGGCGAGCGCGACCTGCGGATCATCCACGACTCCTCGGTGAGCATCGCGCAGCGGGAACGCAACCACCCCAGCGTGTTCAACTACGGCTGGAGCGACAACGAGCCGTTCCCGAACCAGGAGCACGCCGTCCTCACCGCGTTCGAGCAGGAGGACTTCCAGGTCCCGGTGATCGCTTCGGCGGAGTACAAGAGCACGCCGACGCTGGGCAACTCCGGCGAGAAGGAAGGCCCGTACGACTGGGTCCCGCCGTCGTACTGGTACGACAGCTCGCACTTCGACGCGTCCGACGACAGCCGCACGAACGCGGGTGGCGCCTGGGGCTTCGCGAGCGAGCAGAGCGCCGGGCACACCGTGCCGACGCTGGACTCGATCAAGCGGTTCCTCTCGCCCGCCGAGCAGGCGAAGCTGTGGCAGGACCCGGCGTACAACCAGTACCACGCGAACTTCGAGCCGGGCCACGGCGGTTACGCGTTCGGCACGCTGTACACGCTGGACCAGTCCATCCGGCAGCGGTACGGGAAGTGGAGCTCGCTGGAGTCCTATGTGGACCTGGCGAACATCGCGAACTACGAGAACACCCGCTCGCAGTTCGAGGCGTTCCTGCACCACTCGGCGGACAAGGCCAACCCGGCCACCGGCGTGGTCTACTGGCAGCTCAACAAGGGCTGGCCGACGCTGCTGTGGTCGCTCTACAACGACGACGGCGACCAGGCGGGCGCGTACTTCGGCGCCCAGAAGGCCAACAAGCCGCTGCACGCGCTCTACGGCTACGACAACGGGTCGGTCACCTTGGACAACCTCGGTGCGGCCACGCAGTCCGGGCTTTCGGTGCGGGCCCGCGTCATCGACACCGCGGGCAAGGTCCTCGACGACCAGACCGCGTCCGGGCTCTCACTGGGGTCGCAGGGCGTGCGCACCGGGGTCCTGAAGCCCAAGGTGCCCGCGGAGACGAAGGCTCCGGCGCCCGCGCAGGTCTACTTCGTCGAGCTGCAGGTCACCCGGGGCGGGAAGGTCGTCGACCGGAACGTCTACTGGCTCTCGACGCAGAAGGACGTCGTCGACTGGGCCAAGACGCTGGGCAACCCGCAGGCGACGCTGTCGCAGTACAGCAACCTGCAGGCGCTGCAGAACCTGCCGAAGTCGCAGGTGAGCGCGGTGGCGTCGACGCACCCGGAGGGGACGGGCCTGGTCACCACGGTGACGGTCACCAACACCGCGAAGACCCCGGGCGCGGCGTTCTTCCTGCGGGCCGACGTCCGCCGCGGGACGCCGGACGGGCGCGAGGCGCCGGGGGACAACCAGCTCGCGAACGCGACCTGGGACGACAACGACATCACGCTGTGGCCGGGCCAGTCGCAGACGCTGACCGTCCGCTACCAGGCGGGCGACCTGTGCGGCGCGGTGCCGGTGATCAGCGTCGACGGGTTCAACACGGGCCGGATCGTGGTCCGGGGGACAGGAGGGGCGCACGCGTGAGCGGGGAACGGATTCTCGGGATCGACTTCGGCGGCACGAAAGTGGCGCTGGGGCTCGCCGACCGCGACGGGACACTGCTGGCGACCCGCCGGCTGGACACCGACGCGCACGCGGGGGCCGAGCAGGTGGTGGTGCGCGCGCTCGCCGCGGCCAGGGCCCTCCTGGCCGACGAGGGCGCGGTGCCCGCCTGCATCGGCGTCGTCAGCCCGGGAATCGTGCTGCCGGACCGCATCCTGCTCGCGCCGAACGTGCCCGGGTGGGAGGAACTGCACCTGGCGGAGCTGGTGGCCGCGGAGTTCCCGGGCCTGGCCATCTCGGTGGGCACGGACGCGAAGGCGGCGGCGCTGGCGGAGTGGCGCTGGGGCGCGCTCGCCGGGGCCGACCCGGCGGTGTTCCTCTCACTGGGCACCGGCATCGCGGCCGCGGTGCTGGTCGGTGGCCGGTTGCTGACCGGCGCCAACGGAGCTGCCGGCGAGATCGGGTACAACCTGCTCTCGCCGCAGGACACCGAGGGTTTCGCGAGCGGAGCGGCGCCGCTCGAGGAAGCCGTCGGTGGGCGTGGGCTGGGCGGCCGGGCGAGCGAACTGCTCGGCCGCCCGGTCACCGCCGGGGAACTGTTCGCGCTGGCCAAGGAGAACGTCGAGGCCAAGGAACTGGTGACGGCCGCGCTCGACGAGCTGTCGATGCACGTGGCGAACCTGGCGATCGCCCTGGACCCCGAGCGCATCGCCGTCGGCGGCGGGCTCGTGCGCTCGGCGGACGTGCTGCTGCCGGCGCTGGCCGACCGGCTCGCGCACGCGGTGCCGTTCCCGCCCCAGCTCGTTCCCGCCCGGTTCGACCAGGACGCGGCGCTGCTGGGCGCGGTGGCGCTGGCGCTGGGCGGTTAGGACCTCCGGGTGGTGTGCCGGTGCCCCGACCCGGCGCACCACCCGGGTTTCACGCCCGGGCCGCGGCGACCGCTTCGGCCTGCCGGAAGGCGGCGGGGGACAGCTGGAACCACACGAGCACCGCGCTGACGGCCTGGATGCCCGCGGCCACCACCCAGACCGCGCGGATGCTCCAGTGCGCCGCGACCAGGCCGCCGGTCAGCGCGCCCAGCGGCGTCAGGCCCCAGGCCAGCGCCCGGTGGCTGGTGAGCACCCGGCCCAGCAGCGGCGCCGGCGTGAAGCGCTGCCGGCTCGACTGCGAGCAGACGTTCCAGATCAGCACGGTCGCCGTCAGGGACACCAGCACGAGACCGACCAGCGGCGGCCACGGCGGGACGACGGCGATCAGCAGCGTCACCACGGCCCCGAAGCCCTGTGAGAACCGCATCGACCACGAGTAGCCGAGCCGGTCCACCACCTGCTGCACCACGAACGAGGACGCGACCCAGCCGACGGCGAGGCAGGCGAGCAGCAGGCCGTAGCCGACCGGGCCGACGTGCAGCACCTGGGTCGCGTACAGCACGAACATCGAGTTGCCGGCGCTGGCGGCGAACGAGCCGAGGGCGACGTTGAGCGTGATCGACCGCAGCAGCGGGGTCCGCACCAGGTGCCGCAGCCCGCCGGAGAGGTCGCGCAGCGGGTGCGTCGACGCCGCCACGACCGACTGCGACGGGATCCGGTGGGCCAGCGCCAGCGCGCCCAGCGCGCAGGCCACCGCCAGCCAGGCGGGCGCCCCGCCGCTCACCGCGATCAGGAACCCGGTCAGCGGCGGCACAACGAACCGCACGACACCCTGGTCGATCACGGTGAGCCGCGCGTTGGCGTGGGCGAGCCGGCCGGGGCCGACGACCTCCGGGACGAGCGCGCCGCTGGCGCCGTCCCCGAGCACCCGCGCCGAGGTCGTCACGAAGGCGACGACCAGCAGCACGGGCAGGCTGAGCAGCCCGGCCGAGGCCACGGCGGCGAGCACGACGGCGGCCGCGGCCAGCACGGCGTAGGACCAGGCCAGCACGGTGGTCCGGCGCACCCGGTCGATCAGCACCCCGGCGAACAGGGACAGCAGCAGCCACGGCGCCTCGCCGACGACGTTGATCAGCGACACTTCGCGCGGATCGGTGGTGACGGACACCGCGAGCAGGGGAATCGCGGCCAGTACCAGGCCTTCGGCGGAGGACCCGGACACCGCGACGGCCTGCAGCCGCACCCACCTGGACGCCATGATCCGCAAGCTTGCCCAACGGGCCGGGGGATGCCAACCGAATTGCCCGGCCGGCCCCTCCGCCGTAACGGTGCGGCGCGGATCCGAGACTCACCACTCGTGGCCGGCCCGGTGCGGCCCTACTTCGAAGGGGAGAAGTTTGCGAAGCGAACGCAAGCCGGTCGACCCGACGGTCCAGGCGGCGCGCATCAGCCGCCGCGGAACGCTGGTCACCGCGCTGGCCACGGTCATCGCCGCCCTGATCGGCGGGCTCTTCGCCGCCTACAAGGTCGGCAACGACCAGGGTGCGGCCGCCGCGCCGACCCGGACGGTGACCGTCACGGCCGCGAAACCGCCGGACGCGCCGACCGGCGCGGCGCCGCCGGGCGACGTCTCCGCCCAGGTGCGGCTGGACGCCGGCACCGGCGCCGACCTCGACACGGCCGTCCCGCACGCGGAGAAGGCCGGTGGCCCCGACGGGGACATCGACGTCTACTTCGTCGACCCGGGGGTGATGATCACCCGGTCGGCGATCTACTCCTACAGCGGCGGGGAGAGGCAGGCGAGCACCGGGTGCCCGAAGGCGGTGGCCGAGGACAAGCCGGTCCCCGGTGCGAACTTCGCGCTGGGCCCCGGGACGGAGTACTGCGTGCGGACCTCCGCCGGCACCGTCGGCTGGATCAGCGGCAACGACCTGCATTCCTCCGGCGACCACAGCGGCTACCTCGTGCTGAACTACCGGCTGTTCGCCGCGACCTGAGTCAGCGGCGCACCCGGGTCGATTCGCGCACGACCAGCTCCGGGGTGAAGACCACGGCCTGCCGTTCCGGTTTCGCCTCCGACGTCTCGGCCAGCAGCAGTTCCGCGGCCGTGCGGCCGAGGCGGCGGGCCGGCTGGCGGACCGACGTCAGCGGGACGGCCGCCGCGCCGGCGAACTCGATGTCGTCGTAGCCGACGATGGCCATCTCGTCCGGGACGCGGACGCCCGCGCCGACCATCGCCTGCAGCACCCCGAGGGCCAGGAGGTCGTTCGCGCAGAACACCGCGGTCGGCCGCGGGCTGGTGCCGAGCAGGCGCGCGCCGGCGTCGCGGCCGGAGGGGACGTCGAGCCCGATCGCTTCCAGGACGGTGAGTTCCGCGCCCGAGCCGGCCAGCGCGGTGCGCAGCCCCTGCTCGCGGTCGCGGCACTGGGCGAGGATGGCGGGACCGTTGACGAACGCGATCCGCCGGTGCCCGGTCTCGAGCAGGTGGCGTCCCCCGAGCGCCCCGCCGGCCACGTCGTCGACCGACACCGAACTGGCCTCCGACGCCGGGGCCTTGCGGTCGACGAAGACGTGCGGCGTGCCGGTGCGCCGGAACGTCCGCAGGGCTTCGCCGGAGGTCGCGACCGGGCTCAGCAGCACCCCGCGGACCCGCTGCTCGGCGAACATCGCCAGGTAGGACGCTTCCAGTTCGGACCGCTGCCCGCTGTTGCAGGTGATGACGTTGAGGCCCTCGGCGTGCGCGGCCTCCTCGGCCCCGCGGACGACGTCGACGAAGAACGGGTTCCCGAGGTCGAGCACGAGCAGGCCCAGCACCCGGCTGCGCCCGGCCCGCAGCTGCCGGGCGGACTCGTCCCGGACGTACCCGAGCTCCTCGATCACCGAGAGCACGCGGCTGCGCGTCGCGGCCGCGACGACGTGCGGTCGGTTGACCACATTGGACACCGTGCCGATCGAAACGCCCGCCCGCTTGGCGACGTCCTTGATGCCGACCACCGGACCCCCTCGCTGAGAGCCGTGAGCCTAACACGATCTGAAACGTTTCATCAGGCGATTACCGACGTTGGTCGCACGATCACGCCGCTAGGCTCCCAGCCGGGTGGGCCTGCCGCTGGGAGGAGTCCGGGTGCGGATCTTCACGATCGTCCTGTCACTGGTGCTGACCTGGTGCTCTCCGGGGCGGTCGCCTCGGCCGCGCCGATCGTGGAGGGCGACACCGACAACCCGGTGACCGCGGCGCCCGGAGTGGGCAGGCCGGACACGCCGCACTGCAGCGTCACCCTCGCCGACGGTTTCCGCTCCAACGCCGCCGACGGCAGCCCGCAGTACTACGAAGGCACCCTGGCCCCGCCGAAGGCCTGCCCCGGGCCGTGGGCGAAGGTCGTCATGGACCAGACCGTCACCGTGCGCGGGCGGCAGTACGACCGGATCGGCGACCTGCGGATCGGCGGCACCGAGGTCTGGTGGGGGACCACCGAGGAACCCAGCGGCGAGGGCCGCCGCGCGATCACCTACCACTTCGACAAGGACCTGACGCCGTACGCCGCGCTGCTGCGGACCCCGCAGCCCTTCCACGGCGGCGTCGAGAACTACACCTCGGCCGTCTACACCGGCGTCTACGCCCAGACCGTGACGCTCACCTACTACCAGGCGGACCAGCGGCACCCCGCACCCGAAACGCCCGACCACGTCGCCGGCTTGGGGCACGCCGACGCGACCCCCGCCGCGCCGACCGTGCACTTCACCGCCGAGGGCCTGCCGCGCAACATCACCCGCGCCGTCCTGGAGGTCACGCTCGAAGGGCACGCCTGCGACGAGCAGTGGTTCGACGACGTCCCCGACGCCGTGGCCGCGAAGTACCCCGCGGCCGGCCTCTGCGGCAAGGGCCCGTACCGCGAGGCGGACTTCGCGATCGACGGGACCGCCGCCGGGAGCGCGTTCACCTTCCCGCACATCTACTCCGGCGGGATCGTGCCGCAGCTGTGGCGGCCGGTCGTCGCGATCGACACGTTCAGCCTGCATTCGGAAGCCTACGACGTCACGCCGTTCGCCGGCCGGCTCGTCGACGGCGGCCGGCACGACCTGTCCTTCTCGTTCCCGGACATCGGTGGCGAGTTCACCGTCGTCCCGACGCTCCTGCTCTACACCGACCACCACGCGGCCCGCACGTCCGGTGCGCTGACCCAGGCCGGCGTCGCGCCGGCCCCGGCCCGGCGGACGACGGTCGAGGACACCACCGGCGGCGTGAAGGTGACGGTGACGGCGAAGCGCGACGACGTCACGGCGGGCTACGTCGACACGTCCGCGGGCCGGGTGCACACCCGCGTGGAGCGCACCCGCGACTACCGCAACACCGACGACGTCACCGGCGGCGGCTTCACCCAGCACGTCGTCCAGGCGGACTCGGGCCAGCAGACGTCGGTGTCCACCCGGGACGGCCGGGTGCTCTCGGCGGCCCGGCACACCTGGTCGTACCCGCTGACCACCGACGCGACCGCGAACATCACCGACGACCAGAACCTCCGGATCTCCGGTGCGGTGGACATGACGAAGACCCTGGCCGACCTGACCGGCGACGGCCGGAGCTGGCGCCCGGTGCGCGGATCGCGGGAGTGGCTGGCCTCATCGGGCGTGCTGGCCCGCACGAACGGCGTGAACACGGAGGCGGACGGCCGTTCGAAGACGCTGTTCACGGGCACCGACGACCTCGGGCGGCCGTACTTCCACTACGTCGCCAGTGAGCACGGGCTGATCACGGAGAACCGGGAGTGGCCGCCGCGGGGGTGAACCCCGTCTCGCTTCCCGTCACCCGATCGGGCTAGTGCGGTACTGTCGGTGCCATGGGGAGTCTCCGCTCACGGGTTCTGGGCTGGGTCGGCCGGCGCTACCTCGCCCGGCAGTCGAAAAAGGGCTTCGACCTCGAAAAGATGTCGGCCATCCTGCCCGATTCGGCGCTGCTGCCGCTGAAGCGGGACGGCCTCGACCCCGTTCCCGCGATGGCCGCCAAGCGCGCTGAGGCGCCGATCGGGAAGCTGGACCTGCCGTTCGGGATGAACGCCTGGCTCGTCACCGGCTATGACGAGGCGAAGGCCGTCCTCGGGAAGGCCACCGGGTTCTCCAGCGACTTCGGCAACCTCGTCGGCAACGCCGGTGTCACCGCCGACCAGAACCCCGGCGGCCTCGGCTTCGCGGACCCGCCGGTGCACACGCGGCTGCGGAAGCTGCTGACGCCGGAGTTCACCATGCGCCGGCTGAGCCGGCTGGCGCCGCGCATCGAGGAGATCGTCGCCGCGCAGCTCGACGCGATGGCCGCCGCCGACGGCCCGGTCGACCTCTGGCAGGCGTTCGCGCTGCCGATCCCGTCGCTGACCATCTGCGAGCTGCTGGGTGTGTCCTATGAGGACCGCGAGGACTTCCAGCGGCTGAGCACCGCCCGGTTCGACCTCTTCGGTGGCGCCGGCGCCTCGCTCGGCGCGATGTCGGAGTCGCTGACCTACCTGCTCGACATCGTGAAGAAGCAGCGCGAACAGCCCGGCGACGGCCTGCTCGGCATGCTGATCAAGGAACACGGCGACGAGATCGACGACCGCGAGCTGGCCGGCCTGGCCGACGGCGTGCTCACCGGCGGCCTGGAAACCACGGCGAGCATGCTGGCGCTCGGCGCGCTGGTGCTGCTGCGCGACGAGAAGGCGATGGCCGCCGTCCGCGGCGACGACGAGTCCGTGCACCGCTTCGTCGAGGAGCTGCTGCGCTACCTGACCGTGGTGCAGATGGCGTTCCCGCGGTTCGCCAAGGAAGACATGGAGATCGGCGGCGTGCGCATCGCCGAGGGCGACATCGTGCTGGTGTCGCTGTCGGCGGCGGACCGCGACCCGAAGCTCGGGCCGGACGTGGAGACCTTCGACGCGACCCGCGAGCCGACGTCGCACCTGGCGTTCAGCTACGGCATCCACCGCTGCATCGGCGCGGAACTGGCCCGGATGGAGCTGCGCACGGCCTACCCGGCCCTGATCCGCCGCTTCCCGAACCTGCGGCTCGCGGTACCCGAAGGCGAGCTGTCGTTCCGCAAGGTGTCCATTGTGTACGGTCTGGACGAGCTGCCGGTGCTGGTGGACTGAGGGGTTCAGTGCGGGATGGGCCGCCGCGGCCGTCGCCCGACGCGGTCCCGGTGCGCTTCGATGACCAGCGCGACCTCGGTCGCGGTGTTCGTCGTCGCGAGCTCCGCCAGGTAGCCGACGCCGTCGGCCAGCGTCACCAGGTCCGCGGCGAAGTAGACCGCCATCAGCGGGTTCACGAACAGCTCGCTGCCGGCGGTGCGGGTGCTGCCGTGCACGTCCCCGAACTCACCCCGCAGCGCGGCGGCGATCTGCCCCTGGACGATGCTCGGCCGGCCCGGCGTCGCGCGGTTGGCGTCCGCGACGGCGTCCAGGTAGGCCGCCGCTTCCGGGGACGCCGACGGGATCGACAGCGCGCCCAGGTACCCGCCGGCCCGGTCGAGGGCGGCGAGGTTCTCCAGCACGTGCGCGTGGCAGACGCCGTGGAAGGCGTCGATGCCGAAGCCGAGGCTGACGACGACGCGGTCGACGCCTTCGAGCGCGGCCACCGCGGCGAGGCTGGCCATGTCCTCTTCGGGGGTGCCGAGCCCGGCCTCGTCCCCGCGCAGCAGGATGTCCGTGCCGCCGTCGACGAGCACCACCGCGTCGACGGCGAGCTGCGCGACGAGGGCTTCGTAGGCCTCCCGCAGCGGCCACGCCCCGACGCGGGGGAAGGCGTGGACGACCGGCGGCCACCCCTGCGTGCCGAGCCAGCGGGCGAGGGTGCGTTCGGGGAAGTAGCCGTCGTCGCCCGCGCTGCCGGGCCGCACCCGCGCGACGTCGGGTGCGATCCAGTCGTCCAGCTCGAGCCGGTTCAGGTCGCTGAACGCCAGGTTCGCGAAGCAGACCTCCTTGCCCTGGGCGCGCAGGGCGAAGGCGAGCGGCAGGCCGGCGTAGACGTCGAACCCGCCGCCCGCGCCGGCGATCAGGACCCGGCGGGCCGGCCGCAGCCGGGTGAACAGCGGGGGCTCCGCGAGCGAGAACACGCCGCCATCGTAGGGGAGTTTCAGCGGACCTCGCGGGGCCGGAACTGGATGCTGATCCGCGGCCCGGCCGCCCGGTTCGTCTTCGGCACCGCGTGCTCCCAGGTGCGCTGGCACGAGCCGCCCATGACGATCAGGTCGCCGTGGCCGAGGGCGTAGCGGTGCGTTTCGCCGCCACCTCTGGGACGCAGGGCCAGGTGGCGTGCCGTGCCCACCGAGAGGATGGCGACCATCGTGTCCTCGGCGCTGCCGCGGCCGATGGTGTCGCCGTGCCAGGCGACGCTGTCGCGGCCGTCGCGGTAGTAGCACAGCCCCGCCGTGCGGAACGGCTCGCCGAGTTCGCCCGCGTAGTGCTCGCTCAGCGCGGTGCGCGCCTCCGCGAGCACGGGGTGGGGGAGCGGTTCCGTTTCGCGGTAGAAGCAGAGCAGCCGCGGGACGTCGACCACGCGGTCGTACATCTTCCGCCGCTCCGCCTGCCACGGGACGCCGGTGGCGAGGCCGGCGAACACCTCGTCGGCGCCGGCGAGCCAGCTCGGCTGCACGTCGACCCACGCCCCAGAGCCGAGCTCGGTCCGGCGGGGCGCGAGGGCGTGCAGCGCGACGGGGCCGGTCTCGCCGAACAGCGATGCCTGCAGGGCCGGGGTCGTCATGGGTCCGACCGTACACGATGTTCGAACAGATGTTCTACGTGAAACATCGGCCGGCCCCGGTGACGGTCAGCGCGTGACGGCGTAGACCAGCTTCTGGACGCCGTTGCCGTACGCCTCGCTTTCGAGCAGCTCGAGGCGCTGCTTGTCCTTGTCGGTCTCGCTGAACAGCCGCTTGCCCGCGCCGAGCAGAACCGGGAAGACGAGCAGGTGGTAGCGGTCGATCAGGCCCGCGTCGGCCAGGGCGCGGTTCAGGGTGGCGCTGCCGTTGACGATGATCGGGCCGCCCTCGGTCTCCTTCAGCGCCGAGACCTCGTCCAGCGAGCGCAGGATCGTCGTTTCACCCCAGTTGTCCACCAGGTCGGCCTCGGTGAGGGTGGTCGACACGACGTACTTCGGCATCGCGTTGTACCCGGCGAACTCGACCGTCATGCCCGGCCAGACCGGCGCGAACGCCTGGTAGCTGACCCGGCCCAGCAGCAGCGCGGTGGCTTCTTCCTGCTCGCTGCCCTTGATCGCGTAGGCCGACGGGTCGAACTCGATGTCCTTGAACGTCCAGCCCGCGTTGCGGTAGCCCGGCTCGCCGCCGGGTGCCTCGACGACGCCGTCGAGCGAAACGAACGAGGTGGAGATCAGGGTGCGCATGCGGTGCTCCTCGGTGATCGAACTTGTGCCTGCCGGCGCGTCGAACGGGCGAAGCGGAATTCGACACCGCGTCCGGAGAAACTTCCTGCGCTCCCGGGTCACGCCGGGGGCGCCGCCCAGGTGTCCGGGTCGTCCCAGGCCGTGAGCCGCCGCCGGCTCGTGAAGCGGCGGTGCGCGCCGGTCAGCGGGTCGTCGAAGTCGAGGACCTTCGCCAGCAGCTGCAGGGGTTTCGTGAAGTCGCCCAAGGGCTTCTCTCGCAGCACCGGGTAGAAGTCGTCGCCGAGGATCGGAACGCCGAGGCCGCTCAGGTGCACCCGCAGCTGGTGGGTCCGGCCGGTCGAGGGGACCAGCCGGTACCGGCCCCGGCCGTCGCGGTGCTCGATGAGCTCGACGTAGGTTTCGGCGTTCGGTTCGCCCGGCACCTCCTGGGCGGCCAGCACGCCGCGGTCCTTGACGATCCGGCTCCGGACGGTCCGGGGGAGCGGCAACGCGGGGTCGTACGGCGCGATCGCCTCGTACTCCTTATGGACCCGCCGGTCGCGGAACAGCGTCTGGTACTTCCCGCGCAGCTCGGGCGTGATCACGAACATCACCAGCCCGGCGGTGACGCGGTCCAGCCGGTGCGCGGGGGACAGGTGCGGCAGGTCCAGCTCGCGGCGCAGCCGCACGAGCGCCGTCTCCAGGATGTGCTGCCCGCGCGGGATGGTCGCCAGGAAGTGCGGTTTGTCGACGACGAGCAGGTGCTCGTCGCGGTGGACGACGTCGACCGCGAACGGCACCGGCACCTCGTCCGGCAGGTCGCGGTGGAACCAGATGAACGAGCCGGGCGCGTAGGGTGCGTCGATGCCGAGCGGGCCGTCGACACCGTGGATGCGTTCCTCGCGCAGCATTTCCTCGATGCGGTCCGGGGCGACGCGCGGCAGCCGGTCGACGAGGTGCGCCAGCAGCGTGGGCCAGTCGCCGTCGGGCAGCCTGAGCCGGGCGGGGTCGAGCCCGTGGCGGGGCGGGATCGGCGGGCGGAGCTTGCGTCTCATCGTGCCCCGACTGTAGCTAACCCTCCGACGGCGTCCGGTAGCGCGCGAGGTAGCGGGCGGTCGCCTCGGCGTTCTTCGCTTCGGCGGCCTCGGCGCGGATGCGGCGGCCGGTGTGGTGCGGGAACCCCTGCCGGCCGAGCCGGTGTTCGACGCTCTCCTCCATGTACGCGCACGAGTAGAAGTACGCGACGAGGGCGGCCATCAGGACGAGCGAGAGCCGCAGCCAGATCGAGCCGGGGAGCAGCAACCAGACGGCGCACAGCGGGACGATGCCGATCGACCGCTGCAGCACGAACCGCGCCCGCCAGTGCTTCGACGTCGCGTCGTGCAACGCCCAGTCGTTGTAGCGCTCGGGAAGCCGCACGCCGACGGCGTAACCGAACCAGCGAAGCGCACTCGGTCGTTCCATGGCTTTGATAGTACACTAATGCTTAGTACGCTAATTATTAGCGCGACCGACGACACAGTAGGATCGCGACATGATCGACCTGGGGGAGGATCCCCTGAAGCTGGACCGGCAGGTGTGCTTCGCGCTGTCGGTGGCTTCCCGCAGCGTGATCGCGATCTACCGGCCGCTGCTGGAGCCGTACGGCCTGACCCATCCGCAGTACCTGGTGATGCTCGCGCTGTGGGAGCGCTCGCCGCGCTCGGTGAAGGACCTCGGCGCGGCCCTGCGCCACGAACCCGCGACGCTCTCGCCGCTGCTCAAGCGGCTGGAGGCGCTCGGGTACGTGACGCGCAGCCGCAGCCGCGCGGACGAACGCCGCCTGACCGTCGAGCTGACGGAGGCCGGCCGCGCGCTGCGGGCGGAGGCGGAGAAGATCCCGTACAAGGTGGTCGAGACGCTTGGCATGGACGTGTCCGAGCTGGAAGCCCTGCACGGTGTGCTGACGCGGGTGATCGACGCGACCGCCTGAGGAATTCCCGGCCGCGCGGCGCGTTGCTCCGGAGAAAGGACTTCGGGAGGAACCGTGCTGAAGATCAGGATCGGGGTCGCGCCGCCGTCCGGCACCGGACCGGCGGAGTTCGCCGGGCTGGCGGCCCGGCTCGAGGAAGCCGGCGTCGACTCGCTGTGGCTGTCCGAGCTGGTCTACTCGCCCGAGGTCGACCCGATGATCGGCATGACGCACGCACTGGCGACGACGTCCCGGCTCAAGGTCGGCACGGGTGTGGCGATCCTGCCGGGCCGCCACCCGGTCCTGGTGGCCAAGCAGCTGCTCACCCTGGCCGGGCTCGCGCCCAAGCGCGTCCTGCCGGTGTTCGGCCTCCGCCCGGCCCGCCCGGCCGAAGCGGACCTGTTCCCGGTGCCGCCGGGCCGCCGCGCGGCGGTGTTCGACGAGTCGCTCACGCTGCTGCGCCGCCTCCTGGAGGAGGACGAAGTGTCGTTCCACGGCGAGTTCTTCACCGTCGACGGCGTCCGCCTCGGCCCGCGGCCGCGGAAGCGCCTGGACGTCTGGCTGGGCGGCGCGGCCCCGGCGGCCCTGCGCCGCACGGGCCGCCTCGCGGACGGCTGGCTGGGCAGCTTCCAGACACCGTCGCAGGCCCGCGACGCCCGCATCGCGATCCAGCGCGCCGCGGCGGAAGCGGGCCGCGAGATCGAGGAGGACCACTTCGGCCTCAGCCTGGCGGTGGCGGACAGGGGAGTCCCGCCCGAGTTGACGGCGGCCGCGGCCCGCCGCAGCCCGGGAGTGCCGGTTTCGGACCTGGTCGCGACGAGCTGGCCGGAGGCCCGGCGGTTGGTGGAGCAGCACATCGAGGCGGGGTTGTCGAAGTTCGTGATCCGCCCGGCCCACACCGACTTCGACGGCTTCCTGGAGAAGTTCCAGGCGGAACTGGTGCCGTTGCAGAACTAGTGCGTGTCCGGTCAGAACTCCAGCTGTTCGGTCTTGCGCGGCATGAGCAGCAGCGCCCCCACCGACAGGACGGCCACCGCCAGCAGGCCCAGGAACACGTAGTGCGTCGCGTCCGCCAGTGCGCCGCGCACGAACGCCGTCGCCGGTGAGTTCTCCGCGTGGCCGCCCAGCACCAGGCTCGTCGCGTCCACCGACGGCGGCAGCGGGCCCACGCCGGCCGGGGGGTGGGCGAACCGGGACGCCAGCGTCGCGTTCGCGATCGCGCCGAACACCGCCGCGCCGACCGCGCTGCCCAGGGAGCGGCTGAACAGGTTCGTCGCCGTCACGACGCCGCGGCGGTCCCAGCCGACCACCGACTGGATCGCCACCAGCGTCGGGCTCGCCGCCAGGCCCAGGCCCAGCCCCAGGACGAACGCCGCGAACGCCGCCGCCCACAGCGACGAACGCGCGTCCAAGAGGGCCACCAGGACGCCGCCGGCGATGATGAACACGCTGCCGATCAGCGCCGTGTCGCGGAAGCCGATGCGCAGGTAGATCTTGCCCGCCAGGGACGCCGAGAGCGGCCAGCCGACCGTCAGCGCCGCCACCGCGAACCCGGCCACCAGCGCGCCCGCGCCGAGCACCCCCTGCGCGTACGTCGGCAGGTACGACGTCAGTCCCATCAGGACCGCGCCGACCACGACCGCCACCAGGTTGCCGCCCACCAGCACCCGGCGGGTGAACACCCACAGCGGCAGCACCGGCTCGGCCGCGCGCTTCTCCACCAGCACGAACGCCACCAGCAGCGCCGCGCCCGCGACGAAGATCCCCACGCTCGGCAGCGAGCCCCACGCCCACGCGACCCCGCCCTCGAGCAGGCCGAGGATGACCAGCGAGCAGCCGACGGTGAGCAGCCCCGCGCCCAGGTAGTCGACCTTGTGCGGCTTGCGCTCCACCCGCTCGGCGAAGTTGCGGTGCAGCATCAGCGCCGCGATCGCGCCCAGCGGCAGGTTGATGAAGAAGATCCAGCGCCAGTCCAGGTACTCGGCGAACACGCCGCCGAGCGTGGGGCCGACCACCGAAGCCACGCCCCAGACGCTGGCCACGTAGCCCTGCACCCGAGCGCGTTCCTCCACCGTGTAGAGGTCGCCGATCACCGTCATCGACATCGGCTGGATCGCCCCGGCCCCGATGCCCTGCACCGCGCGGGCGGCGATCAGCACCGGCATGCTCCACGCCGCACCGCAGAGCACCGAGCCGACCAGGAACGCCGCGATCCCGAAGAACATCACCGGACGGCGGCCGAGCACGTCGGCGAACTTGCCGTACAGCGGCACCGTCACGGCCTGGGTGAGCAGGTAGATCGAGAACAGCCACGGGAACTGCGCGAAGCCGCCGAGGTCGCGCACCACCGACGGCACGGCGGTGGCGATGATCGTGCTGTCCAGCGCGACCAGCGCCGTGCTCAGCATGACGGCGATCAGGACCGGGCCGCGTTCGGACCGGAAGCCGACCCCCCTCGTCGTGGCGGCGGGTGTCGTCATCGGCGGGGTGCTCCTCGGGACCGTCATGACCGGAGTCAACTACTTTGCAGTCCTAAGCATTCCATCCCGGGCGCAGCGGCCCCAGCGAATTCCCGGCTTCGGCAAGATGGACGGGATGAGCGACTGGATCCGGCCGATCGGGTCGGGGTGGGTGGTGCGCGACGCGGTCCCCGGCCCCGACGTCGACGAGTTCGCCGAGCCCGAGCGCGTGGTGGCGGCACTGGCCGCGCCCGGTGCCGGGGACACCCTGCTGGCCGTGCAGCACCCGGCCCGCACGCCGGCGGCGCTGGCGCGCGGGCTCGACCTGGCCGCGGCCGTGCCGGTCGCCCGGGCCGTGCTGGAACGCCTCCGCAAGCGGTTCTACCGGCCGGTGCGCGACGTCGTCGCGCCCTACCGGATCGAGGGGCCGGACGGGGTGGCGCTCGGCCTGCTCTGCCTGGTCGACCCGGCGGCGGTGACCGACGACGGCGCCGCGCGCGTCCGCCACACCGAAGACGTCTACCCCGACGTCGTCGCCGAGCGGGCGGCGGTGCTGGCCGGGCTCGGCTGCGCGACCAGCGCGGCCCTGCTCGTCCCGGCGACCGGTGGTCCGGAGCTGACCGAGCAGGTCGAACAGGCCTGCGCGGGCCTCGGCCTGCCCGATCTGTCCACTTCGGACGCGGCCGGGCGGCGGCACGACCTGTGGGTGGTGCCCGCCGGGCCGCTGCAGAGCCGCCTGCTGGCCGCGGTCGCGGGCACGGACCTGCTGGTCGCGGACGGCAACCACCGCGTGGCCGCCGCGGCGGCGGCCGGGCACGGCGCGCTGCTCGCCCTGGTCACCGCGGGCCCGGCCCTGCGGATCGGCGCGATCCACCGCGTCCTGACCGGCACCGGCCTCGGCCCGGAGGACCTGGTGTCCCGCTGGTCGGCGGCCGGCCTGGACGTGCGGTACGACGAGCACGCCTTGCCGGTCCCCGGCGAGGTCGTGGTGCGCGCCGGCCCGGCGGTGCTGCGGGTCCCGCTGCCGGCTTCGGACGGTCCGCGCCCGGTGATCGACCACGAGGTCGTCGAGCGGGTCCTGTTCGCCGACGCGCTCGGCATCGACCCCGACGGGCCGTGCGTCCACCCGCTCCCGGCCGGTCGCCCGCTGCCCCCGGACGCGGACGCGGTGGTGCTGCTCGCCCCCGTGAGCCACGCGGACGTCCTGGCGGTGCACGCGGCCGGACGGCGGATGCCGCGGAAGGCCACGTACTTCACGCCGAAACCGCGCAGCGGGCTGGTGCTGGCGGAGCTTTAACGGTGCCTCGGTGTCACGCCCCCGTGACGCCGTCGATGGCCTCCCGCAGGAAGTCGGCGTGGCCGTTGTGGCGGGCGTACTCGTGGATCATGTGCAGCATCACCAGCCGCAGCGAGACGTCTTCGCCCCAGCGCGGCTGGTGGCCGGTGACGTCGAGGGACTCGGCCGCTTCTTCGATCTTGCGCGACTGCTCGACCTCGGCCTCCCACACCGCGAAGGCCTCCGAGCGCGTGGACGAGCTCGCGTCGTAGGCGGCCTGGTAGTCGCCGTCGGCCGACCACACGAGCGGGACGTCCTCGGCGTCGATCACCCGCCGGAACCACGTGCGCTCGACCTCGGCCATGTGCCGGACCAGGCCGAGCAGCGTCAGCGTCGACGGCGGGCTCGAGGCCCGGCGGAGGTCCTCGTCGGACAGCCCGTCGCACTTCATCGCGAGGGTGGCGCGGTGGAAGTCGAGGAAGGTGCGCAGCATTTCGCGCTCGCCGCCGGTCAGGGGCGGTGCGGGGCGTTCGGTGGTCACGCGGGAGTGTGTATCACTCCGACGGTGTCTTCCGCCGGGGAAGTGTCGTACCCGTGTTTTAAGCTCGCGCGGTGGACTTGCCCGTGATGCCGCCGGTGCGGCCGATGCTCGCGAAAGCCGTGCACGAGGTGCCCCGTGACCCGGGGCTGCTCTTCGAGCCCAAGTGGGACGGCTTCCGCTGCATCGTGTTCCGCGACGGCGACGAGATCGAGCTCGGCTCCCGCAACGACCGCCCGCTGACCCGGTACTTCCCGGAGCTGGTCGAGCTGCTGGCGGCCGCGCTGCCGCCGCGCTGCGTCGTGGACGGCGAGATCGTGCTGGTCACGCCCCAGGGGCTCGACTTCGAGGTGCTGCAGCTGCGGCTGCACCCGGCGGCCTCGCGCGTGCGCAAGCTCGCCGAGGAGACACCGGCCAGCTTCGTCGCGTTCGACCTGCTGGCCCTGGGCGACACCGACCTCACCGGGCAGCCCTTCCGCGAGCGGCGCAAGCAGCTCGAAGGCGTCCTCGGCACCGGCGCCGAAGGGCTGCAGCGCGTCCACCTGACCCCGCTGAGCGAGGACCCGGCGCAGGCCGAAGACTGGTTCACGAGGTTCGAGGGCGCGGGCTTCGACGGCGTCATGGCCAAGCCGGCGGACCTGCCGTACGAGCAGGACAAGCGGGTCATGCTGAAGATCAAGCACGAGCGCACGGCCGACTGCGTCGTCACCGGGTTCCGCTGGCACAAGGACGGCGCCGGCGTCGGCTCCCTGCTGCTCGGGCTGTTCGACGACGAGGGCGTCCTGCACCACGTCGGCGTGGCCAGCAGCTTCACCAAAGCGCGGCGGGCCGAGCTGGTGGAGGAGCTGGCGCCGCTGCGCGAGAACGCGCTCGAGAACCACCCGTGGCGCTCCTGGGCCGAGCACGAGCCCGAGCCGGGCCGTCAACCGGGGGCGAACAGCCGGTGGGCGCCGCAGAAGGACCTGTCGTGGGAGCCGCTGCGCCCGGAGTGGGTGGCGGAGGTCCGCTACGAACACCTGCAGGGTGGCCGGTTCCGGCACGGCGGGCGGCTGGTCCGGTTCCGGCCCGACCGCACGCCGGAGTCGTGCACGTACGCCCAGCTCGACGAGGCCCCGCCCGCCGAGCTCGCGAAGCTGTTCGGGGAGGCGAGATGAGCGGCGCCGTCCTGCTCGACGTCGACGGCGTCGAGGTCAAGATCAGCAGCCCGGACAAGGTCTACTTCCCGGAACGCGGCGAGACGAAGCTGGACCTCGTCGAGTACTACCGGGCGATCTCGGGGCCGCTGCTGGCCCGCCTCGGCGGGCGCCCGCTGCTGCTGGAGCGCTACCCGGACGGCGCCGGCGGCAAGAACTGGTTCCAGAAGCGCGTCCCGAAAGGCGCGCCGCCGTGGCTGACCACCACCGTCGTCTCGACGCCGAACGGCACGACGAGCGACGCGCTGGTGGCCAAGGACCTGGCCCACATCCTCTGGGCGGTGAACCTGGGCTGCCTCGGCTTCCACGTCTGGCCGTACCTCGCCGACACCCCCGAGGTCACCGACGAGCTGCGCGTCGACCTCGACCCGTCGCCCGGCATCGGCTTCGACGAGCTGCGCGAAGCCGCGGTGCTCACCCGTGAGTTCCTGGCCGAGCACGGCATCGAGGCGCACCTGAAGACATCGGGTTCGCGCGGGCTGCACCTGTACGTGCTGCTCGAGCCCCGCTGGGACAGCTTCCAGGTGCGCGCGGCCGCGGTCGCGCTGGCGCGGGCGCTCGAACGCCGTCACCCGGAGAAGATCACCGCGCAGTGGTGGAAGGAAGAACGCGGCACGCGCGTGTTCGTCGACTTCAACCAGAACGCTCCGCACAAGACGGTGTTCGGCACGTGGTGCGTCCGGCCCCGGGTGGGCGGCCAGGCGTCGACGCCGATCGGCTGGGACGAGCTGGCCACGGTCGAGCCCGACAAGCTGACGCTGAGCACGGTCCCCGCCCGCGTGGCCGAGCACGGCGACCCGTGGGCCGGCGCGGGCGAGCGGCCCCAGTCGATCGAGCCCCTGCTGGCCATGTCCGAACGCGACCTGGCGGCCGGGCTGATGGACGCCCCGTGGCCCCCGGTGTATCCGAAGATGCCCAACGAGCCCCCGCGGGTGGCGCCGAGCCGCGCCAAGAAGGCTTGACCGGGAGGGTGATGCGGCTGGGCTGACGCGAGGCGGGGCGCGGGCGACGTGGAGCCGGGCGAGCTGGGCGGGACGGGGTCGCGGCGGGCGGCGGCTGGAGCGGATTGAGGCGAGGGGTGCCGCCATGGCTGCGGTCGTGCCGGGCCGCGAAGGTGCCCGCGGGTGAGGCCCGACGGGATCAGGGCGGGCCGAGGCGGCGGTGGAGCTGGCTCCACGCCGTGAGCGCCACCAGCGCGGTCAGGCCGAACACCGCCGCGGAGCCCCAGCTCGCCGCCAGTGCGCCCGCCAGGGGTGACGCGACGGTCTGGCCGGCGCCGAGCCCCGCGAACGACCACGTGATGCCGCGGGCGGGTGTACCAGGGGAAAGGCGCGCCGCCCACAGGATGCAGAGCCCGGTCAGCGCCATGTAGGTGACGCCGAAGAGCGCGCCGGAAAGCACAGCCAGCGGCACCCCCGGATCCGGCAGCGCGAGGAGGCCGATGCCCGCCGCGGCGAGGGTCCACGTCGCGAGGTTGACCATCCGGAGGCCCAGCCGTCCGGCCGCCGGTCCCGCCAGGCCGCCGAGCAGGCCGGCCACGCCGATCGTCGCCCAGCAGCAGGTGACGGCGAGCGGGCTCAGGCCGGCTTCGGCGAGCCGGGAACTGGAGAACGTCCAGTACGGCGCGCTCGTCACCCCGATGAGCACCGAGTTGAGCACCAGCGGAACCAGGCCGCGCACCCGGCCGGACGCCGGAACGGCGGAGCCGCCGGACGGCAGCGTCCGCCACGCGAGCAGCGTCACCGCCACGCCGAGGGCGGCGAACGCGGCCCAGATCACCGGCCAGCCGAACGCGAGCAGGGGAGTGAACGCCGAGGCGGCCAGCCCCAGGCCGGTGCCGGTGTTGGCCCAGGTCTGCGCCCGGTCGCGGGTCCGCGTCGCGACCGTCTCGCCGATCAGCTGCGCGACGCCGGGCGAGACGAGCCCGGCGCCGGCCCCGGCGACCACGATCCCCGCGCCGAACACCGTGACCTGCGGCGCGAGCGCCATCAGCCCCAGGCCGAGCGTCGCGGCCGCCGCCGCGAGCAGCACGGTGCCGCGGGCCGACCGCGCGGACGTCTTCGGGGCGAGCAGCAGGCCGAGACCGTACCCCGCGGTGGAGAGGCCGCCGAGCACGCCGACGCCCACCGTCGTGAGCCCGAACGTCTCGCTGAACCGCGGGACGAACGGTCCGTACGCGTAGCGGGCGAACCCGTAGCAAAGGGCGATGACGACCGCGCCGACCGCGGCCGTGGACCACCAGCGCTCTGTCCTCGTCTGCGTCACCACTTCATCCACCAAACAGACAGGTCTGTCTGGTGTCAAGTGGTGCTAGAATCACCGCAGGTGAAATCACATACCGATCTGTTCGGAGGAGACGCTGTGGCCCGGACTCGTCCCGGTGACGCGGGCGCGAAGGTGCTCAAGGCCGCGTCGACGCTGTTCTACCGCGACGGCATCCACGCCGTGGGCGTCGACACGGTGGCGGCCGAGGCCGGGGTCACCAAGGCGGCCCTCTACGGCAACTTCGGCTCGAAGAGCCGGCTCGTCGTCGCGTACCTGCGGGAACGCGACCGGCGGTGGCAGGAGGAGATCGACCGGATCACCGCCGCGCACCCCGGTCCGCTCGAGCGGGTGCTGGCGGTCTTCGACGCCTACGAGGCCTGGCTGTCGCGCGACGGCTACCGCGGCTGCGCGTTCCTCAACGCGACCTCGGAGTTCCCCGACCCCGCCGATCCGGTCCGCGAGGTGGTCCGCCACCACAAGACCGCGCTGGACGCCTACCTGCGCGCCCAGCTCCGGCGGGCCGACCCCGGGCGCGCCGACGTCCTCGCCGACGAGCTGATGCTCTTGCTGGAGGGCGCCGCGGTCACGTCGGTGGTCGCGCAGAGCCCCCGGCCGTTCGAGACGGCGAAGCGGCTCGCGCGGACGTTGACCGCCTAGACCCCGAGGTCGAGGGCGAGCTGGCCCCGGTCTTCGCCGACGCCGGAGAGCGTCGCGACGCACGCCGGGCACGGCGTCAGCTCGGACGTGGTCAGGTCCACCGGCTTCCAGCTGCGGGATTCCCGCGCTCCGCAGGCCGAACGCCGGTAGCGCAGGTCGCCGGAGCGGGTCATCAGATGGGCCAGGGGGACGTCTTCGGGCAGCACGCCGACCAGGTACCAGCGTGGTGCGCTCACCGCGGTGGTCGTCATGGCCGACAGTCTCCGTCGCGGTGGCCCGGCCACCGTCGCATTTGCCGATCTTCGGCGTGGCGGGTGGTCAGGCCTGGTCGGGCAGGTACCGCAGGATGTGCAGGAGGCCGCGCTCGTCCACGGTTTCCGGGTCGTCGGCCAGACAGCGGCCCAGGTCGGCGAGCACGGCGCCGGTGTCGATGCCGGCGCCGATCAGCACCAGCTCGGTGCGCCGCGGCTCGCCCGGCGGCCAGGCCGACCGCTCGAGCTGCACGAACCCGCCGACGGTGTGCAGGTGGAAGCGCGCCCGCGGGCCGGTGGGGCCGAAGTCGGCCTGGCCCTTCATCCGGTAGAGCCCGGCCGGGCGCCGCTCGAGGAACTCGACGAAGGCGCGCGGCGCGAGCGGCGTCGCGGCGGTGAACGTGACCGTCTGGTACTCCGCGTGCAGGTGCTGGGCGTGGTCGTGGTCGTCCTCGCGCAGGTCGTCGAACGACAGCTGGCCGACGCGCTCGCCGCGCGGCTCCGGGTCGAAGAACAGCCGCGGGTCGACCCGGCCGTGCGCGGTGACCAGCAGCGGGCGGCCCGGCGCCAGCTCCTCGACGGTCGCGGTGAGCTTCGCGAGCGCCTCGGCGGGGACCCGGTCAGCCTTGTTCAGCACCACGAGGTCGGCCAGCCGCAGGTGGTCGGCGAGTTCGGGGTGGCGTTCGCGGGCGGTTTCGAACTCCGCGGCGTCGACGACCTCGGCCAGGCCGCCGTAGCGGATGTCGGGGTTCTCGCTGGCGATCATCAGCCGGATGAGGTCGCGGGGTTCGGCGATGCCGCTGGCTTCGACGACGATGACGTCGATGCCCGCCTCGGCGCTGGACAGCTTCGCGAGCATCGCGTCCAGCCCGCCGGCGTCGACCGCGCAGCAGAGGCAGCCGTTGCCGAGCGAGACCATCGTGTCGACCTGGCCGGCGACGGCGAGCGCGTCGACGTTCACCCGGCCGAAGTCGTTGACCACCACGCCGACCCGGGCACCCTCGCGGTTGGCGAGCAGGTGGTTGAGCAGCGTCGTCTTGCCCGCGCCGAGGAACCCGGCGACGAGGACCACGGGGATGCGCCTTGCCGTCACGGGAACCGTTCCTCCTCTGCCGATCACCGCGACTCTAACGCGGGCGCGCGTACCCGGCCTGCCGCCCCCGGTGCAGACCGTTCGGCGAATACCCGCGAAAATACGCAGGCGTGCCGCCGGGAAACGATCACGTGCGATTTCCGGTTTCGGGTGATCGATGGCGAAAAACGCGGTGCGCCATGTCCGGATGACTCTTGGTAGCAAATGTTTTCGATAATGGAATTTGAGGTATTCTCGCCTGCCTGGCCGGAGTTCCCAGGGCGGTGGGACATCCGGCTCGTGCTCGTCGGCGACTTTCGGAGGAACGGTGGACCTTTTCGGCGGGCTGAAGATCGCAATTCCGGAGAGTGGGAAAGAGCAGTGACAGTTACACCTGAGCGGGTGATGCCCGCGCGGCCGGTCCACTCTCAGTGCGTCTCGGCGGAGCCGAGCGTCGATTTCGCGGAAGCGGAGGAATTCCTGGAGCGGGTGTACGCCGAAGGCGCCGCGGAAGCGGGCGAACGGTTCGAGACCCGGCTGGCGGCGGTGCGCGCGGAAATCGGGGAAACCGGCACCTACCGGCACACCGCGGCCGAACTGGCGTACGGTGCGCGCGTCGCGTGGCGCAACTCGGCGCGCTGCATCGGCCGGTTGTACTGGCGCAGCCTGCGGATCCGGGACCGGCGGCGGGTCACCGGCGCCGCCGCCGTCGCCGGCGAGTGCGTCGCCCACCTGCGGCAGGCCGGCCGGGGCGGCCGGATCCGGCCGACGATCACCGTCTTCGCGCCGGACAGCCCGGCCGCGCCGGGCCCGCGCATCCACAACGAGCAGCTCATCCGCTACGCGGGGTACCGCTTCGAGGACGGCTCGGTCCTCGGCGACCCGAAGTACGCCGAGTTCACCGAGCGGGTGCGGGAACTCGGCTGGCGGCCTCCGGAGCGGAAAGGCTCCTTCGACGTCCTGCCCCTGCTGATCGAGGCCGTGCCCGGCGAGCCGCGGCTGTTCACGCTGCCGCCGGACGCCGTCCTGGAGGTGCCGCTGACCCACCCGGACCACCGGTGGTTCGCCGGGCTCGGCCTGCGCTGGCACGCCGTGCCGGCGATCAGCACCATGCCGCTGGCGATCGGCGGCGTCACCTACCCGGCCGCGCCCTTCAACGGCTGGTACCTCGGCACCGAGGTCGGCGCCCGGAACCTGGCCGACGGGCAGCGCTACGACCTGCTGCCGGTCATCGCCGAGCTGATGGGCCTGGACACCGCGTCGGAGCGCACGCTGTGGCGGGACCGCGCGCTGGTCGAGCTGACGCTGGCGGTGCAGCACTCCTTCGACGCCGCCGGGGTCACGATGGCCGACCACCACACCGAATCCCGCCGGTTCCTCGCCCACGTGGAGCGCGAGGAGCGGGCCGGGCGCCGGTGCCCCGCGGACTGGAGCTGGATCGTGCCGCCGTTGTCCGGCGGGCAGACCGCGGTCTTCCACCGCTACTACGACGAACCGGACCCGGGCGCGCGACCCGCTTTCCTGCCGCCGCCGTGAGGAATGCGGAGAGTAGCGTGGGAGCGCCCGTTCGGCGGATCGTGTGCCATCCGTGGGGCAGCCCGGTGGGTGAAGGCCGACAATGGAGCCCATGACCGCAGTTCTCGTCGCCTACGCCGGGCGTCACGGCGGAACCCGGCAAATCGCCGAGGTCATCGCCGCCGAGCTCGGTGAAGCGGGCCTGACCGTCGACGTGCGCGACGCCGCCGACGTCGCCGGCGTCGAGCACTACGGCGCGGTCGTCGTCGGCAGCGCCCTGTACTACCACCGCTGGCGGCCGGAGGCCGTCCGGCTGCTGGAACGCAACGCCCGGGCGCTCGCCGAGCGTCCGGTGTGGCTGTTCCACAGCGGGCCGTGCGGCCCCGGCGCGGCCTCGCACCAGGTCAGCCTGCCGGCGAACGTGGCGCTGCTGGCCGCGCGCATCGACGCCGAACGCACGGCCACCTTCGGCGGCCGGCTGGACCCGGCGACCGTGCGCGGCCTGATCCCGAAGCTGGTGGCCTCGGGCCGGCGGGCGGGCGACTTCCGCGACTGGGACCGGATCAAGGCGTGGGCCCGGGACGTCGGCCGCCGGGTCCGCATCCGCGTCGCGCACTGATCCCTTGCCCGCCCGGGGTCGCGGGTGCTAAACCGGCCTGAGGTCTTCGGCGTGGGGAACCGGCGGAACGGGGCGAACGTGACGGATCGGAAAGCGCTTACCTCGGACCAGCGCAACGCCTTCCTCGCGGCGCTGCTCGGCTGGAGCATGGACGCGTTCGACTACTTCCTCGTCGTCTTCGTCCTGGCGGACATCGCGAAGGACAAGTCCTTCGGGGCCACCGCGACGCAACTGGCGTTCATCACGACGGCGACGCTGGTGATGCGCCCGGTCGGCGCGCTCCTGTTCGGCCTGTGGGCCGACCGGGTGGGCCGCCGGATCCCGCTGATGGCCGACGTCGTGCTGTACTCGGTGGCGGGCCTGCTGTGCGCGTTCGCCCCCAACTTCACGGTGTTGCTCGTGCTGCGGTTCGTCTACGGCATCGGCATGGGCGGCGAGTGGGGCCTGGGCGCGGCGCTGGCGATGGAGAAGATCCCGGCGGCGCGCCGGGGGTTCTTCTCGGGCCTGCTGCAGGTCGGCTATTCGATCGGCTACCTGCTGGCGGCGCTGGCGTACCTGCTGTTCCATTCCGCACTCGGCCTGCCGTGGCGCTGGATCTTCGTGCTGAGCATCTTCCCGGCGCTGATCAGCCTGCTGATCCGCGCGCGCGTCCGCGAGTCGGAGGTGTGGGAGACGGCCCGCGAGAAGCTGAGGGTGACGCGCACGTCGGTGAAGGACATCCTGCTCGACGCGAAGGTGATCCGCCGCTTCGGCTACCTGATCCTGCTGATGACGGCGTTCAACTGGATGAGCCACGGCACCCAGGACGTCTACCCGAGCTTCCTGAAGGCCCACGACAACGGCGGCGCGGGCCTGAGCGCGGCGACGAGCACGTGGATCGCGGTGCTGTACAACATCGGGGCGATCATCGGCGGCCTCACGTTCGGCACGCTTTCGGAGAAACTGGGCCGCCGCCGCACGATCGTGACGGCGGCGGTCCTGGGGCTGCCGGTGATCCCGATCTTCGCGTTCGACCACGGCGCCGGAATGCTGGCGCTCGGGTCGTTCCTGATGCAGATCATGGTGCAGGGAGCGTGGGGCGTGATCCCGGCGCACCTGACGGAGATGTCCCCGGACGCGATCCGCGGCTTCTACCCGGGGGTGACGTACCAGCTGGGGAACCTCCTGGCGGCGCTGAACCTGCCGATCCAGCAGGCGATCGCGGAGTCCCACGGGTACACGTCGGCTCTGCTGTGGACGGTGGTGCCCGGGCTGGTCGCGGTCGCGGTGCTGACGGCGATCGGCAAGGAGGCGAAGGGAATCCGGTTCGGCGAGTCCGCGGTGGCGACGGCACCGGCGGGTTCGACGTAGCCGCCTACGGCGTCACGAGCGCCGCTTCGTAGGCGAAGATCGTCAGCTGCACCCGGTTCGACACGTCCAGCTTCGCGAACGTCCGCGTGATGTGCGTCTTCACCGTCGCTTCGCTGACGAACAACTCCGCCGCGATCTCCGCGTTCGGCTTGCCCCGGGCCACCGCCGTCACGATCTCGCGCTCGCGTTCGGTGAGCAGGTCCAGCTTCGCCTGGGCCCGGCCGCGGCGGGGGTTCACGCGGGCCGCCACGAACTGGCCGATCAGCTGCTTCGTCGTCCGCGGGGACAACATCGCGTCGCCGTTCGCCACCACGCGGACGCCCTCGATGATCTCCTGGGGCGAGCCTTCCTTCAGCAGGAAGCCGCTCGCGCCCGCCGCCAGGGCCTCGAACACGTACTCGTCCAAGTCGAACGTGGTCAGGATCAGCACCTTCGGCGGGCGCGGCTGGGCCAGCACCGCCGCCGTCGCCACGAGGCCGTTCATGCGGCGCATGCGGATGTCCATGATCACCACGTCCGGCGCGTGGCGGGCGACCTGCTGGACCGCTTCGTCGCCGTCACCGGCCTCGGCGACCACCTGGAGATCCGGGGCGCTGCCCAGGATCATGGACAGTCCGGTGCGGACCAGCGGGTCGTCGTCGACGAGCAGTACGCGCACGCTCACGCGCCCATGCTAGGGCGCCGGTGTCACCCACGGCAGCCAGGCCCGCAGCGCGAACGTCCGCTCGTCGGCCGGGCCCGCCGACAGCTGGCCGCCGAGCAGGGAGATCCGCTCGTTGACGCCGGTCAGGCCGGTGCCCGAGCCCGGGGACGGCACCGGGTGCGGCGGCAGCGGGTTGCGCACCTCGAGCGACAGCCCCGCGCCCGGGCCGCCGCGGACCAGGACCTCCGCCGGCGCGCCCGGGGCGTGGCGCAGCACGTTGGTCAGTGCCTCCTGGAGAATCCGGTACGCCGCCGTACCGAGCGGGGCCGGAGCCGTCGACGCCTGGTCGAGCAGGATCGTCACGTTGGCGGCCAGGCCGGCCTGGCGGGCGCCGGTGACCAGGTCGGGGATGTCGGCCAGCGTCGGCTGGGGCGGTTCCGCGGGGCCGCCGGGCGCCCGGTCGGCGAAGCCCGCGCCGCGCAGGACGCCGATCACCTGACGCAGGTCGTCGAGCGACTGCCGGGCCGTGGTCCGCACGGTCTTCGCCGCCTGCGCCGCGTCCGGTGTCGTCGCGGCCGTGACCTCCAACGCGCCCGCCTGCAGGGAAAGCAGCGACAGCCGGTGCCCGAGGACGTCGTGCATCTCGCGGGCGATCCGCGCCTGCTCCTCCCGCCGCGCCATCCGGTCGCGCAACGCCTCCTGCTCGGCGACGCGGCGGCGCGTCTCGGCGAGGCTGTGCCGGACGATCCCCAGTACGAGCGGCACCGCGGTGTAGACCACCGCGGTCAGCACCACCCCGGTGAGCTTGGCGCCGCTCGTGGCGGTGGACATCCAGGCCCCCGCGAGCGACGACTCCGCGTCCCGGCCTGCGTCGCGCCAGACCGCGAGCCCGGTCCCCGCGAAGACCAGCGCCGCCGCGCTCCACCGCCACCAGCCCACGTGCCGGGTCGTGAGGGCGGCCAGCGCGATCAGCGCCGCCATCGAGTCGCCGTTCAGCAGCAGCGGCGGCACCAGCGCGATCCCGGTGACGAGCAGCGGCCGGCGGTGGCGCCAGACCAGCATGACCGCCGCGCCGACGCCGACGACCCAGCCGAGCATCCCCAGCGCGCTGGGCAGCGCGTCCGGGTCGTCGGGCAGCGAGCTCTCCATGACGCAGTTGACCGTGCTCGCCAGCACGCCCGCCGCGACCGCGAGCACGGTGCACACCACCCGGAGCACGGACCGTCCCATGAGGAGAGCCTACGAGGCGGTACCGACGGGCCCATCGGCCGTTCCGCTCGTGCAGCCGGGAGCCGGTGACGACTTTCGTCGTACGACGTCGAGGCCTCCGGACGACGCGGAACCGCCCGCGCCGCTGGTTTCCTTCTCGCCGTCCAGCAGAGGCGAAAGGAACCCCCGATGACCGACCACACCCCGCTCCGGCCGCCCGCGGCCCCGCCGGCCGCCCCGCCGGCCGCCCCGCCGCGCAACGGCCTCGGCACCGCCGGGTTCGTCCTCGGCCTGATCGGGCTGGTGATCGCGCCGATCCCGCTCGCCGGGGTCGCCGCCTGGCCGGTGGCGGTGCTCGGCCTGATCCTGTCGGCCGTCGGCGTGGCCCGGGTGCGGTCCGGGAAGGCGACCAACAAGGGGCTCACCGTCGCCGGCGTCGTCGTCTCGCTGCTCGGCCTGGTCGTGAGCATCCTGTGGGCGGTGGTGATCGGCAAGGCGATCAGCGACGTCAACGAGCAGGCCACCCAGCACCACACGATCGTCTACCAGGTCGGCGGCGACGCGAAGGCGGCCGACATCGACTACAGCACCTTCGACCGGAACACGATCCTGATCAACACCGAAACCGGGGCCGCGGTGCCGTGGACCAAGACCGCCGAAGCCACCGGGTTCCTCGCCGGGGCCCGGTTCACCGCGACCGCCGGGCCGGACGGCGGATCCGTGAGCTGCAAGGTGATCGTGGACGGGAAGGAGGCCAAGACCGCGACCGCGGCCGGGCCCGCGGCCGTCGCCGACTGCACCGGCTTCTGAACCGCCCGTGCCACCCGGGCGAGGGGGCCGGGTGGCACGGCAGCGGGTGGGACCCGGCCCGGGGGCGGGTCCCACCCGGTCGTCCCTCAACCGCAGTGTTCGAAGGCGCTGTCGTAGGCCTGGCCGCCGGCCGCGCCGCCCCACTTCACGCACTGGTCCGCCGCCGCGGCCTTGACCGGGCCGGCGAACCAGGAGAACGCGCCCGAGTCGGTCTGCCGCGCCGAGCCCTTGACCTCCAGGTAGGCCGAGGTCGCGGTGGCCGTCCCGGCCGAGGCGTTCTTCATGGTGCTGACGCAGTTCTGGCCGTTGGCCGCGTTGTAGGACAGGTACACCGTGCCGGCCGCGCCGCCGGTGCCGAGCGGCGCCGAGTCGATGACGCTGTAGCCGCCACCGCAGGCCGGGGCGCCGAGCGCGGCTTCGCTGACTGAAGCGAAGCGGATCGTGTCGTTCGCGTGGAGCTCCGGGCCCGCCTCGAACAGCACGCCGACCGCCGACTGCGACAGCTGGACCATGTCGGAGTACGCCGCGTCCTGGCCCCACACGAGCAGGCTGCCCGCGGTGGGAGTCCAGTTGGCGCCCTCGTCGAAGGACGAGTGGATCCGCAGCTCCTTGCGGCGGTCGCAGACCGACGGGGCCGCGAACACGATGCGGTTGTACTTGCCGCCGGTGTCGGTGGCGCTCATCCGCGCCGTGGAGCCCTCGACGGTCGGCGCGACGAGGTCGGTGGCGAACGCGAACTTCGAGCTGAACGTCGCGCCGCCGTCGGAGCTGATCGCGAAAGCACGGTTGTGGGTGCCGTCGGACAGGCACTTGTCGTCGTTGTTGGCGGCGTTGCGCGCGGCGGCGTAGACCCGGCCGTCGCGCAGCTCGGTGACGCTGATCTCCTGCGGGTTCATCAGGTCCGAAGCCGACGTGTCGGTCGCCCCGCGGTGCCAGGTGGCGCCCTTGTCGTCGCTGTAGACCAGCGAACCGGTGTTCTTGCCGCCGACCGTGTAGCTCAGGCCGGCGACCAGCCGGCCGGCGTGCGCGCCGCGGGTCAGCGCGATGCCGTGCGACGGCCCGGTCGCGAGCCAGCCCGGCGCGCTCGCGAACCCGAGCTCGGTGGTCAGCACCTTCGGCGCGCCCCACGTCTTCCCGTTGTCGTCGCTGATGGACACGCGCGGGATCCGGCCGCACGACGGGTTCGTGAAGCACTGCATGGTCGACAGCAGCACGATCCGGTTGCTGCCCGGGAGCACGATCGGCGCCGGATTGCCCTTCACGTCACCGAAGGCTTCGATGACGGTGGTCAGCGCGCCCCACGTCCTGCCGCCGTCGGTCGAGCGCTTCAGGACGAGGTCGATCTTGCCGAGATCGTTGCAGAAACTGGCCCCGCCGTTGCGGCCTTCGGCGAAGGCGAGCAGGTCGCCGTTGTTCGCCTTGACGACGGTGGGAATGCGGTAGCAGTCGTGTCCTTCGGTGTTCTTGTCGAACACCAGCGTGCTGGCCACATCGGCCTGGGCGGTGGCGGCACCGAGCGCCGCGGGCACGGCCAGGGCGGCGCACCCCAGCAGCCCGGCCAGCAGCCCCTGGGCGAGTCGGGTGATCTTCACGGTTCGAGCTCCCTACGGATTCGATTCTGCTTCTGCGAAAGCAGCGTCGACGCGATCCGTACAAGAGCCGTACAACAGTGCGTATAACGAACTATACCTGTCCGCGAGGCGAATTTCAGGTGAACGCGGCCAGGGTGCCGAACCCGGTCGCCAGGACGAGGAGCGTGGAGAGCAGGCCCAGCAGCAGGGCCCGTCCGCCGCCGCGCAGCAGCGAGCCGAGCCGGACGGCGCAGCCGAGGCCGAACAGCGCGCCCGCGAGCAGGAGCGTAGACGCCGTCTTGGCGACGTCGAGCGCGAACGCCGGGACCAGGCCGGTGCTGCGGACGGCGACCATCGCGAGGAACCCGAGGACGAACAAGGGAACGAGCGGGGCGTGGGAGTCGCGGCGGCCGCGTTCGGCGGCGCCGACGAGCGCGACCACCGGCGCGAGCAGGACGACCCGGCTCAGCTTCACCACGACGGCGACCCCGACGGCGGCCGCGCCGGCGGGGCCGGCCGCCGCCACGACCTGGGCGACCTCGTGCACCGAGATCCCGGCCCAGCTGCCGGTCCGGGTCGCGTCGAGGCCGAGCGCGTGGGCGAGCAGGGGGAGGGCGGCCAAGGCGACGCTGCCGTAGCAGGTGACGAGCGCGACGGCGGTGGCCACGTCTTCGTCGTCGCGCTCGATCACGCCTTCGACCGCGGCGATCGCCGACGCGCCGCAGATCGAGAAGCCGGTGGCGACCAGCAGGGCGAGCCCGCGCGGCACCCGGACGAGCCGCGCGAGGCCCAGCGTGCCGAGGAAGGTGACCGCGACCGTGAGCACGACCGCGGCGAGCGTGCCGGGGCCGAGCGCGAGCACGGTGGGGACGGCGAGCTGGAGCCCGAGCAGCACGACACCCGCGCGCAGCAGGCGTTTGGTGAGCCCGGCCACGGCCCGGCGCTGCTCGTCGGTGAGAAGGGGTGTGCTCCCGGCGGCCACGCCCAGGACGACGGCGACGGTGAGCGCGCCGGCCACCGGCCACACCGAGCTGAACGCGTACGCCGCGGCGACGCCGAGCCCGGTGATCGCCAGGCCGGAGGTCTTCGCGGTCGTGAGTGCCATGCCTCCAGCGTCGCCGGTCCGGCGCCGGCGCGGTAGCCGGTGGTCGGGTCTGAGGTCATAGACTCGGGCTATGACCGGACCGGATCTGGACTCACTGCGCCTGCTGGTGCTCGTCGACGACCTCGGCAGCATCGGCCAGGCGGCCGCGGCGCTCGGCATCGCCCAGCCGTCGGCGAGCAAGCGTCTGTCCACACTGGAGCGTCAGGTGGGACTGTCCCTGGTGGACCGGACCCGGCGCGGCTCGGCGCTGACCCCGGACGGCCGGGTGATCGCGGGCTGGGCCCACCGGGTGCTGGCCGAAGTGGACGGACTGCGCACCGGCGCCGAGGCCCTGCGCACCCAGCGCGGCGCGCGGCTGCGGGTCGCGGCGAGCATGACGCTGGCCGAGCACTTCGTGCCCGCCTGGATCGGCGAGATCAAGCGGACCGGGCCGGAGACCTACGTCGGGCTCGAGGTGGGGAACTCCGAGCAGGTCGCCGACCTCGTCACGCGGGGGAAGGTGGACCTGGGGTTCGTCGAGTCGCCGGGGCCGTGGCCGGGCCTGGCCACGCGCCGCGTCGCGGCGGACCGGCTCGTGGTGGTGGTCCCGGCCGGGCACGCGTGGGCCCGGCGCCGGCGCCCGTTGACGGCCGGCGAGCTCGCCGGCACGCCGCTGGTGGTGCGCGAACCGGGCTCGGGCACGCGCGAGACGGTCGAGGCGGCGTTGCGGCGGGCGGGCGCGGGTCCGGTGACGCCGCTGCTGGAGCTGGGATCGGCGTCGGCGGTGCGCAACGCGGTGATCGCGGGCGCCGGGCCGGCCGTGATCAGCGACCTCGACGTGGTGCGCGAACTCGCGGGCCGCCGGCTGGTGCCGGTGCCGGTGGAAGGCGTGGAACTGGGCCGGGTGCTGCGTGCGGTCTGGCCGGCGGGACGGCGGCTGACCGGCCCGGCGGCGGACCTGCTGACGTGGGCGGTGAAGTCCGGTTCCTAGGGCGCCGAAACCGTGAGGCCGGCGGCTTCCGGGCTGGTCAGGTGGGCCTGCAGGGTCCGGCACGCCGACGCGAGCAGGTCGGTGCCGTCGTCCGCGCGGGTGGCCAGGGCCACCTGGCACGGCTCGATGCCGTCGAGGGGAACGATCGTCACGTCGCGCCGGAGGCGGCTGAACCGGACCCCGGCCGGGACGATCGCCGCCAGCTGGCCCGCGGCGATCAGCTCGAACTTCTCCTCGAACTCCTCGACCAGCGGGCCGTCCGGGGCACGGCGGCCGTCGGGGCGCGGGTCGACGCGCCAGAACGCGTTCCACTCCGGGTCGTCGAGGCGGGGCAGCGGCTCGTCCGCGATGTCGGCCAGGGTGACCGACGCCCGGCCGGCCAGGCGGTGGTCGGCGGACACGAGCAGCACGCGCTCTTCGTCGTAGAGCACGGTGACCCGCAACCCCTCGGTCTGCAGCGGCAACCGCGTCACCGCGATGTCCACCCGGTGCTCCAGCAGCGCCGCGCGGGTTTCGGTCCAGCCGAGGTGGCGGGTCAGCACCTCGGCCTCCGGGTGGCGGCGGCGCAGTTCGCGCACCGCCGGCGTGACGAACAGGTTCGTGCGGTAGCCGATCGTGATGCGCCTCGGCGCCGCGGCGGCGCGGGTGCTCGCGGCCGCCTGCTCGGCCGACTGCAGCAGCGCCTTGGCGCGGGGCAAGAACACTTCGCCCGCTTCGGTCAGCCGCGTGCCCTGCGGCGTCCGGTCCAGCAGGCGGGCGCCGAGCTGGCCTTCGAGCCGGCGGATCTGCCGGCTCAGCGACGGCTGCGTCGTGTGCAGCGCGGCGGCCGCGCGCCCGAAGTGCCGGTGTTCGGCCACCGCCGTGAAGTACCGCACGAGCCGCAGGTCCAGATCCGCCACGACCGCAGTCTACCTGCGGTGATGCCGGAAGCGTATCGGCCGATGAGAACCAGGCTTTGGACGGCTGCGCCGCCACGGCCCAACGATGGGACCACTGTCACCCATCGAAGAGGAGTACGCAAATGCGGGTGTTCGTCACCGGCGCGACGGGGTTCGTCGGCAGCGCCGTCGTCCGCGAACTGCGGGAGGCGGGGCACGACGTCCTCGGCCTCGCCCGCTCGGAAGACAAGGCCGCGGCGCTCGCGGCCACCGGCGCCGAGGTCCGGCGCGGGACCCTGGCCGACCTCGACGGCCTCCGGGCGGCCGCCGCCGAAGCGGACGCGGTCGTCCACACCGCCTACGTCCACGACGACTTCGCCGATCTCGCGGGCGCCGCGGCGACCGACCGCGCGGCGATCGGCGCGTTCGGCGAAGCGCTCGAAGGAACCGGGAAGTCCCTGATCATCACGGCGGCGACCGGCCCGGTGGGCCCGGGCCGGCTGGTGACCGAGGAGGACGCGGCCGACCCGGCGTTCCCGCGGACGGCATCGGAGACGGCGGCGCTCGCGCTGGCCGAGCGGGGCGTGCGCGCGTCGGTGCTGCGCCTGCCGCATTCGGTGCACGGCGAGGGCGACGGGCACGGGTTCGTCCCGGCGTTGATCCGGCTCGCGCGCGAGACGGGCGTGTCGGCCTACCCGGGCGACGGCGCGGGCCGCTGGGCCGCGGTCCACCGGCTCGACGCGGCGCGGCTGTACCGGCTGGCCGTCGAGGCGGCGCCCGCGGGGGTGCGGCTGCACGCGGTCGGCGAGGAAGGTGTGCCGCTGAAGGTGCTCGCCGGCGTGATCGGGGAACGCCTCGGCCTGCCGGTGCGATCGGTGTCCGACGTGCCGAACCACTTCGGCTGGCTGGCGCACTTCGCCGGGCCGGACGCGCCGGCGTCGAGCGTCCTGACGCAGAAGCGGTTCGGGTGGGTGCCCGAGGAGCCGGGGCTGGTCGACGACCTGGAGGCCGGGCACTACTTCGGGTGATTCCGCGGCTGCCTTGCGGTCCGATCGAGCGGCGATATATCGTGTGAATGTCGCCGATACGACTTTGGAGGGCAGCATGGGGATGAGCGCGGGAGCGGGACGGATGTTCGCCGGGTTCGGGGGCCATCCGGGCGGGCACGGGCCGGGCCACTTGGGTCACCCGGGTCACTTGGGCCACGGCGGGCCGGAGCACGCGATGCCGGGGCACGTCGGCCACCCGGCCGCGGAGCACGGCGGGCATCCGGGGCCTGACTGGCACTTGGGTCGCCCGGATCATGCCGGGCCGGGGCACGGTGGAGATCCGGGACCGGGTTGGCACTTCGGGCGTCCGGGCGATGCCGGGCCGGGCCACGGCGGCGATCCTGGGCTTGACCGGCACTCGGGGCATTCGGACGATGCCGAGGCGGGGCACGATGGGGATTCTGGGTCTGGCCGGCACTTCGGGCGTCCGGATCATGCTGGGCCGGGCCACGGCGGGCATCCGGGACCGGGTTGGCACTTGGGTCGCCCGGATCATGCCGGGCCTGGCCACGGCGGCGATCCGGGATTCGGGCACGGCGGTCCCGGGCACCACGGGGTCGGCGGTCACGGAGATTTCGGGCCGGAGCACGACCTGCCGGGGGACGAGGACTGGGACGGCGGTCCGGAGCTCGCGCGCGGGTTCCCGCCGCCGCCACCGCACCCGCCCCACCCGCCGCAGCCGCCGGGTGGGCCCGGCTTCCCCGGGTTTCCGGGCGGCCCCGGCTCGTTCGGCGGCCCGGGCGGCTGGTTCGGCGGGGCGGGCCCGTTCCAGCGGGTCCGCGAGTTCCGCGGTGGCGGCGGCGGCCGCCCGCCGGCCCGGCCGGTGCGGCCGGCGGTGCTGGCGCTGCTGGCCGAGGCGCCGATGCACGGTTACCAGCTGATGCAGGAGATCCGCCGCCGCACGCACGACCGGTGGCGGCCCAGCCCGGGATCGGTGTACCCGATCCTGCAGCAGCTGGAGGACGAAGGCCTGGTCCACACGGTCGAGACGGCGGGCCGCCGGGTGGCCGAGCTGACCGACGCGGGCCGTGAGCACGTGGCGGGCCGCGAGGAGGAGTTCGCGGCGCTGTGGCAGGAACCGGAGGAGGACCCGGGCGCCGACCGGTTCGCGGCCCTGTGGCACGCACTGGGCGAGCTGTCCGGAGCGGCGGCGCAGGTGGGCTACAGCGGCACGGAGGCCCAGGTGGCGGAGGTGAAGAAGATCCTCGCGGACGCCCGCCGCCGGGTGTACGCGGTCCTGGCCGACGCGGGCCTGGAGGACGAGGACGCCTGACGGCGACGGGCGGCTGCGGCACGGTCGCAGCCGCCCGGGCCGGTCCGGCGCACGGCTCCCGCGCGCCGTGATCGTCCACATCGGACCGAGCCGGCGGCGGGTAGGCTTCACCCATGGAGGAGAAGGACTTCGCCGCGCACCTCACGGCCACCATGACCGGCAGCGCCCTCACCATGCTGATCGGCATCGGGCACCGCACCGGCCTTCTCGCCGCGGCCGCGCGGGGGCCCGCCACCAGCGCCGGGCTCGCCGCGCGCGCCGGGCTGCAGGAACGCTACGTCCGCGAGTGGCTCGGGGCCATGGTCACCGGCAGTGTCTTCACCTACGACGGCCGCGAGTACACTTTCCCGCCCGAGCACGCGAAATTCCTGCTCGGCGAGACCGCTGCGAACCTGATGCCGGCACTGCTGACCCTTTCGGCGTTCACCGGCGTCCTGCCCGAGCTGGAACGCGCGTTCGCCGAAGGCGGTGGCGTCCCGAGGTCGGCCTACGGGCCCCACCTCGAAACCCTCGGCGCGAAAACCGGCGACAGCTGGCAGCACATCTACCGCGAACACCTGGTCGACGGCTTCTTCGGCGCGGTCCCCGGCCTCACCGAGCGGCTGACCGCCGGCGCGCGCGTGCTCGACCTCGGTTGCGGGACCGGCCACGCCGTCGCCGTCGCCGCCCGGGCCTTCCCCGCCTCGCACTTCACCGGCCTCGACATCAACCCGGCCGTCGTCGAGCAAGCGAACGAACAGCGCCTCCCCAACGCCGATTTCGTCGTCGGGGACGCCGCCGAGCTCACCGCCGATCCGCCCTACGACCTGATCACCGCGTTCGACGCCGTCCACGACCAGGACCGGCCGGACGTCGTGCTGCGGCGGGTCCGCCGCGCGCTCGCGCCCGACGGGCTGTTCTTCATGGTGGACACCAATTTCTCGAGCCACCTGGAAAAGAACGTCGGCCACCCGCTGGCCGCCCTGACCTACTCGATCAGCCTGATGTACTGCACCACGACGTCGCTGGCCGAAGGCGGCGCCGCGCTGGGGGCCGTGTGGGGCACCGAAAAGGCGGCGGAAATGCTCGCGGACGCGGGGTTCCGGCACGTCGAAGTGCTCGGCTCCCCGCGCCCGCAGAACTGCATCTACGCCTGCCGCCCGTGACTCACTGCTGGTACGGGGCCGCGGCGGCCTTCGCCGCGGTGATCAGCGCGCCCTTGTTCTTCGGCCAGAACGTGCTGTCGACGCAGGTGTAGCGCGGCAGGAAGCCACCGCACGTGCCGCTCGAGCCGCCGACCTCGAACGTCACGCTGGCGACGCCGAGTTCGCCGTAGGTGAAGTCGTCGGTGGTGCCGGTCGTGTCGTAGCCGACCGTCTCCTCGTTGGTGCCGACGAGGTAGCCGTTGGACGCGGCGTACTTCGCACCGAGCTTGCGGTACTGGGCGTCGTTCGGCGAGGTCGCCTGGGTGAAGCCCCACGGGATGATGATGTCGTTGCCGTAGCTGTGCAGCGTGATCATCGTGCCCTGGGCGGTCGCGGGCGCCGGGTCGTCGTTCCCGGTGCCGCGCTGGTCCGGGAAGATCGCGCGGGCGAGCTTCTCCAGCGCCTGCACCTCGGGCTCCGAACCCGCGCTCACGCCCTGGTAGGTCTCGGCGCAGGCGGAGTTGGAGTCGCCGCCCCACTTGAACGTCGAGTTGCGGTTGAGGTCGACGCCGATGCCGGTGCCCGTGCAGCCGCCGCGGGAGTTGTCGGCGTTCTTGCGCTGCAGCTTGGGCGAGTTGCCGCCGGAGGCGACGATGTCGACGCCGTCGGGGTTGGCGATCGGCACCACCCACACCTCGGTGCTGTCCAGAATGGACTTCGCGGTGGCGTCGGAGGCGTAGCCGTCGGCGAGGTAGTCGATCCAGCGCCAGGCGAGCTCGCCCGTCGACAGCTCGCGCGCGTGGATCTGCGCCATCAGGAAGAACTTCGGCTTCTTCGACGTCGTCGACAGCGTGCAGTCACCGGTCTGCTTCTTCGTCAGGCAGATCGCCTGGACGTCGTGGCCGCCCTGGCCCTTCGCCTTCTTCCACGACTGCCCGATCGTGTACTTCGTGGCGAGGTCGGGGTGCGCCGAGGCGACCGCCGCGAGGTGGTTCTCGTGCGCGGTGACGGTCCGGTAGCCGCCGTAGAAGGTGTCCGCCGCCAGGCTCTCGGTCCGGGCCGGCAGTTCCTTGTAGACGGTGTCGAAGAACGAGGGCCGGTAGCCGAGTGCCTGCAGCTTCGCGGCGACGGCCTGGCCGCCGACGACGTGCACGCTCCCGGCGTCGCCTTCTTCGACGTCGAAACCGGCTGCGGCGAGCGCGTGCGCCTGGACGGCGGTGGCCGGGACGCGCCAGAACACCGGCGTGTCCGCCGTCTGCGCGGCGGCGGTGCCGCCGACCAGGCTCGTCAGCAGCACGCCGGACGCCGCGAGGGCGAGCCGGGACAGGGACCTTGACGCCATCGGGTGATCTCCTCACGCCGCACGGATGGAGGTCCGGTCGGAACCCGTGGTCACCGTACCGGCACGCACAGTGTGTCGGCCCGGCACAAACGGGCCATACCCCCGAAAGTCGCGAAACCGCGCCCGCCACCGGGGGGCGGGCGCGGTTTCGCGCTGCGGGACGGACGCCGCTAGCGGGTGAAGGTGAACCAGTTGACGTTGACGAAGTCCGACGCGCTCCCCGAGAACGTGAGGTACAGGTCGTGCACCCCGGTTGCGGAAGCGACGACGTTGGCCGGCACCGTCTGCCACTGCTGCCAGCCGCCGTTGTTCGCGAAGTCGATTTCGGCGATCACCGGGCCCGTGACGCTGTCCAGGCGGGCGCGGATGGCGCCGCTGACGCCGGCCGCCGCGCCCGACGCCAGGCGGGCGACGAACTGGTTCGGCGAGCTCGAGCCGAAGTCGACGCGGGCGTACTTCAGCCAGTCGCCGTCGGCGATCCAGCCGACGTCCACGCCGCCGCCGGAGTCCGAGCACGTCTCGTTCTGGGTGCCGCTCTGGGCGTTGTACGCCTCCGCCTGGATCGTCGAGTACGCGCTCGTGCCGCCGGAGCCCGGCGGGGTCGTGCCGCCGCCCGCGCCCGGGCCCAGCGAGACCGTCCACGACGTCGGCGCCGGGTCCTGCAGGTGGCCGTCGACGGGCTGGGCGCCGGTCGGGCCGACGTCGTCGTACGGGAAGGCGTAGCCGATCGACGCGTACTGGTGCACCAGGCGCGCGTAGTGGTTCGTGGTGGCGTCGCGGTAGTACTGCGACGGCGGAACGCCGTCGGGCTGGTTGTTGCCGCCGGCCACCAGCAGGCTGCTGCGGTTCAGCGCGGCGGCCAGCCGGGCGGCGACCGCGCCGCGGGCATCGCTGCCGGAGTTGTACAGCGGCCCGCTCGCGCAGCCGAAGATGTCGGCCGCGCTCGGCTTGGTGAACGGCACGCCGTTGGTGTTGAGGCCGGCGAACACGATCGCGTCGCCGCTGACCGTGCCGGTGTAGGAGCCGATGCCGCCCTGCCCGTTGATCGTCAGCGGCGTCGAGCGGTAGTGGTCCCAGACGGCGTTGAGGTAGTTCGTCCAGTACCCGCCGAAGTCGACGGGGGAGTGGCCGGGCGCGAGCACCCGCACGACCTTGCCGGCGGAGTCGGTGACGACCAGCCGGTCCCACGGCGCGCCGTCGGCGTTGTGCTGCGCGCGCAGCCCGTCGGCGATGCTCCCGAGCGCGCCGCTGGGCAGCGGGCTGACCGACTGGGCGCCCGCCGCGCCCGTGGTGGCCATCGACACCGGCAGCGCCACCATGTCGACGTAGCTGATGTTCGCGTAGAGGTTCGCGCTGTTGTAGGTGAACTCGCAGAACGTCCAGTTCGTCTGCCAGTTCGGGTCCGAGCTGGTGAAACCGGGCTGCACCAGTCCGGGTCCGGGGTTGACGAAGAACTGGATCTTCTTGTCCACCGAGAACCACACCCGGCCGCCGATGAGGTAGTCGGTCAGCGTCACCGTGAGCTGGGAACCCGATCCGCCGAGCGCGATGGCGTAGTCCGGGATCGGCGTCACCGGCGAGGAGGGGTTGGCCAGCGGGTGGAACCGGCCGTCGGCGGTGACGAAGCCGGGGCGGCCCGCGGTGTCCGCGCCGCTGATGTAGGCGTAGACGGTGCCGCTGCCCGAATTGTTCTTCAGGGTCAACGGCAAGGCCGCGGCGGCGCGGGCTTTCGGCGTGGTGACGGCGGACCACAGCGGCGTGCTCGCCGCGGCGGCGACCAGGCCGGCGGTGACGAAGGTACGCCTCGACAGCATGGCACCTCCTCGGGATGGGCGGTTTCCGCGCGGCCGGACGGCCCCGCGTCCACCGGGAACGGTGACCGGACGGTAGGTAAGCGTTTCCGCGGGGTCAATATCCGGCGGGCCGGGTCGGGTACTGACGGCCCCCGACGCTGCCCTTTCGTAGCCGGACCAGTTTTCGCGGTGGTCCAGTCTCTGTCCTTTGTGGACGGCTCAGCGCGCGCCCGGTCCGGGGAGCCCGGCCGCGGCCAGCGCCTCCCACAACGGCCGCGCGCCGGCCCGCTCGGTCGCCAGCCCTTCGACGAACTGGCAGCCGTACGCGGCGGCGGTGAGGGTCGTCGTCCGGTTCGCGGTGTCGGTGAACCGGAGCCGGTAGCTCGGCCCGAGTTCGGCGGTGCAGACCGGGTCCGGCGGCGGTTCGGGCAGGTCGCACGCGGCGGCGGCGACCTTCTTGATCGCGGCGGCATCGGTGCTGCGGGTTTCGCCGCGAGTCCCGTCCGCCACGGCGGGCAACGGCGGGTACAGCGGCCCGCTGTCGACGAGTTCGCGCGGCTCGTAGACGGCGGCGCACAGTGGGTCGGTCGACGCGACCCGGGTGGTGCCACCGCACGCCGTGGCCCCCAGGACGACCAGGACCGCGGCGGCGACGGCGACGGCGGACAGCCTGCGCATGGACGTGCCTCCCTCGTTCGGTACTCCCCGGACGCGACGACCGGGCCGCCGGGTTGCACCGGACCGGCCGGCTCACGAGTCGCGCGACAAGTATTCGGTCCAGCCGCGCGCGGCCCGCAGCAGCTCTTCGTGGGAAGCACCCTCGAAGGCGCGCAACTTCAGGAAGTGCTGCGTGATCGTCAGGCCGAGGATGCCGCTCACGGTGATCAGGGCGCGCAGGTGGGCGTCGTCGCCGGTCAGTGACCTGGCGAGGTTCTCGACGCGTTCGTCGAGGTAGGACCGCATCGAGTCGGCGGCTTCCGGCACGGTGAGCATGGACCGGACGAGCGCGCTCGTCTCCGGGGGCAGTTCGCGCAGCCGGTTGGCGAGGACCTCCAGCAGGTGCTCGGCGGCGCTCTCGGCGTCGTCGCCGGGCAGCTGGACCGCGGCGGTGAACAGGGCCGCCTTCGAGCCGTAGTGCTGCATCACCAGGGAGGCGTCCACACCCGCCACGGCGGCGATGCCCCGGATCGTGGCGCCCTCGAAGCCCCGGGCCGCGAACTCCTGCCGGGCGGCTTCGAGGATCCGCCGGGCGGTACGGGCGCGTTTGGCGTCGCGGGACGTCTCGGTCATGGCTTCACTCTACAGCCGTTGAGCGATTCGTGTACCGTCTCACTCAACGGCGGTTGAGCGGATCGCCCGGACCGGGAGGCCTGGCGTGGCCCTGATCGCGATCGAAGAACACTGGAACCTGCCCGAGCTCACCGCGGCGGTGAAGGCACTCCCGGACGACCGGGGTGACGCGAGCGTCGTGCTCGACGAGCTGGGCGACAACCTCGAACGCCTCGACGACATCGGCGACGCCCGCATCGCGGCGATGGACGCCCAGGGTGTCGACCTGCAGATCCTCTCGCTGGCGCCGCCCGGGACCCACCCGCTGGAGCCGGCGGCCGCGCGGACGCTGAGCCGGCGGGCCAACGACGTCGCCGCCGAGGCGGTCCGCAGGCACCCCACGCGGTTTCGGGCCTTCGCCACCCTGCCGATGGCGGACCCGGCGGCCGCCGCCGCGGAGCTGGAACGCGCGGCCGGTCTCGGGTTCGCCGGAGCGATGGTCTACGGGCGGACGGGCGGGACGCCGCTCGACGACCCGCGCTACGACGAGCTGTTCGCCACGGCCGCGGCGCTGCGGCAGCCGATCTTCATCCACCCGCAGATCCCGGCCCGCGCGGTCCGCGAAGCCGCTTACAGCGGCTTCGATCCGATGACCGACCTGGCCTTGGCGACGTTCGGCTGGGGCTGGCACCTGGAGGCGGCGCTCGCCGCCCTGCGCCTGATCGTCCGCGGCACCTTCGACCGCCACCCCGGCCTGCAGCTCGTGCTCGGCCACTGGGGCGAGCTGCTGCTGTTCTGGACCGACCGCGCCGACAGCCTCTCGGGCGTCGCGGGCCTGGACCGGAAGGTGTCGGACTACGTCCGCGCCCACGTCCACATCACCAGTTCCGGGATGTTCAACCCCGCCCTGCTCCGCCACGTCCTGGAGGTCACGACGCCCGACCGGCTGCTGTTCTCGACCGACTACCCCTTCCAGAAGCCGGTCAAGGCGGACATCGAAAAGTTCCTCGCCGAATTCCCGGCCGGCGAAGCCCGCGACAAGTTCACCGCAGGAAACGCCTGCGCCCTCTTCGGTATCGACCTCGCTTCGCTGGAGGAACGGAAATGATCTCGGCGGCGGCGGAACCGTCGGTTTCGCCGCCGATCCGCGGCAAGTGATGCGAGCGATCGGTTCGGCAGCACGGGAAGCGCCGCACGATCAGGGCGGATGCCGAAGTGGGACGTGCCGGGCCGGTAGCCGATCTTCAGCGCGGCGCCTCGGCGGTCCCCAGTGTGGGCGTGGCCGCGGCGAACGCGTCGGCGGCGGCGAGGTCGAACTCGCCGTGGTCGCTGCCCAGCCCCTGGGCGACCAGGGCCGCGGCGGCCGAACCGAGCACGGCGGCCGCGCGCGGCGAACGGCCGAGGCCGATGCCGCGGAGGAAACCGGCGGAGAACGCGTCACCGCAGCCGGTGGTGTCGACGACGTCGACCGCGAACGCCGGCACGGCGAGCACCTCCTCCGCCGTGACGACCAGGGCACCCCGGGCGCCGCGGGTGACGGCGACACAGCCGGCGCCCCGCTCGATCAGCGCCCGGGCGCCGTCTTCGAGCGTCTCGGCGCCGGTGAGGCCCAGTACCTGCTGTTCGTTCGGCAGCAGGTAGTCGAGGTGGGGCAGGACGGGCGCGATCCAGGCCAGCACCCCGGGATCGCCCGGGGCGAGCAGGTCGGCCGAGGTGACCACCCCGGCTTCCCGGGCCGGGGCGAGGATCTTCGCCGCGTTCTCCCCGCCCATCAGCTCGGGTGCACCGAGGTGCAGGTGCGTCGCCCGTGCGAGTTCGGCGGCCGCGATGTCGTCCGGCCCGTAGGTGAGGTTGGCGCCGGGGACGTGGAAGGCGGGCCGGCTGCCGTCCGGGCGGATCGGCAGCACCGACGCCGAGGTCTGCACGTCCGCGCGGCGGACCACCAGCGACGTGTCGATGCCGTACCGGGCCAGCATGGCCAGCAGCAGGTCGCCGATCGGGTCGGTGCCGATCGCGCCGGCGGTGCGGACCGCCGCGCCGAGCTTGGCCAGCGTCAGCGCGGTCCCGGCCGCGGTGCCCGCCGGGCCGAACCGGATCTGCTCCACCAGGGCCGCGCCCTGCCCGGGCGGGATCGCGGCCACCGGCCGGACCTGCACGTCGAACACGTGCGCGCCGAGCGTGATCACCGTCTGCGTCACCGATCCTCCTCGATCCGCCGGGTCCGGCCGTACCCCCGCCGCAGCGCGGCTTCCACCACCGCCGATTGCTGGGCGGCGGCCAGGACCCGGGGCGTGCCGAGCGAGGCGGCCCGCCGGTAGAGCTCGCAGACCCACTCGAGCAGCAGCGCGTTGTCCACCGCCGTCCGCAGCCCCGTGCCGTGCACGACGGCGCCGTGGTTGGCCATCAGCGCGGCCGATTTGCCCGCCAGCGCGGTCCACACGTGCTCGGCCAGCTCGTCGCTGCCGAAGACGGCGAACGGCGCGACGCGGACGGCCCCGCCGAGCAGGAGCTGCTGGTAGTGCACGCAGGGGAGTTCGTCGAGGACCAGGGAGACCGCGGTCGCCTGCGGCGAGTGCGTGTGCACGACCGCCCCGGCACCACCGCGGCGGTAGATCCCGAGGTGCAGCTCCAGTTCCGAGGTCGGCGCGAGGTCGCCGGAGACGACGGTCCCGGCCAGGTCGACGACGGTCACCTGCGCCGGCGTCGCCCGCCCGAGCACGACACCGGTCGCGGTCACCGCGACGAGGTCGCCCGCGCGCACGCTGACGTTCCCGGAGGTGCCGATCAGCAGTCCGGCGCCGGCCAGTTCGTGGCACGCCTCGACGACGGCCTGGCGCTCGTCCTCCAGCGGCACGGTGTCCCGGGTCATCGGCTCAGCGTAGGATAGACATGAAACAAAGTCACGTTCAGGTTTTGCGGGCACCTCTCGGCGTTGCGTAGGCTCACCGGCGAAGTGAACGATGCGGCCCCGACGGCGTGGCCCTGGGAAGGCGAGGAGCCACGATGCGGAAATGGGCGGTCCTGGCCGCCGCGATCGTGCTGGAGGTCGCGGCGACGCTGGCGCTGCGGGCGTCGATCGACCACCCCTGGTGGGCGGCGCTGACCGTCGCGGGGTACGCCGGTGCCTTCGTGGCGCTGTCCGTGCTGCTGCGCCTGGGCGTCCCGGTCGGTGTCGTCTACGGCATCTGGGCCGCGGCGGGGGTCGCGCTGACCGCGGTCCTCGGCACGGTGCTGTTCGCCGAGCCGTTCACGCCGCTGATCGGCATCGGGATCGCCGCCGTCATCGCGGGGGTGGTGCTGGTGGAGACCGGCCACGAACGCGAGGAGCGCTCGTGACGTGGCTGTTGCTGGCCGGCGCCATCCTGTCGGAAGTGGCGGCCACGCTGTCCCTGCGCGCGTCGGAGGGCTTGAAGCGGAAGCGCTGGCTCGTGCCCGTCGCGGCCGGCTACCTCGGTGCCTTCGGGTTGCTGGCGGTCGCGCTCGCCCACGGCCTGCCGGTCGGGATCGCCTACGGCGTCTGGGCGGCGTGCGGGGTCGCGTTGACGGCGATCGGTGCGCGGGTGTTCTTCAAGGACGCCCTGACCAAGCGGATGGCGGCCGGCGTCGGGCTGATCGCGGCGGGCGTCCTGATGATCGAACTCGGCGCCGCTGCCCGCTGACCGGTGAGCCTTCAACCGGCGGCGAGCCGGCGGAACCGGCTTCCGTGGAACACCAGCGGCGGGGTCCCCGCCGTGTGCAGGCGGTAAATCTCCAGCAGGGCGATCACGTGGTCGCCGGCCGGGAGTTCCGCGTGCGGGGCGCACTCCAGCCACGCGCTGGACCCGCTGATGAACACGCTGTCGTCGGGGCCGGGTTCCCAGTCGACGTCTCGGAAGCGGTCGCCGCGGGCCGACAGGCGGAGGCAGGCGTCGTCCTGGCCCTCGGCGAGGACGCTGAGGCCGAGCCGCGGGCGGTCCCGCAGCAGCGGCCAGGTCGACGACGTCCGCTGGATGCAGATCGACACCAGCGGGGGCGAGAGCGAAACCGACGTGAACGAGCTGGCGGCCATCCCGCGGGGCACGCCGTCGACGAGCGCGCACACCGCGGTGACGCCGGAGGGGAAGCAGCCGAAGGCTTCGCGCAGGTGGCTCTCGGACGTCACGGACTGGAGGGCGATCATCAGCGTCCTTTCCGAAGCGGGGGGTGCAGGGCCCGCACGCGCGGGGCCGGGCCGGTGAAGCGTTCGACGTCGACGGCCGCGTGCTGGCCGGCGCAGCCCTGCGACAGCCGCGAAGACGGGATGTCGGCGGTCAGGACGTTCGGGTTGCCGTGGGCGCACAGCGGGCCCGTGGGGTGGTCCTCGACCGGGTCGAACCACGCGCCCGTCGGGAGCTGGACGACGCCGGGGCGGAGGGCGTCGTCGAGCACCGCGCCCGCCAGGCAGGCGCCCCGGCTGTTGAACACCCGGACGACGTCGCCGGTCGTGATGCCGCGGGCCGCCGCGTCGGCCGGGTTCAGGCGGATCCGCTCGCGGCCGGCCACCTTGCCCGCGCTGCTGACGTCGCCGGCGTCGAGCTGGCTGTGCAGGCGGGTGTGCGGCTGGTTGGCGATCAGCCACAGCGGCCCGGACTCGGTCGGCGGCAGCCAGACCGGGTGGCCCGGGCAGTCCGGGTAGCCGAAGCCAGCGATCGTCGCCGACGTGATCTCGATGCGGCCGCTGGGCGTCTTCAGGGGGTGCGCCACCGGGTCCGCGCGGAAGTCGGCGAACAGCGTGTGGTGCTCGCGCCCGGGCGGCAGCCGCAGCTCGCCGTCGGCCCAGAACCGCTCGAACGACGGGGTGTCGCGCCAGCCGGTGTAGAGGTGCTCCAGCCACTCCCGGGCGGATCGGCCTTCGGTGAACGCCTCGGCGACGCCGAGCCGGACCGCCAGCTCCGCGAAGATCGCGTAGTCGTCGCGGGCTTCTCCGGCGGGCGGCGCGATCCGGTGCATCGCGATCAGGTGCGTGTCCCGGCGGCCGGAGCCGAGGTCCTCGCGCTCCAGCGCGGTCGTCGCGGGCAGGACGATGTCGGCGTGCCGGGCCGTCGCCGTCCAGTGCGGTTCGTGGACGACGATCGTGTCCGGCCGGGTGAACGCGCGGCGCAGGCGGTTGAGGTCCTGGTGGTGGTGGAACGGGTTCCCGCCGGCCCAGTAGACGAGCCGCGTGTCGGGGTAGCGGCGGGCTTCGCCGTCGTAGTCGTACGTCTCGCCCGGGTGCAGCAGCAGGTCGGCGATCCGCGCGACCGGGATGAACTCGCGCACCGGGTTCACGCCCGGCGGCAGGTACGGGACCCGCAGCTCGGGCCCGGTGTCGCCGACGTCGCCCATCGAGCCGTAGCCGTGGCCGAACCCGCCGCCCGGCAGCCCGATCTGGCCCAGCACCGCGGCCAGCGCGATGCCCGCCCAGACCGGCTGCTCGCCGTGTTCGGTGCGCTGCAGCGACCACGTGACCGTGACCAGCGTCCGGTGCGCGGCCATCTCCCGGGCCAGCGCGACGATGTCGGCGGCCGGGATGCCGGTGATCCCGGCCGCCCACTCCGGGCTCTTGTCGCGCAGGTACCGCTCGAACTCCGGGTAGCCGACGCAGTAGCGGTCGAGGAACTCCCGGTCGTGCAAGCCTTCCTCGACGAGCGTGTGCGCCAGCGCGAGCATCAGCGCGGTGTCGGTGGCGGGCCGGATCGGGTACCAGCGGGCGTCCACAGTGGACGGGAGGTCGTCGCGCAGCGGGCTGACGAGCGCGATCCGCGCCCGCAGCCGCGCGAGGTGCCCGGGCGTCCCGTGGACCGTGACCCCGCCCGGGGTGACGAAGACGTTCTTCTCCGGCACACCGCCGAAGGCGACGATCAGCTCGGTGTGCTCGGCGATCGTCGGCCAGGTCGACGCCTGGCGCAGCACCGCGTGCGTGTCGCCGACGACGTGCGGCAGCAGCACCGACGACGTCCCGTTGCTGTAGGTGTTGCGCGACGCCGTGAAGCCGCCGATCGTGTTCAGGAACCGGTGCAGCTGGCTCTGCGCGTGGTGGAACCGCCCGGCGCTCGCCCAGCCGTAGGAGCCGCCGAAGATCGCCTGGTTGCCGTGCTCGGTCCGGACGCGGTCCAGTTCCGCGGCCAGCCGGTCGAGGACGTCGTCCCAGGGCACCTCGACGAACTCGTCGCGGCCGCGGCGCTCGTCGGGGCCCGGTCCGTTCTCGAGCCAGCCGCGGCGGACCGCCGGCCGGGCCACCCGGCTCGGGTGGTCCAGCGCGGCGGCCAGGTTGCCCAGCAGCGGCGACGGCGCCGGGTCGGCCGGGTGCGGCTCGACCCGCAGCCGGCCGTCCGCGTCGACCTCGGCGGAGAAGGCGCCCCAGTGCGAAGTGCTCGGTTTCATGCGCCGACGGTAACGGCGTCCGCGCGCTCCCGGACCAGCTTGACGAGGGTGCCGTAGTCGCGGGCGTCCGCCAGCGGCGAGAACCCGCGGATCAGGAGCGTGCCGACGCCGAGCCGGACGTAGTCCAGCAGCGACTCCGCGACCTGCTCGTAGCTGCCGACCAGCGCGGTCGAGTTCCCGGCGGCGCCGGTCGTCTTCGCCACGGCCGTCCACAGCCGCTCGTCGACGACGTCACCGGTCGCCGCGGCCTCCAGGAGCCGCTGCGAGCCGACGGCCTCGCTCGAATCCCGGCGGCCCTTGAACTCGCCGACGCGGTCCTGGGTCAGCCGCAGGATCTCTCGCGCCCGGTCCCAGGCTTCGGCTTCGGTGGCCGCGGGGATCGGCCGCAGGCTGACGCTGAACGCGATGTCCCGGCCGCCGGCCGCGGCCCGGACCTGCTCGATGCGCTCGGCGATCCCGGCCAGGGGCTCGCCCCAGAAGGCGTAGACGTCGGCGTGCTGCGCGCCGACCCGGATCGCGTCGGCGGACGCGCCGCCGAAGTACACCGGGATCCCGCCGGCCGGGCGGACGTCGGAGAGTGCGCCGCGGACCCGGTAGAACTCGCCTTCGTGGTCGAACGGCTCGGCCGAGTCCCACGTCCGGCGGACCACGGTCAGGAAGTCGTCCGTGCGGCGGTAGCGGGTGGGCTTGTCGGTGAAGTCGCCGTCGCGGGCCTGGTCGGCGTCGTCGCCGCCGGTGATGACGTGCAGCGCGATGCGGCCGGGGTGGAACGCGTCCAGGGTGGCGAACTTGCGGGCGAGCTGGGTCGGCGCCACGAACCCGGGGCGGTGGGCGAGCAGCACGCCGAGCCGCTCGGTGGCCGTGAGGACCTGGTCGGCGAGGACGAACCCGTCCGGGCTGCTCGCCGACTGGGCGATCAGCACCCGGTCGAACCCGGCCGCCTCGTGCGTGCGGGCGACTTCGCGCAGGTAGCCGGGCTGGATGATGGGCCCTTCGGGCGCGATGATCTCGCTGGCCTGGCGGCCGGCGGCGTAACCGATGAATTCGAGTGTCACGGGGTCTCCTGTCCCAGGGCGCGGGCGGCGGCGAAGATGTCGCTCATCCGCCAGCTTTCGTTGGCGTGGGTGCGGCGCGCCCGGCCCCAGCCGGAGTCGCGCCGGTACTGCTCGGGCCAGTCCGAGGCCCGGACGGCGGCTTCGTCGACAGCCACCGGCGTGTGGCAGTCGGGGTCGACGAACAGCGCGTCGACCGGGCAGTACAGCTCGCACAGGAAGCAGGTCTGGCAGTCGCTCTGCCGCGCGATGACGGGCGGGGCCTCCGGAACGGCGTCGAAGACGTCGCTGGGGCACACCCGGACGCACTTGTCGCAGGCGATGCAGCGGTCGGCGAGGACGAGTTCGATCACGCGGCGGCCTCCTGCCGGTCCGTGCGCCAGTGCGTGCCGAGGGTTTCGCGCCGCCGCAGCGCGGCTTCCTTGACCCAGCGGCCCACGGCGACCAGCGACGCGGTTTCGCGCGCGGTCACCGCGTCACGGCCTTCGCCGGTCAACGCCGACTCGACCTCCGTCCACAGGCAATCCAGAGTGGACAGTGAGCGCCGGAGGCCGGGCTCGTCGCGGAACATGTTCTTGTCGTAGGCGTTCAGTTCCGCCCGGACGACGTCGATCACCGCGGCCGTGTCCACTTCGGACGGAGGGCCGCTCGGCCGGATCCCGGCGCGTCCGATCGGCCGCACCGGCGAAGGCGTGGTGCTGCGGGCGTACCGGACCGCCGCGCGTCCGGCCCACGTGCCCGACGAAACCGCCCACGCCGAGTTGGGCGACCCGCCGCCGGAGATCGCGCCCACGACCGGGACCCGGCTGGCGACGTCGCCCGCGGCGAACAGGCCCGGCACGCCGGTGGCGCAGTCCGGGGCCGCGACGGCCAGGCCGCCGACGCCGCGGATGGTGCCCTCGCCGAGCAGGGTGACCTCGAACGGCTGGGTGTAGGGGTCGATGCCGCGGCGGGTGAACGGCAGCAGGAAGTTGGGCTGCACCACGGGCATCTTCCGCCGCACCCACTCCGGCGTGCGGTCGAGCGTGGTGAACACCGGGCCGCGCAGCATGGCCGCGCCGAGGACGCGGTTGCGGTCGGGCCCGGACGGCAACTCGATGACCCGCCCGTCGGCGTCGGTGTACGTCCCGAACAGGTACGTCATCGACCGCGCCATCGTCGAGAACGCCGGGGCGAGGGTGTAGTAGTTCGAGAACTCCATGCCCGACAGCCGCGCTCCGGCCTCGACGGCCATGAGGTGGCCGTCGCCGGTGTTGCCGCGCGAGCCGAGCAGGTGCGAGCGGAACGCGGTGCCGCCGGTGGCCAGCACGACCGCGCCCGCGTGCACCTGCCAGTGCCCGCCCGCCTGCCGCCGGATCCCGGCCGCGCCGCCCACGGAACCGTCCGGGCGCACGAGCAGTTCCAGCGCCGGGTGGTGGTCGAGGATCCGGACGCCGGCGCGGTGCACGAGCCCGCGCATCGCGCGCAGGTACTCCGGCCCGCGCACGTTGTTCGTCCGGTCGGGTTTCCCGTCCCGCACCGGGAAGGGGTAGTAGCGGTCCAGGGTGGGCAACCGCTCCCACGTCGTGCGCAGGACCCGCAGCGCCTGCTCGGCGTCGGCTATCCCGCCGGCGTGCGCGTGCCGCTCGGCGACCGCGCGCTCGTGGTGCTCGGGCTCGACGAACCAGTGCGTGACCCCGGCGGTCGCGGTGACGCCGCTGGTGCCGCAGTAGCCCTTGTCCACGAGCACGACGTCCCCGCCCGCCTGGGCCGCGGCCAAGGCGGTCCACGTCGCGGCGAGGCCGCCGCCGACGACCAGCACGTCGGCCTTCACCGGGATTCCGCCAGTTCGGCGACTCCCAGCTCGGCGAGCAGCCGGTGCCGCAGCTGTTCGAACTCGGGGTTGCGGCGGCTGCGCTCGCCGTCGAAGGTGACGCGGTGCTCGGCCGCCAGCCGCCCGGACCGCATCGCCACCACGCGGTCGGCGAGGAGGATGGCCTCGTCGACGTCGTGGGTGACGAGCAGGACCGCCGGGCGGTGCGCGGCCACCAGGTCCCGGACCAGGGCGTGCATCTTGATCCGGGTGAGCGCGTCGAGGGCGGCGAACGGCTCGTCGAGCAGCAGCAGCCGCGGCTCGCGCACCAGCGCCCTGGCCAGCGCCACGCGCTGGGCCTCGCCGCCCGAGAGCGTGACCGGCCAGGCGTCGAGGTGCCCGGCCAGGCCGACCTCGGTCAGCGCGCGGGCGGCGGCCTCGCGGGGCAGGCCGAGGGCGACGTTCTGCCACACCCGCCGCCACGGCAGCAACCGGTGCTCCTGGAACACGACCATCCGCTCGGCCGGCGCGGCCAGCTCGCCGCCGTCGGACGCGTCGAGCCCGGCCAGCAGCCGCAGCAACGTCGTCTTGCCGCAGCCGCTTTCGCCGATCAGCGCGACGAACTCGCCGGGCGCGATGTCGAGGTCGAGTCCGTCGAGGACGGTCCGCGGCCCGAAGCTCTTGCTCAGCGCGCGCACGCGCACGGCGGTGCTCACAGCTTCACCGCGTGGTCGGCGACGGTGATCGGGCCGCTGAGCACCTTCCGCTTCGTGAGCCAGTCGGCCCCGCGCTGCAGTTGCGCGATCCCGTTGTCGTCGATCAGCGCCAGCTTCGTCTGGACGTTCTTGGCGGCCATCTTGTCCAGGACCGCCTGCGGGTAGTGCGAGACGGCGTTGCCGATGTCCAGGGACTCCTTGTAGTGCTGGTTCTGCCAGTCGTAGTCGGCCCGGAACGCGGCGATCACCTTGCGGATCGTGTCGGCGTTCTGCCGGGCGTAGTCGCGGCGGACGAGGTAGCTGGTGAAGTCGATCTGGAAGTCCAGCTCGTCGCCGTCGACGAAGATCGGCTTGGCGCCGTACTGGACCTCGGCGATCTCCCGGAAGCCCTGCCAGATGGCCCAGGCGTCGATCTTCCCGGCGCCGAACGCGGCGGACGCCTCGGGCGGGTTGAGGTAGGTGACCTTCACCGATTCCCGGGGGACGTGGTACTTCTCCAGCGCGGCGACCAGCAGGAACTCGCCGAGCCCGGCCTTGTTGACCGCGACCGTCTTGCCCACGAGGTCGGTGACCTTCTCGATGCCGGTGTGCGCGCCGGCGACGATCGCGGTGGTGCGCGGGGTCGACGCCGCCCAGGCGACGTAGACGAGGTCGGCGCCCGACAGGATGGCCTGGTCGGCCGGGGTGGTGCTGCCGCCGAAGCTGAAGTCGGCGGTGCCGCCGACGACGGCCTGCAGCGTCGGTGCGTGGTTCGGGAACGGGCCCACCCACTCGACGGTGATGCCCTGGTCCTTCAGCGTTCTTTCGAGCACACCGCGGGCCTTCGGGACGGAGATGGTGCTGTAGGTCAGCCGGACCTTGCCCTGCGTGGCACCGCCGGCCGAACCGGTCGCGCACGCGGCGAGCGGGGCGGCGAGGGCGGTGAGCCCGGCTGCGGTCAGGAACGTGCGGCGGGAGAGCGTCATGGCGGGTCCTCGGGGGTCAGGCGGTCAGGCGGGCGTAGGTGGGGTGCCAGCGCAGCAGGCGGCGTTCGAGCAGGCGGGTGACGAGGTCGCAGAGGATCCCGATCACGGCGTAGATGAGCACGACGAGCACGATCACGTCGGTCTGCAGGAATTCGCGGGCGTTGGTGGCCATGAACCCGAGTCCCGCGTCGGCGCCGAGGGTCTCGGCGATGACCAGGGCGAGCCAGGCCGCCGTCAGGGACAGCCGCAGGCCGCCGAGGATCGAGGGCAGCGCACCCGGCAGCACGACCCAGCGGATCTGCGCGGCCCGGCCGAGGCCGGCGACGTCGGTCATCTCCAGCAGCTTCGGGTCGATCTGGCGGATGCCGAGCACGGTGGTCAGGTAGAGCGGGACGGCGGTGCCGAGCGCGATCAGGAAGATCTTCCCGGCCTCGCCGATCCCGAACCAGACGATGACCAGCGGCAGGATGGCCAGGAACGGCACCGCGCGGACCATCTGGATGCTGCGGTCCAGCAGCGCTTCGGCCACTTTGGACAGTCCGACGAGCAGGCCGAGCGCGAGGCCGAGGCTCGCGCCGATGGCGAACCCGGTGGCCGAGCGCTGGACGCTGGCCACCAGGTTCGCGGGCAGCTCGCCGTCGGCGATCAGGTCGCCGGCCTTGGCCAGCACGCTGCTCGGGGCCGGCAGCACCTGTTTCGGCAGGAGCCCGGTCCGCGCGAGCAGTTCCCACAGCGCCAGCACGGCGAGCGGCGTCAGCCAGGACACGGCCCGGTGGGGGAACCGGACCGCGGTGGCGGCGGGCCGGTCGAGGACGCGCGTCATCGGGGATCGAGCCCGGAGTCGATGTATTCGGTCAGCTTCTTCCCGCCGGGGAACAGGCCCTGCTGCACCCACGTGTCGTAGGTCTTCTGCAGCTGGGCGGCCAGCGCGGCGTCGACCGGGATGCGCTGGTAGTTCGTCTCGTCCGGGCGGACCTGCGCGGCGATGGCGAGTGACTGGTGGGCGAACCCCGCGTACCACTTGTCGAAGGCGTCGGGGTTGGCCTTCGACCAGGCGTAGCTCTTGTCGACGCGGCTCGCGAAGTCCTGGATCGCCGTCCGCTTGCGCGGGTCGCCCAGTGCCTTGTCGGTGGCCGAGAGGACGTTGAGGCCGGAGTTGATGCCCGCACCGTCGGACAGCACCCGTGCACCCAGTTCGCCGCGGGCGCGGGCGGCGTAGACGCTCCAGGTGGCCCAGGCGTCGATGTTGCCGGTCGAGAAGGCACCGTTCGCTTCGGCGGGGGCGAGGAAGTTCAGCGTGACGTCCTTGTCGGTCAGCCCGGCCTGCTTGAGCGCGCCGATCACCAGGAAGTGCGCGACGCTGCCGCGCGTGGTGGGGGAGATGCGCTTGCCCTTGAGGTCGGCGACCGTCCGGGCGGGACTGTCCTTCGGCACGAGGAGGTAGGTGCCCTTGCCGCCGTTGGTCCAGGCCGCGGCGACCTTGATCTTGGAACCGCCGGCGATCGCGGTGACGGTCGGGGAGTCGTTGGCGCCGCCGATGTCGACCGCGTCCGCGCGCAGGGCCTCGTGCAGGTTGACCGCCGCGGCGAACTGCGACCACTCGATCCGGTACGGCAGGTTGTCCAGCAGCCCGGCGGCCTTGAGCCGGGACTGCGTGGCACCGGTCTGGTCACCCACGCGCAGCACCACTTCGCCGGAAGCGTCCGATGTGGACGTTCCGCACGCGGTGAGCGTGGTGAGGCCGAGCAGGGCGGCCACGAGCAGGGCGAGCCGGGGTTTCGAGGGCATGCGGAACTCCCCAATGCGGTGTCGGGCCGCGGAGATTCGGGTTGCGGGGCCGGGCCAATCAGTCACCGGCATGTGTCTATTTTCCCCGGTGACCCGGGAGAGTCAACGCTCGCGGCCGGGTTCCCACGAGCCGGGAACGGCTCCACAGTGGACCGTCGCGGCCCGCGCGGCGTCGAGGTATTCGCGCAGCGGCCGCCAGCCGGGCACGACGAACCGGCCGCCGGGACCGGTGAAGGTCACCGTCGGCAGGGCGTAGCGGACGTGGTGTTCGAGGTGTTTCGCGCGGCCGCTGTGCGGTCCGGGCGCGGTGATGTCGAGGACTTCCGGACACGGGTTGCGCGTCTCGCGCCAGTCGTCGCGGACGGCTCGGCGGACCTCGTCGCTCGCCATCGCCGTCCGCAAGGCGGCGACGTCGAGGCCCGGCACGTCCTCGACGGCGGCGAGCACGCGCTCGGTGTCGTCGGCCGGGGTGCCGTGCACGAACGTCGTCTCCCGCAGGCGCGTCAGGACGAGGTCGGCTACGGCTTCCCCTTGGGCCTCGGCGGCTTTCGCCGCCAGCGACGCCGGCCAGCTCGACTTCGCCACCCAGGCCAGGTGCGGCGGTTTCGGGGCGCCGGTGTGCTCGGTGACGCCGTCGATGAACTTCGCGTACCAGGCCGCTTCGGCGGCGGGGTCCGGCGCCGGGTCCTCGTCGTCGTCGAAGAGGATGCCGAACACCCGGCGCCACCGGGCGTCGGGAAGTTCCGCACGCAGCCGGCGGAACTTCGGCTCCGACCCCCACGCCCACGGGCAGGCGGGATCGGTGTACTCGACGACTTCGAGCGGCACGCCTCAGTCCTCGGGCACGTCGACCGGGGACCAGAGACTCGGCAGGTTGACGACGATGCCTTCCTGGCTGCTGCGGGCGATGATCACGACCGCTTCTTCGTCGGTCGGGTTCTCTTCGCGGTGCGGCACGTACGGCGGCACGAAGATGTAGTCGCCCGGCCCGGTTTCGATCCGGACTTCTTCCTCGCCGTCGGCGAAGACGAACACCGGGTGGCCGGACTTGACGTAGATCGCCGTCTCGGCCTCCCCGTGGTGGTGGTCGCCCGAGTTGGTCACCGGTGCGACGTGCGTCTCGCCCATCCAGACCTTCGACGACCCGACGGTCTTGCCGGAGATCGCCTCCAGCCGCGTCATCCCGGTCGTCTGGTTGGTGTCGCCGGTGAGGTCGGCGCCGCGGATGTGCCGCAGGGGCTGGTGCCAGAGGTCGCTCACGGGGAGTCCTTTCAGGTGGCGACGCGGGCGGGCGCCGCGCCGGCGAGCAGGTCGGCGATGGTCGTGGCGCGCAGCAGCGCGTCCAGCCCGGCTTCGACGCCGGACCAGAAGGGGGCCATCCCGGCGGCCGTGCCGTGGTAGGACAGCGCCGGGCGGGGCTCGCCGCGGACGGAGAGGAACTCGCCGTCGACCGCGGCCACCGCGTCCCGCACGGTCACCTCGCCCGCCGCTCTGGCCAGCCAGTAGCCGCCTTCGCAGCCGCGCTGGCTGCGGACCAGCCCGGCCTGGCGCAGGTCCCGGATGACCGCCTTGATGAACCGGGCCGGGATGTCCTGGGTGGAGGCGACGGCTTCGCAGGTGATCGGCCGCGAGGTGTCCGCGGCGAGCTCCAGCAGCACCCTGATCGCGTAGTCCGCCCTGGCCGAGATGCGCATGCCCGCCATCATCCCCGGACCAGGAGCGGCCCGCGCGTCCCGGCCCGCAGCCACTCCAGGAACTGGACGACCTCGGCGGCGACGCTGCGGTGGGTGACGTCGTTGAGCACGTCGTGCCGGCCGCCGTCGACCAGCACGAACTCACCCGCCGGGAGCATTTCGGCGAAGGCGCGCGCGGCTTTCGGGTCGGCGATCGGGTCGGCGCTGCCGTGCAGCACGAGCACTGGCGCGGCCGGCAGCACCGCCGGGATGTCGGCGGGCTCGGCGAGCAGGGCGCCGCGCCGCAGCCGGGGGTCGCCCTCGAGCAGCTCGCGGTGCACCGGGCACGCCGTCCGCGCGTCGAGTTCCCCGGCCCAGGAGCGGTCGGCGGAGTGGTCGGCCGACAGGGGCAGGCCGGCCGCGACGACGGCGTGCACCGGCAGTTCCGCGGCGAGGGTGAGCGCGCTGACGGCACCGGTGTCGCTGCCGGCCAGCACCACGGGGACGTGGCCGCCCCGCAGTTCACCGGCGACCTCGTCCGCCGAGGCCACGGCGACGACCCGGTAGCCGTCGAAGGCCAGCCGGGTGCCGAGCCGCGCGTAGAGCGCGGGGTGCTCACCCCGGCCCGGCAGCAGCACGACCGTGCCCCGCACGGGCACGCCGCCGGCCGGGGCCCAGCGGGCGCGGGTCATACGGCGGCCGCCGTGGCCGGCTGCCGCTCGCGGCGGGCCAGCTCGGACCGGACCAGCGGCAGCAGGTGCCTGCCGTAGTCGATCGCGTCGTCGAGCGGGTCGTAGCCGCGGATCAGCAGCGTGGTGACGCCGATGTCGACGTAGTCCAGCAGCGCCTCGGCCACCGTTTCGGGGGTGCCGACCAGCGCGGTGGAGTTGCCCGCGGCACCGGTCGCCGTGGCCAGCGGTGTCCACAGTGCACGGTCGTGGCGGTCGGCCTTCGCCGCCGCGGCCAGCAGCCGGACGCTGCCTGCGTTGGTGGGCGGCCCGCCGTCACGCCATTCGCGTGCCGCCTTCGCGGCGCCGGACGCGGTGATCGTGTCGAGGATCCGCCCGGCCCGTTCCCAGGCCAGTTCCTCGGTGGCGCCCAGGATCGGCCGGAAGGACACGCTGATGCGGGGCGGGGTGAGCCGTCCGGCCGCGCGGGCCGCCGCCCGGACGGACGCGATCTGCTCCGCGGTCTCCTTCAGCGGTTCGCCCCAGAGCGCGAACACGTCGGCGTGCTTGCCGCCGACCCGGTAGGCCGCTTCCGAAGAACCGCCGAAGTACAGCGGGATCCGCGGGTTCTGCAGCGGCCGCACCTGCGGCGTGTAGTCGTCGAGCCGGTAGTGCTTGCCGTGGTGGGAAAACGCGGACCCGGACGTCCAGGCGCGCTTGAGGATGTCCAGGTACTCGTCGGTGCGCTCGTAGCGTTCGTCCTTGGGCAGGTAGTCGCCGTCGCGGGCCTGCTCGACGTCGCTGCCGCCGGTGATGGTGTGCACCGCGACGCGCCCGCCGCTGAAGTGGTCGAGGGTGGCGAACGCCCGGGCCGCCAGCGTCGGGGCGACGAACCCGGGGCGGTGGGCGACGAGCAGGCCGAGGCGCTCGGTGTGGGCGGCCGCGTAGGCGGCGACCTGCTGGCCCTCCGGCCACCCGGCGCCGTAGCCGATGAGCACGCGGTCGAAGCCGCCGTCTTCGTGCGCCCGGGCGAACCGGCGGACGTAGGCGGGGTCGACGACCGGTCCCCGGGCGGGCCGGGTTTCGCTCGCGTCCCGGGTGCCGATCATGCCGACGAACTCGACGGGCATCTGCTTTCCTTTCGCCGCAAGAAGATCGCCTCGCCAGGGAACGGCACCCGGGGCGGGCCTGTCAATTGGGCAGCCGCGGGTGTCCATTTGGTGGACGCGGCTGGCTCCCGGCGATCCGGGCGGCTTATGGTCTCGCCGCAACCGACCCCCTCCGGAGGAATTCGTGACCGCGAGCGTCGCCACCGTGCCGCAGCCGGACCTGACCGCGTTGCCGTCGATCGTCGCCGGGCTGGCCGCGCGGGCCGAAGAGCACGACCGCGAAGCGACGTTCCCGCACGAGGGCGTCGAACTCCTGCACGGCGCCGGGCTGCTGACCACGACCGTGCACCCGCGTTACGGCGGCCCGGGCGCCGGGGTGCTCGACACCGCGCGCCTGCTTTCCGAGCTGGGGCGCGGCGATCCGTCGGTCGCGCTGGTCACCGCGATGACGCTGTTCGTCCACGCCGCCCAGGGCGCCGAGCCGTCCTGGCCGGACGAGCTCTACCGGGCGGTGCTCGCGGAGTCCGCCGAGCGGCCGGTGCTGATCAACGCCCTGCGCGTCGAGCCGGAGCTCGGCTCGCCGACCCGGGGCGGCCTGCCCGCCACCGTCGCCCGCCGCAGCGCCGAGGGCTGGCGCCTGTCCGGCCGCAAGCTCTACTCGACCGGGTCGGTGGGGTTGCGCTGGATGATCGTCTGGGCCCGCACCGACGAACCCGGGCCGCGCGTGGGCGGCTTCCTCGTCCGCGCCGACGCGCCCGGCATCGCGATCGAGCCGACCTGGGACCACCTCGGCCTGCGGGCCAGTGCCAGCCACGACGTCGTGTTCACCGACGTGCCGGCGGAAGCGACCACCGGACTGTCCACACCGGACACCCAGCGGGCGCCGGTCCTGACCTTCCCGTTGGCGCTGCCCGCGATCTACCTCGGCGTCGCGCGCAACGCGCTCGACTGGCTCACCGGGTTCCTCCGCGACCGCGTCCCGAGCGGGCTCGGCAAGCCACTGGCCACCCTGCCGCGGTTCCGGACCGGGGTCGGCGAGATCGCCGCGCGGATCACCGGAGCGGAGGAGATCCTGTTCGGGATCGCCCGCCGGGCCGACGAGGGCGACCCGGCCGCGGCGGCGCGCGCGGGGGTGGCGAAGGTGCTCGCGACGCGGCTGCTCATCGAGGCGGTCGAGCAGGCCGTCGCGCTCGCCGGCAACCCGGGACTGACCCGGGCCAACCCGCTGCAGCGGCACTACCGGGACGTCCTGTGCAGCCGGGTGCACACCCCGCAGGACGACGCCGTGCTCACCGGCCTCGGCCGCTCGATACTGGGGTGAAACCCCACTCCGGCGCCCTGGTCGTGCTCGGCGGCCTGCCGGGCACCGGCAAGACCACCGTGGGCCGCCCGCTCGCCCGCGCGCTCGGGGCGGCCTGGCTGCGGATCGACACGATCGAGCAGGCCCTCGCCGGCTCGGGCGAGCTCTCCGCGCCGCCGCGAGCCGCCGGGTACGTTGCCGGCTACGCGCTGGCCCGCGACCAGCTCGCCAACGGCGTCGACGTCGTCGCCGAGTGCGTCAACCCGCTGAAGCTCACCCGGGACGCCTGGCGCGCGACCGGCCCCCGGGTCCTCGAGGTCGAGCTCGTCTGCTCGGATCCGGAAGCCCACCGGGCCCGCGTCGAGGGCCGGGCGGCCGACATCCCCGGCCTGGTGCTGCCGACGTGGCGGGAGGTCGTCGAGCGGGTGTACGAGCCGTGGGATCGCGACCACCTGGTCATCGACACCGCCGTGGTGAGCGCGGCCGGGTGCGTCGGCTTGATCCTGGCGCGGCTCAGCGGAACCAGTGCCCGGCGAGGAGCTCGTAGGACCGCACGCGGTCGGCGTGGTCGTGGGTGATGGTCGTGACGACCAGCTCGTCCGCGCCGGTCGCTTCCCGCAGCTGCCGCAGCCGGGCGGCCACCGTGGCGGGAGAGCCGGTGAACTGCGTGTCGACGCGGTCGGCGACCAGAGCGCGGTCCTCGTCGCTCCACCGGTGGGCGGCGGCCTCTTCCGGGGTGGGGAACGGGATCGCGCCCTCGGCGCGGCGGATGCTGCGGACCCACAGGGCGTAGCCCGCCGCCAGCCGCCGCGCGGTGGCGTCGTCTTCGGCGACGACCACGTCGGCCGACACCGCGACGTACGGCCGGGGTAGCTCGTCCGAGGGGTGGAAAGCCGCCCGGTAGGCGTCGACGGCTTCGAGGACGGTGGCCGGGCTGACGTGGTAGTTGGCGGCGAAGCGCAGTGAGTTGCGTCCGGCGACCGACGCGCTCTGCCCGCCGCTGCTGCCCAGGATCCACACCTGCGGCCGGGCCCCCTCGCCGGGCACGGCGTGGGCGTCGAGCCCGTCGGCGGAGCGGTAGGTGCCGCGCAGGAGGGCGAGGATGTCGTCGACCTGCTCGGCGTAGCCGGGCGGCTCGGCACCGGGTTGCTGCAGCAGGCCGAAGGTCAGGCCGAGGCGGGGCGAGCGCGCGAGGCTGCTGAAGTCCGGTTTCGGCGGGATGAGCAGCCCGTTGGTGGCTTGGGCGGCCGCGGCCCGCGGAGCCGCGGCGGCGTACTCGCGGACGAGCTGTTTGCCGCTGCGACCGAGCCCCAGGTCGAGCCGCCCGGGGTGGAGGGCGTCGATGAGGCCGAACTCTTCGACGGTGGCCAGCGGGGTGCGGTGGGCGAGCTGGACACCCGCGGAGCCGAGCCGGATGCGTTCGGTGGCGCCGGCCACGAGGGCGATGAGCACCGGCGGGGACGCGCCCGCGACGCCGGGGTTGAGGTGGTGCTCGGCGAACCAGTAGCGGTGGTAGCCGAACCGTTCGGCGTGCCGGGCGAGGTCGACGGTGTTGCGCACGGCTTCGGCCACGCCGGAGCCCGAGCCGACCGGAACGAGGTCGAGCACCGAGAGCGGGACTTCGGGCATGGCGGTCCTTCCGGATGTCCGATGTGGACGGACGGGGCTCAGGCGAGGACGACCGGGGCGGAGCTCTCGAAGCGGTACCCGACGCCGCGGACGGTGGTGATCGGGTCCAGGTGCGGCTCGAGCTTGGCCCGCAGCTTCCGGACGTGGACGTCGACCGTGCGGTCGGTCCCGTCGGGCCGCGGCCAGAGTGCCCGCTTAAGGTGAGCGCGGGTGAAGACCCGGTCGGGGTGGCGCCGGAGGAAGTGCAGCAGGTCGAACTCCAGCCGGGTCAGCGTGAGCGGGCGGCCCAGCAGCAGCACGCGCCGCGACTGCGTCTCGATGCGCACGAGCGGATCCGAGACGAGCCTCAGGTGCGGTCCCGGTTCGGCGGCGGGGAGCCGGGCGGGCGGGGGCACGACCTCGACCGCCGCCAGCCCGTCCAGCGCGGCGGTCAGCCGGGCGGCGACGAGCGCGGCGTCACCGTGGCGACCGGTCAGGTCGATCCGGAGGTGCACCTCGGCGGTCGGGTATCGGTTCGGCAGGAACGTCATGGCCGTGATTCTGGGCGCCCGGCGGCCGCGAAGAGAAATCCGCCCGGTTCGCGGAACGACTTGACGGCGCACCGGCTCGCGTGGGTCACGCCTCGGGCGGGGACCGGCCCCGCCCGAGGCGGGCTGCGGGCTCAGCCGATCCCGAGCACGGACTCGGCGGTGGTCCAGTCCTCGAGCATGGCGCCCTGTGCGGCGGCCAGGGTGACTTGCCCGGCGCAGACGGCCCGCTTGACCGCGTTCTCGACGGAGTCCTTGCTGGCGGAGTTCTCGGCACCGGCGTGCGGCTCCGGCCAGAGGTTGCGCGGGTCCTTCGGGGCGCCACCGAGCTCGAGCGGGAGGAAGTGGTCCTCCTCGTAGTCGGACAGGCTCGTGTCCGCGTAGCCGTAGTCGACGATGCCCTGCTTCTTCAGGCCGTTGGTGTAGCTGGTGGACGGGCGGATCGTCGCGGTCCAGCCCGAGACGCAGATCGTCGAGCCGATGGTCGCCTGGGTGACGTCCGGGTTCTTCGCGCCCGGCGTGCAGGCGGGGTCGGGCAGCGGCAGGTCGGCCTGCGAGCACACCGCGGTGGTCGTCACGGCGGTGGTCGTCGCGGCGTGGGCGGGGGTGTCGAGCAGGCCGAGGGAAGCGGTCAAGACGGCCACCGTGGCACAGGCACGGAAAACGGGACGGCGCATCGGATTTCCTTCACGTGGGGGGACCGGAATGCGGCCACCACCTTGCGCGCGCAAGGCGGCCGCACGGTGACGGTGAAGAAGCCACGAGATGGCGGGGCCACGGCTGAACCGTTGGCGGGCAACGGTTTCCGCCCCGCCGTCCGGAACGTCCCGACCTTCGTCGGGTCCGCTCCGGGTGGGGGAAGGCCGCCTCGCGGACGGCCTTCCCCCACCCAGCGGTCAGCTCACCGTCAGCGCGGTGTCGTCCAGGCAGAAGGACGTCTGCAGCGACGAGTCCTCGGTGCCGGTGAAGGTCAGCGTCACCGTCTGGCCGGCGAACGCCGATACGTCGACTGTGCGCTGCTGGTAGCCGGTGACGTGGTCGAGGTTGGAGTACGTCGCCAGCGTCGTCGAGCCGGCCTTGACCGTCAGCTTGTCGTACTGCGTCGTGGTCGTGGTCTCGGCCGTGTCGACGTGCAGGTAGTAGCTGAGCGTCGCGTGGCACCCGGCCGGGATCGTCACCGCCTGCGACAGCGTGTCGGTGTGCGTGGACCCGTAGCCGTCGAGGTAGGCGAGGTAGCTGCCGGAGTGCGGGGTCTCGCCGCCGGTCGCCGTGGTGAGCACGCCGCTGGTCGCCGTCCAGGCCGCCGAGCCGCTCTCGAAGCCGGGGTTGGCCAGCTTCTGGCCCGCGCAACCGCCACCGGGGGAGGTGATGGTCCACGAGAACGTCGTGCTGCCGGTGGCGCCGGACGAATCCTTCGCGGTGGCGGTCACCGAGTACGTCCCCGCCGTGGACGGCGTGCCCGAGATCAGGCCGGACGCGCTGATCGCGAGGCCGGCGGGCAGGCCGGTGGCGGTCCAGGTGTACCCGCCGCTGCCGCCGGACGCGGACAGCTGCAGGCTCACCGCCGTGCCCGTGACGCCGCTCTGGCTGCCCGGGTTGGCCGCGGTGACCCCGCCGGACGTCGTGCCCGCGGTGAACGCGGCGGTGCCGTTCGGGGTGCCGAGCCCGGTCGGGCCGTCCCAGCCGGCGCCCGCCCGGCACTGCACCGACGTCGAGCAGCTGCCGTTGCTGCCGGAGGTGACGTCGTTGAGGTTCGCGGCGTGGGCGTACGGGTAGGCGGCGGGTGTATCGGAAGCGCCGGGGGTGCCGGCGAGCGCGTAGACCGAGGCGATGATCGGCGACGACGCACTGGTGCCGCCGTAGACGGCCCAGCCGCTGCCGCCGTAGGTCTGGTAGACGGCCACGCCGGTCTGCGGGTCGGCGACCGCGGAGACATCGGCGTTGGCGCGCTTGGCGCACCCGGTCGTCACGTTCTGGAACGCCGGCTTGGCCACGCCGGCCGAGCAGCCGCTGCCGGCCCCGCTCCACGCCGTTTCGGTCCAGCCGCGGGTGCCGCCGCCCTGGGTCAGCGAGGTGCCGCCGACCGCGGTGACGTACTGCGAAGACGCCGGGTAGCTGATGCCGTAGCCGTTGTCGCCGGTGCTCGCCGTGATCGCGACGCCGGGGTGGTGGAAGTACGCCGAGTCGGAGCTGACCTCGCTCCCGTCTTCGCTGCCGCCGTAGCTGTTGGAGACGTACTTGGCGCCCAGCGAAACGGCGGTGTTCACCGCGGTCCCGAGGTCGGCCATGCTCGCCTGGTTCGCCTCGACGAGCAGGATGCGGCAGTTGGGGCAGATCGCCGAGACCATGTCCACGTCGAGGGAGATTTCGCCGGCCCACCCGCTGTCCGCGGCCGGGAGCGGGCTGGCCTGCCCGTTCTCGTTCACCTTCTTGAAGCAGCCGTTCGCCGTGGTGCACGCGGGCAGCCCGTAGGTCGACCGGTAGGTGGCGAGGTCGGCCTCGGCGTTCGGGTCGTCGTTGGAGTCCACAATGGCCACGGTCGCCGACGCGCTGCCGCTGCCGGTGAGGTTGTACGCGGAGCGCAGCCCGGAGGGCCCGAACCCGCTCGGCAGGGCGTTCGGGGCGAGCGCGGCGCGCATGGTGTCGGTCTGGCGCTCGGCGAAACACGTGGCCATGCCGGGCTTTGCGGTCGGGGCGCAGACGCGCGCGGTCGGGTGGAGCGCGGCCGGGCCGGCGGGGAGGGCGGCGGCGGGCAGGGCGGGGGCGGTCAAGGCCAAGGCCGCGAAACCGGCTACGGCGAGAACTCTTCGGCGCATGGATCACTCCTGGGGAGAAGCTGCTGCGAAGTGGCGGGTCCCATGGGTGTCCTGTTTATACAATCCGTCTTCGGCCGTCGGCCCGTTTTCGGGACGGGCAAAGCAATTGGTGCCGGGCACGCGTCGGTCGGTTGCGCCGAATGGCCCGCGGACCAACCGGCCAGGGCGTCCCGTTCACCCCCGATCGGGACGAATCGGCGCGCCGGGCCGTCCGACTTTCGTCGGGAACCGGCCGCGACTTTCGTCGGGCCGGCCGCGCCCGCCCCCGGCGGCGGTGAACCGGACGGGCCCGCGACCCGTGTGGACCGACGGGTGCGGAGCGGAAGCACGGGAGGTCATCCGAATGACTGCTGTCGAGGAAAGCCGCCGCGATCGGGACGGACGAGCGGGCTGGAACGTCGATCCCGTCCTCGTGCTGACCTTGGTCCTGTTGGCCGGGTTCCTGGTCCAAGGCCCGGTTCGGCGGCTGTTGTCCGCTCCGGTCATGCAGAGCTGGATGACGGTGTTCGTGGCGGTGGTCGTGCAGGCCCTGCCGTTCCTGGTCATCGGCGTCCTGCTCTCGGCCGCGCTCGCGGTCTTCGTGCCGCCGGCGTTCTTCGCCAGGGTGCTGCCGGACCGGCCGTCGCTGGCGGTGCCGGTCGCCGGGCTGGCCGGGGCGGTCCTGCCCGGCTGCGAATGCGCGTCGGTGCCCGTGGCCGGCGCCCTGGTGCGCGGCGGCGTGGCCCCCTCGGCCGCGGTGGCGTTCCTGCTGTCGGCGCCGGCGATCAACCCGGTGGTGCTGACGGCGACGGCGGTGGCGTTCCCGGGGCAGCCGGGGATGGTCGTCGCCCGGTTCACCGCGAGCCTGGCGGCGGCGTGCGCGATGGGCTGGCTGTGGCAGCGGCTCGGCCGTCCCGGTTGGCTGCGGCCGCGGGCACACGGGCACGGCGACGGCGGCACCGGGGGAGCGGCGTTCTGGGGTTCGGTGCGCCACGACGTCCTGCACGCGGGCGGGTTCCTCGTCGGCGGCGCGATGGCGGCCGCGACCCTCAAGGCCCTGGTGCCCGCGTCCTGGCTGCAGGCCGCGGCCGGGCACCCGGTGCCGGCCGTCCTGGCGCTGTCGGTCCTCGCGGTGCTGTTGTCGATCTGCTCGGAGGCCGACGCGTTCGTCGCCTCGTCGCTGACGCAGTTCTCGGCGACGGCCCGGCTGGCGTTCCTGGTCGTCGGCCCGATGATCGACCTGAAGCTGTTCGGCATGCAGGCCGCCACGTTCGGCCGCGGGTTCGCGCTGCGGTTCGCGCCGGTGACGTTCGCCGTGGCCGTGGCGGCCGCGGTGGTGACCGGGGCGGTGCTGCGGTGAACCGGACCGCGCAGGCAATCCTGCTGTTCCTCGTCGGCGGTGTCCTCCTCCACGCCGGCGTGACCGGCCTGTACCTGCGGTACGTCAAGGCGGGCCTGCGTCCGCTGGTGCTGGCGGCCGGCGTGGTGCTGGTGCTCGCGGCCGTCGCGACGGTCCGGTACGCGCGGCGCCCGCCGGACGGGCACCCCGCCCCGCGGGTGTCGTGGCTGCTGGTGCTGCCGGTGTTCGCGCTGGTCCTCGCCGCACCACCGGCCTTGGGTTCCTACAGCGCGATGCGGGCCGGCACGGCCGTGACGGCGCCGCGGATCCTCACCCCGCTCCCGGACGGAAACCCCGTCCGGCTGACGGTCATCGACTACGCCGACCGCGCGGTGTACGACCACGGCCGGTCGCTGGCCGGCCGGACCGTCACGCTCACCGGCTTCGTGGCGTTCGACCACGCCGGCGCGCCCTACCTGGTCCGCATGCTCCTGAACTGCTGCGCGGCCGACGCCCAGCCGGTGAAGGTCGGCCTGACCGGCCGCGTCCCGGCGGTGCTGCCGCCGGATTCGTGGCTCGAGGTCACCGGCGGCTACCGCACCGAGCGGGCCACGGATCCGGTCAACGGCGGCACGATCCCGTTCTTGGAAGTCGCCCGGGCCCGGCCCGTGGCGCCGCCGGCCGACCCCTACGAAAGCCTCGGCTAGGAGCGCCCGCGGTCACCGGCCCGCCTGCGGCCCGATCATCGAGTTCACGTCGATCGGCTTCGGGATAGCGCCGAGCTGCAGCAGCAGGTCCGGAACCCGTTGCAGGCGGCGGGAATCCAGGATCGAGCCGTAGCCCGGCAGGGTGAGCAGCTTGGCGGTGTCCTCGTCGATCTTCGCGAAGCGCACCAGCAGCGGCTCGACCTTGGCGCGGTCGAACGTGGCGTCGTGGGTGGCCTTCTGCATCGCGCGCTGGAACGCGGCCAGGGTCTTCGGGTTCTCCTGCACCCACTTGCGCGTCGCGCCGTAGCCGGTCAGCGGGAAGTCCTGGGTCGCGCCGGTGTTGATGTCGATCACCGGGATCGCGCCGGCCGTCTTCGCGGCCTGCGTGATGTACGGTTCCGGCAGGTAGGCGGCGTCGGCTTGGCCCTGCTGCAGCGCCGCGGCGATGTCGGGCAGCGGGATCAGCACCCATTTCACCTTGCCGAAATCGACGTTGTGGTCCTGCATGACCGAACGGGTGAGAAGATCCGAAGCGGTGTTCTTGGCCGTGATGGCGATCTTCGCGGTGGCCAGGTCGTAGATTGTTTTCACCGGCGAATTCGGGACCGTGACGATCGCATTGGACTTCGCGTTGACCGAGGTCGCGTCGGCGACCAGCTGCATATCGGCGGCGCCGGTGCTCCGCGCGGTGAAGAACGGCGGGTAGGTCGAGAACGCGATGTCGGCGTCGCCCGAGATCGACTTCGCCAGCGAGGCCTGGCCGCTGGCGGCGATGACGGACTCGACGGTCAGGCCCTCGGCCTGGAAGTAGCCTTCGTCCTGGGCCAGCCAGAACGGCGCCAGGTCCGTGGTGGGCAGGATCGAAACTTTGAGCGTGGTCTTCTCCAGTCCGCCGCCCGGTGCGGCGTGGGTGCCGGTGGCGCCGAGTGCGCCGCAACCGGTTACGACCGTGACGACCGCGAGCGCGAGCGCGGCGCGAACACGGGCACTGCCTCTGACTATTCCGAACAAGGTCTGCTCCTCGAAGGAGATGACAGTTGATGTACCGGCTCCGCGGAAGGTGGGTGATTCACTTCCCGGCGTCAGGCGGGCCACTGTAGGGACCGCGCCGGGGCATTGACAATGCGTGATGGCGTCCGATCCGGGATTTCACCAGAATGGCCGCACGAATACTTGATCTACGCTCTTGCCCGTGGCCGGTGGCCACGCCACTCGGCGTGATGCTCCCCGGCGGTGCGGACGTGGTGCGAAAAACGTGGCGCCCGGGCACCCGGCGAGGCGGAAAACCGTGGATCGGCGGAAAAATGCGGTGGCGGCTAACCGGCGTGTTCGCGGTCGTGAATTCGCCTCCGCCGCAGGTGACGCGCATATTGTCTGCGACCGCAGGTATTGCCCGCGGCGCGTCGAAATCGTCGATGCCCCCAGTGGGGCTACGCAGCGTAATCGCCGTCGGAGCGGCGCTGCAGCCGGGGATGCGGGGCCGATGGCCTGTGTGGCAAGGCATTCGCCGGGCCGCGGCCCGGCCGGGCCCGGGTTGTCCGGACCTCTGCTGACCGGCGCAAAGGCGGCCGTTGATCCACCGGAGCCGGCCGGGGAAATCACGTTCGGATCACAAATCGGCGCTTTTGCGGAAGGGGAGGTTTCAACGAAGCGAACTGCTGGTCGCGGCCGCGCGTTCCGCTCTGTCGAAGTGCACCTCTTGTTGGGCAACAGGTTTTACTCTTAAAATCGTCGTGTGCGACCGCTTACGGACGGTACTGAGCTGCTGGTCGGCCGGGACGGCGAGCTGTCCCGGCTGGTCGCGTGGATCCGTGACGTCGCCGCGGGCCGGGGCCGCGCCGTGCTGGTGGACGGCGAGCCGGGGATCGGCAAGTCCGCACTGGTCCGGTCGGCCTGCGCGGCCGCCACCGACGCCGGCTGCCAGGTGTTCTGGGGAGCGGGCGACGAACTCGGGCAGGCGCTGCCGCTGCTGCCGCTCCTGGACGCACTGGAGATCACGCCGGTCACCGAAGACCCGCGCCGTGACGCCGTTTCGCAGCTGCTGGGCGGCGGTGCCGTCGCGGGCAAGGGCGCCGACCTCGCCGCCGCGGCCGCCGAACAGCTGATCGCCCTGGTGGACCAGCTCTGCCTGGACGGCCCGGTCGTGCTGGTCGTCGACGAGCTGCAATGGGCCGACAGCACGACGGTGGCGGTGTGGAGCAGGCTCGCGCGTTCGGTCCGGCAGCTGCCGTTGCTGCTGATCGGCGTGCTGCGGCCGGTGCCGCGCCGCGACGACCTGCGCTCGCTCTTCCGGATCGTCCGCCCGGCCGAACGGCTGCGGCTGGGCCGGCTCGCCGAACCGGCGGTGCTGGAGCTGGTGGCCGCGCTGGCCGGCGGCAAACCCGGGGCGCGGCTGGAGGAGCTGGCCGCCGGCGCGGCCGGGAACCCGCTGTACCTCACGGAGCTGGTCGACGCGCTGACCCGCAGTTCCTGCCTGGAGGTCGATCCCGCGGGCATCGCGGAGCTGACCGGTGCGGCCACGCCGGATTCCCTGCCGGAGGCGATCGCGGACCGGCTGGGTTTCCTCACCGAACCGGCGCGGGGTGTGCTGCGCACGGCGGCGCTGCTCGGTGTCGGCTTCTCGGTCGCGGACCTGGTGACCGTGACGAACTCTTCGTTCGCCGAGCTGCTGCCCGCCCTCGACGAGGCCCGCGCCGCCGGCGTGCTGGTGGCGGCGGGCGACGACCTCGAGTTCCGGCACCCGTTGATCCGCACGGCGTTGTACGACGAAATGCCGACGGCGGTCCGGATCGCCTGGCACCAGTCCGCCGCGCTGGCGCTGGCCGAGGCGAACGCCCCGGTCGAGCGGGTGGCGCGGCAGCTGCTGCCCATGGTGTCCACAACGGACAGTCGCGTGCCGGTGCCGCCCTGGGCCGTGCGGTGGCTGCTCGACGTGGCCATGCCGTTGATCGGCCAGGCACCGGTGGTCGCCGTCGCGCTGCTGAGACGGGCGGTGCGGGACGCGCCGCTCGACGACGCGGTGACCGGGGCGCTGGCCTGCCGGCTGGCCGACGCGTACTACCGGGTGGGCAACGTGGGCCAGGCCGAGCGGATCGCCTGCCGCGCCCTCGACCGCGTCCGCGACCCCGACGTGCGCGTCGACCTGCACACCACGATCGTCCAGAGCCGCGGGGCGACCGGCCGCGCCGCGGAGTCCTTGCCGGCGCTCAACGAAGCGCTGAACCAGCCGGGCCTGCACGCCCGGCACCGGGCGAGGTTGCTGGTGCTGATCGCGCGGATCCGGCGTTTCCTCGGCGAAGTCGACTCCGCGGGCCGGGCCGCTTCCGCGGCGCTGGCCGAGCTGGGCTCGAATGAAGACCGCTGGGCGACCGGCTGGGCGTTGCACGTGCTGAGCCAGGGCGCGATGGCCCGTGGCGAGTGGGCCGCCGCGCTGCCGCTGTTCGAGCGCGCGATGGCCGTCGTGCGGGGCGACCCGACGCTGATCGACCTCACCCTGCTGCTGCGCATCAACCAGTCGGTCACCTACGGCGCGCTCGACCGCTACGCCGACGCGCTGACCGCCGCCGGGCAGGCGCGCGAACTGGCCGAGCGCACCGGCAGCGTGGCCCGCCTGACCCAGGTCCAGAGCGCGATCGGGCAGCTGATGCTGGGCGCCGGGCGGTGGGACGACGCGCTCGCCGAAGTCGACGTCGTCGCGGACGACCGCAAGGACCCGAGCGTGGTGTGCTGCGACCACGGCGTCGCGGCGATCATCCACTTCCACCGCGACGAGACGGCCGCCGCCCACCGCCACCTCGACGTCGCCGCCCGGCATTCCGAACGCGCCGGCGACGAGGTCGTGGAATCGCTGGTCCGCGCGCGGAGTCTCGCGTTCGAGCACGCCGGGGCACCGGACCAGGCGCTCGCCGTGCTGACGGCCGTGCCGGCCGGCGAAGACGCGGGGGAGGAGCTGCTGGGCGACGCCGTCCGGCTCGCGATGGCGATCGGAGCCGTGTCGACCGCGGCCGAAATCGAGGCGCGGGCGCGCGGGATCGCCGCCGAATCCGCCGTGCCGCACCGCCGCGCGCTGGCCCTGTACTGCCGGGGCCTGCTCGAGCGGGACGCGGAGGTGCTGCTGCGTGCCGCCGACGGCTACCGCGACGCGGGCCGGCCCCTGTCCCGGGCCAAGGCCCTGGAAGCGGCCGCGGTCGCCTTCGCCGAGGCGCAGCCGGATGACCGCGGCTCGGCGCGGGCCGCGTTCACCCACGCGATCGACCTCTACGCGGCGCTGGACGCGCAGTGGGACGTGGCGAGGCTGCGCGCCCTGTTCCGGACGTTCGGCATCCGGCGCGGTCCGACGGTGAAGCACCGCCAGGCCACCCACGGCTGGGAGAGCCTGACGCCGACGGAGACCAAGATCGCCGGTCTCGTGGTGGAAGGCCTGTCGAACCCGCAGATCGCGGGGCGCCTCTACCTGTCGCCACGCACGGTGGGCACGCACGTCTCGCACATCCTGACCAAGCTGGGCGTGCACTCGCGCATCGACATCGCCCGGGAAGCGGCGCGCCACCAGTCGGCTTCGGGCTGACGCCGTCCCGGGCGGTTCGCGCCCGCCGCGCGTCACACCCCCAGCTCCGGCACTTCGCCGTGGGGCCGCACGGTCACCGGCGCTCGCGGTGCCTTGGCCGGGCGCGCCACCACGATGTGCCCGCTGCCGATCTGCCCGAGCAGCACCACGAGCACGAGCAGCAGCGGCACCCGCCAGGTCCCGGTGCCCGTGTGCAGCCAGCCGCAGACCAGCACCCCGAAGCCGGCGATGACGTACCCCACGCCCTGGACCACCGCGGACAGCGACACCGAACTGTCCTTGCTGCGCAGGGAGATCGTCGTCAGGGCGAACGCGAGCGCGCCCATGCCCATGCCGGTGGCCGCCGCCCACAGCCAGGGCGCCGCCGCGGGCGCGAAGAGCAGCCCGGTGACGCCGATGACGTTGGGGGTGGCGAGCAGGACGACGAGCAGGGTCTGGTTGCGCCAGCGGCGGGTCCAGCCCGGCACCAGCCACATCATCGGCAGCCCCATGGCCATCGACAACGCCAGGCAGATCCCCGCCGTCGTCGAGGGGACCCCGGCGCTGCGCAGGATGCCGGGCAGCCAGCCCATGACCAGGAACGTCACCGTCGAAATCAGTCCGAAGTGGATGGTCAGCGCGGACGCCCGGACGGTCCCGGGCGCGGCCCGCGGCGACAAGAACTCGCCCGGCGTCCGCTGCCACACCTGCTGCGCCACCAGCGCCGTGGTCGCCCACACGCCGAGGGCGACCCGCCACGACGAGGACATGACCGCCGTCGGCGTGACCAGCGCGCCCGCCGTGCTGCCGACCCCGAGCCCGAAGGTGAAGGCGGCGGACCCCTGGGCCAGCAGCGGCAGCATGGTGCCGAGGACGGCGATGGACAGGCACGCGAGCGCCGTCCCGACCAGCAGCAGCACCGAACCCCCGAGAACGCGCCCGGCCAGCGACAGCACCAGCCCGACGAGGGCCACGGTGACGGTCCGGTGCGTCCCTATCCGGCTGCACAGCCACGGCGTCGCCCAGCCGCCGAGCCCGATCGCCCACAGGGGCAGGGCGACGAGCACCGCGGCGACGAGACCACCGGCGACGGAGATGTCCGGCAGGGCCGCCCCCAGGCTCGTGACGGCCGGACGCAGGTTCAAGGCGAGAACGAAGATCACCAGGGTCGAGACGGTGGTGGTGGCACGCGACATCGCTCCTCCTCGTCGGCGAGGCCGGAGCGGCAAACTCCGTAGAGCAATGTTTCTCGGACGGGCCCACCGCAGACATCCGTCACCTGACGGATGAACGAACTCCGTTGTGCCTCAACGATTGTGGCGGTTTCGGCGGCGTCTGCGAATGGGCGTGCATCGGCACGGCCGGACGCTCCGGCGGGGAAATCCGCCGGTTTTGGTCACGGTCCGTGGTGGGCGAGTCCCGGTCGGGGCGGAATCCGCCCGGGCGGCCCAGCGGGGACGGCGGTGTCGTCACTGCGGGGCACGGTGCGGTCTTCGCGGTGCCAGGACGAGGATCCCGTCGGTGTCGAAGGCGCGGAAGCCGGCGAACGGCACCGGCGGTGGCAGCTCGGGGTGCCGCTGGGCGACGTCGGGCCGCAGCACCAGCAGCTCCGGCGTCACCGTCACCCGGCTGGGGCCGCCGGTCACGATGTCGTCGAGGTCGGTTTCGCGCGAGGGTCCCCACCGGTCGACGACCAGCCCGACGGCGGACAGCCCGGTGGCCCGGAACTCGGCCAGCAGCGGGCGGATCACCGTGTTCTGCCCGGTGCGCGCGATGGGGCCGCCGAAGCCGTCGAGGTCGTAGTCCTCGACGACCACGTCGGGGCCCACCCGGCTCAGGGTGCAGACGACGTCGGCGTCCTCGTCGTCGCGCATCCAGTACTGGAAGGTGAACTGCGCGTCCGTCAGCCCGGCCATGGCGGCGAGCAGCTCGTCGCGATCCAGCTCGACCTGCTCGCCCATCGTCTCCCAGACCCCGCTGAGCGCGGTGATCCGGCCGGTGCGGGGGTGCTCGAGGACCATCCCGGCCGCCGCCAGCGAGTCCACCCGCCGCCGCACCTGCTGCGGTGACCAGCCCCGCCGGTACAGCCGCACGAATCCGTCGGTCACTCCTCGCCCGCGGTCAGGCGACCAGACGGGGGAACAGCTCCCGCACACCCCGCCGCAGATCGGCCAGCGCCGTGTCTTCGCCCGCCAGGTGGCGCAGCAGGGCCTGCTGGAACAGCCCGTCGAACAGCGCGTACGCGTCCGCTGCGGAGCACGTCGGCTCGGTGCCTGCGAGACCGGCGTAGGCGCTGACGTTCCGCCAGATCATGTCCTGCAGGCTGGCGTCGATCTCGGCGACGTCGTCGCGGAACGCCGGCTCGAACAGGGACTGCGTGCGCAGGTCGTACCACATCCGGTGCATCAGGGGGGCCTCGCCGAGTGCGGCCGCCAGGCCGTCCGCGCACGCCGCCGCCAGCTCCTGTGCGGTTTCCGCCGAGCCGACGCCGCCTTCGTAGCGCTGCACGCAAGCCGCCTTGTAGCGGCGGACGCAGTAGGTGATCAGCTCGACCTTGTCGGCGAAGTAGTAGTGCAGCAGACCGTGGGAGAACTTCGTGTGCTCCGCGATCGTGCGCAGGCTCGTGCGGGCGTAGCCGAGGTCGGCCAGCGCCACGAGCGCCGCGTCGGCCAGCTCGCGGCGGCGGTCCTCGAACTTGTCGGCCGGGGTCCGGCGCCTCACGGCGGGTGCGCTCACCGGCCGAAGATACCACCGCGCGGTTGTCTGACCAATCGTCCAAGAAAATCTTGACATTCGTCCAAACGGCGGTCATGGTCTTCACCAGCCACCGGCGAAGTTCGGGAGGGACGACGATGTCTCTGTTCTTCTACCTGGAGAAAGGCGCCTCCCTGGACCCCGGGGCGCCCTGCTTGACCCTCGACGGGACCTCCCGGTCCTACGGCGAGGTCGTGGAGCTCGCCGAGGCCGTCGCCCGCGCGCTGCGGCGCTCCGGCGTCGCCCCCGGGGACAAGGTCGGCATCCTTTCGGCGAACGACCCGACCGCCTTCACCTGCGTCTTCGGCATCTCCCGGGCCGGCGCCGTCTGGTGCCCGATCAACCCGCGCAACGCCGCGAGCGAGAACGCCGAGCTCCTGGACCTCTTCGACTGCACCACCCTGCTCTTCCAGCCCGCCTTCGAGGACCTGGTCCGCAAGATCGCCCCGGACCTGCCGAAGCTCACCACGCTCGTCCGCCTCGGCGAGAGCGGCGGCGCAAGCGACGGCGAAAACGACGATGACGGCTTCGCGCCCGGCTTCGACGCCTGGCTCGACGCCGCCCGCGATGACCCCGCCGCCGCGGCCGCGCCGCCGGACGACGTCGTCGCCCTCGTCGGCACCGGCGGGACCACCGGCCGGCCCAAGGGGGTCATGCTCACCGGCCGCAACCTCGAGGTCATGTCGGCGATCACGCTGATGAGCTACCCCTTCGAGGGGCGCCCGGTCTACCTCGCGCTGGCCCCGCTGACCCACGCCGCCGGCGTCCTCTGCTTCCCCGTCCTGGCCCGCGGCGGCGAGGTCGTGATCATGCCTCAGCCCGACGTCGGCCGGTTCCTGGAGCTGATCGAACGCCACCGCGTCACCCACACGTTCCTGCCGCCGACGCTCATCTACCTCGTGCTCGGCCACGAGGCCCTGGACGGCACGGACCTGTCGTCGCTGCAGTGCTTCTGGTACGGCGCCGCGCCGATGTCGACGGCCCGGCTGACCGAAGCCCTCGACCGGATCGGCCCGATGGCGCAGCTGTTCGGCCAGTCCGAAGCCCCGATGATGATCTCGACGATGTCGCCCGCCGAGCACCGGCGGCCCGACGGCACCGTCCACACCGGACGGCTGGCGTCGGCGGGGCGGCCGTCTCCGCTGGTCACCGTGGCGATCCTCGACGACGCTGGAAACGCCGTCCCGCGGGGAGAACGCGGCGAGATCTGCGTCCGCGGGTCGCTGGTGATGGCCGGCTACTACCGCAACCCCGAGGCCACCGCGGAGGCGTCGGCCCACGGCTGGCACCACACCGGCGACATCGGTTTCCTCGACGGCGAAGGCTTCCTCCACATCGTCGACCGCGCCAAGGACATGGTCATCACCGGCGGGTTCAACGTCTATTCCGCCGAAGTCGAACAGGCGGTGCTGGCCCACGACGCCGTCCGCGACTGCGCGGTGATCGGCCTGCCCGACGACAAGTGGGGTGAGCGCGTCACCGCCGTCGTGCAGCTGCGGCCCGGCGCCGAACTGGACACCGGCGAGCTGATCGCGTTCGTCAAGGACCGCATCGGCAGCGTCAAAGCACCCAAGCAGATCGAGGTCTGGCCCGACCTGCCCCGCTCGACCGTCGGCAAGGTCCTCAAGGCCGACATCCGCACGACCCTCACCGCCCGCTGAAGGGAACCACCATGAAACTGGCGCTCTACCTGCCCAACTTTCGCGACGAGGTGACCGTGCGGGAGCTCGAAGACCTCACCGCGCTGGCCGAGGACCTCGACTTCGACTCGGTCTGGACGCTCGACCGGATCATCGTCCCGGAGACGTCGGACACCCAGGAGATGGAGTACGCCTTCGGCATGATCGAGGGCTTCCCCAAGGGCCTGCCGGTCAGCTCGCGCGGCGAGTTCCTGCAGGGCATGCCGCTCATCCCCTGGCTGGCGGCGAAGACGTCGAAGGTGCGGATCGGGATGAGCATCATCGACACGCCCTACCGCGCACCCGGCGTCCTGGCCGCCGAACTGGCGACCATCGACCACCTTTCGGGCGGCCGGCTCAACGTCGCCGTCGGCTCCGGCTGGATGCCCGAGGAGTTCGCCGCCGCGAGCGCGTCGCACCTGTTTCCCAAGCGGCACAAGCACGTCCGGGAGACCCTGGAGATCATGCAGGGCATCTGGACCAACGACCTGTTCGAATACCACGGCGAATTCGCCGACTTCGGGCGCAGCGGGTTCGGCGCCAAGCCGGTGCAGAAACCGCACCCGCCGATCTTCTTCAGCGGTCTCAAGGACGCCAAGCGCTCGGCCGCGCGCATCGCGAAGTACGGCCTGTCCGGCTGGATCGGCATCCAGGACTCGCCCGAGGACATCCGGCGCTGGCGCACCGAGATCCAGCGCGAGCTCGAGGCGCTCGACACCCCGCGGTCGGTCGACGACCTCGAGATCGCCAGCATGATCTGGTTCGTCATCACCGACGAGGACACCGACCAGAGCCCGCTGGGCAAGGGCACCAACCTGCTCGCCGGTTCGCAGGCGCAGATCACCGACCAGCTCAAGCGCTACCGGGAAGCCGGGCTGACGATGCCGTTCCTGTGGCCGCCCTTCCAGGACGTCCCGGTGGCGAAGACGCTCGACGACATGAAGCGGCTCAAGGAAGAGATCCTCCCCAAGATCGACGCGATGTGAAAGGGACCAGCATGTCCGAACTCGAAGGAAAGCGCGTCTTCGTCACCGGCTCCGGTGCCGGCATCGGCAAGGCGATCGCGGCGCTGTTCACCGAACGCGGCGCCCGGGTCGTCGTGAGCGACCTCGACTCCCTTTCGGCCAAGCAGGCCGCCGACGAGATCGGCGCGGCCGGTGTCGCCAACTGCGACGTCACCGACGAAATCCAGGTCCAGTCGGCGATCCAGCAGGCGGTCGACCTCCTCGGTGGCCTCGACGTCCTGGTCAACAACGCCGGCATCGAGGTGTCGTCGCCGCTGCTGCAGCAGCCGACGGAGAGCTTCGACAAGATCTTCGCGGTCAACGTGCGCGGCACGTTCGTGACGATGAAGGCGGCGATCCCGCACCTGGTGGAGTCCAAGGGCAACATCGTCAACATCGCCTCGATCGCGGGCATCGGCGGCAGCCCGCTGCTCGGCTCCTACTGCGCGACGAAGGCCGCGGTGATCCAGCTGACCCGGGTGGCGGCGGTGGAGATGCGGCCGACGGGTGTCCGGGTCAACGCGGTCTGCCCGGGCTTCGCCGACACGGCCATGGTCGAGCGCCTGGTGCCGGACTTCGAAGCGGCGACCCAGGTGCCTTTCGGCGACCTGGTCGCGGCCAAGCAGGGCCGGCTCGGCACCCCGCAGGACATCGCGGAGGTGACGGCGTTCCTGGCGTCCGACCGGGCGAGCTGGGTCACCGGCAGCCACTACGTCCTCGACGGCGGCTTGACCGCGTCGCTGGTCTGACGTTCGGCCACGGTGTAGGCGATGGCCGGCCCGGCGCGCTCCCAGAGCACGTCCGGGCCGGTCAGGCCCTCGGCGGCGAGCCGGCGTTTGAGGACCTTGAACGTCGAGGTCCGCGGCAGTTCCCGGACCGTGCGCACGTACCTGGGCACCTGTTTGGGACCCAGGTCCGGCTGGGCGGCGAGGAAGCGGCCGAACTCGGCGGGGTCCAGCGGGCTGCCGCCGGTGACGACGGCGGCCATCACCTGGTCCCCGGTCACCGGGTCGGGTACCGCGTAGACGGCGGTGTCGGTGATCGCCGGGTGCCGCAGCAGGATGCGCTCGATCGGGGCCGTGCCGAGGTTCTCGCCGTCGATGCGGAGCCAGTCGCCGAGCCGCCCGGCGAAGTAGCAGAACCCGTCGGCGTCGGCGTAGGCGAGGTCGCCGGTGTGGAACCGGCCGTCCCGCAGCCGTTCCGCGTCGGCTTCGGGATCGCGGTAGTACCCGGCGAACCAGCCGGCGCCGGCCGTGTTGACCAGTTCCCCGACGGCCTCCCCGGCGTTGCGGAGCCGGCCGTCGGGACCGAACTCGGCCGGCGGGCACGGCCGGCCGGTGTCCGGGTGCAGGATCGCCACGTCCCCGGCCGGGCGGCCCAGCGAACCCGGCGGGGTGCCGTCGGTGCGGGCGAACCCCACGCCGCCCTCGGTCGAGCCGAACGCGTCGACCACCCGGCAGCCGAAGCGCTTTCCGAACGCCTCCAGGTCGGCGCTCGCTCCTTCGTTCCCGTAGACCACTCGCAGCGGGTTGTCCGCGTCGTCCGGGCGCGGGGGAGTGGCGAGGACGTAGGACAGCGGCTTGCCCACGTAGCTGGCGTAGGTCGCGCCGAACCTGCGGACGTCGGGCAGGAAACCGGACGCGGAGAACCGGCGGCGCAGGGCGATGCCCGCGCCGGCCGCGAGCCCGACCGCCCAGCCGGCCATCACGGCGTTGGAGTGGAACATCGGCATCGTCACGTACACGGTGTCCGATGAGGACAGTCCGAAGCGCTCGGCGAGCATCGCGCCCGGGAAGGCGATCTTGCCGTGGGTGCAGCGCACGGCCTTCGGGTCGCCGCTGGTGCCGGAGGTGAAGATCAGCATGAGCAGGTCGTCCGGCGCCGCGGGCACCGGGTCGATCGGCTCGCCCGCCGGTAGCTGCGACGCCAGGTCCCGCACGCCGGTCCCGCCGAGGTCCAGTCCGGCCAGCAGCGGCCGGTACTTCCGCTCGGCGAGCACGAACTGGCAGTCGGCGAGCCGGACGTCCCGCGCCAGCGCGGCCCCGCGCCGGGTGGGGTTCAGCCCGACCAGGACGGCGCCGGCGAACGCGCAGCCGCCCAGGAGGATCGAAAACGCCGGGACGTTGTCGGCCAGGATGCCGACGTGCGGCGGTTCGCCGGGGCGCAACGCCGCCCGCAGCCCGGCCGCGCAGCGCGCCGAGGCCCGGACGTGCTCGGCCCACGACCACGTCCCGTCCTCGAACCGCAGGCCCGGGCGCTCGTCGCCGGCCCGCGCCAGCAACAGCTCGGTGACCGTCGGGACACCCATCCGCACCTCCCGGCACCGGCGGCCATAACTGAAACGTGTTCTACTTTTACCACGGCGCGTGCCGCGGGGTCCACCGCGCCGGAACACCCGCGCTCGCGCGCGAGTTGTGCGTGGCATGAGTCAACTCGTGGATCGCACGCTCGCCGCCCTCCGCTCCGAGCACGACACGCTCGCCGGCCTCGTCCGGACCCTCACCGACGACCAGCTGGCCGCATCCAGCGGTGCCGCGGAATGGACCGTCGCCCAGGTCCTGTCCCACCTCGGCAGCGGTGCCGAGATCGGCCGCGCGCCCATCGCGCGCGCCGCCGGCGAGACCGTGCCTGCCGAAGACAACCAGACCATTTGGGCCCGTTGGGACGCGTCCGCGCCGCGCGCGCAGGCCGAGGGCTTCCTGGAGCACAACGCCCGCTGGCTCGAAACCGTCGAGGCGTTCACGCCCGAGCAGCGTTCGTCGCTCACCGTCGACCTCGGCTTCCTGCCGGAGCCGGTGCCGCTGGTGACCGCGCTGGGCATGCGGCTCAGCGAAGTCGCCAACCACTCGTGGGACGTGCGCGTCGCCTTCGACTCCGCTGCCGGGGTGGACGCGGAGTCGGCCGCCGTGCTCGTCGACCTCCTGGCCGGGCCGGTCGGGTTCATGCTGAGCTTCCTGGCGAAGCCGGCCGAGCTCGCGAAGCCGGTGTCGGTCGCGGTGCCCGGTGGTGCCCTGGTGATCGACGACGCGGTCACCCTGGTCGAGGACCTCGAGGCGCCGTCGGCGACCTTCACCGGACCGGCGGAAGCGTTCGTCCGGCTGCTCAGCGGCCGGCTCAAGGCGCCGTACGACCACGGTGTGCGCGTCGAGGGTGGCGTGACGCTCGAAGAGCTGCGCCGGGTGTTCCCCGGATTCTGACCGAATCCCGCGAGGGCGCCGTGGCTCAGCCGTTGCGCGCCATGGCGCCCGCGATCAGCAGCGCCAGCCCGTTCTCCAGTGCCGGTGCCAGGTCCAGGCGGAGCGCGGCCAGCGCCGGGTCCGCCTCGTACGCGGCGAGGGCGCTGGGGGACGGGCGGCAGTGGGTCCACAGCCCGCCGGCCAGGATCATCGCCAGCAGGCACACCGAGCCCGCTTCGCCGCCGACCTCGGGCACCGACCGCTCGAGCAGCCCGGCCATCGTCTCCAGCCCGCCGAGCGCGGAGCGCTTGAACCGCACCACGACGTCGGTCGAGACGTTGTGCTCCAGGACGCCCGCCTGCGCGCCGATGAGGTCGCACAACACCGTGCGGCGGGCCAGCGAGTGCGCGACCACCGCCGCGAACGCCTCGGCCCGCTCGCGCGGCGGGCGGTCCGGGTCGACGCCCGCCGCCACCTCGTCGGCCACCTCGGCCAGCCAGTCCCGCAGCGCGCGGTCGAGCAGTTCGAGCAGCACGGCTTCGCGGGATTCGAAGTAGCGCAGGACGTTCGACTTCGCCAGGCCGACCCGGCGGCTGAGCTCGTTGAGGCTGATCTCGGCCACCGGCATCTCGTCGAGCATCGTCAGCGCCGTGTCGAGGATCGTGCGGCGCCGCTCCTCCCGCTGCTCCGCGCTGCGCGCCCGCTGGAACGTCATGCGACCAGCCTAACGCCCCCGCCGGAGAATTGGAGACCGACGGTCTCTTGACAGCAGACCGGCGGTTCCTTAGCGTCGGAGTCATAACAGACCGTCGGTCCGCAAGGGCCGCGACCGAGGAGGACTGCCATGAGCGAGAACTGGACCGAGCGGGCCGTGCCGAGCCAGCGCGGCCGGGTGGCCGTGATCACCGGCGCCAACACCGGCCTCGGCTTCGACACGGCGAAGGTGCTCGCCGCGCGCGGCGCGACCGTGGTGCTGGCCGTCCGCGACGTCGGGAAGGGCAAGCAGGCGGCCGCGCGGCTCGGCGCGCAGGCCGACGTCACGGTGCAGGAACTCGACCTGGCGTCGCTGGAATCCGTCCGCGCCGCCGCGGCCGACCTGCACACCACGCTGCCGAAGATCGACCTGCTGATCAACAACGCCGGCGTCATGTACCCGCCCCGGCAGACCACCCGGGACGGGTTCGAGCTGCAGTTCGGCACGAACCACCTCGGGCACTTCGCCCTGACCGGGTTGCTGCTCGACCTGCTGCTGCCGGTCGAGGGCTCGCGCGTGGTGACGGTCGCCAGCATCGCCCACCGCATCCGCGCGGGGATCCACTTCGACGACCTGCAGTGGGAGAACTCCTACGACCGCGTCGCCGCCTACGGGCAGGCGAAGCTGGCCAACCTGATGTTCGCCTACGAGCTGCAGCGCCGCCTCGCCCCGCACGGCACGACGACGTCGCTCGCGGCGCACCCCGGCGTGGCCCGCACGGAACTGATGCGCAACTCGCCGGCCGTGCTGCGCGCGCTCTTCCCGGTGGTGGCCCCGCTGTTCACCCAGAGCTCCGAACGCGGCGCGCTGCCGGTCCTGCGTGCGGCCACCGATCCCGCCGCGCTCGGCGGCCAGTACTACGGCCCGGCGGGCCCGGGCGGGTACCGCGGCCGCCCGCAGGTGGTGGCCTCCAGCCCGCAGTCCTACGACGTGGCGGTCCAGCAGCGGCTCTGGGCGGTCTCGGAGGAGCTCACCGCGGTGAAGTTCCCGGTCGGCTGAGCCGCTCGCCCAGCTCGATCGCCCGCCGCAGGTCGCGGGCGTAGGCCTCGGGCTGCTCCCAGGCCGCGAAGTGGCCACCCACCGGGTGCTCGACGTAGTCGACGACGTTCAGGAACGCCTCGGCGTAGCTGCGGGGTTCGGGTTTCGTGTCCTGGGCGAACACCGACAGCACCGTCGGCGTCCCGATCCACGGGGGCACGGCGGCCGGTTCGGTGTAGGTGGCGAAGGACGTGCCGATCGTGCCGGTGACCCAGTAGGCGCTCACCCACGTGAGCAGCTCGTCCGTCGTGAAGGCGTCCTCGCCGGACCACGACAGGAGTTTCTCGGTGATCCACGCGGCGAGCCCGGCGGGGGAGTCGCCGAGGGCGACGGCGAGGGTGTTCGGCCGCGTCGACTGCTCGGCGATGTACCCGCCGTCGGTGCGGAACCACTGCGCGGCCCGGGCGAGGTAGGCCGCCGCGTCGGGCGGCAGCTTCGCCGGGTCTGCGGTGAAGGCGTGCTGCGGGGCCACGTTCGTCAGGTGCAGGGCGGCCACGCGCTCCGGGTGGGCGGCCGCGAGGATTTCGGCGACGACGCCGCCGACGTCCCCGCCGGACAGCGTGTAGCGGGTGTGGCCGAGCGCCTCCAAGGCGTCCGCGAGGAGCTCCGCCATCCGTCCGGCCGACATGCCGGGGGCGGTCAGCGGGGGTGCGAACGGGAAGCCGGGCAGGGCCGGGACCACCACGTGCACGTCGTCGAGCAGGGGCAGGACGCGCTCGAACCGCAGCACCGAGTCCGGCCAGCCGTGCAGCAGCACGACGACCGGGGCGCCGGGATCGGCGGCCCGCCGGTGGACCACCCGCAGCTGCGTGCCGCCCGCCGGCACCGTCTCCCACGGCAGCTCGCCGATGCGGCGTTCGTGCACCGCCCAGTCGTAGCCGTTCGCCCAGTGGCCGAGCAGTGCGTCGAGGGCGGTGCCGTCGATCCCGCGGGCCGGATCGTCGCGCCACGGAGTCGGGACGCGCCGGGTGTGGTGGAGCCGTTCGCTGAGGTCGCTGGTCATGTGTATCACCGTACACATGATGTGTATGCTGGTACACATGACTTCGCGCAACGCCGCCGCCACGCGGTCCCGGATCTTGGCGGAGGCGCGGCGGCAGTTCGCCCGGCACGGGTTCACCGCGTGCACGGTCAAGGGCGTCGCCGACGCGGCCGGCGTGTCACCCAACCTCATCACGCGGTACTTCGGGGGCAAGGACGGCCTGTTCCTCGCGGCGACGCAGGTGGAAATCCCGGTCTCGGACTCCTTCGACGGCGACCGCGCGACCCTGGGTGCGCGGCTCGCGGCCGGCATCGTCCGGCGCTGGTCCGGCGGCGCGGGCGAGGATCCGCTGCTCGTCCTGCAACGCGCGTGCGGCGAACGCCCGGAGGCGGCCGAAGCGCTGGCCGCCTTCCTCGACGCGAACTCACTGGAGCCGTTGCACCGCTACCTGAGCGACAGCGGGCTGTCCGACGCGGAGGCCCGCCGCCGGGCGGAGGCGATCGACGCGTTCGTGCTCGGCGTCTCGACCCGTCGCCGGGTCCTGCGGTCCGAGCTCGGCGACCCGGCCGAGCTGGAGGCGTGGCTGGCCGCGACCATCCAGCGCCTGGCCGACGGATGAGCCCCGGCTGCGCGTGGAAGACTCCGGCCATGGGGATGACGTCTTCGGAAGCCTTGCTGGTCAAGCCTTCGGTCCGCGCGCAGCTGCCGAACCTGCTGCTGCTGGCCGGGTTCCTGGTGCTCGAGGTGGTCGTCGCCGCGCGGGGCTGTTTCCGACCTGGCTGGCGATCGCCTGCCCCGCCGTGTTCGTCGTGGCGCTGGGCATGGCGGTCGTCTCGGTGCTGCGGTCCCGCGGCGAGCCGTGGCACGTGCGGCTCGGGGTGGACGGCGTCGAAGCGCGCGGGTTCGCGCCGGTGCCGTGGTCCGCGCTGGCGGAGGTGCGGATCTCCCGGCCGCGGCCGCGGTGGTTGTTCGTCCTGCAGCCGACGCGGCTCCGGGTGATCGCGTTCGTACCACGCGAACCGGGCGCCGTGCCCGCGACCGTCGTCTTCGATCCGTTCTGGAACAGCAAGAAGTCTTCGAGCCGCATGACGCGGTTGCGCACGAAGCCCTACGGCAGCCCGTTCCTGGTGCTCACGCAGACCGTCGACGCGACGCCGGAGCAGATCGCGGACGCCGTCCGGCGCCTGAGTGACGTACCGGTGGTCGAGGCCTAGTGTTCTTCGGTCGCCTGCGCGGGTTCCGGGTTGGCGGGCGGCGCGCTGCGGCGGAGGTCCGCTTCGGTCCGGATCCGGGTGCGGTTCGGGTTGGCGACCATGGTGGCGGTGGAGTTCTCGTTCACGTCCTTCGGTTACCCCGAAGGCGGGTCCACCGAACAGTGACCCGCGGCACGGCCCGGGTGCGCTGATCCGCTGAACCCCGGCGCCGCTGGTGACTCGGTGCGAGCAAACGAAATCATCCTCGCCGACCCGCGTTCCTCCCGCGCCGCGGCGGCCGACGTCGCCGCCGCGCGGGACCGGCTCGCGGGACGCTGGTCCGGCGGCTCCGGCAGCTGCACCCGGCCGGGCCGGCGGAAGACGTCGGGTAATCGGCCGGCCGCCTGGTGCAGGCGTCCGGGAGCTGCCGGTCGCGTGGTGACCGCCGCCGTCAGGACGAGGGGCCGGTGCGCCAGGCGCACGGGGTCGTGTTGCCGAGGGTGAGGCGGTTTTCGAGGCCGGCCTGGAGGCTCATGAGGTAGCCGTCGCGGCTGGCGTTGATGAACAGGTCGCCGGGGCGGCTGTCGGTGCCGGCGGCCCAGCCGTGGGCGGACCACCAGGCTTTGAGCGCGTCGAAGTAGCTCTCGTTGCGGGCCGCGACGATGCCGTTCACCCAGAAGCTGATGCCCACCATGACCTGGCCGGTGGGCTTGTCCGCGGAGTCGGTGCAGTTGAGCGGTTGCGGCGGCAGCTCTTCGAGCGTGAAGCCGGGCGGGAAGGTGCCCGCGGCGGCCTCGCGGATCTGGGCGGCCGCGGCGTCGCGGGCCTCGGCCAGGGAAAGGGCAGGTTTCATGTCGTCTCCGCATCCGGCCGTGGCGGCCAGCAGTACCGCGAGGAGCAGCAGCGACCGGAGGAAGTCCGGCGCCCTGGCGGGTCCTCGGCTCGGAGCTGTCACGGTGCGCCCGCGATGACGGTGGCCATTCCGCGCAGCGACGGGGAACCCGGCGTCCAGTAATCGCTGTGGCCCGCCGTCGGGTCCGACGGGAAGGAGCGGCCGCCGAACCAGCCGGTCGTCGGGTCCGGGCCCAGCGGGTCGACGCGGTCGAGCGCCGGGGTGCCGAAGTTCGTGAACGCGGGCACCGGGTCCACCGCCGACTTGGTCGCGTACACGTGGTGGCCCACCTGACCGGCCGGGACGCCGTCGAGGTGCAGGTCGCCGGCGTGCTGCACGCCGGCGCCGGGGCTGGCGACCAGGACGAGGTTGTCCGCGGGCAGGCCGAGGTCGCGGGCGGTCTGGCCGACGACGGTGGTGCCGTAGCTGTGGCCGATCACCGTCGAGTTGACCGGGATCGGGTCGTGGCTGGCGCCGAGGCCGTCCTGGAAGCGGCGCAGCCCGGGCTCGGCGTGATCGGCGAAGCTCGTGCTGGCGGCGTCGGGGACGATGCTCTGCGGCGCGTCGTAACCGGCCCAGGTGATGACCGAGGTCGGCACCGGGTTGAGCCGGCCGGCGCTCTGGTTCATGATGTCGGCCCGCTGGAGGTCGGTGGCGAAGCCGTCGAGCCCGGCGTAGGTGCCGGGGACGTAGGTGGCGACGTTCCGGGCGTGGTCGGGGTTGCCGATGGCGACGATGGCGTGGCCGGCGCCGGCGGTGTCGAGGCCGAGCAGGTACGCGGGTGGCTGGCCGGGCAGCGGGCGGGCGAGCCGCTCGTCGATCGCGTCGAGTCCCTGCAGCTTCTTGTCGACGGCGGCCGCTTCGCGTTCGAGGTCGAAGTACTCGCTCTGCTTAGCCGGATCGGCCCGGTCCAGTGCGGTCATGCGGTTGCGCAGGTCTTCGCGCCGGTGCTGCAGGTCGGTGTACTGCCGGCCGAACACCGCGCGGTTGGCCTTGTCGCGGACGTCGGCGGGGAGGCCGTCCATGGCGCCGAGCGCGGCCGGCCGGTCGTGCAGGAGGATCGCCCGGCCGGCGGGCGACAGGCTGGCCCACCACGCGGCGGTCTGGGACGGCGTCGCGTTCGGCGGCGGTTCGGGCAGGGTGAGCCCGGGATCGACGGCGCCGGCCGCGGCCGCGGCGGCCACGGTGGGTTCGTCGCCGGTGCCGAACTCGCCCGCTTCGGCGCGTTCCAGGACGGCGGCGAGGTCCTGGTCGATGTCGTCGGCGGTGCGCAGGGCCTGGGTGATGTCGTCGACGACCTGCCGGTGGGCCCGGGCCCGGTCGCCGGGGTCGAACTCCGGTGGCGGCTGTCCGGCGGGGAAGGTGTCGGTGACCGCGCCGGTGTCCGAGATGCGGTAGCCGTACTTGCGGGCGTACTCCTCGGCGTCGGCCACGGCGCGCTGCACGCCGGTGATGGCGTCGGCCGCCTGGGCGACGGCCTTGCCGATGATGCCCGCCCCGGCCGCCAGCTTGTCGATGCGGGCCATCAGCGCCCGGTGCGCGGACGCCGCGGTGTCGGCGGCCGGCCCCGCCCAGCCGTCGACGGGAACGGTTCTGCCGTAGTCGTCACCGGAGTGGACCAGCACGTCCAGCCGGCGGCGGATCGTCGCGTGGATTTCGTCGAGCCGGGCGGTGTTCCACCGCTTGACGTCGGAAAGCGAAACCATCAGCGCGGGCCCCGCAGGGATCCGGCGCCGGCCAGGTCGTCGCGGCCGGCCCGGTCGGTGGCCTGGTAGCGGTCGGCGGCCGTGGCCAGGCTTTCGGCCTGGGTCTCGGCGTCGGCGCACCAGGACCGGAACGTCGTCGTCCACGCCTCGCCCGTGGCGGGGGCGGTCCCGGCGGTGGTGCCGCCCGGCATGGCCGTCGCCAGCCCGCGGATCGGCTCCCCGCAGTCGGCGCCCCGCAATTCGGCCACCGCGTCACCCGCAGATCTGCGCGCGGAACGCAGTGCCTCCGGAATCGTGTGAAAACCCATTTGTCCCTCCCCGTAGCGACTTGGTCACGGTAAGACACAGATATGCCGCAGGGCAACCGGAAGGGCGCGGGAGAGGGCGGTTGACCTGCTTCTGTCCAATTCTTTCGGGTGATTGTCCGCTGTGTTGTCTTCCTGATGTGACACCGAATCGGCGCACCACTAGCGGGGGCGAACACGTCGTCGGAGCGGTTTTCGATCACGATTTCCGCGGTGCGAGGCGTCCCATTCTTCCGCGGTCCGGCTCGGAGATCCGTTCGGGTGCTTGCGGCGAACGGATGATCCCCTGACCCGAATGGGGCAAGATGGCCGGCATGACTTTGCCTGCCCTTCCCGAGGACACTTTCCGGCGCGTGCTCTGCGTCGTCGCCCACCCCGACGACATGGAGTACGGCACGTCCGCGGCCGTCGCCCGCTGGACGTCACGCGGCATCGAGGTCGGCTACCTCCTGCTCACCCGCGGTGAAGCCGGCATGCCGAACCCGCCGGAGGAGACGGCCCGCCTGCGCGTCGCCGAGCAGGAGGCCGCTTGCGCGGCCGTCGGCGTCGAGCACCTGACCGTGCTGGCGCACCCGGACGGCGTCCTGGTCTACGGCCTCGACCTGCGCCGGGACATCTGCCGCGAGATCCGCCGGTTCAAGCCCGACGCCGTCTTCGGCGCCGGCTTCGAAGTGCTCACGCCCTACGGCTTCGACCAGGCCGACCACCGCGCGGCCGGGCTCGCGACGCTCGACGCGATCCGCGACGCGGGCAACCGGTGGATCTTCGCGGACCAGGTCGAGGACGAAGGGCTCGAACCGCATTCCGTGCGCTGGTACCTCACCCCCGGCGGCCCGGACGCCACCCACGGCGTCGACGTCACCGGCGAGCCGCTGCGCCGCGGCGTGGCCTCGCTCGAGGCCCACGCCGCGTACCTGGCCGCGCTCCCGGACCACCCGGCCCCGGCGGAGTTCCTCGCGGAGTTCGCCGCGATGAGCGGCAAGGCCATGGGGGTCGAGCACGCCGTGCTGTTCCGCGCCCACGACCTGCAGGCACCACCGGAGCTGCCCACCGACGCGCAGGAGTGACCGGGGCCGGTGCGCCGGCCCGGAAAGCGACGCCGCCCCGGCAGCTCGATGCCGGGGCGGCGTCGTTCGCGTGGTGCTCGAACCCGGTGGTCGTCAGCCGTCGAGCCCGAGGTGGGAACGCAGCGTCGAGCCGGTGTACTCGGTCCGGAACGAGCCGCGCTCCTGCAGCAGCGGGACCACCTTGTCGGCGAACTCGTCGAGCCCGCCCGGGGTGACGTGCGGGACCAGGATGAAGCCGTCGCTCGCGTCCGCCTGGACCAGGTCGTCGATCGACGCCGCCACCGTCGACGGGGACCCGATGAACGTCTGGCGGCCGGTGACCTCGATGATCAGGTCACGGGTGGAAAGGTTCTTCGCCTCGGCGAGCTGCCGCCATTCGCGGGCCGTGGCGACCGGGTCGCGGTACATGCGGACGCTGGCGCGCCCCGGGGCGATCGTCGACTCGCCGACCACGGGATCGGTCGACGGCAGCGGGCCGTCCGGGTCGTGGCCGGACAGGTCGGTGTTCCACACCTGCTCGAGGAACTTGATCGCGGTCTGCGCGCTGACCTGCTGCCGCCGCACGACGTGGGCGCGTTCGTGGGCGTCGGCGTCGGTGTCGCCGAGCACGAAGGTCGCCGCGGGCAGGATCACCAGCTGCTCCGGCGTGCGGCCGTACTTCGCCAGCCGGCCCTTGACGTCGGCGTAGAACGCCTGCCCGGCTTCGAGGGTGCCGTAGCGGCTGAAGATCGCGTCGGCGGTCGCCGCGGCGAATTCGCGGCCCTCGTCGGAGTCGCCGGCCTGGATGATCACCGGGCGGCCCTGCGGGCTGCGCGGCACCGGGAACCGGCCCTCGATGTCGAAGTGCCGGTCGTGGTGGGCGAACGCGCCGGCCCGGGGGTCGCCCAGGAACACGCCGCGGCCGGCGTCGGCGGCGATCTCGTCGCCGCGCCAGGAGTCGAACAGCTCCCAGGCGGTCCGCAGGAACGTCTCGGCGCGCTCGTAGCGCTGGTCCTGGGGCAGGAACCCGCCGCGGCGGAAGTTCTCGCCGGTGAAGGCGTCCCACGACGTGACGACGTTCCACGCGGCGCGCCCGGCGGACAGGTGGTCCAGCGAAGCGAACTGCCGGGCCACCTCGAACGGCTCGTTGAACGTCGAGTTGATCGTGCCGGCCAGCCCCAGCCGCTCGGTGACCGCGGCCAGCGCGGAGAGCACGGTGAAGGTGTCCGGGCGGCCGACGACGTCGAGGTCGTAGATCTGCCCGTTCTGCTCGCGCAGCCGCAGGCCTTCGGCCAGGAAGAAGAAGTCGAACTTCGCGCGCTCGGCGGTCTGCGCGAGCTTGACGAAGGAGCTGAACTCGATGTGGCTGCCGGCTTCGGGGTCGCTCCACACGGTCGTGTTGTTGACGCCGGGGAAGTGCGCCGCGAGGTGGATCTGCTTCCGGGTCATCTCGGGCCTCCTCAGACGGCGGTGTAGCGGTTGGCGGGCCGGGAAAGCCCGAGCAGCCCGCGCAGGGTGCCGGCTTCGTACTCGGTGCGGAAAGCGCCGCGGGACCGCAGTTCGGGCACCAGGCCCCGGGTGATCGCGGTCAGGTCGTGCGGGACCGCGCCCGGCCGCAGCCGGAAGCCGGAGAGCCCGGCGGCCTGCCAGTCGAGCAGCAGGTCGGCCAGCCCGGCCGGGGTGCCGGTGAAGATGTGCGCGTCCGAGGTGTACTGCGCGCCGAACCGGTCGTCGAGCCGGGCCTTGCGGTCCGCGGCCGCCTGCTCGGTCTCGTCGAGGAACACGACGACGTCCCCGAAGACGTGCAGCGTCTCGCCGCCGCGGCCGGCGCGGTCCTGCTCGTGCCGGACTTCGGCGACGATCGCGGCCGCCTGCGCGCGGTCGAACGGAGTCACGTGGACGACGTCGGCGGAGCGGGCCGCCAGCCGGTAGGGGATCGCGGCGTGGGCGAGCGCGGTGACCAGCGGCTGGCCCTGCGGCGGCCGCGGCGTGATCGACGGGCCCTTGACCGAGAACCAGCGGCCGCTGAAGTCGATGTAGTGCAGCTTCTCGCGGTCGACGAACCGGCCGGTGGCGACGTCGCGGATTTCGGCGTCGTCCTCCCAGCTGTCCCACAACCGGCGCAGCACCTCGACGTAGTCCGCGGCTTCGTCGAAGAGGTCCGCCAGCGGGCTCGGCTTGTCCGGCTCGGCGGAGTCCTCGAGCCGGAACTCGCCGAATTCCCGCCGTCCGAAGTGCCGGTTGTCGTCCGCGCGCCCGGCGACCTGCACCCGCACGCCGGCGCGCCCGGTGCTGACGTAGTCGAGGGTGGCGATGGCCTTCGACAGGTGGAACGGCTCGGTGTGGGTGACCACCGCGGTCGGCACGAGCCCGATGTGCGAGGTCAGCGGCGCGACGCGGGCGGCGATGAGCACGGCGTCCAGGCGGCCCTGGACGATGTCGGTGCGCTCGCCGGGCCGGTCGAGGTAGCTCACCGTCTGCAGGGCCAGCGAGTCTTCGAGCGTGACGAAGTCCAGCTTGCCCGCCTCGGCTTCGCGGACCACGTCGGTCCAGTAGCCGGCGGTGAGCAGCTCCCGGGGCCGGGCGCCGGGTTCCCGCCATGCGGCGGGGTGCCAGCCTGCTCCGTCCAGCGCGACGGCGATCCGCGGTCCCGTTCCTGGTGCCATTCCCGCGTTCCCCTTTCTCCTCGGCTCTGTCCGCAGTGTGCGCCGGATTCCGCGGTCCGGGCGCGCGCGATCAGCTGCTGGGACGGCGGCGGGGCCCGGGAATAAAACCGTTCCGCAGGGTGGACGCCCTGGCCGCGGGCAGCGGTGATCCCGAGAATGCCCCGCATGACGGCGTTGACCGAAGAGACCGCCTACGACCGGGTGCGCCTCGCGCAGTGGCAGACCGGCCAGGCGCGCATGCCGGGACTGAACCGGCGCACCGTGCTGCGCCTGACGGCGGCCGGCGGCCTCGCGCTGGCCGCGGCCGCCGCGGCGACCCCGGCGGCGTCGGCCGCGAGCCCGATCGTCAAGCCGCTGCCGCCGGAGCTGTTCGACGTCTACGGCACCAACGCCGAGATGCGCTGGGAAGCGATGCGCGGGCAGGGCTACCTGACCCCGATCGACCGGTTCTTCGTCCGCGACCACACGTCGACGCCGGTCCTGGACGCCGCCGGCTGGCGGCTGCGGCTGTTCGGCTCCGGATTGCGCGGCGGGCCGGTCGAGTTCGGCTACCGGGAGCTGCGCGCACTGCCGTCGGAGACGATCACGGCGTTCATCGAGTGTGCGGGCAACGGACGGAGTTTCTTCGCCGCCCAGCAGGGCCAGAGCGTCAGCGGAACGGCGTGGAAGCTCGGCGCGGTCGGCGTCGCCCGCTGGCGCGGCGTCCGGCTGGCGACGGTGCTCGCGCGGGCCGGGCTGTCCCGTGACGCGGTGGACGTGCTCCCGGAAGGCCTCGACCCGGACTACGTCACGGGCGGGGTGAACCTCGGCAAGGTGCGCCGGCCGCTGCCGGTGGCCAAGGCGCTGGAAGACGTCCTGCTGGCGTACGAGATGAACGGGCAGCCGCTGCCGCCCGACCACGGTTTCCCGGTGCGGCTGGTGGTGCCGTCGTGGGCCGGCATCTCCTCGGTCAAGTGGCTCGGCCGCATCGAGGTGTCGGCGACGCCGCTGGTGTCGCCGTGGAGCACGCAGTTCTACCGCCTGCTGGGCCCGGACTACCCGCCCGAGGGCACGCTGGTGACCGAGCAGGTGGTGAAGAGCGCGTTCGAGCTCCCGTGGGGCGCAACGCTGCCGGCCGGGCAGCGGCAGGTGCTGCGCGGCCGTTCCTGGTCGGGCCACGGCCGCATCCGCCGCGTCGAGGTGAGCACGGACGGCGTCACGTGGCAGCCCGCCAAGCCGATCGGCCCGGCGCCCGACCGCGGCTGGCGGCAGTGGGAGTTCCCGTGGCGGCCGCGCACGGCCGGCCCGTACACGCTGCGCGCCCGGGCCACCGACATCACCGGCGCGAGCCAGCCGGACGTCGCACCGTACAACACGCAGGGCTACCTGTTCGGCGCGGTCGTCCGCCACCCGGTGACGGTCTCCTGAAGGGGGCACGATGAAGCGGATGGTCCGCGCACTCGCCCGGGCATTGACGGGGTTCGGCTGGGTCTTCGTGCCGCCGGTCCCGCCGTTCGAACCGGGAATGGGGGTGCCGCTGCCCCGGCCGGAGGTCGACGTTCTGCGGGTGCCGCTTTCGCGCCGGGAGCGGGAGACCTTCCGGCGGATCGTCTCGGGCTGAAGCCCGGCTGCCGGGCCGCGTACCGCCGTCTTCGGCGGTTGTATCCGGGGCGTCCGGCGCGCACAGTCTTGAGCATGGGCAGGGCGAAGCACGACCCGGGCGGGCACCCGAACCGCCGGAGCCGCAGCAAGGTGATCGACGCCGTCGTCAGCGTGATGGTCGAAGATCCGTACGAGGATCCTCAGAAGCAGGCGCTCCGGTTCTTCCGGCCGGAGATGTGGACGGCCCTCCGCCGCGACGCGGCCGGTGGGTCCGTGCTCGCCGTCGGCGACGTCGCCACGCTTGTGAAGCTCCTGACCGGAGATCTGCGGAGGATCGTCGCGACGGCTGTCGTCATCACCTTGCTGCACCAGCTGGGGCTGCCCCTTCCCCTGGCCAAGGTCATCGGCAAGCTGGTGGCCGGCTGGCTGTTCGCGCGGCTGGGCGGTGTCGACGCATGGGCGACGAGGGTTCAAGTCGTCGGGGTGCTGGCCGAAGCCGCGAACGGTGAGCCGGCCGACTGCGCGTATCTCGCCGGCATGATGAAGCAATTCAGCGAGAACGAGTTCGGTCGTCGGCTTCAAGAGGGCCCGGGGCCGGGGCCGGGCAAACCTCCCGGGCCCTGGTCGACGGTCGATCCGATGCCACCAAGATCGAACCCCGACCCGATCTCGCTGCTGGAACCGGATGCCTTGCCACAGCCGTTGTGGCGACGGGGTGACGTGGTGGAGCCGAAGGCCGCCGATACCGCGGTCGTTGCCGAGCTGGAGGTCGATGCTTCGCCTGCGACCGAGAAGCCTTCACCCGGAGCGAACCCGGAGGCGCCTGCTCCGGTCAAGCCGGAGCGGGCAAGGCCGGTACCGACGCCCCCAGGGAAGAACCGCCAGGCCGAAGATGTCCGGCGACGAACCCGAGAGCGCGACCGCGGTTCGGCGACGGATTTCCCGCCGGGTTGGCGCCTGGCGGACGATGATCGGCAGGCGGCACCCGAGCCCGACTGCAACGAAGGTGACAGCTTCGAACCGAAGACTTCCGCGGAGTCCGCCCCGGCTGCGTCAGCCGGGCCGGAATCGCCGGCCGATTTTGCCGACAGAACTCCGCAAACGCAACCGCGCCTTCCGGACGACAGACTCATTCTCGGCACCGGTGCCTCGTTGTCGGACCTGTCCGGGATCGGTTCGGAGGCCGGCCGCGACCAGTCGGCGGAGGAGCTCTGCACGGTCGAATCAAGCTGGACCGCGATTCCCGGGTCACCCGAGGATCTACCGTGGATTGCTCCGACTGAGTTCGAACCGAACCCGGCGGATTCACTTCAGGTCGATGAAGACGGTTTGCCGCACCCGGACAGAATCGAAGAAGATGAACCACCTCACCTCGACAGCGGGCAGGAGGGAATCGCCCTCTGACCGTTTCGCCACTGGCGGGGTTTCCTTCCCGCGCGTTACCGCTGTCCCAGTGCGGCGTCCGCCTTGGCCCAGTTGCTCCGCAGGGTGTCCAAATAGGTCTGTGCCTGAGCACCCGGCCGGGTGCCGCGGGCGAACGCCTTCATGTTGCCCGGACCGGCGTTGTAGCCGAGCGCGAGCAGTTCGTCGGTGGTGAGACCGCTCGGGTGCTTCGCCGGGAGCTGGGCGGCCAGGTCGTGCAGGTACCACGCCGCCGAGCGGATCGCCAGGTCCGGGTCGTCGGGGAGCTCCTGCCAGTCGCGGGCGGCGAACGCGCGGCCCTCCTTGGTCTGGTCGAACGTGGCCCGGTGCATGTTCGCGACGCCGAAAGCCGCGTCCGGCTTGACGTTCTGCCACGCCCGCTCGAGCTCGGGGTCGTGGGGCTTGTACGACTCGTTGTAGAGGATCGCCATCAGCAGCCGGGGTGACACGCCCGCTTCGGCGGCCCGCGTCCGCACCTGGGGGGCGAACCGGGCCGGATCCTGGTTCCGGCCCGCCGAAGCCGAAGCCGACGACGACGACGAAGGCACCGACGCCGACGGGGTCACCGCCGGAGGCTCGGCGCCGCAGCCGGTCAGCAAGGCCATCAAGGCGCCGAGCGCCACCCACTTCGCCCGACGCATGCGGTCCCTCCTTCGACCAAGAGAACGAACCGGTTGAGCGGACGCTGAGGACGCCCGGCTACCGCATGATGCCCGTGTGGCCCAGGGAATACCGGCCCGGCTGCGGCCAGACGCACAGGCCGTGCGGCTCGTTCCCGACCGGGATCCTGGCCAGCAGCGCACCATCCTTTGTGGACAGGACGTAGACGACCCGGTCGTAGCGCCCGGAAAGCCACAGCTGCGTGCCGTCGGCGGTCACGTTGCCCATGTCCGGGCTGCCGCCGCCCGGGATGTGCCACACCGTCACCGGCGCGCCGGTGTAGGCGTCGAGGACGCTGACGCTGCCTTCGTGCCTGTTGGTCACGTACAGCTGCTTCGCGTCCCGCGACAGGTAGAGCCCGTGCGCACCTTTGCCGGTCGGGATGAACCGCAGCACCTTCGTCGCCGCGCCGTCGAGGACCCAGAGGCCGTTCGCGTCGGAGTCCGCGATGTAGTACACCGAGCCGTCGGGCGCGAGCTTGATGTCCTGCGGGCCCATGTGCGTGTTGCGGTGCGGCATGTCGATCATCCGCAGCAGGTGGTGCGAAGCCACGTCGACCACCGCGACCCGGCCCGCGAACTCGCACGTGAAGACCGCCGTGCGGCCGTCGGGGGAGAAGTCGGCGTGGTCGACCCCCGTGCACTCCGGGACGGGCGTTTCGTCGTGCTCCTGCCACGTGTGCGGGTCGTACCAGACCAGCTTGCGCAGCCGCTCCGCCACCGAGATCGCGTACCGCCCGTCCGGGGTGAAGTACATGTTGTACGGATCCACCACCGGGAACGCCTTGCCGGGCAGGCCGGTCTTCGGGTCGAACGGCAGCACGTGGTCGGCGCGGTCGTCGGTGGCGTACAGCGTGTGCAGGTCCCACGACGGCACCACGTGCTGCAGTTCCTTGCCGGCCGGGTACTTCCCGACGACGTGGAAGTTCGCCGGGTCGATCACCCAGACGTCGCCCGAGCCGCTGTGCGGCACGTAGACCAGTGGCTTGTCGCCGGCGACCGCGGGCGAGAGCATCCCGGCGCCCGCCGCGGCGTCGACGTCGTGCGCGTCGGTGACGGCGGGCATGCCGGGCAGCGGGTTCCCCGCCGGCGCCGGCGGGGTGGGCAGGTGGGGCACGGACGTGCCCGGGCCGCCGCTCATGTCCGGCATACCGGGCATGGACGAGCCGCTGTCCGAGGAACAGCCGGCGAGCAGGGCACTGAGGACGGTGCTGAAGACCACGGCGGTCAGCCGGACGCGCATCGCTACGCCAGCAGTTCCGACGCGGTGACCGGGGTGAGGCCGCGGTCCGCCAGTGCGGTCAGGATGCCGGGGAGCGCGGCGACCGTGCCCGGGTGCCCGAGGTGCATGCTGACCACGCTGCCCGCGCGCGCCTTCGCCACCGCGGCGCGGATGGCGGCCGGCCCGGGGTCCTTCCAGTCCAGCGAATCGATGTCGTAGGACAGCACTCGCGCGTACCCCGCCTTGCCTGCTTCGGTGAGTTCTTCCGGTGTGGCGTGCTGGCCCTGGGACTGCCGGAAGAAGGCACCCGGCGAGCCGGTCAGTTCGGCCAGTTTGTCCCGGCAGCGCTGGATCTCCGCGTACATCGGCTCCGGTTTGTAGCCCGAGAGCGCGGGGTGGCTCCAGGTGTGGTTGCCCAGTTCGTGCCCGCCGTCGCGGACCATCCGGGCGGCGTCCGGGTGCTCGGCGAGCCACGTGCCCACCGCCAGCACGGTGATCCGCGCGCCGTGCTGGTGCACGACGTCCAGCACCTGGCGGGTGACCTGGAGATCACCCGCACCGTGGAACGTCAGCGCGACCTGCGGCCGTCCCGAGGACGAGCGGACGAGCTCGGTGGCCGGTCCCTGCGGCCGCGGCGACGACGACGATGGCGACGGCGGGGGCGCGCTCGAAGACGGCGTCGCCGATCGGGGAACCGGAGCGGCCGGAGCCGGTGCCGGCCCGGGTGCCGAGCACGCGGTGAGCGCGGCAGCGCCCAGCGCCACCCCGAACAGGCGGCGCCGGGTGAGCGGGTCCTCCACAAAACCTCCAACACGAACGGACGGCGCCGAACCCTTTCGCATCCGTGCTGTGAGGACGCTGAGAGACCTCCGGCGGCTACCGGGCCGGCCGCCGGAACTTCCCGTAGGGCTGCGCGTCGACGAGTATGACGCGGACCGTGGCGCCGCCCGGCACCCGGTGGGTCCGCTCCTCGCCCGGCCGCGCCCCGGCCAGTGCCCGGCCCAGCGGGGAGTCCGGGGAGCAGACCTCGAGGTCGTCCTGTTTCGTTCCGGTGCGCACGCCGAGCAGGAACGTCTCGGCGGTGTCCGTGCCGTCGTACCGGACGGTGAGCACCATGCCCGGTTCGGCGATCCCGTCGTCGGGCGGGTCCTCGCCGACCACGGCCGCGCGCAGGATGTGGTCGATCCGGCGGATCCGGGCCCGCCGGTGGCGGTTCTGCACGATGCTGTCGGGATCGTCGCCGGTGCTCCGCGCGCGGACCAGGTCGGCGCGCTCGGCGAGCAGGTCGCGGTGGGTGCGGGGCGTCAGCCACGGGCGGGCCGAGGTCGTCATGGTGATCTCCTTCCGGACGTCCGTGGGGGCCGGACGAGGGGGAGGCGGCCCGGCCCCGGGCGTCGTCGAGCGGGGCGTCCGGGTGCCGGAACTCCATCGTCCCGGCCACCCGCAGACCCCGGCGGTACGGCGTGCGGGCCACCCGGACGCCGGGCAGGTTGAGCGGGTTCGGCACCGGGCGGTCCGTCGGCACGGTGAAGGAGCAGCCCCGCCCGGCACGCACTCCGACGGTGACACCGAACCGGCGGCCGAGCTCGCCCAGCCAGGCCCCGGTCGCCAGGACGACGGCGTGGGCGGACAGCGTCTGCCCGGCGGCCGACCGCACGGCGACCGCGTGCGGGTGCGGGCGCACCGAGGTGACGGCGAACCGGTGGCGGATGGTGCCGCCGCGGCTGACGACCGAACGCGCCAGTGACTCGGCGAAGCGCCCCGGGTCGGTGTACCGCCGGCCGTCGAGCCGGACCCCGGCGCCGCCGGGGACGTCGACCTGCCGTGCTACAGGCTGGAGTAAGCCAGGACGCGGGACAGCCGGTCCTCGATGGTCACCGTGCTGCCGAGGGCGTCCGCCAGGCTGTCCGCCAGCGCGAACAGGTCGGTCGGCCCGCGTCCGGACTCGGTTTCCCGCCCTTCCAGCACCAGTCCGTAGACCACCCCGGCCAGCTGGCCCCACGACACCTCCGGGTCGACGACGAGCACCGCGACCTCGGCAGCTCCGGCGGCCGCGAGCACTTCCGGGCCCGGCGTGGCGGTGCCCCGGACCAGCACGGCGCAGGCCCGCGCCGCGGCGGCCAGGTCCACCGCCGCGCCGACGGACTCCGCGCCCACGGCGAGGTACACGTCCCCGCGCAGTTCGCGGTGCTCTTCGGGATCCCGCACCACCACGTCGCGCACCGGCACGTCCCGGGAGACCGGGCAGCAGCACAACCGGACGCCGTACCCGCCGAGGACGTTCACCAGCCGATCCAGCGTGACCATGCCCCGTTCCTACCACCCGGCCCCGCCGGCGCGGCGCGGCGCCGATTCCGCGGTTGCCACGATCGAGGCAACGACCGCGCGGTCAGTGGCCCGCGGTGCTCACTCGATGGTGTTCCGAAGTGGAAAGCCGCCCGGGCGTCGCAGTAATTTCTGCTCGCCCGCGGCGTAGAACGCGGCTGTTCCCGATTCGTGATTTCCGAGGAGTCTCCCGCATGTTGAAGAAGGTCTTTGCCGTCACCGCCGCCCTGGGGGCCGGCGCGTTCCTCGCCGGTGGGGTCGCCTCCGCCGACACCACGGACGGATACGTGCACCACGGCGATTCCGATTCCCTCAGCCAGTTCAGCCTGCTGAACCTGAACAACACCGACGTGCTGCACAACGTCGAGGCCACGGTCGGGATCTGCGACGACGAGGTGAACGTCCTCGGCGTCCAGGTGCCGGTAGACGACGTCCTGAACGGCGTCGACGTGCCGATCCTGTCGGGCAGCAGCGCGGCCGAGGGCAAGAGCCCGCTCAACTGCGCCGCCGGCGGCCAGTCCGACGGCGGGACCGGCCAGGGTCACTGAGCCACCGCGGAACGCCGGTGGGGATCGGCGCCGGACGTGCACCGATCCCCACCGCGTGCGGCCGCGCACCGGCGGCCGCGCGGAAACCGGATGGGAGTCCACAGCAGAGTGACCGTCACCGAAGAGATCACCACGCTCCTGCACCGCAACTTCGGTGTCGAACCGCGGGATGTGCGTGCCGAAGCCTCGCTGCACGACCTGGGACTGGATTCCCTTGCGCTGGAGGAACTGCGCGTGCTGCTCGAGGAACGCCTGGACGTCGACCTCGAAGACGTCGAGCTGACGTCCCGGGAAACCGTGGGGCAGCTGGCCACCGTCGTCGAGACCGCGCGGTGACGGCGCGTCCGGCCGCAGCGGTGACGGGACTGGGCCTGGTCACCGCGGCGGGTGTCGGCGCCGAGTCCGCGTGGCGGGGCGTGACCCGGTCCGGGACCGCTCCGAACGTCCGCCACCGCGCGGAACTGCAGGGGCTGTCGTGCGATTTCCTCTACACGATCGACGATCTCGACCCCGCGAGCGTGCTGGGCGTACCGGCCGTGCGGATGATGGACCGGTTCTCCCAGCTGGCCGTGATCGCGGCCCGGGAAGCGGTGGCCGACGCCGGCCTCGACACCGCGGTGTGGGAATCGGACCGCGTCGCGGTCGTCATCGGGTCCGCCCACGGCGGCCTCCCGTTCTACGACCAGCAGAGCGCGGTGCTCGCGGAAAAGGGCGTCCGGCGGGTGTCGCCGAAACTCGCGCCGATGACCACGGTGAACAGCGCCGCCAGCAGCGTGTGCATGGACCTCGGCGCCCGCGGGCCGAGCCTGAGCGTGTCCACCGCGTGTTCTTCGGGCACCGTCGCGATCGGGACCGCGCTGCAGCTGCTGCGCGCCGGAGCGTGCGACGTCGTCATCGCCGGCGGCGCCGAATCCGTCTGCTCCCGGCTGCTGCTCGCCAGCGCCTGCCAGATGCGGGCGGTGTCCACCCGCCGGGACGACCCGGCGACGGCGTGCCGCCCGTTCGACGCCGACCGCGACGGTTTCGTGGTGGGGGAGGGCGCCGGGCTCGTCGTGCTGGAGCGGCCCGAGCACGCCGCGGCGCGCGGCGCGCGGATCCGGGCCGGCCTCGCGGGTTACGGTGCCACCAGCGACGCCTACGCGGCGGTGGCGCCGGACCCCGAAGGCGCCGGGATCGACCGGGCGCTGCGGACCGCGCTGGCCGACGCGGGCGTGGCGGCCGCCGACGTCGGCCACGTCAACGCCCACGGCACGTCCACCGTGATGAACGACCTGATCGAGGCCACCGTGCTGCACCGGGTCCTCGGCGACCGGCCGCTGGTGACCTCGACCAAGGCGATGACCGGGCACGCGCTCGGCGCGGCGGGCGGCATCGAGACCGCGCTCACCGTGCTGGCCCTCGAACGGCAGCTGGTGCCGCCCACGGCCAACTTCCGGACCCGGGACATCCGGATCCCGGTCGACGTCGTCGCGAAGGAAGCGCGGCCGGCCGCGTTCGAGTGCGCGGTCAAGACGTCGATGGGCTTCGGCGGCCACAACGCCGCTCTCGTCCTCACGAAGAGCTGCTGAGCAAGGAGATCATGCGGGAAGAAGACGTCCGTCCGCTCACCCTCGGCGGAACCCGGTTCAGCTACCGGCTCCTCCGGCAGCCCGATCCGCGGACGGAACCGGTGGTCGTGCTCGGCGGCGGGTTCCAGGGCAGCCGCGGCTGGCCGCACATGGAGGACCGGATCACCCCGGTGGCGGACTTCGTGACGGCGGACCTGCCGGGCGTGGGGTCGTCCGACCCGCTGCCGCCCGGGGCCGGCACGGAGTTCGCCGGCGCCGCGGTCGACCGGATCCTCGACGACCTCGCCGCCCCGCGGGTCAACCTGTTCGGGTATTCCTACGGCGCGGAACTGGCGTTCGGCTGCGCCCAGCGCAATCCGGACCGCATCGCGCGGCTGATGCTCGGCGGCGTGGTTTCGCACACGAGCGCCGCGCAGCGGGAGTCGTTGCGGCTGGCGGCCGCCCACCTCGAGCGGGGTGACACCGAGAAGTTCGCCGCGGTGGCCGCGCGGATGCAGCTGTGCCTCGACGAGGACCGCCACATCCCCCGGCGGTCGCTGGTGTACCGCTACGTCAAGCGTTCCATGCAGCACGTCGCCGTCCAGGTGCCCGACGTGCTGGGCTACCTGCAGCGCTCGCTGATCAGCAGCCCGTCCTTCGGCGGCGGCCTGTCCGGGGTGCCCGCCCTGGTGTTCACCGGCGAGCACGACTCCATCACCACCCCGGAGCGGCAGCGTGCCTTCGCGGCCACGATCCGCGGCAGCCGGTTCGCCGCCATCAGGGATTCCGACCACTGGGTGGTCCTGGAACGCGCCGCCGACGTCGCCGATCTGACCGTCCGGTTCTTCACCGGCGCGCCGTGGGACACCGCTCCTTACGTGACGAACCCGGGAACCGCCTGACCGTCCGGGTGAAATACCGCTTGCGGGGCCGTCAAACGGCCCTTTTGGTGGATTCTGTGTCCGATTTCGAATTGCCGGTCGTCCCGTTCTTGCCGACACTCGGGGAATGGAGAACACGGTTGCCGAAACGCTGCCCGAGTCCGACGTCCGGTTTCCGATCGTGCTGCGGGGCTACGATCGCCGTCAGGTGGACGAATACGTGCGGGGCGCGGAGAAGCGCATAGACCGGCACGAGAAGGCGCGGCGGGTCGCGGAACGCCGGCTGGCGAAAGCCCAGGTGCCCGCGCCGCGGGCCGGCGAACCGGACGAGGCCGCCGGGCTGGGCCGCCGGATCGAAAAGATCCTCCAGGTCGCGAAGACCGAGGCGGCGGAGATCAAGGACCAGGCCCGCAAGGACAGCGACGAACTCCGGGCGGCCGCGGAGAAGGCGGTCGCCGAGGCGGAGGCGTCCCGTGCGGAGATCGAGCGGGCCGCACAGCGTGAGGCGCAGCTGATCATCTCCCGCGCGGAGGAGCAGGCCGCCGCCATCCGCGCGGCCCACCAGGAGGTGCTGGACCGGCTGGGCCGGATCGCCGTCGTCGTCGAAGAGGTGCGTGAGCAGTACGGCACCGAGAGCGAAAGCGCGCTGGAGCCCGAGGCCGCGGACGCCGAGCCGTCGCTCGCCTGAGGCGGCGGGAAGACCGGGGATCCGCACCCGTAGCCGGCCGGCGCCTGCCCCTTTGGTACGTCCTTCCGGAGTCTTTGGCGCACCCCGCGATGACGGGCGGTGACCGCCGGAGCCGGGTCGCTAGCATGATCGGGTGACCAACCCGCTCGTTGCGCAGCCCCAGGACTCGACCAAGCCCTACACCGGCATCTCCCTGCTGGAAAGCGCGAACGACCTGAAGTCCGCCATCGAGAGCGGGGACTGGGCCTCGGTCGCCATGGGCGCGGTCGGGACCGCGCTGGACGCGCTGTCCATGGCGATGGACCCGTTCGGCGCCATCCTGGCGGCGGGCGTGGCGTGGCTGATGGAGCACGTCGGGCCGCTCAAGCAAGCGCTCGACGGCCTCACCGGCAACGCGGACGAGATCGCGGCCCAGTCGGAGACCTGGAAGAACGTCGCCGGGGAGCTGCAGGCCGTCGGGACCGACCTCGGCGACATGGTGCAGGCCGACCTGCAGTCGTGGACCGGGCCGGCCGCGGACGCCTACCGGCAGCGGACGCAGGACGCGGTCGCGCTGCTGGAGTCCGCGCAGAAGGGCTGTGAAGGCGCTTCGAGCGGGGTGAAGACCGCCGGTGAGGTCGTGGCCGCGGTGCGCGCCCTCGTCCGGGACATCATCGCGGAGCTCATCGGCCACCTGATCAGCTGGGCGCTGCAGGTCGTGTTCACGCTCGGGATCGGGCTGACCTGGGTGGTGCCGCAGGTGATCGGCGCGGTGGCGAAGACGGCGTCGAAGATCGCCGACCTGGTCAAGCGGCTGGTCACGGCGTTGAAGGCGCTCATGCCCCTGCTGAAGCGGGCCGGAGACCTGTTCGGCGACGCGGCGAAGGCGATGAAGGGCCTCAAAGGCGGCGGCAAGGTCTCCACCCCGCACAAGGTCGGCCCCATCGACGCCACGCCCAAGGCGCCGAAGCCGCACGGCGGCGACGCGACGACCCCGTCCGGTGCCCACACGCCGCCGCCGAAGGGCGACACGACGACTCCCTCGGGCGACCACTCGCCGCCCCCGAAGGGCGGTGGCTCGACCACGCCCGCCGGCGACCACACCCCGGGCGGTGCCCCGGACCACACCCCGGGCAGCACGCCGCCCCCGCCCAAGGGGTCCTCGGGCGGCACGACGGCGTCGGGCGCGAAGGGCGGCGACATCCGCGGCGGCAACACCAACCCGCCGCACAACGCCACCCCGACCCGCGACCTGCCCGACTGCGGTGACCCCATCGACGTCGCGAGCGGGCGGATGTTCCTGCCCCAGACCGACGTCGAGCTGCGCGCCGCGCTCCCGCTGATCGTCTCGCGCACCCACCTGTCGGACTACCGCTGCGGCCGGTCGTTCGGGCGCACCTGGGCGTCCACTTTGGACCAGCGGCTCGAGGTCGACGACGCGGGGATCAGCTTCGCCGCCGAGGACGGCGCGCTGATGACCTACCCGCTGCCGGGCGCCACCGAGCCGGTGCTGCCCGAGTTCGGGCCCCGCTGGCCACTGGCCCGCACCCCGGACGGCGGCTTCACCGTCACCATGCCGGAGCTGTCGCAGACCCTGTTCTTCGCCCCGGCCGACGGTCCGGAGCGGCCGGTGACCGCCGTGCTGCGCGGTTCCGGCGCCCGGATGGACTTCGAGCGGACCGACGGCGTCCTGACGGCGATCAGCCACTCCGGCGGCTACCGGCTCGCCGTCGAGTCCGCCGACGGCCTCGTCACCGGCATCAGCCTGGCCGGCGGCGCCCGGCTGCCCGACGGCACCCCGGCCGACCTCCCGCTCGTCCGCTACCGCTACGACGACGCGCGCCACCTCGTCGAGGTCGTCAACTCCTCCGGCCGTCCGCTGCGCTTCTCCTACGACGCCGACGGGCGGATCACCGGCTGGACCGACCGCAACGGCGTCTCCTACCGCTACCACTACGACACCGCCGGTCGCTGCGTCCGCACCGAAGGCGACGGCGGGTTCCTCGACTACACCTTCGACTACGACACCGGCGCGCGCACCACGCGGGCGACGAACTCGCTCGGCGCCGCCATCACCTACCACTTCACCGAGTGGGGGCAGGTCAGCCGCGAGGTCGACCCGCTCGGGCACGAGGTCTCTTACGAGTGGGACCGCCACCACCGGCTGCTCGTCCGCACCGACGAGCTCGGCGGCGCGACCACCTACACCTACGACGACGCCGGCGACCTGGTCGCCGTCGGCTACCCCGACGGCACCAGCGACTCGGCGCAGTACGACGAGGCACACCGGCCGGTGCGGACCGTGGACGTCGACGGCGCGAGCACGATCCGGGAGTACGGCGAGCGCGGCGAACTGGTCGCCGCGGTCGACCCGGCGGGCGCCCGCACGACCTACGGCTACGACGGCGCGGGGAACCTCGCCACGGTCGTCGACCCGGCGGGCGGCCGGACCACCATCGTCTCCGACGCGCGGGGCCTGCCCACGTCGATCACCTCGCCCACCGGCGCGGTCCGCACGTTCGAGTACGACGGCTTCGGCCGCCTGGTCGCCGAAACCGGACCGGCCGGCGAGACGGCCCGCTACGCCTGGACCGTCGAGGGCCTCCCGCTGCGCGTGACCCGCCCCGGCGGTGGCACCGAGCACTGGTCCTACGACGGCGAGGGCAACCTGCGCGAGCACCGCGACGCCACCGGCGCGCGGACGTTGCACGAGGTCGGGGCGTTCGACCTGCCGGCCGCGCGGATCGCGCCGGACGGCAGCCGGATGGAGTTCACGCACGACACCGAGCTGCGGCTCGTCGCGGTCCGCAACGAGCAGGGGCGCCGCTGGGAGTACCGCCACGACGCGGCGGGGAACCTCGTGGAGGAGCGGGACTTCGACGGCCGGGTGCTCCGCTACGGCTACGACGCGGCGGGCAACCTGATCAGCCGGACGAACGGCGCCGGCGAGACGCTCGAGTTCACCCGCGACGCCCTCGGCCGCGTGCTCGAGCAGCGCGCCGGCGCCGACGTGACCCGGTGGACCTACGACGCCGCCGGCCGGCTCCTGCGCGCGGTCAACGCCGACGCGGACGTCACCTTCACCTACGACGCGCTCGGCCGGGTGCTGACCGAAACCTGCAACGGCCGGACCGTGCGGTCGGAGTACGACGTGCTCGGCCGGCGGACCCGGCGCACCCTGCCGTCCGGGCTGACCACCGAATGGGCCTACGACGGCACCGGCGCCGCGACCGGGCTGCGGGTCGGCGGCCACACGATGCACCTGCGCCGCGACCAGGCCGGCCGGGAAGTCCAGCGCGAATGGGGTGTCGCGGACCTGCGCCGCCACTGGGACGCGGCGGGCCGGCTCGCCGCGCAGACCGTGGCGGGCGCCGGCGGTGCCCTGGTGCACCGGCGCTCCTACGACTACCGCGAAGACGGCCTGCTCGTCGCGATGCACGACGCCGCCGGCGGAACGCGGTCGTTCGAGCTGGACCCGCTCGGCCGGATCAGCGCGGTCACCGGCTCCGCGCACACCGAGCGCTACAGCTACGACAGCACCGGCAACGTCACCGGCGTCCAGGCGGGTACCGTCCCCGACGCGCTCGCGGGGCCGCGGACGTACGCCGGGGGCCGGCTCACCGGTGCCGGCGCCGCCCGCTACACCCACGACCGGCAGGGCAGGCTCGTCGAGCGGACCGCGCCGGGGATCGACGGGCGGCCGCAGGTCTGGCGCTTCACCTGGAACGCCGAGGACCGGCTCACCGGCGTCACGACGCCCGACGGGCAGCAGTGGCGCTACCGCTACGACCCGCTGGGCAGGCGGGTCGCGAAGCAGCGGCTCGCGGCCGACGGCGCGGTGGCCGAGCAGATCGACTTCACCTGGGACGGACCGGCGCTGGCCGAGGAGCACCGGCTGACGGCGTCCGGGCAGCGGCGCCTGCTGAGCTGGGACGTCGAACCCGGCAGCGAGCTCCCGCTGCTGCAGTGCGAGCGGCTGCTCGCGCCGGACGGCTTCCAGCGGGTGCTCGACCAGCGGTTCTACGCGATCGTGACCGACGTCGTCGGCACCCCGACGGAACTGGTCGGGCTCGACGGCGTCGTCGCGCGCCAGCAGCCGCAGACGATCTGGGGCCGGGCGCTGGACACCGCGCCCGCGGTGACCCCGCTGCGGTTCCCCGGCCAGTACTTCGACGCCGAAACCGGGCTGCACTACAACTACCACCGCTACTACGACCCGGGCACCGCGCGCTTCCTCAGCGCCGACCCGCTCGGCTTGGCGGGCGGGGCGAACCCGCAGGCGTACGTCGCCAACCCGCTGGCGTGGATCGACCCGTCGGGCCTGACGCCGTGCGCGGACGCGGCGTCCGGCAGCGGCGGTGGCAGCCGGGGAGGTGGCAGCCGCGGCGGCGGTGGCGGTGGCAGCCGCGGCGGCGGCGGCAACCCGGGCGGGAACGGCCGGGGCGGCAACGGCGGCCCGAGCCGCCCGCCCCGCAACGGCAACCGGCCGCCCCCGCCGTACTACGACAACCCGCTGCCGACGACGCCGCACGCGACGGTGCCGCACACCCCGGACAACCCCAACGGCAGCCTTTACCACTACACCAACGAAGCCGGCATGCACGGCATCATGGGCAGCGGCCACGTCCGGCCGTCGGCGTGGACACACGGCACGCCCGACAACCCGCTGGTCGGCTCGCACGCCCGGTACGGCTCGGGTGGCTACTTCACGAACATCGCGCCGGGGCAGCTGTCGCAGGAAGGCCTGTCCCAGGCCCTGGTGCTCAACCCGGGCTCCGGCGCGAGCTTCACCCACCACATCGAAGTCAGCCCGTCGGCCCTGGAGAGCCAGGGGTACACGATCTCGCAGTCCGACCACCGGCCGGACGTGTACGTCGTGCACCACAGCGACCAGCCGACGAACCACCCGAACCCCCGCCCGGTCCAGATCGGCGACGCCCACGTCAGCCACGGCCCGAACCCGACGGGCCCCCACCTGGGCAGCAGCATGGGCCAGGAAGACTGGGGCGACGCGGCCCGCCCGCGCCCGCCGCGCCAGCGCTGAACCGGAGAACGGACATGGACTACCTGCACGTGCACTGGCGGCACGAGGCCCCGGACGCCCCGGTGGACATCTACAGCGAGCTCGACGAAGACCGCTGGGAGGTCCGCAAGGTCGAGGTCTTCCCCGACGGCACCCTGCAGTACGCCGACGACTGGCGCTCGACCGGCCGCACCGGGCTCAGCGAGGTGCCACTGCCGTCGTTCGAGGAGATAGCGGCCCAGCAGGCGCTGACCCCGGCCGTGATCGACGGCGCGGAGTTCGAACGCTTGTGGGAGCGCGCGACGAAGGACTGACGGCCGGTGCGGCGTCTCGCCGACCACGGGACCCGTGACCGGTTCGAGACGGGTACCCCACAGGAGACGAGGACGGTTCGGCGCCGGACCGTCAGAGCAGCGACGGGTCGAGGTTCAAGCTCGCGACACGTTCGCGGAAGAGCCGAGCCGCCTGGGAGCGAGCGAGGATCTGCCCGATCGAGAGTATTTCCAGCAGCGCCGGGTTCCGGCTCGACAGCCGCAGCCACTGACCGGGTTCGGCCAGTAGCCGGTAGTCCTCATCCTTGCCGTCCCAGTCCAGGTGAGCTGCCCCGAGGTTGTTGGCGAAGACCTTGACGAGGTGCTGTCGGCTGATCGGCCGGCCACGCTGGATCATGCAGGGCGCCTGGAGGAACTGCGCCACCGTCAGGCGTGTGTAGCAGCTTTCCGGAGCGAGCGGGACGCTCTCCTGGTCGATCAGCCCTGAGGGCACCGCACCCCTCATGCTCAGGTGCACTTGCTTGAGCCACGCTTCCTGCGAGGTTTCGACTTCGGGAGGGGCCACGGCCGGTGTTGCTTTGCGCTCGTTGTCCGCACCCGAGCCGGTGTCCGGTCCGAAAGCCACGGGCATCCACAGGTGCACACCCGGAACGGCGAGCCCCGCCGTCTGAGCGTGCACGACTCGAGGCCATGTTGGCCGGGGAACGAGGGCAGTCAGATCCGGAGCGACGACTGTGGGCTTGGCGCGCTCGTCGGCCGGCCAGACTGCTCCCCAGGCCCGGTTGAAGGCGCCATCGTGCAACAAGGTCCGAAGGTGTCCGGCCAACGCGTAAACGTCTCCCGGGCGGGCGCGCTCGTTCCAGGTGTCGTACAGCAGTGTGATCTGCTGGTTCACGATGAGGACCGCCCGCGCGGTCGTCTCCGGCCACTCCCTCGACAGTTCCGCCGCCATGATCGTTTCCCTGCTGTCGATCGTCCACGGTGAAGACACCGCTTGCCGGAACAGGTCGGCCGGAGAATGCCGCCTGTTACACCGCATCGACGCGGGCGGACGACATCGCCCGAGGCGGCTCCCGCCGCGTGTGGCACGCAGTGCCACCTCGGTGCCGGAGTGCCGAAGCCGTAAAGTGGTTCGCCATGACGGAGGCACGAGCGACCGCGCCGGTCGTCTTCGTGTCCTACGCCCACGACAACGACGATCACGTGCGCGTGGTCCTTCGCCTCGCGACCCTGCTTCGGAACTCGGGCATCGACGTCCGCCTCGACCAGTGGGCCGACGGGGAGCGGATCGACTGGGCGTTGTGGGTCGACCGGACCATGCCGGCCGCCGACTACGTACTGGCCATCGCGTCGCCGGAGTTCCTGCGGCGCTCGATGGAGCAGGCCTCCGCCGACGAGACCTGGGGCTTGCAGTACGAAGCCGCGATGCTCCGGGAGCTCCTCACCGCCGACCGGTCCCGCTGGCGCGCTCGGATCCTGCCGGTCCTCCTCCCCGGCCATGACGTCGGCGAACTGCCGCCCTTCCTCCAGGGGCACACGACCACGCACTACCGAGTTTCGTTCGGGCCGGGCGGCACCGACGCCCTGCTGCGCGTCCTCACCGGCCATGCCGCCCATCCCGAGCCGCCCCTCGGACCGCGGTGGACACCGCCGGCGGACGAAGCTGGTGACGGCATTCCGCAGCGGGACCGCGTCGTCTCCCCGAGCCGGGCCGCCCTGACCGATCCCGCGCGGCTGATCCTGCCGCTGCTGCGCCGCGACAGCCTGGAGTCGGTGTTCTTGCCCGCGGTGGAGCAGGCCCTGGCCGTCCCGGCCGTGGTCGCGATCCACGCCGAGGCCGGCATGGGCAAGAGCGTGCTGCTGGCACAGTTGCACGACGAACTCGCGAACCGGCCGGACGTCGGCGTCGTCCTGGTGTCCTTGAGTGAGAAGGTCACCGATCGGCCCCGCACGCTCGCGGAACTCGATGCCCAGCTCGGCGCGGCGGTCGGTCGTCCCGGCACGCTGAGCGACGTCGTCGGTCTTCAGCAGGCGTGGGGACTGCGGCCCGTGGTGCTCCTGGACACCCTCGACCTGGTCCTCGACCGGGAACTGCGCCCGGTGCTGACGCAGTGGCTCCACCAGCTGGTCGAAAACGGTGTGCCGGTGGTCTTCACCTGCCGGAGCTTCGAGTTCCGGACGCAGCTGGAGCCGATCAGCGAACGGATGCCACTGCTCGCGGCCCGGCTCGACCGACGCGAGATCTACCGGCTCAGCGAAGCGGAGACCAGGCACTTCGCGCGGTCCTATGTGGAGACGCTCGCCGAGGTGACACCGGATCGGCGGGACGCGTTCCTCGAGCGCCTGTTGCACCTGCGCGGGCGCCGGCGTGCGGTGGTCGAGGTGTGCGGGAACCCGCTGCTGCTCGCCCTGGCCTGCAGCCTGTACGCACCCACCGGGGAAATCCCGGAGGACCTCACCGTCGCGCGCCTGTTCCGGGCGCACTGGAACCGCCAGGTCATCGGCAGCCCGCGCCGGAGCCTCACCTACACCGAGGCGGAGGAGCGCGGCCGGGTCTGCCTCAGCGGCGGCCGGGCGATCCTGGACCGGTCCACCACGGCGTTCGCCGAGAACTTCCGTGCCGCCCAGCTCGAGCCGCCCCCGGACCCCGGTGCGCTGGCCGACCTGTGCTCGGCGGGCATCCTCGTGCCCGCCGCCGAGCCCACCCGGTTCCGCTTCTTCCACCAGTCGTTCGCCGAGTGGGTCATCGCCCGGTACCTGGCGGAGGCCGGCACCGATCGGACGGCCTTCCTGCTCCGGCTCGCCGACCCGGGGCAGCGCGGCCACCTCGGGCCCATCCTCGTCCAGCTCCTGTACACGCTCGAAGACCCGGCGGAGTACCAGCGGACTGTCGCCCGGCTCGACCTCGACGACCTGCTGTCCTTGCGGGCCGTGGCGCTCTCGGCGGTCACCCGCGGCGACCTCGGCCTGGTCGCCGAGCTGTTCGGGCGGCGGACTTCCCCCGAGCACGAGTGGCACGTGGTGGAAGCACTGGGCGCCGCCGCCGAGAACGACGCGAGCGCGGTGGCCGATCTGCTGCTCGCCGGTTTCGCCCGGATATCCGTAAGTGTGTTGCTGCTGGCCGCGCGGGTGCTGGGGGACCTGGTCGCCCGCTCGGCGGAGCGAGAGCGGCTCCTGCCCCCGGCGCTGGAAGCGATCGCCGGGCGGCGGCCGGACATGGCCGACGCCGATCAACGCGGCCAGCTACCCGAGCGGCTGCTGGAGGCACTCGCCGAGACCACGGACACCGGCGCCGACCGCGCCGTGCTCCGGCAGTACTACGGCAGGCTCGGGCCGTTGGCACGAACGGTGATCCTCCGCCTCCACACCGGCGTGCCGGCGAGCGAAGCCGCGAGCTTGCTGGAAGTGGCTCTGCAGCTGCGGATGCCGGCGGCTTCGACGGCCGAAGCCGTGGCGCTCGCCCGGACCGTGTTCGCCGACGCGGCCGCCCGGCAGACCCTGCAGTGGGATTCCTGGCAGGCGATGCTGGCGAAGGACTACGCGGCGGGGTGGGACGACGTGCAGTGCCAGCTGGTCGCGGACCTGATTTCCGACGTGCACTCGGTACCGCTGCACGACCTTTTCGACGCGGCCATGAGCGCCGACCGAGCGGTGGCCCAGCGGGCGGTGTACGTGCTGGAAAAGGTTGCCGCCCGGGAGCCCTCCGCGACCTTCGGCCTGCTGCTGGCGGAACCGGCGCCTGCCGATCGGCGCGCGCTGGCCCTGGTGCGGACGATGCTGATCAAGGCACCGCCGATCGAACGCGCGCTCGCGGCCCGGCTCATCGCGTGGCTCGAACCGGCTCTCGCGGTGGATCCGCGGCTGATCGGGCAAGCCATGATCCACGCCGCTTCGACGCACGCCGATCTCCTCGCCGACGTCATCGCGCGCACGAACCACCTGCCGGGCAGGGACTTCTTCCGGATCGTCAGTGCGGTCCTCGACGTCTGCCCGGTGCCGGAACTGGCCGCGCTGCTCCCGGGCCTCCGTCCGGTCGCCGAGGGAACCGACGGGCTGGCCGCGCGCGTCGCCGGCGCCTTTGCGCCGATCGACGCCCGCGCGCGGGAACGCTGCGCGGCGCTGGCGCTCGGGGCGGCGGCGACCCCGGCCAAGGCCGCCGTCCACCGCCTGGTGATCACGGCGATCGAGCTCGGCTGGTTCGACGCGGCACTCGCCGGGCAGCTCCTCACCGCACGCCACCCTGGTGCGGTGCAGAACATCGGCCGGTGGATCACCGAAGCCGTCCGCGAGCCCCTGCCGGAGGACCTCGCCGCCCGCCTGACCGAGGCACTCGACCGGGCGACGGCGAGCCCGGTCGTCGCAGCGCTGACCGCAGCCCTCGCCGACGACATCCGGCGGAACGGGCCGCTGGCCGCGCGAGCAGCCACCCTCACCGAAGGACTCATCGCCCGCAGCGAAGACCCAGCTTGCCCTGCTGACCTGGCGCGTGAGCTGATCCGCTCGGCCCACTCCCTGCTCCTGTTGCAGCTCACGGCCGGCTGCGCCGAAGCCGTGCTGCGGCCCCTGGTCCGCCGCGCGGTGCACGCTCCGGCCCTGACCCACCTCGACGAGGCAGCGGAACTCGTGGAGCGTGTCGTGCGGCGGGCCGGGTCGTTCCTGCGGGGTGGTTCGCCCGCTGTCCTCGACGAACTGCTCGAGGAGCTGCCCGGGCTGCCCGGCCGGGCCCAGGAGGGGGTCGCGAGGGCCACCCGCCTGGACCGCGGCGAGCAAAGTCCCGAGTTCCGCCGCATCGCCGAGCGGACGACCGACGCCGGCACCCGGACCTACGTCCTCGGCCGGCTCGGCTGATCGGCTTCCCGGATACTTTGATCGACCGATGTCTTGCCCCGGCGGTCACGGGATGGTGGCCGCATGACGGTGAACGAGATCGACAAGAGCTTCGCGGACCGGCCTGCCGAGCCGCCGGACGCCCACGACCTGTGGAACTTCTCGGTGCGGCGTGAGACGCCGACCCAGCGGCTGGATCGCAACTACGCCGAGATACTGCAGGAAGTGCGGGTGGCGCAGACCGGGGTGCAGCTGCTGCTGGCCTTCCTGCTCACCGTCGCCTTCACCCCGCGCTTCGCAACGCTGACCGAGTTCGAGCGGCGCGTCTACGTGGCCGCGCTGGTGCTCGGGGCCGCGGCCACGGCGCTGCTGATCGCCCCCGCGGCGTTCCACCGGCTCGTCTACCAGCGGCGGCTCAAGCGCCAGCTGGTGCTCGCGTCCAGCCGGTTCGCGTTGTGCGGGCTGACCCTGCTGATGCTCTCCATCGGCTCCGCGTTGCTGCTGATCCTCAGCGTCACCCTCGGTCCGGCGACCGCCGCGTGGTTCACCGCCGGTGCGCTGGGCTGGTTCGCGCTGTGGTGGTTCGTCTTCCCGCTGTGGAGCCGGCTCCGCCACTCCCGAGAGCGCTAACCCGACGCCGGGTGGCGGGTCGCTTCGCGGGCGATGTCGATGCGCGAGTGCACGCCGAGCTTGGCCAGGATGTGCGAAACGTGGGTGGCGACCGTGCGCGGGGACAGGAACAGCCGCGTCGCGATCTGCGGGTTCGACAGGCCCTCCACCACCAGACCGGCGATCTTCCTTTCCGTCGGCGTGAGGCTTTCCCAGCCGTGCGTGGCCTGGCGGTGTTTCACCGTCGGGCCGCGCCGGATGCCGAACGTGCGGAACCGGGCGCGCAGCCGCGCCACGTCCCAGTGCGCGCCCAACGTGCCGTACAGGTCCAGCGCGCGGGTGAACGCGGCCCTCGCCGACACGCGGTCGCCGGCTTCGGCGAACGCGATCGCGGCGGCCGACAGTGCCTCGGCGCGGGGGAGGGGGCGTCCCGCGTCGCGGTAACCGTCGGCCGCGGCCAGCAGCGTTGCCGCGTCCCGCTCGGTCAGTCCCCGGCAGTAGCGGCCCAGTGCCTCGCGGTGCGGGACTCGCGCGCCGGCGGTGAGCGCGCGGATCCTGGCGCCGATCTCGGCCGCGGTGGCGGCGTCGCCGAGCTCCTCGGCCAGCCGGAGGCCGTCGCCGAGCAGTCCCTCGCCTTCGTCTTCCCCCGCGAGCGCGGCGGTCAACGTGGCCAGCGCTCGCTCCGGCTCGCCGGCCTGCTCGAAGGCGAGGCTGCGCGCGAGGGCCAGTGATTCGACGACCCGGCCGCCGATCCGGTCCGCGAACGGGGCCGCCGCGGCCAGGTGCCGGTGGGCCGCCGCCGGGTCGCCGCGGTGGAAGCCGATGATCGCGGCCACGCCGTGGTCGCAGCACGCCACGCTCGGATCCTTCAGCTCGTCCGGCACGACGTCCACCTCGGCCACGGCGTCGTCCCACCGGCCGCTGCCCAGCAGCAGCTGGCCGAGCGCGCTCTGCGCCTGGGTCAGCCGCACCACGCTGCCGGCCCGGTCCGCCCGTTCGCGGGCCCGCTCGGCCGCCGCGAGCGCTTCGGGGTAACGGTCTAGCGCCCCGAACGTGACGGCCTGGTTGATCCGCACCAGCAGGCCGAGGTCGGTGAGCGCGGGGTCGTCCGATGCGGTGGCCATCGCGCGTTCGAACAGCGGCAGCGCTTCGGCCCACTCGCCGCGCATCATCGCCGCCAGGCTCAGCACGTGCCGGGCCCACCCGGCCGCCCAGGCGTCGTCGTCCGCTTCGGCCAGCGCCGCCGTGGCGACCCGCGCCGCGGTGTCGACCTCGCCCAGGTCGCGGTGGGTCCGCGCGGTGAGCACGAGCAGCCGGGCGCGGTGCCGGGCGGGCAGGTCCGGCGCGGCCGCGGCCTGCTTCAGCGCGCTGAGGGACTCGGCGGAGCGGCCGGTCATCGCCCGGCACTGCGTCACGGTCGTGTGCAGGTCGACGCGCAGGTCCGGATCGGTGGCCCGCCGCAGTGCGCGCACGGCGACCCGCTCGGCCTCGGCGAAGTCGCCCACCCGGTAGAGCGCGTCGGCCAGGCGGCAGCTCAGCGCGTTCGCCGCCGCCTCGCTGTCCCGGACGGCGCGGCGCAGCAGCCGGACCGCGACCTCGGGTGCCTGGCCGATCAGCGCGGTGGCGGCGCCGAGCAGCCAGTCCACGACCCAGCGGGGCACCGGTTCGCCGGTGTCGCCGTCGGACACCGTGGGCAGCAGCTGCCGGGCGACCCGCTCGACCGGGGCACCGGCGTCGGCGAGCGAGCGCGCGGCGGCCCGGTGCCAGACGACCCGGACCCCGGCGGGCAGCTCGTCGTACAGGGCCTGGCGGATCAACGGGTGCCGGAACGCCAGGTCGTCACCGGCCGCCACCAGCACGCCGGCCGCACGTGCTTCGTCGAGCGCGGCCAGCAGGACCGGCAGCTCGGCCTCGGCCACGACCGTCAGGTCCGCGACCGAGAACCCGACGCCGAGCAGCGCGGCCGCCCGCAGCACGCTCCGCGTCCGCTCGGAAAGGAAGCCGAGCCGGTCGGCGATCGCTTCGGGCAGCGAATCGGGGGTGGGCCCGCCGGTCAGCTCCGCGATCCCCGCGTCGTCGACGGCGAGGCACGCGCTCCGGGCCAGCGCGTCGAGCAACTCGGTGAGGTACAAGGGGTTTCCCGCGGCGCCGACGGCCAGCTCCTCCAGCCGGCCGCCCGGCTTGCCGCCGGCCAGCTCCGCCACCAGCTCGAGTGCCGCCGCCTCGGTGAGCCGGCCGACCCGCAGCCGTTCGGCGGGCTCGACGAGCCGGCGCAGCGCACGCAGGTCGTCGCGGCGCGGCACCGGGCGCAGGACGCCGATCAGGAGCAGCGGCAGCTGCCGGACCGAGCGGGCGAGCCTGCCCCACACCGCCACGGTCGCGCGGTCGGCCCACTGCAGCTCATCGACGACGAGCACCACCGGGCCGGCCTGGCCCAGCTCCTCCACCAGCGCCAGCAGCTGCTCGGTCGCCGCCGCGGCGAGATCCGTGCCCCGCGCGGTGTCGCCGCGCAGGAGCGCGGCGATCGCTCCCCGGCGGGGATCCGGCGCGGGGCCAGTGATCCGCAGCGCGTCCAGCAGGGGGAGCAGCGGCAGCGCCTGCCCCAGTTCGTCGCCCGCGCCGCGGAAGACCCGGCAGCCGGACCGGGTGGCGATCGCGCAGGCCGCCCGGACGAGTGCGGACTTGCCGATGCCCGGCTCGCCGTCCACCAGGACCGCCCGCCCGCGACCGGCGGCCACGTCGTGCACCCAGCCGGCCAGCCGGGACAGCTCACCGTCCCGGCCGATCAGGAGGCCAGCACCGTCCGTGAGCGGTTGCACACGTTCGATAATAGAAGGCGAACAGCGGCTGAACAAGACGTGTACGCGGCGTGCTCCGGCCATCCGCTGTTCCGGTCCGGGAAACAGCGGGTTCGGCCATTGTTCGGAAGGCGATATGGCCGCCTCGTGTTGGCGGATCATTAACCATTTGTTGTCCGCCGGTTGTGGCGGCTCTGGGAACGTCCGACTGCCCGAAAGCCAGTTCCGCCCGATTGCCCACCGGAGGAATGATGTCGGTTCGCCGAGCGGTCGCGACGGTCGCGTTGACCCTCTTCGCGGCTGGTTTCCTGAGCACTTCCGCCACCTTCGCCGTCACGGCGGCGGGCGCGGCACCGACGGCGGTCATCGCCGGCACCCCCGCGGAAATGGGGTACAACGGCGTGTCGCCCGACGAAATGGGCTACAACTAAGGGTCCGTCGACTCTGCGGCCGCGACCGGAAGCGCATTCCGGTCGCGGCCGTTGTCGATTTTCCGGACCTTTCTCAAGGGGTGGTCAGCGCGGCCCGGACCGCGCGTTCGACCAGGATCGGCACGAACGCGTGGATGCGGGCGCCGGCGAACCGGGCGCGTTCGCGGTCCACCATCGCGTGCAGCCGCGTGCGGGCCACGTTCGCGTAGTCCCGGCCCAAGCGGTCTTCGAGCTGGGCGAGATGGGTGTCGAGCTGCTCGGAGGCCATCGTGTCCAACGTGCTCATCGCGCACCTTCCGGTCGGCGGTCGTGCGGACTACATGCCCCCATGAGACGGCCGGGAAGTGAACCCGAGGTGAACAACAAGAATCAGGCGTCGCCCTTGCGACGGCGGGGCGCGGCCGAGCGGGGCGGGGTCGCGCGCATGTGGTCGCGGACCGGGGCGAGCAGCGCGGCGAGGTGCGCCACGTCGGCCCGCGAAAGCGGCTCGAACAGCAGGCCGCTGACCACCTCGACGTGGCCGGGGAGCACCTTCGCCAGCAGCGCGCGGCCGGCGTCGGTGATGGTGACCGTGATGCTCCGCTCGTCGTCCGGGGAGGGTGCGCGGACGACCAGTCCCGCCTTCTCCAGCAGGCCCGCCTGGTAGGTCAGGCCGCTGCGGCTGTAGACGACGCCGTCGGCGAGGTCGGTCATGCGGTGGCTGCCCGTCGGGGCGTCGCCGAGCCGAGCCAGCAGCTGGAACTGCACGTAGCTGAGGTCGCCGGCTTCGCGCAGCTGCTGCTCGACCGCGTGCCGCAGCAGGCTGGTCACTTCGATGAGGTCGAAGTAGGCGCCGAGCTGCACCGGGTCCAGGGACGACATCACCCGAGTCTACTGCTTCGAATTCGAAGGGTGCGGTCCGGTGGGCACCGGTGAGCCCGGGTGGGCAGCGCCGGACGTGGCGATCCGGACGTGGCTTGACCCAGGGTCGAACCACGGGCACCTCCCGCGTGCCCGGTGGTGCTTCGCCGCCGTGTCCCACGTCACTTGCTTCGAATTCGAAGCACGGGTAGCGTAGCCCGCAGTTGCTTCGAACTCGAAGCAAGTGGCTCGAAGGAGATTCCGATGAAGGCAGTGCGTTTCCACGAATACGGCGACCCCGCTGTCCTGCGTTACGAAGACGTGGAACTCCCGGCGCCGGGCGCCGGCCAGGTCCGGATCCGCGTGGCCGGGACGTCGTTCAACTCGGTCGACGGCAACATCCGCGGCGGCTTCATGCAGGGACCGATCCCGGTGCAGCTGCCGCACACCCCCGGCCTGGACGTCGCCGGCACGGTCGACGCACTCGGCGAAGGGGTGGATGGCCTCGCGGTCGGCGACCCGGTCGTCGGCTTCCTGCCGATGGACAAGCCCGGCGCCGCCGCGGAGTACGTCCTGGCCCCGGCCGAGGTCCTCGCGGCGGCGCCGAAGAGCGTCCCGCTCGCCGACGCCGCGGCGCTGCCGCTGGTGGGCCTGACCGCGTACCAGGCCCTCTTCGACCACGGCCACCTGACCGCCGGGCAGCGCGTGCTCATCAACGGGGCCGGCGGCGCGGTCGGCGGTTATGCGGTGCAGCTGGCCGGGAACGCCGGCGCGCACGTCATCGCCACCGCCAGCCCCCGCAGCGCCGCGGCGGTCGGGGAAGCCGGCGCCGACGAGGTCGTCGACCACACCGCCGGCCGCGTCACCGACGCGGTCACCGAGCCGGTCGACGTCGTCCTGAACCTCGCCCCGGTCGCCCCCGAGCAGCTGGCCGCGCTGGTCACGCTGGTCCGCCCCGGCGGCGTCCTGGTGAACACGACGGTGTGGATGCCCGCGCCCAGCGACGAAGCACGCGATGTCCGCGGCATCGACCTGTTCGTCCGCGGCGACGGCGAGCAGCTGGCGAAGCTGGTCGCGCAGGTCGACTCCGGCGAGCTGCACGTCGACGTCGCCGAGCGGGTGCCGCTGGCCGAACTCGCGGCGCTGCACACGCGCGCCGCCGAAGGCGCGGTGCACGGCAAGGTCGTCGTCGTCCCGTCCGCCGCCTGAACCCGGAAGGACCCACCATGACACTCAGCCTGGACCCCGAAATCGCCGCGGCGCTCGCCCCGATGGCCGGCGCCCCGCGGCCGGCGGCCGGGGACGTCGCGGCGCAGCGCGCGTTCTGGGAGCCGGTCATCGGCGCGGCGGGAACGGCCCAGCCGATCCCGTCCGACGTCAAGACGACGGACTACGCCGCGACGGCCGTCGACGGCGAGCCGATCGCGATGCGCTGGTACGCCAAGGAAGGCGCCACGCCGGGCCCGGCGGTGGTGTTCTTCCACGGCGGCGGCTACATCTTCGGCCACATCGACCTGTTCGACGGCCCGGTCGCCCGCTACGTCTCGGCCGGCGGCGTCCCGATGCTCTCGGTCGAATACCGCCGCGCGCCCGAGCACCCCTTCCCGACTCCGCTGGAAGACGCCTATACGGCGCTGCTCTGGCTGCACGACCACGCCGGAGAGCTCGGCGTGGACCCCGCCCGCATCGGCGTCATGGGCGACAGCGCGGGCGGCGGCTTGGCCGCGGCGGTCTCGATCCTCGCGCGCGACCGCGGCGGCCCGGCGATCGCCCGCCAGATCCTCGTCATGCCGATGCTCGACGACCGCACCCCCGCACCCGACGAGCACATCGCGCCGTACCTGCTGTGGTCCTACGACGACAGCCGCACCGCGTGGCCCGCGCTCCTCGGCGACGCCGCGGGCGGACCCGATGTCCCGGCCACCGCGGCCCCGGCCCGGCTCGAGGACGCGGCCGGCCTGCCCGCGGCGTACATCGAGGTGGGCCAGCTCGACCTGTTCCGGGACGAGGACATCGCCTACGCCACCAAGCTCGGCCGGGCCGGGGTACCGGTGGAGTTCCACCTGCACCCCGGTGTCCCGCACGAATTCGACTCGATCGCGTTCGACGCGGACGTCTCGCGACGCGCCGTCGCCGACCGCGTCCGGGTGCTCAAGTCGCTCTGAAGCGTTCCCGGCTTCCGCGCTGATGAGCAGCGGCTACGCCTGGCTCGACGAGGCCCGCGACATCGCCTCCGGTTCGCCGCGGTCCGGACCTGTGCCGGCGCGCGGGGTGGCCGGTTGCCGCAGGAGCTGCGCGGTCAGGCGTTCGCGGGCCAGGGCGAGGTGGCGCCGGTAGGTGCCGTAGGGCACGCCGAGCCGCCGCGCCGCGGCTTTGTGGGTGCGGAAGGCCGTGAGGTAGGTGGTGGTCAGCGCTTCGCGGGCTTTGACGCCGGCGGGGTCGACCGGGAGCGCGTCGAGGGCCGCCGTGATGGCGGCCCGCAGCTGCGCGACCGGGTCGGCGGAACCCGGCGGGACGAGGTGGGAGTGCAGCAGGACGCTGGTCGCGAATTCGCGGGGACTGTGCCAGGTGCGCAGCGCTTCGAGCACGGCTTCCCCGAAGGCGGCGGACGGCGGTTCGGCGGCGGGGCTCCCGGCGGACCAGGTCGGCACCGGGGCAGCGGTGGTGCGGGCGCGGTGGCGCACCCAGTCCTCCACGCTCTGCCGCCGCCAGTCGCGGCCGAAGACGTGCTGCGGCCGCCCGCCGACGGTCACGGTCGCGACCTCGGGCAGCCCGGCCTCGGCCAGGTACCGGCCCCACCGCCGGCCGTCTTCGAAGACGCTGAAGGTCACCGCGCGGCCGTGCACCCGCATTTCCTCGCCGATGGTCCGCCGGCTGATCAGCTCCATCAGCGGCGAGGGGCGCTGGAAGCCGCCCGGTTGCACCGCGAAGCGGCGGATGCCCAGGTGCTCACCCGGCCGCAGCGGCGCGACGGAGTTCACGAAGTCCCAGACGGCCGCGATCACCGGGTCCGCCGCCGTGTCGCCGGGCAGCGGCCGGTCCAGGCGGAGCATGGCCATGAACCCTGCAGGCGCGGGGGAGCCCGGGTAGCGGTAGACGCGGAAGGCGTCCGGCTGGCGGTCCAGCCAGTGCGCGGCCGCGGCGGCCGACGCGGGCCCTTCGGTGGCCTCGGCCAACCGCAGGAGACCGGGCACGTCGTCGGGCCGCAGCGCTTCGTCTTCGACGTGCGGGTGCTCGCGGAAGTTGTAGAGGTCGTCCGTGCCGCCCCGGTCGCGGAAGAGGAACATCCATTCCGCGACCCGCTGGAGCGCGTCGGCTTCGGTGGCGGCGCGGACGGCCTCCAGGCCGGCGAGGGAGACGCGGGCGCGGATGTCGTCGTGGCGCTGGAGGTCGCGCCAGCGCAGATCGGCCGCGAGGGTCGCGCGGACGGCGTCGTGCGGGTGCAGCCCTTCGGCAGTGGTCTCGATGTAGGGCAGCTGACGCAGCCAGGAGAACACTTCGGCGGTGTCCTCGTCGCCGAGCACGGACCGCAGCAGGGGTTCGCGGGTGACGTAGGCCTGGGCGACGACCTCGAGGGCCCGTTGGTGCACGGCGCCGGGCAGGTCGCCGACCAGCCGTTCGACCAGCGTGGTGAGAACGTCGCCGGTCGGCGCCCAGTGCGCGTCCGGCGTGGGTGCGGAGGCGGCCAGGGAGAGGGCGAGCGGGCTGCCGCCGGCGAAGGCGACGAAGGTGCCGCGCTGCCCGGCGGGGACACCGCGGGCGGCGAGCAGCGCGTCGGATTCGGCCGGGTCGAGGGGTTTTAGCGCCAGTGCGGTGAACAGCTGCGCCCACCCGGGATCCAGCGACCACTCGACGTCGGGCGCGACGCGGCCGGCCAGCACCACGGTGACATCGTCGGCCAGCCGCAGCAGGAAGGTCTCGCGCAGCCACGTCTCGAGCCGCCGGCACCGTTCGAAGGTGTCGATGAGCAGAACGGTCCCGGGCACGGCGCACGCCGGCGCGGCGGCTTCTTCGAGCCGTCGGGGGTCGGCGTCGAGGAACCGCGCGTCGATGCGCACGACCGGCCGGCTGGCGAGCTCGGCCTGACGGGCGGCGTACCGCACGAGCGAGGACTTGCCGATCCCGCCGGGACCGTGCAGGAAGGCCACGACCGGCGCATCGGCCGCACCGGCGATCATCCCGTCGAGAACGGCCCGCTCACGCCCCCGGCCGACCAGCGCTTCGGCCCGCGCCGCGGCCAGCCGTCCGGCCAGTCCGGTGCTCAATCCGCGCTCCTCTCGCCCGCTGCCGTCGATCATGGCCGAAACGGGCGGCTCGCCGCGAGTGCCGGGAACCGCTTGTGACGCAGAGTTCTGCGCGGGCGGCCGGGGGCCGGGGTGCCGTATGACGATTCCTCCGGCTGTGCTGCGAACTCGTCCGCGGCAAAGACAAGCCGGATGGGAGGCTGGCCGGATGACGGAGGCCGACGTCGTCAAGGCGTTCGTGGCATGGCTGGCGTGTGACGGGTGGTCGGTGCGAACTGAGGTGGACCAGGTCGACGTCGTCGCCGAACGTGACGGGATCACTCTGCTTGCGGAGGCGAAGGGGCACACGAGTTCACCAGGCTTGGACGTCGACACTGCCTACGGTCAGTTGCTCCGACGCATGCGCTTCGATGCCGTTGAGGTGCGCTACGCGCTCGTTGTTCCTGCCTCCGTGCGACGGGCAGCCCAGCGTGTGCAGCCGGAGGTCCGCGCAGCTCTTCGGATCGATTTGTACGTCGTCGCGGAGGACGGCACGGTCGAGATCGCCTGAGCGGCCAGCGGCGGATCGCCGTGGAACTGCTCCGCGGCCGACTCGCCACCGCCGCGGATCATCACCGCCATGACCCGGACATCGAAGTCGCGGAACTCGCCGCGCTGCTGACCTCGGGCCAGCAGGACCGCCAGGCTGCGGACGCCGGGCTCGCGGGACGCCTGGAGCGGGTACGGCGTCCTTGACGAACGGCCCGAGTGCCTGCAGCGCGCAGGCTTCCGCCGGGTGGTCGTGGCGGAACCGGACGTTGGTCTCCAGGTGGGCGCGCAGCTTGCCCGCCGTGGTGGTCTCGGCGGCGATCGCCGCCACGATGAGCCGCGCGGCTCCGGTGTACACCTCGGTCAGCCGTCAACGGCCAGGAGGCGTGTAGCGCCAGAAGGACCTCGCCAGGACGGCGCCGGCCAGGACGAGGACCGCGCACGCCAGTGCGGGCGCCGACCACGCGACGGCGAGGGGGAGGGCCGAGGCCATGATCCCGGCGCGCAGGTCGCCGAGGCGGGGACCGCCGGTGACGACGACGGTGTACACGCCCTGCAGCCGGCCGCGGAGCCCGTCGGGGACGGTGGTCTGCAGGATCGTCTGCCGGTACACCGCGCTGACGAGGTCGGCCGCGCCGGCGACGACGAGCAGCGTGACCGCCAGCCACAGGGCCGGGGCGAGCCCGGCCAGCGCGACGGCCGCGGCCCAGACGGCCACCGCCGCCGCGAGGGCGGCACCTTGCCGCCGCACCCGGCCGATCCAGCCGCTGGACAGCCCGGCGAGGACCGAGCCGAACGCGATCGAGGCGTACAGCAGGCCGACGCCGCCGTGCCAGCGCGTCTCGGCGGCTTGGGGGAACAGGGCGGTCGGCATGGCCAGCACCATCGCGGCGATGTCGACCAGGAAGGACACGAGCAGCACCTGGCGGCCGGCGAGGAAGCGCAGGCCGTCGAGGACCGAGCGCAGACCGGGACGGCCGAGGGGAGCCGACGGCGGCAGGGGCGGGAGCCGGAAGGTGGCGTAGAGCGCGGCGGTGAACAGGACGGCGTCGGCGCCGTAGGCGTAGCGGAACCCGTTCGGCAGGCCGAGCAGGGCGCCGGCGACGAGCGGGCCCAGCACCTGCCCGATCGTCGACGCGGTGTAGGTGAGCGAGTTGGCCGCGGGCACCAGGTCGCGGGGGACGAGGGCCGGGGTGATGGCGCCGCGGACGGCGGACGAGACGGCGAAGCCGCCGGACTGCACGGCGACCAGCGTGAGGATCAGCGGCACCGACCCGACCCCGGCGACGGCCTGGCAGAGCAACGCGAGGGTGACCGTCCAGGTGAGCGCCGAGGAGGCCAGGTACAGGCGCCGCCGGTCCACGGCGTCGGCGACCGCGCCGCCGTAGAGGCCGAACACCAGGATCGGGACGAGCCCGGCCAGTCCGGCGAGCCCGACGTCGAACGAGGAGTGCGAGAGGTCGTAGATCTGCACCGGCACGGCGACTTCGGTCACCACCGTCCCGACCACTGCGGCGCCTTGGCCCAGGAAAGTGCGGCGGAACACCGGGTTCTGCAACGGTCGCGTGTCCATCGCGACGCGGCGGAGGCGCGAAGTGGTCGTCATGCGTTCACGGTGGCAGCCACCGCCGGGGTGGCACTTCCGATAACCTGTCGATTCATGTCGGAAAACCGCCACGAGCACGCGGCCGGGCACGTCATCGAGCGGCACCGGCACGACGAGCACCAGCTGGTGTACGTCATCCGCGGTGTGCTGGCGGTCCAAACCGACCGCGGCGCGTGGGTCGCCTGCGCCGACCGGGCCGTGTGGATGCCCGCCGGCACCTGGCACGAGCACCGCGTCTACGGCGCCTCCGAGGTCCTCACCCTGATGTTCCCGAGCCGGGACGCGCCGCTGGACGGCACCGCGCCGACGGTGATCGCGGTGAGCCCGCTGCTGCGCGAACTGCTCATCGCCACCACCGAACCCGGCCTCGGTGCCCCCGAGGCCGCGCGCCTGCACGCGGTGCTGCGCGACCGCCTGCGCCGCGCCCACGACCAGCCGCTGACGCTGCCGGTCGCCCGCGATCCCCGGCTGGCCCACGCGTGCCGGCTGGTCACCGACGACCTCAGCCGGCCCCGCACGACGGCGTGGCTGGCCCGGCGCACCGGCACCAGCGAACGCACGCTGTCCCGGCTGTTCCGCGTCGAGTTCGGCACGACGTATCCGCAGTGGCGCACCACGACCCGCGTGTTCCACGCGATGATCGAGCTCGCGGAGGGCGCCAGCGTCACGCAGACCGCGCACCGCTGCGGCTGGGCCACGCCGAGCGCGTTCGTCGAAACCTTCACGCGCACGATGGGCCGGACACCCGGCAGCTACCGGGCCACGCAGCTCCCGGACGCTTCTTGATGCGTCACGAGTGTGCCGACAGCAGCCACGCGGGGGCGGACTTGCGGCCGGGGCCCTCGTCCCGGACATCGCTGCCCGCGAAGCCCGCGAAATCCGGGAAGCCGTCCGGGACGTTGGCGTGGATGCGGGCCGGCCGGATCTCGTCGATCTCCCAGTACGCGCCCACCACCTCCCGCAGTTCGTCCGCGGAGACCGGGTTGACCTTGTCCGAGGGCACGGTCGCGCTGTCGAACACCAGCACGAAGTAGGACGCGCCGGGCGCCGCGGCGCGCACGATCGATTCCTGGTAGCCCCGGCGCAGCCCGACCGGCATCGAGTGGAACAGCGTGCTGTCCACAATGGTCCCGAAGCGGCCGTCGTAGCCGGTGAACGTGCTGATGTCGGCGACGGCGAACTCGGCGCCGGTCAAGCCGAGCCGGGCGGCTTCCGCGCGGGCCAGCTCGACCGCGGTCGGCGACAGGTCCAGGCCGACCGTCGGGAAGCCGCGCTCGGCGAGGTGGATCGACGTCGCGCCCTCGCCGCAGCCGGCGTCGAGGACCTCGCCGTGGAACGCGCCCGCGTCGATGAGCGCGGCGACCTCGGGTTGCGGTTCGCCGAGGCTCCACGGCGGGCGGAAGCCGCGCCCCATCTCGGGGGCCTGACCACGGTAGGCGGATTCGAACAACGCGTCGCCGGGTGAACTCGTCATGCGTCCCAGAGTGTCAACCGGATTGATATATGTCAACATGGTTGACATGGAAGTCTTCCGGGACGAGCCACTCGGCTACCTGCTGCACCGGATCACCGCGGCCCTGCGCGCCGAGGTGGCCGCCACCGTGCTCGGGCCCTCGGGGCTGGCGGCGCCCGAGTACCTCTGCCTGCGGATGCTGGCGCGCTCGCCGAAGTCCAACGCCCAGCTGGCCCGCGAGGCCCAGGTGTCGCCGCAGGCGATGAACAAGGTCGTTCGCGAGCTGCAGGACCGCGGCCTGGTGACGCGGCCCGCGACGGTGTCGTCCGGGAGGTCGTTGCCCGCCACCTTGACGCGCGAGGGCGTGGCCACGCTCGCGCGCCTCGACCCCGAGGTGGCCGAGGCCGAGGACCGGGTGCTGGCCGGGCTCGACGACCACGACCGGCGCGAGCTCCGGCGGCTCCTCGTGGCGGCGTTCCCGCGGTAGCCCGCCGCTGACGGAGATGCGACGTGTCGTGATTCGGACGCGCCCGCCCTAGTGACGGATGACGGTGCCGGCGCGAGCCTGGTGCGATGCACTGGAGATCATCCGTTCTGGTCGTGGCCTGCATCGGCACCCTCGCCGCGGGCACCGCCTCAGTCGCGAACGCGGCGCCCGGCCCGCAGGCGGCCCCGTCACCCGCGGGCACCGAACGCCATTCGGTCACCCTGCTCACCGGGGACGTCGTCCAGGTCGAACGGCAGCCCGGCGGCAAGCAGGCCGCCACCGTCCAGCCCGCGCCGGGCCGGGAGAAGATCCGGTTCCACCAGCAGGAGGTCGACGGCCACCTCAGCGTCTTCCCCGAGGACGTCACCCCGCGGCTGGGCTCGAAGCAGGTCGACCGGTCCCTCTTCGACGTCACCGAGCTGATCGCCGAGGGGTACGCCGACGAGCAGTCGGCGACGCTCCCGCTGATCCTCACCTACCGCCAGGGCACCGACCTCCGGAAAGCCACCGCGAAGGCCGACCTCGGTGCGACGCTGAGCAGCGTCAACGGCCGTTCCGCCCGGGCGAGCAAGGCGAACGCCACCGCGTTCTGGGCCTCCTCGGCGAACATCGAGCGGATCTCCCTCGACCGCAAGGTCCGCGTCTCGCTCGATCGCAGCGTCCCGCAGATCGGCGCGCCCGAAGCGTGGGCGGCGGGCTACGACGGCACCGGCACCACGGTCGCCGTCCTCGACACGGGGTACGACCCCACCCACCCCGACCTGGCCGGGCGCGTGAGCGAGGCGGTCAACTTCACGACCAGTCCCGACACCACCGACCACTTCGGCCACGGCACGCACGTCGCCTCGACGATCGCGGGCTCCGGCGCCGCCTCGGGCGGGCGGCTCAAGGGCGCCGCGCCGGGCGCGAAACTGCTCGTCGGCAAGGTGCTCGACGACGACGGCTTCGGCTACGAGTCCTGGGTCCTCGCCGGGATGGAGTGGGCGGCGCACTCCGGCGCCAAGGCGGTCAACATGAGCCTCGGCGGCGGTCCCACCGACGGCACCGACCCGCTCAGCGTCGGTCTCCAGACGCTCAGCGAACAGACCGGCACGCTCTTCGTGGTGGCCGCCGGCAACGACGGCGACCAGGGTGCCTACACGGTCGGCTCGCCGGGCACCGCCGAAGCCGCGCTGACCGTCGGCGCCGTCGGCCGGGACGAGAAACTGGCGTCGTTCTCCAGCCGCGGCCCGCGGTTGGGCGACAACGCGGTCAAGCCCGACATCACCGCGCCCGGCGTCGGCATCGTCGCCGCCCGCGCCGCGGGGACCGCCATGGGCGACGTCGTCGACGACCACTACACCGCCGCTTCCGGCACCTCGATGGCCACCCCGCACGTCGCCGGCGCGGCGGCGATCCTCGCTCAGCAGCACCCCGATTGGACGGGCAGGCAGCTGAAGGACGCGCTGGCCAGCACGTCCCTGACCGCCACCGGGCTCTCGGTGTTCGAGCAGGGCGGCGGCCGGGTCGACGTGGCGCGCGCGGTGAAGCAGAAGGTCTTCGCCACCGGCACGCTCGACCTGGGCGCGGTCGCGGACGGCAAGGCGCCGGTGGCCAAGGTGGTCACCTACACCAACACCGGCAGCAGCCCGGTCTCGCTGAAACTCGCGCTCGACGCCAAGTCCCTCGCCGGCGTCCCCGCCGCGGACGGGATCCGGCTCGACAGGTCCACTGTGGACGTCCCGGCCGGTGGCCGGGCGACCGTCACGATCACCGGCGACCCGGCGAAACTGGCGCCGGGCACCTACAGCGGACGGCTCACGGCGACGGCCGACGGGGTGGTGGTGCACACCGCGCTCGGCGCGGACAAGACCGCGCCGAAGTACCAGGTCCGGCTCACCGCGCTCGACCTGCAGGGCAAGCCGGCCGTCGCGCCCTGGCTGCTGATGTACGGCGAGGACTACCGCTTCGACGTCAACAGCTGGCTGGCCGGCGACGGCCTGACGGTCGAGGTCGGCGCGGGCGTCTACTACCTGACCGCCGAGGTCGACGGGGGCGGGGACGGCCTCACCGCGTTCCAGGTCGTCCAGCCGGAGATCCGGGTCACCGGCGACACGACCGTCGTGCTGGACGCCCGCAAGGCGGTGAAGGTGGACATCCAGACCCCGCAACCGTCCGAACAGGCCGGGATCTGGAGCTACTACACCTACCGGGAACTCGGGCCGCGCAAGATCGCGAACTACGCCATGCAGTTCGACTACACCCGCGAACTCCGGGTCACCCCGACGCCGAAGGTGACCACCGGTGCCTTCGAGTTCGGCTCCCGCTGGGCGAGGATCGCGCCGCCGCTGACGGTGAACGTCCTGGGCGGCCGTGGCCCGCTCACGAACCGCTACCTCGCCGGGTCGCCCAGACTGGACGGCTGGAAGCTGCTGCAGGCCGTCTCCGCGGGGCACGGCAAACCGGCGGACTTCAAGAACGTGCGCGGGAAGGCCGCGATCGTCGACCCGGACCCGGCCGACTACAACCGTGACGACGTCGCCCGCGCCGCCGCGGACGCCGGGGCGGCGGTGGTCTTCATCGTCGTGCCGGACGGCTGGGGCGCGGCCTCGGTGCCATCGAACAGCGTGCCATCGAACAGCGTGCCGTCGATCAGCGCGGCGCCGTACCTGACGATCCCGACCGTCCAGCTCGACCGGGACGAGGGGCTCGCGCTGCTGGAGCGGATCAAGCGGTTCCCGGCTTTCCTGAGCCTGCACGGGGTCGCGGTCAGCCCGTACCTCTACGACGTCGTGCAGACCGAACGTGACCGGATCCCGGAGAAGCCCGTCCACCGGGTCACCGCGGCGAACACCGCGACCGTCACCACCCGCTACCGCCAGACCGGCAGCGGCGGTGAGGCCAAGGAACAGCGGTTCGCGTGGCGGCCGTGGCAGGACTTCGCCGTCAACGAGTACCAGCGGCGCGTGACGACGCCGTCGACCCGCCAGGAGTACGTCAGCTCCGGCGACACGCTGTGGCAGCACCGGGTCAAGCACGGGCTGATCTGGGACGAGATGTCCCCGCTCCAGGGCGGCATGACCGCGGCGCCGCGCACCTACACGGGCAAGGAGAATCTCACCGAGGACTGGTTCGCGCCGGTGGTCCGGCCCGCCATCCCGCGGGGCGTGCCGGGCCTGGACTCCACGCGCGAAGGCGACGACCTCCGGATCCGGATCCCGGAGTTCGTCGACAGCCAGACCGGGCACTACGGCTTCAACGAAGGCGACGACCAGGCCGGGCCGGCCGTCACGTCGGCGAAGCTGTTCCGCGACGGCAAGCTCGTGTCCGAACAGCCGTACGCGTTCGGCACGTTCCCCGCCGGCGCGGACCCGGCGACCTACCGGCTCGACCTGTCGATCCGGCGTGATTCGCCGGAGTGGCTGTTCGGCACCAGCACGCAGACTTCGTGGACGTTCCGCTCGGCCCGGTCGGCGTCCGCGACGCTGCTTCCGCTGCTGCAGCTGGATTACGCGGTCGACGCGGACGCCGGCAACCGGCTCCCGGCCGGGCGCAAGGCCCGGATCGGCCTGGCCGCCCGGTTCCAGGACGGGATGGCGTGCCGGACGTGCGGTCGGTGCGGGCCTGGGCGTCCTACGACGACGGCAAGACCTGGCGTGCCGTCGACGTCAAGCGCACCGGGAAGTCTTACGAGGCCACGATCGACCACCCGTCGCTCGGGGCCACGAACTCCTACGTCGCGTTGCGGGTGCAGGCCACCGACACCGCGGGCAACGCCGTCGACCAGACGGTGCTGCGGGCGTACGGGCTCAGCTAGGAACGGCGTCGTTCACGGGCTCCGGGCGCCTTCCGCCGCTTTGCGGCAGGAGGTGCCCGGGGCTCGGCTCGTCCAGCCAGCCGAGTGTGCTGGCCTGCCAGGCCAGCTGCATCCGGGTGCGGGCGTTGACCCGGCGCATGAGGTCCTGCAGGCGCCGCTGGACGGTCCGGTAGCTGACGTTGAGCTGGGTCGCGATCGACTTGTCGCTGACCCCGCCGATGAGCAGGGACAACAGCCGCCGCTCGTCGGGGTCGAGGTGGGCGGTGGGCGCGGTGTCGCCGATCCGCAGCGGCGACGCTCGTTCCCAGTAGACCTCGAACAACGCGACCAGCGCGGAGAGCAGGCTGCTTTCCCGGACGAGCGCGGCGGTGGGCTCGCCCGTGCTGTCGTGGGTGACCAGCGGGCACAGCGCCACCGAGCGGTCGGAGATGGCCAGCCGCACCGGAAGCTTCGCGATCGAGCGGGCGATCTCGCCGCCTTCGATGCCTTCCAGGACGTTGACGATCCGGCCGGGTTCTTCGAGCAGGCCGGTCTCGTAGATCACCCGGTACTGCACGCCGCGGGCCTGCGCCAGCGCCTCCTCGACGTTCTCCGACGCCGCCATCGCGACGTTGCCCTCCAGGCAGAACCAGAGGGACTCCTCGCGGGCGCTGCGCTGGATGGCGAGGGCCTGCCGCCGGATCGCGTCGGCCCCGGTGATGACCTGGACGAGCTGCGCGGAGTCACGCCGCCGCGCGCTGCCGCGGTACTCCTCGGCGAGCTGGGACACCGCGGCCCTGGCGGCCTCCAACTGCTCCTGGCCGTGCACGAGCAGCGGGCCGAGGGAGACGTCCGGTGGCGCGGACACGAACTGCCCGTCGGCGATGCTGACGAGCCCCTTCGCCAGCAGGACGTCCAGGATCGGCGCCACTTCGCCGGGGCTCAGCCCGGTCTTGCCCGCGATCTCGCCGGGCGCGGTCCGGTACCCGCCGACGATGACGCGGTAGACCCGTTCTTCCTCGGGAGTCATGCCCAGCGCTTCCAGCACACTGCCTCCTAGCCACGCGGCCCACGGGTCACCCTCGGCGTTGACGGCTCGCCGACAACGTACAACGCGGGCGCAAGCGGGCGAACGGGCCGTGATCTCCGGGCGGCCGGGAAGTGCTCACAAGGAGGTCGTGGTGCAGTGCGGCCCCGGTGGCGGCCGGAGCTGGGTGAGGTTGTCCAAGAACAACGCGAGGGTGAACTCGAACCGCTCGTGCCCGCTCCCGGAGGTCAGCTCGGCCGCATGGCGCCGGGTGTGCGGAAACGTGTCGGCAGGCAGCGCGGTGAACCGGCGAAGCAGCTCCTCGCGGCTGAGAACCCACTCCTGGTCGGGGTGCTTGCGCCGCTGCTGGACCAACGACTGCTCCAGCGCGTAGGCACTGACGTAGAGTGACATCGCATCCAGCACCCAGGCCGCGGTCTGCGGTGCCACCCCGCCGGCGAGCAGGATCGCGAAAAGCCCTTCGCGCACGCGCAGGGCGTCGAGGTTGGTGGGGACCATACCCAGCGCGGCACGGGACACCCCCGGGTACTTCAGGTACAGGTCGCGCAGCTGCGCGTACACGTCGAGGATCTGGTCTCGCCACGCGGCCGGGTCCGGTTCGGGCAGCACGATTCCGGCGCAGATCCGGCCGACGAGCAGGTCGTCGATGTCGTCCTTGTTGACGATGTGCGCGTACAGCGATGACGGTCCGGTGCCGAGGACCGCGGCGATCCGGCGGACGGTCAGGGCGTCGTAGCCTTCGGTGGCCACGACCTGCAGGGCCGCGTCGGTGATCCGGTCGACCGTGATGGGTTTCTTGGCGGGTGCGGACGCCGCGGGATCGCCGTCGGGTCGGGCGTGCCGCGCGGCGCGGCGGCGCTGGGGATCGGAAGCCACGGCGGTCATCCTAGCTTGACACGAACTAAGTTCGTCAAGTAGTACTTAGATCGTCTTAACGAACTTAGTTCGCTCCGGAGGTCGTGATGCGAGTTGCTGTTGCCGGAGCCGGTCTGGGAGGTCTCTGCCTGGCGCAGGGCCTGCGCCAAGCCGGCATCCAGGCCGAAGTCCACGAGCGGGACCCGGCGATCACCGCGCGGTTCCAGGGCTACCGGCTCGTGCTGAACCCGGTGGGGTTCGCGGCGTTGCGCGGGTGCCTGCCGCCGCGGTGGCACCCGCTGCTGGACGCGGTCGTCGGTGACGCCTACGGCGAACGCCTGGTCCTGGACCCGCGGCTGAACCGGATCGGCGAGCTCGGCCCCGCCACGACCGGGATCGTGGTCGACCGGCACGTGCTGCGGCACCTGCTGCTGACCGGCCTCACCGTGCACACCGGCGCCGCGCTGACCAGCTACGACGTCCTGGACGACGGCTCGGTCCGAGCGCGGTTCGCCGAGAGCGCGCCGGTCACCGCCGATCTGCTCGTCGGCGCGGACGGGGTCAACTCGGCGGTCCGCGCGGTGCTTTCGCCGCCGACTGTCCCGGCCGACACCGGCGTCCGGTTCGTCATCGGCCGTACTCCGCTGACCGAGCGCTTCGCCGGCCTGTCGCGGGCCTTCGGCTCGAAGATCGCCGGCGACGGGGTCAGCCTGCTGCTCGGTGCGATGCGGTTCCGCACGCCGCCGAAGGAGGCGGCCGAGCGGCTGGCACCCGAGGTGACCCTGCCGGACGTCCGCGACTACGTGCGCTGGGCCATGATCCTGCCGCCCGGCTCACCCGGCGTCCGCGATCCGCGGGAGGCCGCACTGTCCATGATGGCGGGCTGGCACCCGGACCTGCAGGCGCTGATCGAGCAGGGCGATCCGGACAACAGCGCGCTGCTGTCCATCCGGGTGGTCCAGCCCCGCGAACGGTGGGCATCCGGCCCGGTCACGCTGCTCGGCGACGCCATCCACGCCACCTCACCGACCGGCGGCAACGGCGCGAACACCGCCCTGCGCGACGCCGACCTGCTGCGCCGATGCCTGGTCGACGTCGCCGAGGGCCGCCGGTCCCTCCGGGACGCGGTCGGCGGCTACGAGCGGCAGATGTTCGAGTACGGCGCCGAAGCCGTCCAGCACAGTCTCGCCGCCCTGCCCGCTTTCGTCCCGGACTCGAAGCCGCCGCGGGCAGAACACGATCGCCAGGGGAGGCGGGGTGTCGCCGGCCGATGACACCCCGCCCGCGGATCGTTCAGGCCGGCAGCAGGTCCAACGTGCGTTCGCGTTCGTTGAGCGGAACCACGATCAGGTCGGTCACGCCGGCGTCTTCGTAGCGCTTCACCGCGTCGAGCACCGTGGCCTCGTCGCCGATGACCAGGGTGTCGGCCGGGTTGGCGAGCCCGGCGCGGTCGAGTGAGGCGCGGTAGGCGGGCATCCGGCCCACCGCGCTGAGTTGCTCGGCGAAGCCGGCGCGGGTGTGGTCGGGGTCGGGGCTGAGCACCGTGACGGCCTGGGCCACGATGCGCGCGCCGGGTGCCGTGCGGGGGGCGATGTGACCGGCCACCATGTCCGGCGTCACCCAGGCCGCCGCCACCCCGTCGGCGAGGTCGTGGGCCAGCTCGAGCATGCGGGGACCGAGCGCCGACAGCAGGAGGCTGGGCGGCGGGGCGGTGATTTCGAGCTGGGTGTCGACGGTGAAGAACTCGCCGTCGAAGCGGACGGGGCGGCCTTCGAGCAGGGGGCGCAGGACGGTGAGGTACTCGCGCGTGTGCCGCAGCGGGGACGTGTACGGAAGGCCCAGCTGGTCCCGGACGTACCAGGCGTGACTGGGGCCGACGCCGAGCGTGAGTCCGCCGGCGGCGGCTTGGAGGGTGAGCGCTTCGGTCGCGGTGGTCACGGGGTGGCGGGGGTAGGTGGCGACGATCGCCGTGCCGACCTCGGCCGGCCGCTTGCCGAGGGTCGCCAGCAGCGTCAACGGGTCCCAGCCGCCGGGGTTCTGGTTGGTCCAGAAGCCGTGGAGGCCGCGGTCGGCGGCGTCGGCGGCGGCGGACACCACCTCGGCGGGGGACGGGGGACTGATCAAGCCGGTGCCGATGTGCATGCCTCGATCCCAGCCGGGAAGGCCGGGCGGAACCAGCCCCACTTAGACTGCTCAGCGATCACTTTTTGTCATCGTGCCCGGGAGGGGACGTGGAACTGCGCGCGCTGCGGTACTTCGTGACCGTCGCCGAGGAGCTGCACTTCGGCCGGGCCGCCGAGCGGCTCGACATCGTGCAGCCTGCCGTGAGCCACCAGATCGCGCGGCTCGAACGGGACCTCGGCACCCGGCTGTTCGACCGGTCGCCGCGGCACGTGCGGCTCACGCCGGCCGGCGTGCGCGTGCTGGAGGCCGCGCGGGAGACCCTCGCCGCCGCGGCCCGCGTGCGCGTGGTCGCCGGCGAACCGGCCGCCCACCTGCGGATCGGCGTGGCCCCGGGCCTCACGGCGCGGCTGGAACGCGCCGCGGAGCTGCTGCTCGACGGGGCCCGGCCGGCCGAGGCCTCGCTCGTGGACCTGCCGGTCGCCGCCCGGCTCGCGGCCGTCCGGAGCGGCGAGCTGGACCTGGCGCTGGTCCGCGGTCCGGTGGAGGCGGACGGCGTGCGCGTGGTGCGCGCGTGGTCCGAGCCGTTGCTGGCGGTCGTGTCCGAGGAACACCCGGCGGCGGCCTTCCCGGCGGTGCGCCCGGCCGACCTGGATTCGGCGGCCTTGCGGCTGCCCGCCCGCGAGGAGGACCCGGGCTGGCACGACGCGGTCACCTCCGCCCTCCACGTGGCCGGCGGCGGACCGGGCGGACGATCGGGCGGCTCGGTGCTCACCGTCCTGATCGAGGTCGGCAGCGGACACGGCGCCTGGACGGTGCTGACCGCGGAACAGCTGACCGGGTTCGCCGCGCGCCGGGTCCGCGCCTTGCCGCTCGACCCGCCGCTGCGCATCGACGGGCACATCGTCGCGTCGCTGAGGACGCCCCCGGTGTGCGTGTCCTCGTTCGTCCGGGCGTTCACCGACACCCCGGAGGCGGCGAGCTCCTGAAGCCGGGGAGGGTTCAGGTGTGCGTGTGGAGGACGGTGACTCCGGGTGTGCGGGTGGTGAGTAGCGGTTCTGGCCGGTTTTGGGTGATGTGGTCGGCGAACGCGGTGAGGTAGGCGCCGTAATCGCTGAAGTCGAAGTGTTTCGTTCCGTCCAACCCGTAGCGTCCGCCGGGTGGCAGGTTCCGGTGGTGCACGAGTTGCCGCTGCCGATCAGCAGCACCGGTTTCGCCAGTCCGGAGTGGACGACCGGACCGAACTGGGTGCCGTCGAGGTCGGCGGCGCCCGCGCAGCGCGGGTCGGTGCGGCACGCTTCCAGTGCTGTAGCGCCGCCGAGGGAGTGTCCCGGGCGGCGGGCGCGGGCTTTTGAAGTGGCGTGCGGCTTAGCGGGTTGGCCGCGTGGAAGCACGAGCGGCTGCGCCGTAGCCCTAGGGCTCCCGAACGCCGATCGGTGCCCGATCAGGCACCGAGGCCTGGGCAAGCTCGATGCCGTCGTGCAGGTCGGCCGCGCCGTCGAGGGCCGTCTGGGCCGACAGCGTGATCAACCCGAGCGCCACCACCCCGGCCAGGATCGCCGCCGGGGTGGTGGGTGCCGGTGCCGCCATCAGTGCTGACACCCGGCGCGGTACCGGGCCGCCGGCCGCCGGCAGGGCGAATCCGGTGTGCGGCCTGCGGCCGGCGAGTGCGGCCTTCGCCACCGCCCGGGCGACCACCGCGCGGTCTCCGATGCGCTCGGCCGCCGTCTCGTCGGCCCATCGTTCGAGCGCGAAACCGGTGGCCGCGCCCAGCGGGCGCAGCAGCGGGTTGAGCGCCGACGACAGCGTCACCGCGATCAGGAACCGGTGGTGGCGCAGGACCAGGTGGGCGCGTTCGTGCGCCAGCAGGGCACGGCGCTCTGCCGGGGCCAGCGCGGCCAGCATCCCGGTGGAAACCGCGATCCGGCCGCCCCGGCCGGGGGCGGCGAACGCGACCGGCTCCTCGCCCGGCAGGACCACCACGCCGCCGTCGCGGCCGTGGTCGTCCAGTTCACGGGACATCCGGCGCGCCCAGCGGAGGTAGCGGACCCCCGTGCGGACGAGCCGGGCGCCGACCACCACCAGCAGCACGCCGCCGGCGATCGAGGCGGGGATGCTCACGTCGTCGAAGTTCCGCAGCGTGTCCGGGGACCAGTGGCCCGCCTCGGCGACGGCGGGGACCAGCGACAGCCCGGCGAACGCCAGGAGCAACAGCGTGACCGTGCTGCCGGCGGCGAGGACGACGCTGCTTACGGTGAGCAGCCAGCCGGCCGCCCGGGGCGGGAGCCGGGGTGCGACGAACCGCGCCAGCGGCCAGGCCACCACCGGCAGCAGGAGCGGGATCAGGTGGTCGGCGTCCACTTCGGTCAGTTCCCGGCGTCGTCGCGGAGCAGCGCGCGCAGGACCTCTTCGTCCGTCTCGGACAGCTGGGTGACGAACCGGGCCAGCACGCTGCCGCGGTCGGGCTCGCTGTCGAGGACCTTGGCCATCTTCCGGGCGGCGAGCCCGGCCTCGTCGTCGACGGCGTGGTAGCGGAAGGAGCGGCCGTGCTTCTCGCGCGTGGCCACGCCCTTGTCGTGCAGCCGGGTGAGGATCGTGACCACGGTCGTGTAGGCCAGGTCGTCTTCCAGCCGCGCCTGCACGTCGGCGGGGGTCAGTGGCTCCTGCGCGCCCCACAGCACCGCCAGCACTTCGGCTTCGAGGGCACCGGGCGCACGGCGGGTGACGTCCTTCCGCCGGTTCCGCATGGCCCCCAATCTACCGCGCTCTCGGCTCCACCGGCCGAGGCCACGGTGGCGGTGCTCGCCGCGACCCGCGAGCGCGTCGGCGTAGCCGCGGCAGACCGGGGTACCCGGCCGCGATGACCGAACGGGCCGGAATGGTGACCAGTACCCGGGCGATGACGGCCGAAGCCGACATCGTCCTCAACACCGCCTCGGACGCCACCCGCGCGAAGGCGTGGCTGCCGGCGGGTGACTCGGGCGACTACGACCTCGACCTGCACGCGGACGAAGGCCGCGTGGCGTGGCGCACCGGCGGCTGGACGGGCGACCTGCGGGTGAAGAGCAACGGGACCGGGGCCAGTGAAGCGGAATTGCGGGCGCAGGTCGATGCCGATGCCGACGCCGAGGAGGTGCGTGCGCGGCTCGACCGCGCCCTGGGTGCGCTGGCCGCCGAGGTGGACCAGAACTTCAACGTCAGCTGACCGGCCGCGAGCCGCGGTTGCGGCGACGAGGGCCCTGCGTGAGGCTGGCGGCCGAAACCGACTGCGGAGGACACCGAGTGACCCAGGCGATGCGCCGGCCGCCGGGCCTGGACGACGGGCCCGTTTACCTCGACTACAACGCGACGACGCCGGTCGACCCGCGGGTCGCCGAGGCGGCGATGCCGTTTTGGACCGGGCAGTTCGGCAACCCGTCCAGCGCCCACCCCTACGCGTGGGAACCGCGGAAGGCGCTGGGCACCGCGCGGGCGCAGGTCGCCGACCTGATCGGGGCCCGGCCGGAGGAGATCGTGTTCACCGGGTCGGGGTCGGAGGCGAACCTGCTGGCCCTGCGCGGCGCGGTGCTCGCCGCCGGTGCGCACCTGGTCGTCCAGGCGACCGAGCACCCGTCCGTGCTGGAAACGGCCCGCGCGCTCGAGCGGCTGCACGGCACCCGCGTCACCGTGCTGCCGGTCGACCACCACGGCCTGGTCACCCAAGAGGCGCTGGCGGCGGCGTTGCGGACGGACGCGGACCGCACGGTCGTGTCGATCATGGCGGCGAACAACGAGACCGGCGCGCTGCAACCGGTCACCGAACTGGCGGAGCTCGCGCACCGGCACGGGGCCCTGGTCCACTGCGACGCCGCGCAGGCGTGCGGCAAGGTCCCGGTGGACGTCGGACGCCTCGGCGTGGACCTGCTGACGGTGGTGGGGCACAAGGTGTACGCCCCGCGCGGCGTGGCGGCGCTGTTCGTGCGGGACGGCGTGGCGCTGGAGCCGGTCGTGTACGGCGGCGGGCAGGAACGCGGCCTGCGCGCGGGGACCGAGAACGTCGCGCTGGCGGTCGCGTTCGGCACCGCGGCCCGGCTCGCGGCCGAGGACGTCGCGGCGGATCGCCTGACGGCGCTGCGCGACGAGCTGCACCACCGGCTCGACGCGGCGCTGCCGGGCCGCGTCCGCCTCAACGGCCCCGCGCCGGCCGGCCGCCGGCTGCCGAACACGCTCAACATCAGCATCGACGGCACCCGCGGGCACGAGGTCCTCGAAGCCGCCCCCGCGATCGCGGCGTCCACCGGTTCGGCGTGCCACAGCGGCGTGCACACGGGATCACCGGTGCTGGCGGCGATGGGCTTGGGTGCCGAGCGCGCGTTGGCCGCGCTGCGGCTGTCCCTCGGTCGCTGGACGACGCGGGCCGACATCGAGACCGCCGTCGGCGCCCTCGTCACGGCCGTGTCAGGCGGTCGGTGACGGGTGGCCGCGGCGTAGGCTTTCGGGCATGCGGATCGGCGAGCTGTCCAGGCGTACGGGCGTGAGTTCACGCTCACTGCGGTACTACGAACAGCAGGGCCTGCTCACCAGTTCCCGCTCCGAGGCCGGGCAGCGGCACTACTCCGACGCCGAGGTCGAACGCGTGGCGCTCATCCGGCAGCTGTTCGACGCCGGCCTGTCCAGCCGGGTGATCGCCGCGGTGCTGCCGTGCGTCGAAACCCCGGGTGACGCCGGGGTCGTCGACGAGGCCTTCGCGACGATGATGCGCGAACGGGACCGGATCGACGCCGAGATCGCGCGCTTGGCCGCGATGCGGGGCGCGCTCGACGAAGTGATCGCGGCCAACAACCGGCACCGGGCGGCGCTGGCCGCCCAGCCGGTGGCCCGGTCGGCCTGACGCTGTGATCCGCGCCTCAGCCGGTTGCCCCTGACACCGGTGTGAACGGTGAGGATGGCCGCAGGCGCCCGGAACCGCCGGGCGGTCGTGGCGGAAGGTTGCGGAAAATGGGACAGGCGTGGGGTTTCCGGAGTTTCGGCGGGCCCGAGGTGCAGGAGTCGTTCGAGCGCCCCGATCCCGCCCCCCGGCCCGGTGAGGTGCTGATCCGGGTCGACGTCGCCGGCGTCAACCCGCTCGATCACCTCCTGCGTGCCGGGCTGGTCCCCGGGCTCGACGGCGGGCGCCCGTTCCCGCGCGTGCTGGGCATGGAGGCGGCCGGGACCGTGCTCGCGCTGGGGGCGGACGTCGACGGGCTCGAGGTCGGGGACGCGGTCTTCGGCTTCGCGCTCACCGGCGGCGGCACCTACGCCGAGACGACGGTGCTGTCCGCGGCGAACACCGCGCGCATCCCCGAGGGCCTGTCCGCCACCGTGGCGGCGACGCTGCCGGTGGCGGGCACGACCGCGGTGGACGCGCTGGACCAGCTCGGCCTGCCGGCCGGCGCCACGATCCTCGTCAACGGGGTGGGCGGCGGGGTCGGCTTCGTGGTAGCCCGGCTGGCCGCGGCGCGCGGGCTGCGCGTGCTCGGCACCGGCAGCGCCGCCAAGCGCGAGCAGGCCGAGGCGATCGGGGTGCAGTTCGTCGACTACACCGCCCAGGACGTCGTGGCCGCGGTCCGCGAGCTGGTTCCGGACGGCCTCGACGGGATCGTCGACCTCGTCGGCGGCACCTCGCTGCGGACGGTCGCCCCGCTGGCTCGCGAGCCCCGCACCGTCATCGCCGTCGGCGACCAGTCGGTGCCCGAGCTGGGTGGCCGGTTCGTCGAGCGCCGCCTCGACCGCGAAAACCTGGCGCGCTCCGCCCGGCTGGCCCTCGACGGGGCCCTCACGCCGGTGATCACCGCGGTCCACCCGCTGTCCGACGCCCCGGCGGCGCTGGCCACCGTCGAGAACGGGCACGCCGCGGGCAAGGTCGTCATCAAGGTGGCGTGAGCGGGTCCGTCTGTCCACTGAGGACCGGGAATTTTGTAGGAGCTGTCCTAGAAGTTGGAGCAGGGTGGTCAGGTCTATCGGGCCTCGGTAGGCGGCTGTCTTGTCGAAGCGGGTGGCGATGGCGCGGAACTGTTGAGGCGGTTTAAGTAGCGTTCGGCAACGTTTCGGCGTTTGTAGGCGGTGCGGTCGATGGCCGGTGTGCGTCCGCCGGCTCGGCCGCGTCGCCGGCGGTTGGCTTGCTGGTCCGTCCGCCAGCACCAGACTCGGGCGGGTCGCTGGTCGCCCCGGTCCGGGGCGGCGAACTCGACGGCCGCCATGACGGTGGTGAACTGGGTGCAGTCGTTGACGTTGCCGCCGAGCAGCACGACCGACAGCGGCCGTCCGTGGCCGTCGCACCTGGAACAGGCAGCAACAGCTCGATGACCTGCCACTCCTCGGCAGTCAGCTCATGCCTGCGCACCACGACCGAAGATCGAAGCAAATCGACCACCGCTCCGGGAAGTTCCCTACCGCTGCAGGGCTTCCTCGATCGAGTCGTGGACCGGGATCGCGGTCTCGAGCCGGGCGAGCGTCAACAGGCGGCGTGCGACGGGGTTGTCCGCCACCAGCAGCAGCCGGCGTCCCTCGGTGGCGGCGCGCTCGGCCGCGCGGACGAGCACGCGCAATCCGGCGGCGCTGAGCAGCGTCAGCTCGGACAGGTCGAGCACCGTGGTGGCCGGGAGCCCGAGCGCGAGGGCGAGCTGCAGCGTCTCCGCGGTGAGGGCGTCGACCTCACCCGACGCGGCCAGCACCAGCAGGCCGGGACGCTCGACTTCAGCTCGCAGCCGAAGACCGTGATCGGACGGCGCCATGGGCGGATGCCTTTCTCGCGCGTGGTCGGTTCGACCCAACCACACCCACGCCGGGCGGCCACCGGCCGGTCGCCCGGCGTGCTCCGGCGTGCTCCGGCGTAACCTGGTTCCGTCGCACCGGAAAGCAGCGGGCTGGAGGGGCGGAGTGTGGCCGGACCGGCGCCCCGGTGCGCAAGAGCAGTGGAACGACACCGTGCACGACGCCTTCGAGATGTCGGCGCGCGCCGAACAAGGCCTCGTCGACGCCGAAGTCCGGGCGAGCAGGCGGGCCATCCTGGCCGCTGTCCGCCCCGTCCTGCGCCGCCGCCCGCAGACGCTGGCCGATGCGTCGTTCCTGACCCTGGCCGACCGGGAAGTCGTCTACAGTGCGATCGCCGTGGCCGCCCAGTGCGCGACCCGCGCGAGCGCTTGCGCGCTGCACGTCCCGGATGCGCGCACCGGTGCGCTGAACCCCGTCCGGGAGGCGGACACCGCGGTCTCCGCGGCGGCCCTGCCCACGCCGGGCCTGAGCGGGGGAGCCGTCTGCGGCCCGGCGGAAGCGCAGGTGCTGGCCGCCGGGTTCGAGGCGGCCAGCACGTACTCGCTGCGCGACCCGGCCGGGCAGCTCCTCGGGGTGCTCACGGTGTACTTCCGCGCCGCCGGGAACCGGCCGGCGCCCGCCGAGCTGGTCGCGGCGGCCAGCCGCGCGATGGCGCACGTGCAACCGCGTGACGGCGAACCCGGGGAAACCCGGTGAAGGCGCACTACGCGGTGCTGTACGACGACACCGAGGACCTCGTCGCCCGCCTGGCCGCCCTGCCCGGCCGCACCCGCCCCGGCACGGTGGTCCTGGCCTGCGGGCCCGGCCACGGTTCCCGGCCGGCCGCCCCGTTCGGCGGGCACCGCGTGCTCCACCGCGACCGCGTCGACATCCACAGCCGCCCGGCCGCGGCGGTGAGCGCCTACCGGCGGCTGAGCGCGGCGCCGAACGTCCTGGTGATCGGCGAGCCGGACGCCGGCGGCAGCTTCGCGGACTGGCACCGGGCGGCCCGCGGCGAGGCCGCCACCACGCTCGGGCTCGACGACGCGCTCACCGTCGTCTGCGCCTACCCGGCCACCGCCCCGGCGACGTTGCTGGGCCACGTCGAGCGCACCCACCCGTGGCTGCTCACCGAGCGGGGACCGGTCCGCAACCCGCACGCCGTCGACCCCGTCGCGCTGCTGAGCTCGCTGACCGGGTTCCTGCCGGTCCCGCCGCCGGACGCCCCGGCCCGGCTCGACGTCGTGTCGGTGAGCCTCACCGACGTGCCGGCGGTGCGCCGCCGGGTGACCGGCCACCTCGCCGACGTCCCGACGCTCCTGCGCACCGACTTCGGCGCGGCGGTCAACGAGGTGCTCACCAACGCCCACCAGCACGGCGCTCCGCCGGTGCACCTCAAGCTGTGGTTCGCGCACGGGCGGCTGGACTGCCGCATCACCGACCACGGCCCCGGCGCACCCGACCCGGCCGCCGGCTACCGGCACGAGCGGACCGGGCTGTGGCTGGCCCGCCAGGCGTGCGACGACCTCGACGTGTGGCGGGACGACGGCGGGTTCACCGTCCGCCTGGCGACCACGGTCACCGCCGAACGCAACCGGCAGACCGCGGGGGCCCGCGCCCGGGCCGAGACCGCGCGCCTGCGGGCCACCGTCATCGCCCGGCGGCACGCCATGCCGTTCCACTGAGGCGCGTCACGACGACGGACACGCCGGCACGTCACATTTCGCGGTGGTGCTCCACCAGCCAGGCGGCGACGTCGCGCAGTTTCACGTTGGTGGTCTGCGACGCCTCGACGAGCAACCGGAACGCCTGGACGGGGTCGACGGCGTGGCGCGCCATGAGGAGCCCCTTGGCCATGCCGATCATGTCGCGGCCTTCGACGGCGGCCTGCAGCTGCGCTTCGGTCTGCGCGCCGACCAGGGCGATGGCCGCGTGGGTGGCGAACACGGCGCCGTCGTCGACGGTCCGGTCGGTGAACGCGTCACGGGTGCCGGAGTACATGGTCAGCGCGCCGAGGGTGGTACCGGTGACGAACAGCCGGTAGGACAGGATCGAGCGGATCCCGGTCCCGGCGGCCGCGGCGGCGAAGCCGGACCAGCGGGCTTCGGCGGTGAGGTCGCCGGTGCGGAAAACGCGGTGTTCGGCGATCGCGTCGAGGCAGGGCCCCTGTCCGGAGCGGTACTGCAGCCGGTCGATCGCCGAGACGACTTCGTCGGTGGGGGCGACGGTGCGCAGCGAGCCGTCCTGCTCGACCAGGGTGATACCGGCGTACGCGGCGCCGTCGACGTGGTCGACGGCGGCTTCGACGATCGCGGCGAGGGTCGAGCCGACGTCCGGCTCGGCCTGCAGGGTGCGAGCGACGCCGCCGAGCACGGCGCTCAGGTCCGCCGGGGTCTTGTCGAGCATGGGTTCAGCGTACTGAGCAGGGCCGGGCCTGATCGGGTGATCGGAGGTGGCGAACGGCGCGAGTTCCGGACACCTTTGGCGGAGCGGGCCCGGTCCTGATTGACTCGGCACGAGCACCGACCCGATCTTTGGAGGACCCATGCCCGTCTCGAAGGCCCACGCGAACTGGAACGGCGACATCCCCACGGGGTCCGGGCAGTTCACCGCGGGCGGGGGCAGCATCAGCGGCGGCGTCACCTACAAGTCCCGCTTCGAGGACGGCCCCGGGTCCAACCCGGAGCAGCTCATCGCCGCGGCCCACGCGTCCTGCTTCTCGATGGCCCTCGCGAGCACCCTGGCCGGCGCGGGCTTCCCGGCCGAGTCGATCGAAACGGACGCGGCGGTGACGCTGCGGCCGGTCGACGGGGCGCCGACGATCCTCAAGATCGAGCTGACGACGCAGGGCCGCGTCGCCGGCGTCGACGAGGCGCAGTTCCGCGAGTACGCCGAGCAGGCCAAGGCGAACTGCCCGGTCAGCCGCGCACTGGCCGGGGTGCCCGAGATCACTCTGCAGGCGACGCTCGCCGGGTGAGCTCGACCGGGGGCCGGCTGTGACCGACGTCTAGCCGGCCCCCGGATGCACCGGCGGGCGGCGGTGCGTTGAACAACAGTGATGACCGCATCGCAGACCCGCTCCCGCTTGTGGACCCCCCGACACGTCGTCGTCACCCGGTCGGCCGCCGAGCGGCCGCACGCCGCCGAGATCGTCGCGCGGTGCGAGGCCGCGGGTGTCGCCGACATCGAGTTCCTGCGCTCCGACCGGATCACCGGCCTGCGGGGCGAAGACGAGCGCGCCACCTACGCCCGGGCGAAGTCGACGCTCGCGGTGGTGGTCAGCCCGCCGTCGAAGCGGAAGCTCCAGCCCATCCCGCCCAGCGCGGACTGGCGGCTCGACCTGGCCGAGGGCTGTCCCGCGCACTGCCAGTACTGCTACCTGGCCGGCTCGCTGTCCGGCCCGCCCGTCACCCGCGTGTACGCCGACCTCGACGACATCCTCGCCGGGATGGACGCCTACGTCGGCCGCGGCGGCGTCACGTCCGGCACGGCCGCGCGTGCCCACGAGGGCACGACCTTCGAGGCGTCGTGCTACACCGATCCGCTGGGCATCGAGCACGTCACCGGCAGCCTCGCCGCCGCGGTCGCGCACGTGGGCACCCACGGCTTCGGCGGCCCGGTGCAGCTGCGCGCGACCACCAAGTTCGGCGCCGTCGAGCCGTTGCTCGGCCTGCCGCACGGCGGCCGGACGCGGATCCGCGCGTCGGTCAACGCCGCCGGGGTGGCCGGGCGCTTCGAAGGCGGTACCGATCCCGTGGCCGCCCGGCTCGCCGGGCTCGGCAGGCTGGCTCGCGCGGGGTACCCGGTCGGCCTGACGATCGCCCCGATCATGCCCGTGCCCGGCTGGCGGGACGAGTACGGCGCGTTGCTGGACGCGGCCGCCGCGGAACTCGACGCCGTGCCCGGGCTCGACCTGACCGTCGAGTGCATCACGCACCGGTTCACCCCGGGCAGCCGGGAAGTCCTCACCGGCTGGTACCCGCGCACGAAGCTGGAGATGGATCCGGAGCAGCGGTCACGCAAGTTCGGCAAGTACGGCTCGGTGAAGTACGTCTACCGCCGGGAAGACATGCACGAACTGCGTACGTGGTTCGACACCGCGCTGGCGGAGCGGCTGCCCGCCGCCCGGGCGCTGTACTGGACCTGAGTGCCGGGCCGGCGAAACCCGGCCGCGCCCGGATACAGTCCAATGAGGACATAGTCGTTCCGTGTCTTCTCAGGGTCCTCACAGAGGTGGGGGTGGATAATCCCGGCTCGGCCGGCCTGCCGCGAACCGGCCATTCGCCGTTGCCGGAAAACCGGCGGTTCTTTTGCTTTCCCGGAAATGGACTTCGCCGGATCCGGTGTGCCGGAGGAATGCGACTTTGGTCGGTGGAAGGAAAATGGCGCACCGTCGTAGGCTGGCGACGCGCGCTTTCCGCACCGGTGTGTCATCGTCCCATCCCACAAGCATGGAGATGACCCATGTCCACTGCCCGTCCGGCTTCCCGGATCCGGCGTGGCGGCACGATCTGTGCCGCCGCGGTGCTCGCCGCCGGGATCGCCCTCACGCCGACCGCCGCGGCGATCGCCGCCCAGCCCATGGACGTCCGGGCCGCGACCGCGCTCGGCGAACAGCTCACGAGCGGTCTCGGTGACCGCACCGTGGGTGCCTACTACGACAACGCGCACTTGGTCGTCACCGTCACCGACGCCGCCGCGGCGGCGCAGGTGCGGGCGGCCGGTGCCGAGCCCCGGCCGGTGCCCTTCCGCCGGTCCGAGCTCGCCGCGGTGACCGGTCTGCTGAACCGGTTCGACCGCATTCCCGGCACCGCGTGGCGGATCGACCCGCGGACCGGCCAGGTCCGCGTGACGGCCGACCCCACGGTCACCGGCGCCGCGCTGGCGAAGCTGACAGCTCAGGTACGCGGCTTCGGCGCGAAAGCCCGCCTCGAGCGGACCGCCCGGTTGCGTCCGCTGCTCAGCGGCGGCGATGCGATCTGGGGTCAGGGCCTGCGCTGTTCCCTGGGCTTCAACGTGCACGATCCGGGCGGCAACCCCGGCTTCATCACCGCCGGGCACTGCGGCGTCGCGACGAACGACTGGTGGGCCGATTCCGGGAACTACGAGCACATCGCGAGCACCCAGCGGGCCGACTTCCCGGGCACGGACTACTCCTACGCCGCCTACGACCCGGGAGCCGAAGGGCCGAGCGCGGTCAACACCGGCCAGGAGATCACCGGCGCCGGTGACGCTTCGGTCGGCGAACCGGTGACGCGCAGCGGATCCACCAGCGGCGTCTACTCCGGCACGGTCACCGGCCTCGACGCGACGGTCAACTACGAAGAAGGCTCGGTGTACGGCCTGATCGACACCGACGTGTGCGCCGAGCCGGGCGACAGCGGCGGCGCGCTGTTCGACGGCGCCACGGCCATCGGCCTGACCTCCGGCGGCAGCGGCGACTGCACGTCCGGCGGCGAGACGTTCTTCCAGCCGGTGCCGGCGGTGCTGCAGGCGTACGGTCTCAGCCTTCCGTGACCGACCGGGCTTTCCCGCCCTGGGGGCGGCGGGAAAGCCCGCACCGGCTCAGGAGATCCACCGGGAGCCGGTCGGGGGCGTGCCGGGGGAGAAGCCGGACCGGGTCGTCAGCGGTCGACGTCCCAGCAGGCGATCACCTGGCTCACGAAGGACTTCCGGCTGCCGGCGCTCAGCGCCGCGGACCGGGTCGGGTAGCAGTCCAGCACCGCCGTGAACCCCGTCGCCCGCAGCACGTGCTCCACCGCACGGACGCCGCCCGTCACGACGCGCAGCCGGGTGGCTCCGGCGGCGTCGTGGGTGAGCCGGATCGAGCGGGCTCCGGCGGCGGACAGGAACAACAGCCCGGACAGATCCAAGATGAGCACTTCGCGCTCCTCGGCCAGCACTTCGACCACGGTGCCGGTCAGCTTCGGTGCCGTTGCGGCGTCCAGGTCCCCCGACAACGCCAGTGCCGCGAATCCGGTGCTTGTCTCCGAGCGCACGATTCCCAGGCGCTCCGGCTCGAACGAGTCTTCCACGGCCCACCTCCGGCGACCCCCGGCGGCTACCCCGGGGAGCCGGCCGCGAAACGGGTTCCGGCCGGGGAGCTTCCGGGCCGACCAGACCGATGACGAGACGTGATCGCCGGTGTGCCTTGACTTCGCGCGCGGCCGGGAGCTGTGCTGGCGAAGTCCTGCCGGCGCGCCCAGACCACCGCGACTCGACGCTGCGCCGGATTCTCCTCCTGCTTTCGGCAGCGCTGCTCGCCGGCGGTCCTCGGTGGCGCCCGCCGCCGCGGCCACCACCACGGTCGCCGTCGACGGTGGCCGCACCGGCCGGACCGTCGACGGCGTCGGCGCGATCAGCGGCGGTGGCGGGAATTCCCGGCTGCTACGGCGCCGCCGTACAGTTGCTCAAGCTCGAAATCGGCGGGGACGCGAACTCGACCGACGGCGCCGGACCGAGTCACCAGCACGTGCGCGGCGACATCGACTGCACCGCCGGCTACGAGTTCTGGCTGGGCGAGCAGGCGGTCGCCCGCAACCCGGCGATCAAGTTCGTGGCCCTGGCTGACCATCGGTTACCTCGGCGGCTGGAACGAACGCGGCCACGACAAGACCTGGTACGAGAACCTGCGCTCGGCACTGGACGCCCGCGGCTACGGCGCCGTGCAGATCGTCGGGGACGACACGGGCTGGAACACGGCCGACGACGTGCTCGCCGACAGCCGGTTCGGCGCGGCCGTCGGTGTCGTCGGCTCCCACTACCCGTGCGGCTATCTTTCGGACGCGACCACCTGCGCGCCGTCGCCACCGGGAAACCGTTGTGGGCCAGTGAATTCGGCTGACCGGCTTCATGAACTGACCGCTGATCGCCGTGCTGTACTCGAACCCGCCCCGGCCGGCAGTTCCTCACCGGCTCGGCGAGCGGCTGAGGGTCTACGGCACCAAGTACCTGGCCACCCGGGCCGGCGGCACGGCGAACGGCACGCCGGCCGAGATCGCCGGTTGCGACGGCTCCGCCGCGCAGCAGTGGACCGTCCAAGCCGACGGCTCGGTCGCCAACCCCGGATCCGTCCGATGCCTCGACTCGAACGCGCACGGCACAACCGACGGCACCCCGCTGGTGGTCTGGGACTGCACCGGGGGCGCGAACCAGCAGTGGGCCCGCGGCGACACCACGGGCACCCTCGAGTCGGCGGAGTCGGGCAAGTGCGCCGACGTCCCGGCGGCGAACCAGGCCGACGGGACCGTGCCGGCGCTGTGGTCGTGCGACAACGGCAGCAACCAGGCGTGGACGTCGACGACGAGCAACCGGCTCGAGGTGTTCGGCACCAAGTGCCTGGAGCCCGCCGCCGGCGCGACGGCCGACGGCACCGCGGTGCAGATCCACAGCTGCACCGGAGCCGCGACGCAGCAGTGGCGGGTCCAGGCGAGCGGCGCGGTGGTCAACGTCGGTTCCGGCAAGTGCCTCGACGTGAAGGGGCACGGGACGGCTGATGGGACGCCGTTCGTCGTCCGGCCGTGCGCTGGGGCGGCGGATCAGCGGTGGTCGCGCGGCTGAGCGGTTCGGCGTCCGGCGCGGCGGCGCAGGCGGATCGGGGCCGTCAGTCGTCGTCGCCGGATTGCCCCGGCGAACCACCGGGCCGGCAGCGCGGCAGGACGGCGTTCGCGGGCAGCTGTGACACCGCGGTCCACAGCGCGTCGTCGAGTCCGGCGACCTGGCGGTCGACGCCGTCCGGTCGCCGGGAGGGGCCGGGCACGAGCAGGTCGGCGACGGCGGGCCCGAGCTCGGCCGCCGGCCAGGCGGCGCCGGGCACCCGGGCCGGAGCGGTCGCGGGCATGCTCGGGCTCCCGGGGTCGGCGGGTCCTGGACGAGGACCGCACCGGCCGCCGCGGCCAGCGGGGCGTGTGCTGCGGGCCGGCTGCTGCGCGGCGGGGTGCCCTACCGGGGTGGTCGCCGGGAGGTGGCCGTGCACCCGATCGCCCGGCTGACGACGCGGCGGCGTTTTTCCGCCCCGGGCGCGGGTACCTGCGGCGGATGGCAGGAAGACACGAGGAACTCCAGCGGATCGCGGCGGAGAAGTTCGGCTGGGCCCAGCTGACCGGCGAGCAGCTGGCCGCGATGGAGCAGGTGATGGCCGGGCACGACGTCCTCGCCGTGCTGCCCACCGGCGCCGGGAAGTCCGCGATCTACCAGGTGCCCGCGTTGCTGCTGGACGGCCCGACCCTGGTCGTGTCGCCGCTGATCGCCCTGCAGAACGACCAGATCGAAGGCATCGAGGAAAGCCGCGCCCCAGCGGCCGTTGCGCTGAACTCCGCGCAGCGCGCGGCCGAGCGCAAGCACGCGTGGGAGTCGCTGCGGGCGGGCGAAGCGGAGTACCTGTTCCTGTCCCCGGAGCAGCTGGCCTCCGACGAGGTGCTCGACGCGGTCGCCGAGCTCGGTGTCTCGCTGTTCGTGGTGGACGAAGCACACTGCGTCTCGGCGTGGGGCCACGACTTCCGGCCGGACTACCTGCGCCTGGCGCCGGTGATCGAGCGGCTGGGGCACCCGCGGGTGATCGCCTTGACCGCGACCGCGGCGCTGCCGGTGCGCACCGACATCGTGGCCCGGCTGGGGCTGCGCGACCACCGCGAGGTGCTCGCCAGTTTCGACCGGCCCAACCTGTGCCTCGGGGTCGATCCGCTGCCGGACGACGACGACCGGCACCAGGCGGTCCTCACCCGGACGCGGGCGCTGACGGCGGATCCGGCGACCCGTCCGGGCCTGGTGTACGTCACCAGCCGCAAGGACGCGGAAACCTACGCGGACGAGCTCGCCGCCGAAGGGGTCCGCGTGGCGGCCTACCACGCCGGGATGAAGGCGGCCGACCGCGAACGGGTGCACGAGGAGTTACTGCGCGACGACCTCGACGTCGTGGTGGCGACTTCGGCGTTCGGCATGGGGATCGACAAGCCCGGCCTGCGGTTCGTGCTGCACGCGGCGGCCCCGGAGTCGCTCGACACGTACTACCAGCAGATCGGCCGCGCCGGCCGCGACGGGGAACCGGCGGAAATCACGCTGTACCACCGGCCGCGGGACCTCGGCAGGCAGAAGTTCCTCACCGCGGCGAAGGCGCCCGAGCAGGCGCTGGCCGAGGTGGCCACCACCCTCGCCGGGCACGACACGCCGCTGAAGCCGGCCGAGCTGGGCAGGCGGGTGGACGTCTCGGCGGCCCAGCGCACCCGGGCGGTGAACCTGCTGGAAGAGACGGGGTCGGTCGGCGTCACGGCCGACGGCCGCCTCGAATACCGCGGGGACGTGGACCCGGGCCAGGCCGTCGAGCTCGGCGTCGAGGCCGCCGAAGCCCACCAGCGGCTGATCCGGTCGCGGATCGAGATGATGCGCGGGTACGCCGAGACGACCGGCTGCCGCCGCCAGTTCCTCCTCGGCTACTTCGGCGAGCAGCTCGAGCAGCCCTGCGGCAACTGCGACACCTGCATCGCCGGCACCGCCGAAGCGCTCTCGGCCGGGGATGGGGCGTTCGCGGTCAACAGCGTGGTCGAGCACGGCGAGTGGGGCCGCGGCATCGTGATGTCCACCGACGACGAGAAGGTCACCGTCGTGTTCGATGAGCACGGCTACAAGACGCTCTCGGCTCCGGAGGTCCGGGAAAACGACCTGCTCGCCGCCGGCCGGGGGTGACCGGCGGCGCCGCTCAGCGGGCGGGCAGGTCGATCTCGGTGTGGCGGCCGGCGAGCGTCCGGGCGAGTTCGGCCAGCTTGACGTTGAGGTCCTGGGACGTCCGCCGCAGGACGTCGAACGCGTCGTCCGCGGAGACACCCCGCCGGGCCATGATGATGCCCTTGGCCTGGCCGATCACGTCGCGGCTGTCGATCGCCCGGCGCAGGTGCGCCGCCTTCAGTTCCGCCCGGGTGACGGCGTCGGTGGCGGCCAGGGCGAGGGAGGCGTGGGTGGCCAGCAGCAGCAGGACGTCCCGGTCCGCCGCGTCCAGCCCGTGCCGCGACCGCGAGTAGACGTTGAGGGCGCCACTGGACTCGCCGGTCGGCGGCCCGGTGAGGAGCGCGGTGGACACGACGGACCCCATGGCGAGCTGCGTGGCGGCCGGCGCCCACCGGGGCCAGCGCGCTTCGGCCGCGAGGTCCGGGGCGATCGCCACCGCCGGGCCGCCCGGGTCGGCGGCTTCGACGCAGGGGCCTTCCCGGAACCGGTACTGCAGCCGGTCGAGCTCGGTGGCGACCTCGTCGGTCTCGGCGGGGGTGTGGAAGTGGCCGTCGGCGTCGAGCAGGGTGAAGCTGGCCAGGTCGGCGGCCGGAACCATCGCGGTCGTGGCCTCGAGCACGCGCCGCAGGACGTCCTCCACGGTCGGGGCGGCGACCAGGGTGCGCGTCAGCCGGGCGAACTGCTCCGCCAGCGGTCCGGGGGCGAGCTCGTCGTTCGCGACGAACGCGGCCTTGTCGCGCTGCCAGTCCTGGTCGGTGTCCATGCCGGTCTCCCTGAGTAGCTGTGGAAGACGGCTGCGTTCTCAACCATCGCAGCGACCAACCTAACGCGCCGGGCCGCCCGGCCGCTACGAGCCCTCGCGCGGCACGACGTGGTGAGAGAAAGATTCGTGTTTTCCGCCCGCGCGGGTGGGGTAACGAGAGCGTAGATCCGGATCTCCCGTACGGGTTCCTTCGGGTCCAGACCCTGCCGGTCCAACCGAGGGGCCGGCAGGGTCGTCCCGCTTCGGCCGCCCGGGGCACTCGCTCCCGAGCGGCACCGGCCTTCACGGCGAGTGCTCGCCCGAGGTGAGGTCGTCGGCGCGCCGGCGGTCGGCGCCGGCCGCGGACCGGTGGCCGGCGGCCTTGCGGCGGTGTTCTTCCGCGGCCGCACCCCGGCTCCGGGCAGCGGCCTCATCGTGTCGCGCGGCGGCGCGATCGTGGGCTCGGGCGGCCCGTCGCAGCGCGTCCTGCAGCCGGCTACGCGCGGCTCGTTCCCGCCGCTGGGCGGCCTCGAGCGCGGAATCCGCGCCCTCCTGCCGGGCACCGGCGTCACCGGTCCGCCGGTCGGCGGCGAGTTCCGCCCGCCGCCGGCGGAGATCGTCCAACCGCGCACCGGCGAGGCGGGTGGCCTCCGCGGCGGCCGAGCCGGGATCGTCCGAGACGTCCACCCGACCACGATCCCACGTTCCCCCGGCTGACGCGCCGGTCACCCGCGAAGTCCGGCCAGGAGGCCCTCTCGATGGGCCCACCGCACGAGCCGGGATGTGAGAGGGTCCGGGCGTGGAGCTGGGAGCTGCGGAGTTCGATCGCTGGTACGCGGACCGGACGGATTCGCCGGTCGCCGACGAGCTGGTGCGGCGGGTGCTCGGTCTGCCACCGGGCCTGCAGTCCACCAGCCTGCTGACCGGGGCCGGGCTCGACGAGGTCGTGGCGGAGCTCGCGCTGCGCGAGGGACAGGTGCTGCTGGACCTGGCGTGCGGTCGTGGCGGCTACGGACTGGAGATCGCGCGGCGCACCGGGGTCCGGGTGGTCGGGGTGGACTTTTCGGCCGTCGCCCTCGAGCAGGCGCACCGCCGGGCACGGGAGCTGGGCCTGGCGGACCGGGCCGGTTTCCGGGTGGGCGAGCTGACCGGCACCGGGCTGGGCCCGGCGTCGGTCGACGCGGTGCTCGTCGTCGACTCCCTGCAGTTCGCCGAGCCGAAGCCGGCCGCGCTGCGCGAATGCCGCCGGGTGCTGCGGCCCGGCGGCCGCGTGGTCGTCACCTGCTGGGAAGCGCTGGACCCGGCCGACGAGCGGTTGCCGCGGCGCATGCGGGAAATGGATCTGGCCGCGCAGCTGCCGTCGGCCGGCTTCGTGGACGTCGAGGTCACCGACAAGCCGGTGTGGCGAGCGGCCGAGCAAACGCTGTGGCAGCAGGCGCTCGCCGCCGACGCCGGTGACGACCCCGGGATGCGGTCCATGCAGGAGGAAGCCCGGCGGCTCCTCCCCAGCTTCGACGGAATGCGACGCGTCCTGGCCACGGCGACCGCGCCGCGCTGACAGCCGAACCTGCGGCCGAGCGAACCGCGCCGACCGGGAAGCCTGATGACGGGGGCGGGCGCAATCGACCATCTGTCCAAAACGGACATTCCGGCGGCCGGTCGGCCTCGGGCCTCCGACGCGGGACGTGCGGTACTCGGCAGGGGCCGTGCCGGACGTTAGGCTGGCGTCCCGACGAACAGAGGCCGGTCGACGGCCGTCCGCGAGGAGCGCCACCATGCCAGCCGATCGGGCCGAGGTCCGGACCCGCCACCCCCGCCACCAACGCCGCGGCGAGGCCCGGCTGCCGGCCGTCGTCGCGACGCTCGTGGCCATCGCGCTCTACTTGGCCCTGCCGCAGCAACTGCTGGTCGCGCCCCGGTTCGTGGTGCCGGCGCTGGAGATCGTGCTGCTGGTGCCGCTCGTCGCGATCAACCCGCGGCGCGTCACCCGCCAGACCCGGCTCTCCCGCGTCCTGTCGCTGTCGCTGGTCGCGGTCATCGGCGTGACCAACCTGGGCGCACTGGTGCTGCTCATCCACGACCTCGTCGCCGGCGCGGCCGAAAGCGGCCCGGCCCTGCTGCTGGGGGCGCTGCAGGTGTGGCTGACCAACGTGATCGCGTTCGGCCTGGCCTACTGGGAGCTCGACCGCGGCGGCCCGGTCAAGCGCACCCAGGCCGGCCGCGCCGACTTGCCGCTGGCCGACTTCCGCTTCTCCCAGGACGAGAACGCCGACAACGTCGAGGAAGTGGCCGAAGGTTCCAGCGTCAAGTCCGACTGGGTGCCGGCCCTGCTGGACTACCTGTACGTTTCGGTCACCAACTCGACGGCGTTCAGCCCCACCGACACGATGCCGCTGTCGTCCCGGGCGAAGGTCCTGATGGCGGTGCAGAGCGTCGCGGCGCTGTTGACGTCGTTGCTGGTCATCGCCCGCGCGGTCAGTGTGCTGAAGTAGCGCTGGTATGATCGAACCGCATGACTGATCTTCAGTCGGCGTGATGGAGGTTCCGTGCCGAAGGGCTATTGGGTCAGTTCCTACCGCACCATTTCGGATCCGGAAAAGCTGGCTGCCTACAACAAGCTGGCCGCTTCGGCCGTCCAGGCGGGAGGCGGCCGGGTCCTCGTCCGGGGCGGGCGGGTCGCCGCCCACGACGCCGGAATCGCCGAGCGCACCATCGTGATCGAGTTCGACAGCTTCGAACAGGCGGTGGCGGTCCGCGAAAGCGAGGCCTACCAGAAGGCGCTGGCCGCCCTCTCCGACGCCGTCGAGCGCGACTTCCGCATCGTCGAAGGCGTCGACTGAACCCGCTTTCCGGTGCGTCGGCCGGACACGCGTGACCGCGTCCGGACGGGGCTTGCAGGGAAGCCTCGCCCGGACCCGGCCTGTCCACGGATGGCTAATACGTGATGGTGTGGCCGTCGATGATCGTCTTCGCCGTGCCGGTCGTGCTCAGCGCCGGGACGGCGCTGGGGCGGCCGACCGTGAAGAAGTCCTTGAAGTCCTGGCTGGACTGGCGGGACATCAGGTCGATGTCGCGGTTCCAGTTACCGCCGTCCGGCCCGTTGACGGCCCAGAAATCGAGCAGTGAGGCACCGACCCGGCCCTGGACCGTGTCGCCCGGGTCCCAACCGGCCGAATTCTTGTCGTTGGTGATGCTCGTTTCGTTTCCGTCGTCGTAGACGTACCGGTAGTCGCCCATCGAATACGCGGCGACGGCGTCGGCGAATCCCTCGGTCCAGGCGCACGACGTCGAACTCGACTTCGTGATGTAGTGCGGATTGCAGTTGACGACCGCGGGGAACGAGCGGTTGTAGAGGCGCCACATGAACCAGTGTCCGGCCTCGTGCAGGATGAAGTGCCGGGAGTCGGGCTGGTTGCCGTTCATGATCACGTATTTGGTGCCGGGGTCCCAGTAACCGCCGCTGGTCGCGTTCTGGCTCCAGACGTAGGTGAGCATGTCGCACGTGCCCCAGGCCTGGTGCCGCGTCCAGCATTCGGTCGACGGGTTCGCCCGTTTGGACCAGAGCAGGTTGACGGTGTCGATGATGTTCCAGGCGCGTTGCATCTCCGTGGGCACCTTCACCGTGCCGATGTCCTGGCTGGCCCCGAGCGAAGCGATGTGCGGGGTGTCGAAGGAGTACTGCGTCTGGTCGGCCGTGCTCTTGACGACCTGCCACAGCCAGCTGGTCGAGCGGAAGCGGATGAACACGTCCTGCAGCGGCGCCGCCGCGTCGTAGCAGGCGTTGAAGTGGCCGTCGTCCGGCCAGGTGGTGCTGCCCGTCAGCCACTGGCTGGAACCGGTCGAGCCGGTGCGGCCCCACAGGTCCCAGGCCGCGCCGCGGGCGGGCAGCGTCACCACGGGTTTCCCGGTGCCGGCTTCGGCGTCGGCGTGGTCGAAAGCGAGCTTGCCGTTAAGGCAGATCGAGGTGGCCGCGGCGGCCTCCCCGGTCGGCGCCGGAACGACGGCGAACAGCCCGGCGACGAGCAGGACGGCGACGGCTGCACGCCGTCCCGCCCGCCGGGTGCGCGAGAAAACGGGACCGTCGGTGAATCTCGGGAACAAGTGCGTTGTCACCCTGACCTCCTTGGGGTTACTGCACGGTTTGAGCGGGACCGCGGCGACGCCGCCGGAAGACTCCGACGATTTCCGGAAGCGGCGGAAAGTGCCGGTACCCGCTACGAACAATGCTGGCAGTTGTGGGTGGACACCGAAACCCAAGTCATCCGGTGGCACGGTTTATTGTGGATTCGCGACCCGGTTGAGTGAGCGCCGTGCAGCTGTTTCCGTTGCCGCGGCAGCGGGATACGGCCATTGGCGCACCGGCACGTCAGCCAGAGCGGTGAGGCGCGCCGGAATCGTGCAGCCGCGCGGAACGGAGCAGACAAAAGCCGGACAATTCCTGGACATCTCGCCGTGAGGGTGCTGTTCGGATCCCGGCGCCGGACTCGAGACCGGTGACGCTCAGCCGTTCAACCGCGCGCGGAGGTGGTCGGCTTCCGGAACTCCGAGGGCGTCGTAGTGGGCAAGAGCGGCGGTCCAATGCCGCGTCGCCTGGGCCGGGTGGCCACTGGCGTGGGCGATCTGACCCAGGCCGGCCAAGGCGTTGGCCTCCTCCAGCCGGTCTCCGTGCGTCCGGGCCAGCACCAGGGCCTCGTCGAACGCGGCCCGTGCCGCGGCGCGGTCACCTACTTGGTGGTACGCGCGGCCGAGCCGGTTGAACAGCTCGGCACGAAGGCCGGTGTCGTCGATCTCCCCGGTGATCTCCAGCGCGCGGGCGTACTGGTCGATCGCCTCGGTGTGCTCGCCGAGCGCCGCGAGGGCGACGCCGATCCCGTTGTGCGCGAACGCTTCCCCGATGCGGCTGCCGAGGTGGCGGTAGCTGCGGAGCGCCTGGGTGTGGTGTTCGAGCGCGGCGTCGTGGCTGTCGGTGAGGTTGAGGACGTTGCCGAGGTTCGTCTGCGCGTGTGCCTGGCCGAGGCGGTCGCCGAGGCCGTCGAACGCGGCCATGGCCTGCCGGAAGTTGTCCGCGGCGCACTCGAGGTCTCCTCGCTGCTGCAGCACGACGCCGAGGTTGAGCAGGCACACCGCGGTGCCGTGGGTGTCGCCGATCTCCCGGCGCAGCCGCAGCGACTGCTGCTGAGCGGCGATGGCCTCGTCGAACCGGCTCAGCGAATCGAGGGCGACGCCGATGCTGGTGAGCGCGGCGGCTTGACCGGCCCGGTCACCGAGATCCCGCCGGAGTCCGGCGGACCGGCGGAAGCAGGCGAGCGCCTGCTCGTGGTCGCCGAGCGCCTCGACCGCCATTCCGAGGTCGCGCAACGCCGTCGCGTAGGCGGCGGTGTCGCCGATGGCTTCGGCGGCGTCACGGGCCCGGGTGTGCATCGTGGTCGCGTCCCGCCACCGGCCGGTCGTGTCCAGGTGCCTCGCCGCGACGGCGGCCAGCCGGACGGCCCGGTCGGCGAACTCGCCGGTTGCGGCCGCGACGACGGCGACGAGGTTGGCGAGCTCGGCGTCGAGCCACGACCGGGCCGTGGATTCGTCACGCGGCCAGCCGGCGTCGCCCGGGTCCTGCCGGTGCGCCGGGTACACCAGGGCGACCGCTTGGGCCGTGGTGGTGGTGTAGTGGTCGAACAGCCGTTCCGTCGCCGCGTGCGTCTCGGCGCGAACCGCCGTTCGAGCGAGTTCGCGGCTGTAGTCGCGCAACAGGTCGTGGAGGTCGTAGCGGCCGTCCCCGAGGCGGCGGATGAGGCTGGCGCGGACCAGCAGATCGAGCGTGCGGGCCGCGGCGGCCACCGCACAGCCGGCGAGCGCGGCTGCCGTCCGCGTGTCGAAGGAGCGGCCGGGATGGCAGCCCAGCAGCCGGAACAACTTCGCCGCCTCCGGTGCGAGCCGGCGGTAGGACCAGGAGAACACCGCGCGAACCGTGGTGCGCGGATCGTCGCCGCTGTCGAGCAGCCGCAATCGGTGCTGCTCGTCGGCGAGCTGGCCGACCAGCTCGCGCAGGGGCGCTCCGGCGCCCACCCGCGCCCGCTCCGCGGCGATGCGCAGTGCCAGCGGCAGCCGGCCGCACAGCCGAGCGAGCTCCTCGGCGTCGTCGTGCTCGTAGTCGACGCGCTCACCGAGCAGGTGCCGCAGCAACGTCACCGATTCGGCCATCGACAGCAGGTCGAGCTCCAGCCGCTGGGCGCCTTCGCGGATCGTCAGCCCGGACAGCGTGTCCCTGCTGGTGATCACCGTGAAGCAGGAGGGCGACGCCGGCAGCAGGCAGCGCACCTGCTCCGCGTTGCTCGCGTTGTCGAGCAGCAGCAATACCTTGGTGCCCGCCAGCAGGCTGCGCAGCCGGCTCGCGCGCTCGTCGAGTGAGCGCGGGATGCCGGACTCGGCGACGCCGAGCGCGCGCAGCAGCGACGCGGCCGCCTCGGCCGCCGTGACCGGCGCGTCGAGGTCGTAGCCGCGGAGGTCGAGGTGCAGTTGCCCGTCCGGGAACCGATCGAGCACCCGATGCGCCCAGTGCACGGCCAGCGCGGTCTTCCCCACCCCCGCGGTGCCGGCGATGGCGGTGACCACCACCGTCCGCCCCGCGCTGTTCGCGGCCAGCAGGCGGTCGAGCTCGGCGAGCTGTTCGTCGCGACCGGTGAAGACCGGAACGTCGGCGGGCAACTGCCGCGGCGGGCACACCACGGCGGACGCGGTGACCGGGCCACGGGGGCGACGCTGCTCACTCGCCGTCACGCGATCCCACGCCGTCGCCCAGCGAGCCTGGGCGTCGGCGTCACCCCCGAGGGCGATGACGATCCGATCCAGCACGTCCGCCGGCGGCAACGTCATCCCGGTGAGGTAGGTGTGCAACGTCGAGCGCGGCACCTTGATGCGCTGTGACAGCTCCGCGAGCGAGACCTTCCGCCGCCCGCTGCCCCGGGCACCGTCAGTGCGCAGCAGATCGAGCTGGCGCACCAGATCGGCGCGTGTCTGCACCCGCAACGGATCCGCCCCCACGTCGCCCTCCCCGCGTCGCCGAGCTCATCCAGCGTAACCCCCGATCGTCCAGATCTGTCCAGCTTCGTCCAGGATCCGCCGTCGAATTGGCGAGAGGCCGTTCACTGAACGTCCTCAAGGGCTCGAACATCGGCAATCGAAGGGACGTTTTCATGACGAACCGGCGCTTCAGGAACTCTTTCGCGGTGGTCGCGGCGGCTGCGCTCGCCACGCTCGCACTGGCAGGTGCGCAGGGCGCCGCACCGGCGACCGCGCAGCAGGTGGATTCGCCGGCCGCCGCGCCGCAGGCGTTCGCCTCCAAAGCGGAGGCCGATGCGGTGACCAAGGCGAACCTGCAGGCCCAGCGGGGCCGGGCGCGGGTCGCCTCCGCGCCGGGACAGTGCACGGGCCCGTGGGTGTGGCTGACCGACACGGTCGGCGTCTTCAACCACGCCAGCCCCGATCGCAACGACATCAAATACTGGCTCGCCGGCGGCGAGTACATCGCGTGCCGCAAATTGGTCCTCGGCGACCGGTACGACGGCTGCGGCTCCACGGGCGCGAACGGGTACATCCTCATTCCGGACATTCGCGCGGGAGTCTCGCACGCGCCCCTCGCGGGCCTGGTGATCAGCGCCTGCACCGAGGACTGAACCGCAAACAAGACATCGTCGCGAATCACCGAGGAGGAATCATGAAGGGTATTCGAGGACTGCTGGTCGCACTGGGGTTGCTGGTGCTGGCCGTGACGACGGCCGGCCCCGCACAGGCGTCCGTCGCAGCCGGCGCCGGAACCGCCCCATCGGTGTCCGCCGCCGTCACGTGCGAGACCGCCGGCGCCGGCTCGGTGGAGCACTTCACCTTGTACCACCTCACCGGCTACGCCGGACGGTGCATCACCTTCTACGGCTTCCAGCGTTGCACTGCCGGCTACACGGACGACGAAGGCCTTTACGACCTGCGTCTCTACGAGGGCTGGGACAACGAGACCATGTCGGTGCACACGTACAGCCAGTGCGACGTCCGCTTCTACGACTCGTACAACTGCCCGAGCCACGGCGACCAGACGGGCTGGATCGACAACAGCTCGAACCTCGGGACGTGGAACAACCGCCCGAGCTGTGTCCTGGTCAGTTAGCCGCGCCGACGGCTCGTGGGAACGAGTGCCGCGGTGACCGACCCCGGAGGCCGCCACCCTCGTGTGGCGGCCTCCGGCGTCGTGCGGTGCGGTGTCGTGGCTCGGCTGCCGGTTCAGTGGCAGCCCGGGGAGAATCAACCGGTCACGGCCCTGTTGACCGCGCCGAAGTCCAGACCGCCCTCCAACGCGGTGCAGGTGCCCTGTTCGAGCAGTTCGGCCGCGGCGCGCTGGGCGACGGCGTAGGCGGCCTGCGCGATCGCCGTGCCGACGCTGATCCGGCGGACGCCGACCGCTTCCAGTTCCGCGACGGTCGGCGCGCCCGGCCACACCATGACGTTGACCGGCAGGGGGCTCTCCTTCACGAGTACCTCCAGCGTCTCCAGGTCGACCAGGCCGGGCACGAAGAGGCTGTCCGCGCCCGCGGCGGCGTAGGCGCCCGCGCGGGTCAGGACGTCGTCCAGCCGGCCCTCGGGCGCGCCGATGCCGAACAGGTGGACGTCGGTGCGGGCGTTGAGCCACAGCTCGGGCAGGCCGGCCGCCGTCGCCGCTTCGCGGGCCGCGTGGACCCGTCCGGCTTGCTCGGGGGCGTCGAAAAGCGGGCCGCCGGGGGCGGTCGAGTCCTCCAGGTTGATCCCGACCGCGCCGGCTTCGACGACCGCGCGCACGGTCGCCGCGACGTCGTCGTAGCCGCCCTCGATGTCGGCGGTCACCGGAACGTCGACGACGCGCACGATCCGCGCGACCAGTGCGGCCATCTCCTCGCGCGTCAGGCCGTGCCCGTCGGGGCGTCCCGCGGACCACGCGACCCCGCCGCTGGTGGTGGCGATCGCCGGGGCGCCGGCCCGCGCGATGAGGGCCGCGCTGGCGGCGTCCCAGGCGTTCGGCAGTACCAGCGTGCCCTCGTGCAGGGCACGCAGTTTCTCGGCGAGCTCCCGCCGGTTCGTGGACATCCGTTCTCCTTCTCGGTGGTTCAACCGGCCGACGTGGACTCGCCGGCGGCGATCAGGTGGGTGGCGGCGAAGGCGCGCCACGGGTGCCAGGCCGCGGCCGGCCGGCCGGCGTCGGCGGCGGGGTCGTGTTCGAGCGAGGTCGTCTCGAACGTGCGCCCCGGGAAGGCATCGGCGTGGCCCAGCCGCAGCGCGATCTCCTGGGCGGTGTTCTGCTCGATGCCGGGCAACGCGGTCAGCGCCGCGGTGCAGCCGACCAGGCTCGCGCCGGGGTCGAGCAGGTTCTCGCCGTCCGCCACCGCGGAGGCGAACGTGCGCAGCGTCCGCTCGGCCTCCGCCGGCAGCCGGGCCCCGGTCAGGTCCGCCTCGGCCAGGGTCGCGGCCGACGGGAACAGGTGCGTGAGGCCGTGTTCGAGGCCCGGCACCGGCCGGCCCGCCGCCTCGACCAGCCCGGCCAGCTGCCGCCGCACCCGTGCGCGGGCGCTGTACTGGCCGAGCACGGCCGCCACGGCGACCTCGAAGGGCCCCCAGGCGCCGGGCACGCGCAGGCCGGGCCGCGCGCGCAGCAGGGGGCCGATCACCAGGTCGGCGGCGAGCCCGGCTTCGGCCGGTGCCGGGTCGGCGTCGACGCCGAACACCCGCCCGACGCGGCCGACGACGTGGATGAGGCCTTCCCAGAACGGCATGTGCGCGGTGAGCAGCAGGTGGTCGCCGCCGCCGCGGGTCACCTCGATGACGCCCGCCTCGCCGTCGAGGCTGATCGTGCGGCGGTAGACGCCGTCTCGCACCGACTCCACGCCGGGGACCGCACGCTCGGCCAGGAACGCGCTCAGCGCCTCCCAGTGCAGGGGCGGTGAGAACGGCAGCCGCAGCACCAGCCCGCCGTCCGCGGCGAGCCGGTCGGCCTTGCGGCGCCGGTTGCGCAGCTCGACCGGGGGCGCGCGGAAGACCAGCTTCATGTCCCGGTTGAACTGGCGGAGGCTGCCGAACCCGGAGGCGAACGCGATGTCGGCGACGGTCAGGTCGGAGTCGTCGAGCAGGCGGCGCGCGAAGTGCGCCCGCCGCGAGCGGGCCAGCCCGTCCGGCGTCACGCCGAGGTGGTCCCGGAAGAGCCGGCGCAGGTGCCGGGGCGACACGGCCAGCCGCTCGCCGAGGGCCGCCTCGGTCCCGGTGTCCAGCACCCCGGCGATGATCAGCTGCACCGCGCGGCAGACCAGCTCCGGCGCGTCGGCGCCGACCGGGCCGGCGACGCGGTACGGGCGGCAGCGCAGGCAGGCCCGGAACCCCGCGGCCTCGGCCCCGGCGGCCAGCTCGAACGTCTTCACGTTCTCCGCGAGCGGCTTCGCCCCGCAGCCGGGACGGCAGTAGATGCCCGTCGTGACCACGGCCGAGAAAGTCGTCATGTCCTCAGGTGTAGGCGATCCGGCCCGGCCGGCGCTAGCCGGATCCGGACATGACCGTGCCCGGCGCACCGGGCGAGACGTGTCCGGATCCGACCGGACGCGACCGCGCCCACTCGGCAGGGTGAGTCCCGATCACGCACCCCGCTACCGAGAGGTTTTCCATGCTGGCGAAAGTCTTCCCCATTCCCCTCAAACCGGGCTGGCAGGCCGAGGCCGAGCGGCTCGTGCACGAGTTCGCGCCCCTCGGCCCCGGCCGGGAGGAAGGCACCCTGTCCTTCCGCGTGTACCGCGACCCCGCCAAGCCGGACTACCTGCTGTTCGTGGAGCATTTCGCCGACCAGGCCGCCTACGACGCGCACACCGGTTCCGCGGTGTACCAGGAACTGATCTCCGGCAAGTTCGCCGACCTGATCACGGAGTTCGTCGAAGTCGACCACGAGCTCGTCGTCGGGTTCTGATGCGGTACCGGCCGGGCGCGGCGATCGCCGCGTCCGGCCCGACGCGGCGTCGCGGACCGGGGCACGGGGTGCTCACCCGTCCAGTGGCCGGGGCAGCTCCGCGCTCCGGCGAATCCGGTCGCCGGTCATGCCGTAGTGGCCGAGGAACGCCTGGCGAAGTGTTTCCGCCGAACGGAATCCGCAGCGCCGCGCCACCGCCGCGAGCGACAGCTCGCTCCCGCGGACCAGGTGGGCGGCGGCCTCCGCGCGCGCCGCCCGCACGGCACGAGCCGGCGTGACGCCCAGCTGGGCGGTGAACAGCCGGGTGAGGTGGCGGGTGGTGATCCCGGCGCGGGCGGCCAGCGCCGTCGGGCTGAGGTCGTCGGCGAGGTGGGCGGTGATGTAGCCGGTCAGGTCGCGCACGACCCGGTCACCCGGCGGCGGCGCCAGGAACGTGCTGATCTGCGCCTGGTCGGCGGGCCGGTGCAGGTAGGCGACCATCTCCCGGGCGACGTCGCGGGCCAGCGTCGGCCCGTGGTCCTCCTCGATCAGCGCCAGGGACAGGTCCAGCGCGCTGGTGACGCCCGCGGACGTGTAGACGTTGCCGTCGCGGACGTAGAGCGGTGCGACGTCCACGGTGACGGCCGGGAACACCGAAGCCATCAGCTGTCCCCAGCTCCAGTGCGTGGTGGCCCGCCGGCCGTCGAGCAGCCCCGCCGCGGCGAGCACGAACGCGCCGGTGCACACCGAGGCGATCCGCCTGCTGCGCGGAGCCAGCCGCTGCAGCTGCGTGAGCAGTCCCTCGTCGGCCATGGCGGCGCGGGTCCCGTAGCCGCCCACGACCACCAGGGTGTCGATGCGGCCGGTGAGCGAGGCGAGCCGGCGGGCGCCCGACAGGGCGATCCCGGCCGAGCTGCGCACCTGGTCGCCCGCCGGCGTGGCGAGTTCGAGCCGGTACGGCGGACCCGCGCCGTGCCGGTTCGCGATCTCGAAGGCCGCACACGGGTTGGCGACGTCCAGGATCTGGGCGTTGTCGTAGGCGACCACCAGCACTCGCCGTGCCTCGATCACGTCGGAGACCCCCTCACCGCCGCTGCCGCGCAACCAGCCTACGCGGTGCGGCGGCGAGGAGGGGGCGGTTCACCGTCCCGGGATGTCCGGGCCCGGCCCGGGCATGTTCGCCGGGTGCTGGATCTTGTTCGCGTCGAAGGCGTACTGGTTGAAGATCTCCGGGGTCGGGATCCACCGCCTGCTGCGGCCGACGAGGTACACCTTGTACGGCGCGAAGCCGTCCTGCCCGAGGTAGGAGTTCGACAGCAGGGGCTCCCCGAGGGTGATGTTCGTGCCGCCGGGCAGGATGCCGTCCCGGGTCCGCCACAGGTTGAAGTAGGTCGCCTCGTCCGGGACGTGGTGCCGGACACCGTCGATCACCACGTAGACGGCCGGCGAACCGGGCTCCTCGTAGCGGTAGCCGTTGCACGGCGTGCAGGTCGCCTGGGCGGCCGACGCGGGAAGGTGGGAGACGCCGGCGAGGGACAATGCGGCGAGGACGACGGGCAGGGTGCGCAAGGACAGGTTCATCGGGACTCCTCGTGGTCGGTGGCCGACTGCTGTGCCCGAAACCTTCGCGCCGTCCCGGCTCCGGCGGGGACCGGATGTCCGTGATCCTGCGAGTCCTGTCCTCGGTCCGCGATTGTGGAAACGTCTCGGGGGAGCGGAGCGACGGTAACGACCACTCGTCACCCGGACGTTTCTGTAATGCTCGGGTAGCACCGCGCGACTAGGATTGTGAAACGGGCGCTCGGCCGCGGGAGGCGACGACAATGCCGCGTGACAAGATCCGGCTTTCGGCTGCGTCAGTGCTCACGGCGGGCTTGGACTTCCGCGATGCGCTCGGTGGCCCGGGCCTGGAACTGGCCACGGACCGGCTCGCGCTCGCGGCCGAACAAAGCCTGAGCCAATTCGACGAAACCGCCGCGATGGCGTTCGACGGTCTCGGCGCACAACCCACGCCCGAGCGGCGCCAGGAGGCCGCCGACGAGGTGCTCGCCTCGGCACTGGGGCAATTCCAGGTGGCCAACACCCTCCTCGCGGCGAGCATCGCGGTCGGCGAAGAAGGCGAGGCCGAGCCGTCGGCGCTCGACGAATCGCTGCAGCAGCTCGACCGAACTGTCGCAGTATTGGCGGTCGCCCCGCCGGAAGATCCGCCGTCGCCCGATTCCGCCACGGAAAAGGGAGCGGTTCTGGCGCTGTGCAACCAGCTCTCGAAAACCCTGGAGGAACTGACGAAACGCTCGTTGGACGTCGTGACCGAGTCGATCACCGGAATCCGGGACGGCGGCCCCAAGCCGATGCAGGACATGTGGGACTGGGTCAAGGAGAAGGTGCGTTCGGACGAGATCGGCGGCCGGTTGGCGAAGCTGGGGTTGCGCGCGCTCCAAGGGGCCGTCGACCTGCTGAACCGGGTCGTGCCTTCGGAACGGCTGGCGGCGGTTCGCGAGCGCGTCGAGCGGTTGGTCCGGAGCGCCGCCGACGGCTCGCCCGGTCTCGCCACCCTCGGCGTGGTCCTCGGCGCCGACGAAGCCGCCCGGGGTTGCCGGGAGAAGCTCGACCGGAGCGGACTCGACCCGGGCAAGCTGGGTGCCGCCACCGGGGAACTGGTGGAGCTCGGCGGGAAACACGCCAAGGTGATGGACCTCTGCGCGTGGATCGGCACCGCCGTGAGCCTCGCCGCCCCGGTCACCTTGTTCGTCAAGCTGGTCATCCCGCACCTGCACCTCATCCTCCTGGGCGTGCACGTGCTGCTCGTCGCCGCGGTGGTCGTCATCGGCCGGGAGTACGTCGGGACGAGCAACCGCATCGTCGGACGGGCGGCGGAGTGAACCGATGGCCGCCCCCACTTCCGCCGAGTTGCTGGCCGCACAGGCAGAACACGAAATCGCCGACTTGCGCCAGGTCTCGTCCGTCCTGGACGCCGTAGCGCCGGCCAACGCCACCGGGCGGGCGGTACGAGACCGCTTCGCCGGGCTCATCGCCGGCGCCGTAGCCAAGCTCGCCGAGATCAAGAAGGACGCGAACCCGGGCGCCGGCTGGGCAAAGCTCGAAACGGCAAGGGTTTCGGCCAGCGAAATCAAAAAAGAGGCGCTGTCGTTCACCCAGGGGGAACTGCTGCGCCGAAGCGGTCACGACCAGGGCATCGGCGAGGTCGCGGAACACCTGCTCGAGCACCTCCGGCGCCGCACGGGTGTCGAGCGCGGCGTGCTGCTTTCGGTGGCGGAGAACGAGTTCTTCGAGCACACGGTCAGCATGGTGCGCAGCCGGTTCCCCGATGTGTCGGTGTGGAAGCTGCCCGTGCTGGCCCACGAATTCGGCCACCACGTCGCGTCCGCACTGAGCCACAGCGACCCCGCCCTGCGGGACGACTTCCGCCCGGTCCGGGCCCACCTCAGCGAGCTGGCGGGCACCGGCCCCGATCGGAAGGTCCGCTTGGCCCACGCGAACGAACTGTTCGCCGACGTCTACGCGACCTACGTGCTCGGTGCCGCGTACCCGTTCGCCATGTTCACCCTGGCCGCGCGACCGGACGTGCCCGGGACCACGAGCGAGACCCATCCGCCGTGGAGTCTGCGCGTCCGCACCGTGGAAGCGACCGTCGCCGTGCTCGGCGAAGACGGTCAGGCGAACTGCGACGGGTACAGCGCGCTGGGCCGGGTGCTGGCCACGCTCGCGGACACCGTCGCGGCGAACACACCGTGCACGGAAGAGATCCGCGGCCGGGCGAAAGCCATGGTCGGCCTCCTCACCACCCACGCCCTTCCCGGTGCGCGCTACGAAATGCCGGCCAGGGTGCAGGAACTGGTCCATGACCGGTTCATGACGTCGCCGGCCCCGGACGTCACCATCGCGGACGTCCTCAACGCCGCCTGGACGTGGCGGCTGGACCACTGGGATTGCGAAGACTGGCTTCTCGGCAAAGTGAGCAAGCGAGCGCTCGCCCTGTGCCGGGAAGTGAAGGAGTGAGCGGATGAGCATTCCGGAACCCCAGGAGCTGCTGGAGATGCGGCTGGTGGCGCTCGCTCAGGACGTCGCGAAAGTACGCCGCGTCGCCAACGCCGCGAGTACGCGTCATCAGAGCCACGACAAGCTCAACCGGTTGATCGGAGCGTCCACCGGGGACTCGGTGATAAACCACCTGACCGCGGCGAGGCGGGCCGTCCTCAACCTGAGACGTGACGCCGACGACGGCACCGACCTGGACCAGGCGCTGGGAGGACTCGAGGACCTGCTGCGCGTCACCTTCGAGACGGCGAAGAAAGCCAAGGCCGAGCTGGCGACCATCGACGAAACCGTGGTCGAGATCGACACCCAGCTGACCGCCAGCCTCCACCTCCGCTGCGCCGAACTGGCCTCGGACATCTCCGCTCTGCAAGACCGGCTGAAGGGCGACGAGGATCCCTGCGAGATCTGGAAGGCGTACGAGTCGACTTTCGAGAACGGCTGCCAGGACCTGTTCGCGGACTACGTCGACCTGCTCGGCGGGCTCACCCTGCGGGACAACGCCTTGGACGACGAGGTCTGTGCGATCACCGACGCGCTGCTGCGCTACATACCGTCCTCGGGAAAGCTGCTGACCCTGCCCGCCCGCCGGCCCACGCTGCAAAGTGCGCTCAACGAGCTGGTCAAGGTCGGCTTCCCGGATTGGACCATTTGGAACATCCCGCTGGTCGGCCTCGAGATCGGCAAGGCGCACGCGGTCAAACCGATGAGCGAGTTCTTCCTCGAACACCGCGGCACGGCCGTGCCGGGCCTGCCCGACGACCAGCCGGACGCGTACCGAGCCCTGCTCGCGGAGGGCTACGCCGCCTACGTCATCGGACCGGCCTACGGGTGTGCCGCGGCGCTGCTGAAGTTCCAGCCGCAGCGTCCCTTCGACCTGGAACGCGCCGCCGTCATCCTCTGCGTGCTGGAGGAACTCGGCGGCACCGCGGCCAAGTACCAGCACGTCGTCAGGCTCACCAGGGAGTACTGGCAGGAGGCGGTGACCCATCTCGGAGACCCCTCGCTCTCCCAGCCGAAACTGGACTCGATGCGGCCGTACGCACGGAGCATCTGCGATGAACTGCACACGGAGGACATCGATCCCTTCGACGCCGCCAACTGGGGCGAGGTCGAGGAATACCAGGCCCTGCTCGAACGGGAGCCTGCCGAAATCGGGCGCTCTTCCGCCGACCTGAACCCGCTGGTCCTGGTGAACGCGGCCTGGGCGGCCTGGCTGGCCAATCCCGGTTCGCCCGAGTGGGCCGAAACGGTGAACGGCAACGTCAAAGCGATGTGGAAGGCCCAGCCCGGACGCCGTCCGCAGCGAGGAGGCCGTCGTGGTCAAGCGTAAACCGGCCGGAAGGGACCCCTACGCCGGCGAATGGGCGGTCTCCTCGACGCTGCCACCCACCCGCGCCCTGCTCCCGCCACGGCACACGGCCGATCTCGACGAGCAGCTGAACCGGACCCGGCAGGACCTCCGGGACGGCAACACGGACGCGGCGGTGAATTCGGCCAAGGACATCCTGTCCGAGGTCGAGCGGAAGCTCCGGCTGCCGAACGCGAAGACCAGCCTGCTGCACGCGCTCTCCGGGGCGGCGTCCACCGTGCTGGGCATCGCCGAGTCGGATCCGGACCACTTCCTCGACGCCGTGGCGGACTTCACCCGGGCCGGTGAAGTCGTCGCGCGCCGCGGCGACCTGACCGCCGATTTCGGCATCGCGCTCGCCGGCGCGAACGAGACCGAGCGAGCGTCGCGGTGGCTGGTCTCGGCGATCAACCTGGGCGAAGACAACCCGGACGTCCGACGCACGCACGCCGAGGTGCTCCGCGACCTCGGTCAGCACGGAGCGGCGCTGGACGCCTTCGACACCCTGGTCGACCGCGCGCCCTACGACTGGCAGGCCCAGGTCGCCCGCGCCGAACTGATGGAGACGACGAAGGGCAACCGGCGCAGCACCGCGGAAGCGTGGCTGTCGGCCTTGTCCGCGCTGCTCGCGGCCGGCCGCATCGACGACGCCCTCGACGCGGCCGCCAAGGTGCGGAGGCTGGCGCCGGAACTGACCGCGGACGCGGAACTGGCACTGGTCGACGCGCTGATCGACGACGGTCGCCCCGCCGACGCGCTGGACCGGCTCGCCGTGGCACTGGACGCGGCGCGGACCACCGAACAGCGGCTGTCCGCGGCCGAGCTGTTCCTCAAGCTCGGCGAGTTCGATCGCGCCGAAACAGTGGTGACAGCGATCCGCGCCGAAGATCCTGACGACGTCGAAGCGCTGATCCTGCACGCCCAGCTGCTCCTCAACGTCGGCAGGGTCGGCGAAGCCCGGCGGCTGGTGGACCGGCTGGGGAAGATCGCCGAGGACGACGTGCGCACCCCCATCCTGGCCGGGGTCCTCGCCCTCGCCGCGGATGAGCCCTTCCTCGCCATCGCGTCACTGAGCGAAGCCGACCGGCTCGCTCCCGGCCAGCCCTTCGTCCTCTCCCACCTCGGTGCCGCGTTCGCCCGCGCCGAGTACCTCGGCACGGCGATGGAGTTCCTCGACCAGGCACTGAGCCTCGATCCCGACGACGCCTGGGCGCACCTGCTGCGCGGCCGCGCCTTCCTGGATCTCGGCCGGGTCGCCGACGCCGACGCGGACGTCCGGGCCGCTCTCGCCCGGGAGCCCCGCAACGCCGAAGCCCACGCCCTGCTGGGCGAGCTGCTCTGCCGCGCGTCACGGTTCGCCGAGGCGAAAGCGGAGCTCGAAACGTCGATCTCCCTCGACCCGGAAGTCCCGTGGGTGTGGACGACGCTGGGCGACGCGTTGGCCGGGCTCGGCGAATGGACCGAGGCCCAGCGCTGGTACCGGAAGACACTCGATCGGCGCCCGCGCGAGGTCACGGCGTTGATCGGCCTCGCGAACGCGCTGCTCAGCGCCGGTGGGACCGATCGACTCGGTGAGGCCGAACGCACGGTCGAACTGGCGCTGGAAGCCGACCCCGCGAACGCCGTCGGACACGCGCTGCTCGGCGAAGTACTGCGCCGGCGCCGGAGGTTCGAGGCCGCACTGTCCCAGCTGGACGAAGCAGTGGAACTGCTGCCGGAATACGCCTACGCCATCGGCACCCGGGGGGAAGTGCTGCTGGCGCTGAAGCGGTTCTCCGAAGCGATCAAAGACATGGAACGTTCGCTCGAACTCGGCGTCGAGATCGGCTGGATCCGCGGTCACCTCGTCGAAGCGTATCTGGCGCGGTACGCGGCCACGGCCAAGAAGCGGTACTTCGACAAGGCCGTCGACCTGGCGGAAGCGGGCCTGAAGGAGTCGCCCCGGGATCCCCACCTGCTGACCGGTATGGGACAGGCGTTGCAGCTGCAAGGGAAGCACCGTGAAGCCGTCCGCCTGCTGACGCAGGCCATCGAGGTGTGCGGCGAACAGAGCGGGCTCGCCGGGGCGCACCGGCTTCGCGGCCGGGCTTACCTCGGCTTGGGGGACGCGGTCAGTGCGGTGGCGGATCTCGAGCAGGCACTGGCTCTGGACGGGGAGCAACCGGACGACCGCGCGCTGCTGGCCACGGCGAAACGCCTCGCCGGGGATCTGCCCGGAGCGTCGGACGAGGCGGACGCCGTGCTGGCCGTCCAGCCGGCGAACGTGCCGGCGCTGAACGCACGCGGCGCTGCCCACGCGCAAGCGGGCCGGTTCGGCGACGCCGAGTCCGACCTGAAACGCGCGCTCGAACTGGCGCCGGACAACCACGAAACCCACCACCAGCTGCGCGTACTGCTCGAGCGCGTCGGGCGCCAGGACGAAGCAGCCGCCATCCTCGCCGACGCGATCCACCGGGCGCCGGAAGACGTCGACCTGCTGAAGGAGTACACCCAGGCACTGGCCGCGGCCGGCGACACCCGGCAGGCGCTGAGCCTGCTGGACGACCTGCTCTGGCGCAGCCCCGGCGACCCCGACGTCCTGCGGCTGCTGGGCAACACGCTGTCCGGAGCCGGGCGCTACGAAGAAGCGGCGGCGGCGTACACGCGCGGGCTCGAACTCGCACCCGGCAACACGACGCTGACCATGAACCTGTCCTTCGCGCTGTCCCAGGCCGGGCGGTTCGAGGAAGCGCTGGCCGCACTGACCCGGCTCGAGGACACTTCCGAAACGCTGACCGCGCGGGCCGACATCTTCGCCGACATGGGCTTGTGGGAACGAGCCGCGGATGCCGCCACCCAGGCGATCGACCTCGGCCGTCCCGACCTGTCGACGTACCTCGAGCTCGGCTGGGCCCTGCAGCACGGCGAGGCCGCCGATCCCGCCAGGTCGATCGAGGTCTACGCCCACGCCGTCGAGCTGGCGCCGCGGGATCCGTGGCCGCGCAAGGGCCTCGCCAACGCCTACTACCTGACCGGCGAACCGGAGCAGGCCGCCGAGCACTACGAATGGGTGGTGCGCGCCCTCGCGGGGATCTCCCCTCGGGAAGCCTTCCTGAACTCTCTGCGCGGCTGGTGCCTCTACCGGCTGCAGCGGTACGTCGAGGCGATGGACTGCTTCCAGCGCGCTGTCGACGAGCGGCAGATCCGCGCCGGCGTGCTGTTCGACCTGATGCTCGCGCACCTGGGCCTCGACGAGGAACGGGAGGCCCAGCTGACCTACCAGGCTGCGGTGACCGAGCTGGGGAACCTCGACCAGGCCCGCCGCTTCGCCGTGGCGACGGTCGGGCTGGACAACCTCCGCACCGCGGTGGAAAACGACCTGGCGGACCGGCCGGAGGCGGGGCGCCGGCTGCTGGGCGCGTTGACCGACCTGATCGCATCGCCCCAGGTGACCCACCAGGAGGGCGACTCCGGACCGAGCTTCTGACGAAGGTCCGAAGTGAGCTCGAGCACGGCGGGTTACGACGGGTTTGCCCATGCGGGCCCGGTGAGCGGTCCGAGTTAACTGAACCGAGACAGATGAGTGCGGTCCGGGCAAGAGCCGCCGTGGATGCTGGCCGCATGAGCGAAGCCGAGGCACAGCCGAAGACCGCCGGGCGAGCGAGGACCTCGATGAGCCGTGAGCTCGTCGAGCTCGCCGCCCTGTTCATCGCCACCGGGGTCGCCGATCTGTTCGTCAGCACGTTGTCGCACAACCGGGTGGGGCCGGTCGTGCTGTTCGGGCTGGGCGGGCTCCTGATCGCCACCGCCGCGTGGCGCCGGTGGTGGACGCACCGCCCGCGACCGGACCCGGCTCGCGGCCACCTCGGCGCACACCCGCCGCAGACCGGAGTGGCGTGGCGGGTGCGCGCCACGGTGCGTGACGTGCCGGGAAGCTTGGCCGGCGTGACGGCCGCGCTGGCGGCGCACCGCTACGACATCGTCTCGTTGCAGGTGCTCGCGGTGCCGGACGGCGTGGTGGACGAATTCCTGGTCCGCACGCCGTCCGGCACGAGCGCGGCGGACATCGCCACGGTCACCGAACTCGGCGGCGGCCGGGCCGTGCGGGTCGTACCCACGGACGTGCACGAGTTCGTCGACCTGCCGACCCGGGTGCTGACGCTGGCGGCCGCGCCGGAAACGGACCTGGTCCAGCTGCTGCTCGCGGTCCTGGGCGATTGCGAAATCGAACGGAAACCCCTGGGGCGCCGGGGAAAGGGGACCGGTGAAGGCCTCGACGGAACGGTGCTGCGGCTGGCCGGGACCGAGGGTGGCCTGGTGGTGACCCGGGCGCTGCTGCCGTTCACCCCGGCCGAATTCGCCCGCGCGAAGGCCGTCCTCGACCTTCATCGCCGCCTCTCCGGGGCGCCGGCCCCGTGGCCGGACCGGGTCCCGGCGCCCGAGGCGTGGGTCAGACCTCCTCGACGTCCGTGAAGAGGAGCCGCACCCCGCCGGTCGCCAGCTCGAAGACCTTGCCGACGAACGCCTTCGCCTCCTCGGTCTGGACGGCCCGGCTTGCGGCGTCGTAGTCGGCGAAGTAGATGTCGAGCACGCGGTAGGCCGGGGTCTCGCTGCCGTCCTCCTTCGGCCAGACCTTCGCACTCTCGAGCCTGATGACCCCGGGAAGCTTCTTCGCCAACGCGATCTGTTCGGCGTGGCCGGCTTCGAAGGCCTCGGCGTCCTTGGGGTTGTCGTAGACCGCAGTGATCTTCGTGGTCACTTTTTTCGCCCTTTCTCCGGGGATATCGTGAACGTTGGTACGACTACTGGGTCTTCCACTCCGCATTGTCGGGAATCGACTTGCCCGGCACAAGCACCTGAATGAGGGACGGGCTGTTCGAGTTGGCCAGTGCGCCCGCCACCGCGCCTTCCAGTTCCCGGTAGGTGTCGACGCTCCAGCCCTGGCAGCCGAACACGTCGCACAGCTTGCTGTAGTTCCAGCGGTGCAGGACGCATGATTCGTAAAACGGTTTTTCCGTGGCGAAAACGGTCGAATCCGCCAGCCACTGCTCGACGCCGTAGACCCCGTTGTCGATGACGAAGATGATGGGGTTGAGCCCGAACCGGGTCTGCGTCGAGAGGCATTGGGCGGTCATCTGGAAACCGCCGTCGCCCGAGAACACGATCACCCGCTGGTCGTGCCGCTTCGCCAAGCAGATGCCCGTCGCGGCCGCGCCGATGTAACCGATCGCCGAATAGGACGACTGGACGATGAACCCGCCCTGGCTGGGCACCTCGAGCAGCAGGCTCCCGAAGTAGTTCATGCTCGCATCGGCACCGACGATGGTGTTCTCGTCGATGTACTGCTGGATGAATTCGTAGAATCCCTGGTACGTGATGTTTTCGACCGAGCCGGCGGCCGGCGCGCGGTGGACCTTCTTCTCCGGCAGCTTCCGCGCCGTGGCCGCGACCTGTTCCTCCAGGATCCCGTCCATCAGGTGCTCCAACGCCACCTGCGCGCCGAAATAGGTGCCGAACTTGACCGAATCGAACGACGCGATCGCGGTCTTGTCGTAGTCCGGGGTCCAGCCGAGCGAATTGATGTCCGTCAGCCACACGCCGAGGGCCAGCGTGAAGTCGGACGTCCTCGCCAGATCCAGGACGGACGCCGAGGAAGCCTGGCCGTCCAGCACCCCGGCGAACAGCGGATCATCCTCGGGCAGGACCGCCTTGCTCAGCAGTTCCGTGACGAACGGGACGTTCAGCAGCTGGATCAGCCGCAGGGCCTTCTCCTGCAGGCCGAATCGGTCGACCTCCACGCCCACCCAGATCAGCGGGTTCTCGGCGGTCGCCAGGCTGGCGCAGATCCGCGCGACCGACTGCTCGAGGCTGGTTTCGTCGGACAGCTTCCGGGCCGGCTTGAGGACGCCCCTCGGTGGTTCGCACACCAGGTCGATCATGTCCTGGAGGAGCTCGATGTACACCGGACGCCGTTCGCTGATGCACCGGGTGAGCGCGTAGTCGATCAGCATCGGTGCGACGTCGGGGTTGTCGATCCGGATGGCCGCGGCCGTGATGTGCTCGAACGACTGGAGATCCGTTTCGCGTCCGCTGATGAAGTGGTGCGCGCTGAAGCCGGTCTGCTCGAAGGTGAGGGTTTTCTTGATGCTCGGCGTGCCGTTGATCAACACGATCGGCACCTTCTCGACGTAGGCCCCCGCCACCGCGTTCACGGCGCACAACGCGCCGGCGGAGTAGGTGACGCACAGTGCGCCGATGCCCTTCAGCCGGGCGTACCCGTCCGCCGCGTAACCGGCGTTCGCCTCGTTGACTTCTTCGATGATCTCGATCCGGCTCTGCGCGACGTACCGGTTCAGCCATTCGATCGAATAGTCGCCCGCGATCGAAAACAGGTGCGCCAAGCCCAGCTGGTGGAGCCGGTCCGCCAGGTACCGTCCTACGGTGTACCCCTGGTTCATGGTTCGAACACCTCCGTAGTCAGTATTCGCTCGCTCCGCCGAACAGCCGGGGCAGGTAGATGTCGAAGATCCCCGGGCACTTGCGTTCGGGGTACCGCTGCAGCAGGAAGTCCTTGAAGGCGCGGCCAGTCAGCCCGTTGCCGATGGCCTGCCGGGCGGCCGAGAGGTATTCGATGTTGCGGGCGACCTCGTTCTTGCCGGCCGGCAGGCCGTGGCCCGGCAGGTAGAGTTCGTAGTCCGCCACCAGCAGTTCCTGCAGGACCCGGATCCAGTGGCCGATGTCCTTCGTCAGGTAGAGGTGGGTGCCGCTGTAGACCAGGTCCTGGGCGAACAGCACGCCCAGCTCCGGCAACCCGATGGTCAGGTGGAAGTCGATCTCGGTGTCCGTCACCCGGTCGAAGACGTACCTGACCGCGTCGATCGTCTCCGTGCCGGGGTCGACGACCTTCTGCGGGACGACGACCCGGTCCGGCACGAGGTCACCGAGCTTCCAGTGGTCGCTTCTCGATTCTTCGCCGTGCTCCTGGATGAAGTCCCTGGTTTCCGGCAACGCGTAGCTCGTGACATCGCCGAACGCCGCGCCCAAGCCGAACCAGTGGTCCGGGTGCCGGTGCGAGACGTACAGCCTCTCGATCGGCTTGCCGAGGCTGTCCGCGTAGCTCCGGAAGGCGCTTGCGTAAGGCGCGAGGAACTGCGCGTCCACGAGCACGAGCTGGTTCCCGGTCTCGACGATGTGCGTGGCGTTCGCGATGTTGCCGTCGGCGAAGGACGAGACGAAGGTGTGAATGCGGACGTCGCCCGCCTGCTTCGCGACCATGATGATGGGGTCTGACACCTGGGCTAGCATCCGTGACCTTCCTGTCGAGCTCGGGCGGAACGAGCGAGCTGCTCGCCCAGTTCCGCCAACGCGGCCCTGGCGACGTCGTAGGCGCTGTCCACATCGGACACCGGGTCGTCCTCGCCGGGCCGCCAGAAGCGCCGTCGGCTCATCCGCATGGAGCTGTCGAACGGCGGGACCGCGTTGAACACCTCGATCAGGTAGGGCCCGCGGTAGACCGGCTCGACCTCGTTCAGGATCAGGTCCCACGGGATCCAGCTGTCGCGCACCGCGCCCCGGTCGGGTGCGGAGATGTGGACGTAGTGGAGCCGGTCCTGCCGGGCGGCCCGGGCGACGTTGTCCTTGAAGACCGCCGGCCCCTGGCTTTCCAGCACGACCTGCGCGGTGTCGATCGTCACGCCACCCCGCGGGTGATCGAGGCCCTCGAGGAAGTCCAGGGCCTCCGAGACCATGTTGGGCGGTGGCGTCTCCCAGCTCTTGACGGGCTCGATCGCGAGCTTCACCCCCTGCGTTTCCGCGTACGCCAACAGCTCCTCGAAGACGTCACGGGCCGCGTCGTAGCGCGGCTTCAGCCAATCCTGGAGGGCGTCGCTCCAGATCGGCTCGCCGGCGTCGGTGACCGGAAAGACGCCGTAGGGGTAGAGGAACGGTCCCGACATGATCGAGTCGCCGCCCAGGACCCGGGTGATGTCGACGCGTGATTCGAGGTAGGACAGGGCCTGCCGGCGCTGGTCCTCGTACGGTGAAGTCGGGTCGAAGGTCCGCGTGGTCCCGACGTTGGTGGTGAACTTCGCCTCCGCCAACCCGGCTTCGTCGAACGCCTTCTTCAGGCCGGCGTAGTGTTCGACCTCCAGCTCGTGGTCGACGGCCGCGGGCCGGGCGGCGATGTGGACGTCGAAGCCGTCGTAGCCCATGTCGGTGAGGGCCCGCAGGTGACCGATCAGCGTCCGGGTGTAACGCGGGTCCTGCGGCCTGAGATCGGCCGTGAACATGAAGAAGCTGAAGAACACGTCTCGTTCGAAGGTCGCGTTCATGCGCTACCAGCCCAAGACGTCGGCGAGGTAGGCGCGAGCCTTCTTGGCGTACTCGAGCGGGACGGCCTGGTTCGGGTCCTGCTCGGCTTCCACGACCAGCCACCCCCGGTAGCCGGCGTCGGCCAGCACCTCGAGGATGGGCCGGAAGTCGATCGCGCCGTCGCCGGGCACGGTGAAGACGCCGAGCTCGACGGCCTCCTGGAACGACAGGCCTTCCGCACGCACCCGGCGCACGATCTCGGGCCGGACGCTCTTCAGGTGGACGTGGCCGATGCGGTCGGCGTGCGCCCGGGCCATCTCCAGCGGATCGTCGCCGGCGAAGGCGGCGTGCCCGGTGTCGAGCAGCAGGTGGACGAGGTCGGGATCGGTCGAGGCCAGCAACCGGTCGACGTCGGCACCGGACATGACGCCGGTGCCCATGTGGTGGTGGTAGCTGAGCTTCATCCCGGCGGAGACGGCGATCTTGGCGAGCTCCTGCAAGCCGGACGTCAGGTCGTCCCACTGGGCGTCGGTGAGAACCGGGCGGTTGGCGAACACGTCGACGGGGAGCAGGTGCGACGACGCGCCGAACTCGGCCACCACCAGCTCGGTCCCGCCCAGCGCCTTGATGTGGGCCAGCGTCTGCTCGAAGGCGGCGATCGTCTTCTGCCGCATCTTGCCGATCGTGAAGTAGGTGCTCGTCCAGGGCTCGGACACCGACAGTTCGCGGAGGTCGAGAGCGGCCTTGAGCGTGGCGGCGTCCGACGGGTACTTGTGCCCGAGGCTGCAGCCCTGGAAGCCGGCCAGCGCCATCTCGCTCACGGCCTGGCCGAAGGAGATCCCGGCGTCGATGGTGGGGAAGTCGTCGTTCCACCACAGGGTGCAGCAGACGCCGAGTTTCACCCTGTCCGGACCGAGGCGGTCAACGATTGCGGTCATTCCGGTGCCCCTTCAGGTAGCGGTCCTCGATGCGGGGTGGTTCCGCCCAGGCGCCGTAGCCGGGCGCTTTCGCCCCTGGAGGGTTGGCGCCGATGGCCCGCCAGAGCAGCCCCTCCTGGTAGGAGGCGGCGGTCACGGTCGAGGTGCCCGCGGCCGGATGAGCTCCGTAGCAGTCGATCCACTCGGGTGGCAGCCCGAACCACATCCCGGCGTACCAGAGCTTGATCACGTTGCGGGCCACCGGACCGAGGCGGTCGTCGCTGAAGATCCGGTGGCGCAGGGCCCGGTCGAGCACGGTCCGGTCGAGCACGGTCCGGTCGAGCACGGTCCGGTCGAGCACGGCTTGGTCACCGTTCCCGGCCGCGTCGGTCCGGGCCGCCCGGTGGGCGGCCAGGAGAGCGGTGACGACCTCGGCACCGCAGGCGTCCCGCACCTTGGCCAGGTACTGCCGGGCCAGGCCGGTGCCGAGCAGGTCGGTCTCCTCGAAGGCGGTGAGGTCGACCGAGAGGACGAGGAACTCGTCGAGCAGCTCGGTGGTCATGGCGCCACCGCCGCGGAGACGGCCGGGATCTCGAAGGTGGGAGCGGCGTGCCGGCCGCCGCTGCCCGGCAGGGGGTTCCGGATCAGCCGGGTGAACCCGTCGCGCAGGCGGAACATGGCCCAGACGGCGTCCAGCAGGAGGGCCGGTTCCCCGGTGAACGCCCGGGTGAGCAGCGCGAGGAAGGCCCCGTAGTCGGCGTTGAACTGCCGGGCCGCGGCGGCGAGTCCCGATCCCGCCGGGTAGTCGGCCAGCTTGGCGCTGACCTTCACGTCGTACACCTCGTCCCAGGCGACGCTGAGCGGCGGCCCCGACGGCGCGTCGGGGAGGTCGCCGACCTGGTAGTAGCGGCCGAGCTGCAGTTGCCGGAACCGGTAGTAGTGGGCCAGTTCCCCCTCCGCGTCGTAGAGGCCCGAATCGAGGCCCTCGCCCTGGTCGGCGATGAAGTTGAGTGCCCGCCGGGCCGAGTCCAGGTCGAAGACGGGGATCACGTTCCCGCCCCCGGAATAGAAGTACTCGGGCCCCACCTGCAGGGCCGGGTTCCCGCAGAAGAGCCCGGGGTCGCCGGCCGCCAGTTTCTCGAGCCCTTCGATGATCTCCGCGTAGAATTCGCCGATGCTGTAGAAGTGCATTCGCTCGGCCGTCGGGCTGGAAACCAGCAGCGGCGGTTCGCCGGCCCGGGTGCGCACCAGCCGGGTGTCGGCGCTGGGAGCCCGGCCCGGCCGTTCGATCTTGCAGAACGTCTCCACCGCCTCGGGGGAGAAGGGCCGCAGGTCGACGGTGAAATCGTCCTCTCCGTCGGGAAGGTAGGCCGGGTAGGAGGGCACGAAGCCGGGGCGGGTCAGGTCGGGCGTCCCGCCGATGGCGTTCAGGACGTTGGCGACGAGGGTCAGGTGCAGCATTTCCTCCACCGCGACCACCCGGATGAGGTGCGCGGCGTCGGAATTGGTGGTCGACCGGATCGAGTAGTACGCGGTCAGGTACGGCGGAATGGTCGCGTGCTCGAGCGCCATCGCCGTTTCCAGGTAGCTGATCAGCTCGGCACGGGTGTCGATGGTGGACGCGGTCACCGGGCCACCTCCTGGAGGTGGCCCTGGGTGGCGGCGTCCGGGGTGACGGCGATCGGCGTGGCGTCGGAGTCCAGCTGGGCCAGCATGGCCCGGACGCTGCGCAGACACAGGGCGGCGATGGTGAGCGTCACGTTGGAGGTGCCCACGGTGGGCATGCTTCCCCCGCCGACCAGGAAGAGGTTCCGGTGGTCCCAGGACCGCTGGTCCGCGTCGACCACCGAGGTCGCCGGGTCGCGGCCCATCATGTGCGTGCCGGCGAGGTGGTTGCCGCCGCGGATTTCGTAGCCCTCACCGGCGTAGGTGGCGTAGCCCCAGAAGTTCGGGTCGTACACGGTGTGGTCCTCGGCCCCGAGGCGGGCGAAGATCCGTTTCGACAGCTGCCGGGCGTACGCCACCCCACGCATCGTGTATTCGGGGAGGTCGTAGGTCAGGATGGGCCGCATGTTCCCGAGGTCGTCGGTGTAAGCCGGGTCGACGGTGATCCGGTTGCCCGGGCTGGCGGGGACCTCCACCATGAAGGCCAGCTGCAGCTGCCGCGACACCCGGTCCACCAGGCCCTGGCGCAGCGACTCGCCGTAGCGGCCACCGGCGTCCACCAGGTCGACCAGGTCGGTCATCGGCGCCCCGCGCGCCCAGCCCCAGCCGTCGTTGTGGATGTCGACGCTGAACGCCGCCTGGCGGCGGCGGAACCGGCCGCCGCGCAGGTCGGTGATGCCGCCGGTGCAGTTGGTGCCCCGGAAGGTGCCGGCCACCTCCGGCAGCAGGGCCCACGCCAGCAGGTAGGCGTGGTCCATGAAGTTCCGTCCCATCAGGCCGCTCGAGCCGCGCAGGCCGGAAGCCAGCATCAGCCGGGGGTTCTCCACCGCGTTGGCGGCCAGGACGTACAGCCGGCCCCGGGCTCGCACGGTGGTGAAGCCGGGGCGGTCCGGCCGGTCGTAGCGGCGGTACTCGATCTCGGTCACCCGGCCCGTTCGCTCGTCGACGTGCACCTTGTGGGCCACCGCCTGGGCCACCAGGTCGACCCGGCCGCTCTGCAGGGCCACCGCGAGGGTCTTGCCGGCGTTGTACTTGGCCTGCACCGGGCAGATGGGCACGCAGTTGTTGTTGCCCTGGCACCGCTCGCCGACCTCGACCTGGTACGAGCTCACCGCTCCGCGCGGCACGTAGCCCTTCCCGCCGTCGTAGGCCGGGTTCGGGATCCCGTTGCGGCCCTGGGGGAACGGCCGCACCCGCAGCTCCCGCTGCTGCCCGTCGAGCTCGACCGGCATCCCGTCGAGGTCCCTGGCGACCACCCGGTCCAGGTAGGACAGGGGCAGCCCCTGCATGGGGAACACGTAGTCCTCGTCGAAGGCGATCCCGAGGTAGGCCTGGTCCGCCACGTCGGCGGAGACGCCGATCTCGCGTTCGGCCTCGTTGTAGTAGGGGGCGAGGTCCTCGTAGCCGAGCGGCCAGTCGACGCCCTCGCCGTAGAGGGTCCGCATCCGGAAGTCCTCGGGCAGCATCCGCAGCGTCTTGGCCTCCCAGTGCATGGTGGTGCCGCCGAGGACCCTCGTGTAGGTGGTGTCGGTGGCGAGCGGCCCGCTCTGGACGATGTAGGCCGAGGCGTCGGGCACTCCCGGCGCGATGCGCCGCGCGTCGGTGCCGCGGGGCATCGGGGCGTTGGCGACGACCGGGTAGGGGGACTGGTTGTCCTTGCCGGGTGCCGAGTAGAAACGGTCGAGGTAGCCCTCGTAGCCCCGCAGGGTGAGGTCCTCGGCCGAGCCGGCTTCGAGGAGCAGCACTCTCTTTCCGGCGTCGCTCAGCCGCGAGGCGACGATCGCGCCGGCGATCCCGCCGCCGACGATGACGGCGTCGTAGACGACGTCCGCCGCCGCCGCGGGGTCGGTGCGCTTCGCCGCCCCGCCGGGGAATTTCACGTACATGAGGCAGTCACTCCTTCGCCGGACCGGCCGGGATCCGGGTCGGTGGGGGTCACACGGCCTCGGCGCGAGCTCGCATGGCGGACAGGTAGGCGGCGTAGCTCCACGTCAGGTCGTGGACACTGCGCTCGAAGCCGGTGGTGCCGTCGAACTGCTCGGAGAGTTCCAAGTGGTCGCTGTGGTAGACGACGGACCGCACCATGGCGTCCCCGGTCGCCGTCAGGGCCTCGGCGGCGGCCGCCCACGCCGTCGACGCGTCGATGCCGGACTGGGCGAAGAAGGGCGCGGACAGCTCGTCCAGGGGTACCTCGCCGCTCGCCTTGATCTCGGCCGCCAGCTTGTAGTGCAGCTCGGCGACGTTGCAGGTGCAGAGGGCCCAGGGGTGGCCACCGAGCACCGGGTGCGCGGTGTCACCGTCGTAGACGTCGCCCGGGTAGCGGCCGAACAGCGGCCCGATGCCGAACTGTTCCTTGTCCGACTTGTTGATCGGGTAGCAGGCGATGCCGCCTTCCTCCCACTGCGAGCGCAGCCGGGCCGCCGTGGCCAGCATTTTGGTGTCGGTGACGGGAATGCCGCCGTAAACGGACGACTGGACGATGTCGATGTTCGGGTCGTAGAAGCTCACGACCGGGTTCTGGGGCGATGGCCGGCCGCCGTCACCGGGGTCGGCCAGCATGCTCACGTACACGTTCCCGTCCCAGTGGCCGTCGAGGGCCTGGCGGAGCCAGTCGATGGCGGTCTGCAGCCCGGCCGGCTTGTCGATTCCGGCGACGGTCGAGGCCTGGACCTCCTCGAAGCAGCGCAGCTGGGCGGACCGGGCGAAGAAGCTGTACCCGGTGTGCTCCTCCCACAGGTTCGTGGTGGGCTCCTCGTAGACGCCGAGCAGGAAGGCCACGTTGGAGTTCACCAGGTCGAGCGCCCGCTTCTGCGTGTCGGCGTCGAGCTGGTCGTAGGCGGCCAGGATGGTGATCGACTGCAGGGCCGGACCGTCGTTCTGCTCGGTCCACGGACGGGCCTCGCCGGCGATGGTGAAGCAGGCGTGCCCCTTGGTCGGCTGGGCGTTCGAGTGGCAGAGGTCGGCGAACCGCACGTAGTCGTTGAGCGTCTGCACCGTGCCGTCGGGACCGGTGGGCAGGGCGGCCTTGGCCACTTCCATGGCCGTGATGGCCCCGTCGCGCACCCAGTTGAAGACGTAGTCCTCGTCGATGCCGGGAGTGGCGGCCGGGAAGGACGGGGCGGCGATGATGCACCCCGGTTTCGAGTCCCGTGAAATGTCGCCTGGCGACTCCGGATCGCTGAAGATGAAGCCATCGCTGGCGATGTTGCGGAACATGAAAGTGAACATGATCGGCACGAGCAAAGGCAGGTCCGTCGCTCCCGGAGCGAAGGAGGTCTGGATTCTGGCCCGCTCTCCGGAAAATCCGATGGACCGGCTCGGACGCGTGGCTATGTCGGTCGTGATGGCAGACTCGGACATTGCTGAACTCCATTGTCTTGCGAGCGGATGGTCGGATCGGAAGCCGCGAGTTCCCTTGCGTGCCAAAGCTGGCTCGCCGGGAGCGACCGCCAACGAGTAGTCCTGGCCCGCCGAAGAACCGGCTGATCGAATTGCACGCGCCGCTCACCCCCCGATTGATCAATACTTGCGACACCCCAACCAATCCCAGATGCTGGCCTTCCCCAAAAAGGATGTCAAGGGTCTGGGGTCACCTCTGCCCGAATGGTCGTGGCGTCGGCGTGCACCGGCAAGATTTGTCCACTATTCACGGGAGCGCTTCTGATCGCGTCGGAAAACGATCATTTCTCGAACCGGGCACCGCCACGCAGGTGGACGTCGTCGTGGACGAGGTACTGGCGTCCGTCAATCGAAGTGGCGCAGGGACGGCCAGAGCTGCTGCCAGGTGCCCTGTGGTTCCCGGCACTCGTAGATCGCGGCGTGGTGGTCGGTCTCCTGGTTGCCGATGCCGTCCGGCATGGTGATCGGCCCGACCTCCCGCACGTCCGACCAGAATCGCCGCAGGTAGGACAGCTTGAACTCGCCGACGCACAGCACGGTGTCCGGCCGGCCGGCGGGCGGTTCCCAGAAGCTGTAGGCGTTCTGCCCGCTGAGGATCGGTCCGGCGAATCCGCCGTCGATGGTGAGCGCTCCGGCTTCGCCGTAATTGCTGGTGAATATCGGGGTGGCGGGCGGCAGCCGGCTTTCCGCGGCCCTGACCTGGTCGGCGAATTCGGGCCAGCCGAACGTCTCCATCACCGTGGGGTTGATCGCGCGCAACGCGTTCTGGCCGCGGGCGGGCAGTGCGGGGTATCCGATCAGGACGGCGATCAGTCCGGAGAGGACGATGACCGCCGGCCAGCGGCGCCGGCCCCGGCTGGTCGCTTCGGCGCGCACCGCGCCGGCCGCGAAGAGCGCGATCAGTGCGGGGGCGGGGTAGTAGGGTTTGCCGCCCCCGAGTGTGAAAACGACGACCGCGGTCACCACGACCGCCAGCGCCCACCGGTGGTCGCGGCCCGGTCCCCAGCCCAGCCGGCGGACCCCGAGCACGCACAGGACGATGAGCGGCGGACCCGCCGGCAGCGGCAGGAGGGGCAGTTGCGCCAGCGAGCCGAGCGGTCCGCCGGACCGGTCGCTCAGCACCCGCGCCATCGCCAGGTTCGGCCAGCCGTTCCGCGCGTCGAAATGGCCGCGGCGGCGCTGCACGAACCAGAACTGGAACATCTCCGGCAGTTCACGGGCACACTGCGCGACGAGCGCGAGGACGTCCCGGTTGTGCTCGATGAAGCTGTAGAGCTCGTCGATGATCTCGCCGAACTCCGCACGGGCCGACTCGACGCGCCGCCGGCCCGAGGCGGCGGCCAGCCGCGGAAACCCTTCGGCTTCGGTCCACCGCCGTGCGAGCGCGACGATCTCCTCTTCGGACGACAGCCGCACGGGCGTCTCGAGCCCGTCCAGCAGGTCCGGGTCGATCGACCAGGCCAGTGCGACGTAGAGCGGCGCCTCCTTGCTCTGGACGTAGGTGTAGAGCGCACCGTGGCTGAGCCCGAGTTCCTTGGCCACATCGGAAATGCCGGCCTCCCGGTACCCGCGCCGGGTGAAGACCTGTGCGGCCGCCCTGGCGACATCCGCAAACGACCGCGTGGGTGCCTGTCCTGCCATGGGGCCACTCTTTCCTGACCTTGCCGGGCTAATTATCCGGCGCTCCGGCGGGGATGGCGGTGAGTGCCTTCGCCTCGATCTCCCTGGAACCGCCCTTGGTCGCCGCCTCGATCCAGCGCACGTCCACCACGTGGCCGATCTTCCGCGGCGCCGTTGCCCGGTTCGATGGCACCTTGCGCCAAGAGGTGCCGGCCGGCGATCACGTGATCGCTCTGCTGCCGGTGGCGGCGGTCGAGTTCCGGTCATCGACCCGTCCGCTGGTGTTCCACGGAAGCGGCTCCCGGCAGCTCGCCTGAACCCGTGCCACCGGTCGCCTTCGACAGTCAAGCCGGGGCGCGCAGCCCGGCGATGGTGGCCGTGATGCCTTTCTTGTCGTAGCTGCCGGTGGGCATGGTGGCGCCGTGGGCGTGGCGGACGATGCCCTCGGCGTCGACGAGGATGCTGCCGGACTGCTGCATCGAGCCGAAGATCTTCCGGCTCAGGCCGACCAGCTCGTGCGGTGTGGCGCGACGGCCGGTGAGGACCGGAAACGGTATCCGGTGCTTCGCCCGCCAAGCGGCCGCTGCCGGGCGGTCCTCGGGGATGGCGATGAGGACCCGGACGTTGGCGGCTGCCAGCGCGTCGGCGTTCTCGACCAGGTCACGGACGTGCCGGTGGCAGACCGGGCAGGACGTCGAGCGCATGAAGTAGAGCAGCACCGCGTGCTCGCCGCGGTGGTCGGCGAGGCGGACGATCCGTCCTTCGGTGTCTTCCAGTGTCAGCTGCGGCGCGGGCGATCCGGCTTCGAGCATGTGGGCTTCCTTTCGCGGCCGGCGGATCAGGCGCCGGGGGAGTTGTGGAGCCGGAGCCGGACCGCCGTCCGGGCCCGGTAGAGGTGGGACTTCATCGCCGCGGTGCTCAGGCCGAGGCCGTCGGCGACCGTCCGCCCCGGGTGCCCCAGGACATCGCGCAGGATGAGCACGCGGCGCTGGACGTCCGGCAGCGCCCGGATGGCTTCGGCCACGCGCTCGGCTTCCAGCCGCTGGAGGACTTCCTCCTCGGCCGAGGCCGAGGCCTCGAGAGCGGGGCCGGTTGCGTCGGCGCCGTCCAGGACGCGCCGGGCCCGGCGCAGGCACTCGTGCCGGACGATCCGGAACATCCAGGAAGCCAGCGCCGCCGTCGCGCGCAACGACCCGATCTTGCGGTAGAGGACGATCAACGCCTCCTGCGCCGCGTCCTCGGCGTCCTGCGGCGACGCGCAGAGGTGGTCGGCGAAGCGCCGCACGTGCGGATGAGCCCCCTGCACGAGTGCGGTGATCGACTCCCGGTCACCTCCTTGCGCGGCTTCGACGAGCTGCTCGCTGACCCATCCCATCGCACCTGTCCCTTTCGACGTGACCAACACCCATAAGAGGGCCCGGCACCGGAAAAGGATTCAACCCTCGGCGCCCATCCATCCGCTGCCGGGTGACGAACACACATCAGGCGGAGTGGAAGGAAGCGACGGCGTGACGTTCGACGAGAACCGGGGGATCGGGCCGCTGGCGGGCTCGACGGCGGGGGTGACGGTCGATCTGACCGGCCGGCCGGATCTGCGGCAGGTGCGGGCGGCGATGATCGAGGCGATGCTGCCGGGCGCGGAGCTCGACGACCGTTTCGGTGCGGTGTTGCTGGTGGTCGACGAGCTGGTCGGCAACGCCTACCGCCACGCGAGGTCGCCGAAGCTGCTGCGGATCGGCCGTACGTCGGAGAACGTGCTGGTCGAGGTGTGTGACGGTGACGCGGTGGCGGGCGCGGTCCGGGTCGTCGCGTTGAGGTACGGGTTGCGGCTGGTGGGTCAGCTGTCCTCGGATTGGGGTGTCCGCACCGACGCGCGCGGCAAGGTCGTGTGGGCGCTGGTGCCCGTGAAGGTCTTCCCAGCCGAGATGTAAACCGGGCACTCGCTCTGGAACGCACCAGGAAGCCGCCGGTCGATCTGCAGGTTCTACGCTGCTCCAGGACGTGCCGGGCCGCTGCGCTCGAGAACGAGACCGCTCGGCGCGCCGGCAGAACGGTCGGAAAGGGGTTGAGGGTGACAGCAGGAGCCGGTGATATCGCCCAGGCGGTCGACGTGCTGCGCGCCGGGGGATTGGTCGCCGTGCCGACCGAGACGGTGTACGGGCTGGGCGCCAACGCCGAGGACCCCGCCGCTGTGGCGCGGGTGTTCCAGGTGAAGGGCCGGCCGCCGACGCACCCGCTGATCGTCCACCTCGCCGCCGCCGAGCAGCTGGGCGACTGGGTCGCCGACGTGCCCGAGACGGCGCTCGTGCTGGCTGGACACTTCTGGCCGGGGCCGCTCACGCTCGTCCTGCGCCGCGGTCGCCGGGTGCCGCTGGAGGCGACCGGCGGGCTGGAGACGGTGGCCGTGCGGGTGCCCGCCCACCCCGTCGCGCTCGAGTTGCTGTCGGCCTTCGGCGGCGGTGTCGCGGCGCCCTCGGCCAACCGCTTCGGCTCGGTCAGCCCCACCACGGCCGAGCACGTCCGCGCCGAACTCGGGGACGCCGTCGACTTCGTGCTGGACGGTGGCCCCTGCGACGTGGGCGTCGAGTCGACCATCGTCGACGCCACCGGCGACACCGCGAGCATCCTGCGCCCCGGAGGCGTGACGGCCGAAGACCTCGAAGCCGTGCTCGGGCGCCCGGTCGCGGCCGGGTCGACGAGCCCCATCCGGGTGCCCGGGCAGCACCCGTCGCACTACGCACCCCGCGCGCGGGTCGTCCTGGTCGAGCCGGACGAGATCGTCGCCGAAGCGCAGCTCGCGCAGGAACGGGGACACCGGGTGGGCGTCTTCCTGCCGCCGTCCTGCGCCGACGTTCCGGTGAAGGCGCACGCCGTGGTGACGGTTCCGGAGTCGATGGCCGACTACGCGCGCGGGCTGTACGGCTTCCTGCGGGAACTCGACCAGCTGGGGTGTGACCTCATCATCGCGTCACTGCCGGCGGAGGCGGAGCTGGGTCTCGCGATCGCCAACCGGCTTCGCCGCGCGGCAGGGCCCCGCGAACCCCGTTGACCGGCGCCCGACTTCGAGGCCGCGCCGCTGCTGCGAACGTCACCGCGGCGCGGTCGATCGCCGCGGACCAGAGCCACCCTGATGCGCGCCTCGATCCACCCATCCGAGTGGTAACGCACGACGAATGCCCGACGAGATACCCCAGTAGGACAGCTGCGCAGCTCGCGACCCTGTGCCTCTCGTCAGGAGAGGCGTCGAGGATGCCCGGCGGAACAGGACGGGCACGTGAGCACTGTGGCGGATCCCCACGGTGATCCCACCTTCACCGACTCGCGAGCGCTGCCGCCGAGCGACGTGCTGATCCTGCGCGCGGCCGGGGAGCTCATCGGAACCCACGTCGCCGAGGAGGTCGTGGCCCCGGCGTACACGGCCGGTGCCGCCGCCATCGTCCTGGACCTGACCGCGGTGACCTACCTGACCGTGGAAGCCGTCGTCCCGTTCGTCGCACTGGCCCACCGCTGCGCCGCACGCGGAACACCGCTGCGTCTCGTGGCTTCCGAGCCGGCCCGTCGCAAGCTGATGAGCCTGGGCCTCGAGTCCACATTGGCGCTGGAACCACCCGCCGCCGGGGCATGACCTACGACGTGCGCTGACCGATAGCCAGAGCCGTTCGACCCTGGTCGACACCCCCGGCCATCGCCACTATCGGTGGACGCCGTCCGGCACGCGGGTATCCCCCCGACTCGCTCCCGGCGGCCAGGCCTGCCGGGTGGCACCACGAACCCGGCAGGCCGCCTCACCGGTCGAAGGCGGTCACCACGGGATTCGGCAGCTGGTGTAACTCCCGGCGCGCGGGCGGCGACTGACAGCCCGTGCTGATTCAGTCGAGTGGACACGGGGATCGGGTGACCGGATGACCGAGATGACCCATCCGGATGACGTGGGCCGTGGCGGGGTGGCGCCGGCCCGGCTCGTGATCGGGCTCGCGGATCTCGCCCAGGAGGTCGTCGCCGAGGTCGCTCCCGGCCAGTTGCCCTACCTGGCCTTGGTGACGGCCGAATGGGCGGCGGGCAGGGATCCCCGCAAGCCGGCCGGCGCCTGGACCGGCGGCGAGATCGGCCTGGGCGGCACCGATCCCTCGGTGCTCAGCGACATCATCTACCCGCTGCTGACCGGCACCGCTGCCCAGGTGCTTGGCGCGGCGGGGTTCGCCGGTCTGCAGCGCCGCCGGTGGTGGCGCCGCCGCCGGCGAGCGACAACGCCGACGCAACTGGCCTTGGACGTCGACCGGATCGATGAGGTCCGGGATGCCTGCCTCGTCCACGGGCAGACGTTGGGCCTGAACGAAGCCGAAGCGGCATTGCTGGCCGATGCCGTGGAGGCGGCGCTGCGCCGAGCCGTGAGGGGCGAGCGCCCTTGACCGCCGGTGTCCCCGTGGCTCCGGATGAGCCCGCGTCCTTGCGCGCGGTGCCCGCGCCACCGCGCCTGTGGTGGGTGTACGTGCTGGTCACGCTCGCGCTGGCGGTCACCGGCTCGGGCGCCGCGGAAGCCCTGTTCGTGACCCACGACTTCGGCGACTACACCGCGGCACAGGCTTGCCTGGCTCGCAACGGGATCTCCGTCTCCGACGTGCAGCCGACCGCTTCGATCGGTCCGCTGTACGCCGCCTGCGTCCACGACTACGACCGGCGACTGGGGGTCATCAGCCTCGCCGGGGCGCTCGCGCTCCCGGTGACGGCGTGGCTCCTGATGGTCGCCGGCGGTCTGGGCACGCGCCGCCGGCTGCGCAAGCGCCGGCTTGCCGGGGTACCGCCGTCCGACCTCGGTCGGCTCACCCAGCGCTTCACGGTGTTGTGCGACAGCCTGGGGCTGGCCGAGCGCCGGCAGCCGAGGCTCGTTCTCGCTCCGCCCGCGACGGGCGTGCGGGATCCGTTCACCACAGGCCTTCCGGGCGCACGGCCGTGGGTTGTGGTGCCGCACGCCTACGCGTACGCCCATCGGGCCGCGTTCGACGCCGTCGTGCTGCACGAACTGGGTCATGTCCGCGCCCGGGACGTCCGATGGGCTGCGGCCGCGTGGTGGGCCGGCTGGTTGACGCTTCCGGCTTTGGTCCTGGCGCTGCTGCCGATCCTGGACGTGCCGGCGACGATGTGGACCTTCTACGGCGGATCGCTGGTCGTCGCCGCGGTCACCGCGGTCTCTCTGCTGGTGGTCCGTGCGGCCCTGCTGCGCCGGCGTGAGCTGGCCGCCGACCGGCACGCGGCCGATGCGACGGGAGACCCGGACACCATGGCCGTCGTCCTCCACCCCCCAAGCGACCGGACCTCGTGGATCCACCGGGTTTTCGCCACGCACCCGTCGGCGTCGGACCGGCTCGTCCCGGACAGCCGCGACGGACACTGGGACGGCGGGTTCGTCTACACGGCTGTCGCCGGCGTCGTGGCGATGCTGACTTACCACGGGGTTCACGCCGTGCTCGGGAACCTGCTCGGGTTCCTCGACACCCGTTCCCGGCTGCCGGCCGACGTGGCGATGGCCGTCGCGGCGGTGCTCTGGACCTCGGTCGTCCTGTCGGCGTGGACGCGCCGGGCAGCACTGCCGAAGCCCGGGTGGCCGGCCTCCTGGGCGGGCGCGGTGCTCGGGCTGGTCGCCGGCTTCTGCCTGCAAACCCCGGGTGCGTCCGCGGCGATCACCGCGTTCTTCGCCCCGGAGCGGCCGCTGCTGATCGTCGCCCTCGCGGTCACGGCGTTCGCGGTCAGCGTGCTGACGTCGGCGACCGCGACTCGTCTCGCTGTGACGGCGGACAGCCCGCTGCGCCGGTGGGTGAGCTGGATCAGTGCCGCTCTCACGGTCGTGGTCGCCATGACCGCCGCCGTCAGCGGGACCGTGTCTTCGGTGACGACCCATCTGCTGTTCCACGATCCGGCGCTCGTGCGTGGTTACGTCGCGGGACTCGGCAGCGATCAGGTGTGGCAGTACGCCCCGGCCCTGATCCTCTTCGGGCTCGTGTTCGTCGGCTCGCGGCAGCGGTGGCGCCGGCCCCGCCCGGTCGTGGTGGCGGTGGGCGTGGTGACCGCGGTGGTCGGCGGCACGGCCGCGGCGTTGTCCGGGCTCCTGCGGCTGCAGGCCGGTCAGGGCAACGATGTCCGATACCTGCTGGCCTACCAGCGATGGTGGATCTGTGCGTTCGCCGGCTTGGTCGCGGCGGTTGCGGTCGCAATCGCGACCCGGCGTCGCGGCGCAATCCTTGCCGGTACGCCGCTGGCGGCGGTGTGCGGGCTGCTCGTCACCACCGTCGCCGGGGCCATCCAGTACACGGCTGTCCGGATCGCCGGGTACGCCAGGGAATCGTCGGTCTTCGAACAGTCGGTGCAGGTGCCCGGCTGGCTGCTGCTGGTCGCGCTGGTCGTCACGCTTCCGATGACGTCGCTGCTCGTCTTGGTCTGGGCACAGTGGAACCCGCGGCGGACAGCGATCCCGTGGGCTTTGGGAGCCGGGGTCGCCACGGTCTTGCTGGCGGTGGTCCTGATCGGCGGGCAGCTCTCGGCGGTCACCGTCACCGAGCGCGACTACGCGGCCGGGCAAGCGGTCATCGCGCCCGTTGCGCCGACGTCGACGCCGGTCACCCCGACGACAACGACGACGGACCACGGCCGCCCGCTGGACGAACCCGCCGCCACCGCGGCACTCGGCCGCCTGTCCGCCGTCCTCCCAGCCGACGCGAAACCCGAGGACAACGCGCCTTCGACGTCGGCGACGGTCACTCCGGTGGCCTGCGACGCAGCAAACAAGAAGTTCGCCGCGATCGAGAAAGCGAAGCCGCGGACGGCCGATGTCCAGCGCAGCTTCGAGTTCGCCGCCGACGGCACGGTCGGGGGAGGACACGTGTCGGCATCGGTCACTTCCTACACGGGTGTCGAGGATTTGTTCGTCCCGATGGACGAAGCCACGCGCGCGTGCGCGCACTTCCGCGTACCGGAGGAGGTCTACGACGGCGGACATCTCGACGGTGTCCTGACGGCGGGACCGCCTTCGGCGTTGCCCTACCCCGCTCGGACGCGCAACCGGTCGTTCACCGGCCGGTTCCACGGCAAACCCGCGGTCGTCATCAGCCGGGAATACAGCGTCCACATCGGACACAATCTCGTCGACGTCGAGGTGTTCTTCGGGTACCTCCGGACGCCACCACCGCAGGCCGTGCTGGAACAAACCGACCGGATCCTGACCGACGCGGTGACCGAACTCGCCGGAGCACTGTAGGCGTCGACCGGCGAGCCTGATGCCGGGGCGAGCCTGACGGACAGAATCCGGGCGTCCCGCAAGTACGTGCGATATGAGGAGGCGAAGCGTGGGTGTGAAGGTCCGTACGGTCAACGGCGCGAAGGAGCTCCAGGTCGAGGACGTTCCCTGGGCCCCGGAGCTGGGCGAGCGCTTCGCGGCCGAGGGGTGTACGGGCCTGCTCGTCGGCTCGCCGGGCGGCCCCGTCGTCCCGGATCTCGGGTTCGTCCGGGACCTGCCCGGGCTGACCCGGGTCCGGCTGCTGCGCGGCGTCGCGGACTGCTCGGCGGTGGCCGACGTGCCCGGTCTGGAGGAGCTGACCCTGGCCTCGAACTACCGCGGGCCGCTCGCGCTCGCCGGCCTGACGCGGCTGCGGGTGCTCGGGATGCCGTTCCTCCCGGCGGTCGCGGATCTGGCGGGGCTGGGCGAGCTGCGGGAGCTGACGGTGTGGGACTGGCCCAAGACGGAGCCGTCCCTCGAGGTGCTCGGGGACAAGCCGTCGCTGGAGTTCCTGCGCTTGGAGCTCAAGCGCACCACGGCGTTGACGTTGGCCGGCTTCGCCGCGCCGAGGCTGCGGACGTTGTGGCTCTACGACGGCAGGGTGACGTTCGCGGGCGCGTTTCCGGAGCTGGAGGTCGTGCGGCTGCACAGCGCGAAGGTGGCGTCCCTCGACTTCGTCCGCACACTGCCGCGGCTGCGGGAGCTGTTCCTCGAGAACGCGGGGGAGGTCGAGAGCCTGGCGCCGCTGCGGGGACATCGGCGCCTGCGCACGGTGGCGTTCGGCGGGCGGACGACGGTCCGCGACGGTGACCTCGGTCCGCTGCGTGAGCTGCCCGTGGTCGAGAATGTGTCGTTCGAACGCGGGGCGCCCCACTACAACCTCAGGCCCGCGGAGGTCCGGATGTAGTCTCGGCCACGGCTTCGCGAGCTTCCGCAACAAGACTGGTCGTCCTGCCGGACAGGGGCTATTTCGTAGTCGCGGTGAGGATGCCGCTGATGTAGCGGACGTCGCCCATGCGCAGATCGTCGTCGTCCAGCGAGAGGTTGTTGGCGGCCAGCAGGTCCCGGATGGTCGCTCCGGCCAGCGTCCAGCCGAGGCCGGTCAGGTAGGGAGCTGCTTCGTTGCGTTCGCCGAAGTAACGCAGTTTCGCCATGCCGGGATCAAAACCCTGCGCGCGCCAGCGTTCGGAAAGGAGGTTCAGGGTTTCTTTCGTCGTAGCGTCATCCCCCGGTCCCGGATTGGGCCTGCTCTCGGTGGCCACCCGGCTCCCCGGCGCGCTGAGTGTGGTGATGGTGTCCAAGAGGTTGTCTTGTGCCTCCGGCGGCAGGTAGCCCAGGAGACCTTCAGCGCTCCACGCGGTCGGCCGTGCCGGGTCGAATCCGGCGGTGCGCAAAGCTGACGGCCAGTCGCCGCGCAGGTCGGCCGCGGCTACGCGCCGCTCGGCTGTGGGCTCGGCACCCAACTCGGCCAAGGTGCGGGTCTTGAACTCGATGACCTGCGGCTGATCGAGCTCGTACACCACAGTCTCGGCCGGCCAGGGCAGCCGGTAGGCACGGGAGTCCAGCCCCGAGGCGAGGATCACGGCCTGCGTGATGCCCGCGTTCGCCGCGTCGAGGAAGAAGTCGTCGTAGAACTTGGTGCGGATCTTGGCCACGTCGATCGCCGGCTGCCCGACCAGGTCGCCGGGGGGCAGTGCGCCGGTCGCCAGCCGGGTCAGGAGGTCGATACCGACCGCCCGGACGAGCGGTTCGGCGAACGGGTCGTCGATCAGCGAACGGTCTTCGCGGGTCGCGATCGCCCGGGCCGCTGCGGCCGCGGTCGCGGTCGTGCCGACGCTGGACGCCAGGTCCCAGGTATCTCCGTCGTGCCGGTGGGAAGTCATGCCTCGCCCTGCCTTGTCCGTCCGGTCGGCTGCGGACCCGCAGTGGCGGCCGCGCCGGCGTCCACAACGGATCAGCACTGGTAGCCGGACCGTAACGGGCACCCGTGTCCCCTGAACTAAAGTGAGAGCAGTGACCGCTCGTTTGCCTCACGACCGGCGTTCCGACGCCCGGGACAACCGCGACCGCATCCTCGGTGCGGCCCGCGCGGTGTTCGGCGCCGATGGCCTGGACGTGCCGATCCGGGAGATCGCCCGGCACGCCGAAGTCGGGCCCGCGACCGTCTACCGCCATTTCCCGACCAAGCAGATCCTGGTCACCGAGGCGTTCCTCGACCAGGTACGCGCATGGCGATCCGTCCTGGACGAAGGGCTCGCCGACCCCGATCCGTGGCACGGCTTCTGCCTCGTGGTCGAAAAGCTCTGCGAGCTGCAAATACGCGATCACCGCTTCATCGCAGCCGTCAAATCCGACTTTCCGCGTGCGATGGACTTCACCGCGGCCCGCACTTCCTCGCTGACCTCGGCAGCCGAACTGATCCGTCGCGCCAAGGAGACCGGCCGCCTGCGCCCCGAGATCGCCGTGAACGACCTCACCCTCATGATCACGGCCGGTGGCGGCATCCGCGAGAGTGCACCGGCGGCACGCATCGCGGCCTCCCGGCGCTTTGCCGCACTCATGATCCAAGCGTGCCAAACCTGACCGACACGCTCACCCGCTCCGCTCCGTGCCCGGATTCGCCTGCAGATCCCGGTGCCGGTCTTCGTTGCCCTCGACCGCGAGTTCCCTGCGTATTCGAGGACAGGACGTTTGCGCTTCCGGATGGTTGTCGACGTGGTGGCGCAGCTGGCGTGCTTGAACCAATCACCCAGGTTGACCGACGGGAAGGGCCGACCCGAGATTCGTGCGGGGCGTGGCGACCCGGGGGTCGGCATGCGGCCGGCCCCCGGGGTGCGGGTCACCGCGTGTCACACGCCGGGTAGCCGGTGGGGCAGGCCGTGTACCGGATCGGGTGGGCGTCGATCATCGCGGCGACCGTCGGCCAGTTGTTGGTCGGCCTCCCGATCAGGTAGGTCCACTCGAGGTGGCTGGCGTGCAGGTAGTCCTCGCCGTTGTTGTAGATGTCGAGCGGGGTGAAGGGAGCGCCGGCGCCCTGGAACTGGGTGCCGAGCAGTTCGGGCTCGTCGACGTTGTGGAGGACGGCGATGCTGCCGGTGAGGTTGGTGCACCCGGTGCCGGGGTAGCCCGTCACGCACTGCTGGCCCCAGGTCAGCTCCTTGGGCGGTGAGGTCCGGTCCGCGGCGGTCTTGCCGAGCAGGTCCGGGCCGCCTTCCGCGACCCGGTGCGTGTTTTCGAACTGCACCAGCGCGCTGGTGTCGGCCTGGTTGCCCAGGAAGTTGTTCTGGATGGTGACGTTGGTGTTCGGGAACGCGGTGGTGGCGGCGGTCAGCATCCGTTCGAGCTGGCTCAGCTGCGTGTTGTCGTTGTAGCCACCGCCGTCGGAGACCTGGGACGCGGTTTCGGTGAGCTCGATGCCTTCGACGTCGGGATTGCTGTTGTAGCGCGCTCCGAGGGCTTGCAGCAGCGCGATCAGGCGGTCGTTGACGGCGGGCCGCCACACGGCCGCGGTGATGGAGAAGCCGCTGCCGCCGTACCACCAGCCGCTGGTGCCGGCCTTGGGTGCGGAGCCGTACGTGGCGGCGTCGGTGGTCAGGTAGCTGGGGAGCACGGTGTTGAGGAAGCCACCGGGGTCCTGGTGGGAGGTCCGTTGGAACCCGCTCGAGGAGACCTCGATGACCAGTTTCTTGCGAGGCGCAGGGTTTCCCTGGTTGAGCTGCGCCAGTTCGGCGTCGATGGTCGAGAAGTTGTAGACGCCCTTTCCGGTTTCCAGGGCCGCCCAGTAGTAGTTGCCCTTCCACCCGCGAACGTTGGGCGAAGTGTTGACGACGTGCAGTTCGTTGCCGGCCATGCTCGCCGGCGTGCCGGCGGAGTGCCACCAGTCACTGGTCATGTAGTGCCCCGGATGCCACTTGATCGCCGGTCCGGCGGCGGACGACGGCCCGGCGGTCAGCAGCGCGGCGGCCAGCAGACCGATTGGAACGATGAAGCGTCCTGTTTTCATAACCCCTCCGGTGATCGGCGGAATCGGCGCTTCACACGCCGCCGGGAAATAGGAGCGGGGGTTACAGCCGCTGTTGCGGAAGCTAAGACGCCGCGAGCTCGGTGCCGGGAGGTCCGAGCACGCTGATTCAGCGAGTGTCTACGAGTCGGCGGGTGATTAGGGGTAGGCGATTGCGCCCAACGCCCGCAGATCTGCATGACCGGACGTGCGCGTGGGAGATTGTCTCTCATGGCAGCTGAAGAGACCGCGGGACTCGAGGTCGTGCTCGAGACCGATCGCCTGCTGCTTCGGCCGTGGCGGGTGGCCGAGGCGGCGGTGCAGCGCGAGCTGTGGGCCGAACGTGATCCGCGGGTGCCGCCGCATCGGCGGATCGATGCGGCCGGTCATCCCACCGTTGCCGAGTTCGAGCAGGCGATTCGTGCGGGCCGGTCGTCGGCCGGATTGCCGGCGGTCGAGCGGAAGGTCGCCGGCGACGTCATCGGCTACTGCGGGCTGATCGATGACGGGCAGGGGTTCGAGGGAGAACCGGAGCTGGCGTTCGAGCTGCTGCGCCGGACCTGGGGGCGTGGCTACGCGACGGAGGCGGCGATGGCTGTGGTGGAGTGGGCCAGGTCGGCCGGGTACGGACGTTTGCGGGCCACGGTGTGGGAGTGGAACACGGCCTCCCGCCGCGTGCTGGAGAAGCTCGGATTCACCGAAGCCGGGCGTGAGCAGGTGGACGCGGTCCACGGGCCCTCCTTGGTCACCACCAGGCGGCTGTAGCCCGGCCGGATCGCCATCCTCGGCGGACCAGGCTGCCCGCCCACGACACCCCTACGTAGCCTCGGATCGCCTCGACGAGGTGAACGCGTGATCGACAACAGGTATCAGCGGGGCGGTTTCTTCCGGCCGCGGCCGCGCGGCCCCACCGCTCGGCGGCGATGGCGGGAGCGGGCGGCGCGGCTCGCGCACCCCGGCGCCGCCGTCGTCCCCGTCTTCCTCGTCCCGGCCGCCCGCTCGGGGCGGGGTGGCGCCCGGCCCGTACTTGAGCTGCCGGGCGACCTTCCGGTTCCGGCCCATGGGCTTCCTCCGTTCGGCGCGCGAGACCGAGGGTAGCGCCAGCCGACGGGAAACCTCATCCCCGCGCAGGGAGCCTCGCCAGGCTGTCACGGTCAGTGCGCTCGACGCCGGTCTGGAGCCGGTGTCCGATGACGCGCTGGCGAGCAACCGGTGGGTCTTCGCGACGAGGTGACAACTCCGGCGAGGTTTACCCCTTCATCGCCGCCGGCGGCTGAGCGACGCCGTCCCGTCCGGCACGGTCACCGCGTGACCACGGCCGCCTCGATGGCGGCCAGCAGGATGCGCGCCGCCGTCCGAAGCACCGGTTCCGTGATGGTGAGCGGGGGCATCAGGCGGACCACGGTGTCGTCCCGGCCGCCCAGCTCGACGATCAGGCCGTGGTGCAACGCGTGCGCCTGCACCTTCCGTGCGCGGTCGCCGGCATCGGGGTCCGCCAGCTCGATGCCCCACATCAGGCCGCGACCGCGGATGTCGCGGACCCACGGCCGGTTCCGGAGCACCGCGAGCAGCTCGCCGAGCTGCTCGCCGCGGCGGCGGACGTTGGCCAGGACGTCGTCGCGGCGCATGATGCGGACCGTCTCCGCGCCCGCCGCGAACGCCGCCTGGTTGCCGCGGAACGTGCCCGTGTGCGCGCCCGGGGCCCACACGTCCAGGCGCTGGTCGTAGAAGATGACCGCCACGGGCAACCCGACGCCGCTCAGCGCCTTCGACGCCACGATGACGTCCGGCTCGATGCCGTACTGCTCGAACGCGAACCAGGTCCCGGTGCGGCCGCAGCCGGTCTGGACCTCGTCGACCACCAGCGGGACGTCGAGCTCGCGGGTCAGCTGCCGCACCCGGTGGACGAACTCCGGCCGGGCCGGGATCACGCCACCTTCGCCCTGCACCAGCTCCAGCACCACGGCCGCCGGCCGGGGCACGCCGCCGTTCGGGTCGCGCAGGGCCCGCTCCAGGAAACCGGCGCAGTTGACGTCGCACGTGTCCGGGGCGAGCCCGACCGGGCAGCGGGCGCAGTGCGAGTACGGGAAGAAGTGCACGCCGGGCACGCCGTTGGGCACCGGCTGTTTCTGCGCGACGAGCCCGGTCAGCGCCATCGCCGCGTGGCTCGCGCCGTGGAAGCCGCCCTGGAACGCGACGACGTCGCCGCGGCCGGTGGCGGTCTTGCACAGCTTGAGCGCGGCGTCGACCGCGTTCGCGCCGCCGGGACCGCAGAAGTGCACCTTCATCCGCGGGCGCAGGCCCTCGGGCAGCATCGACAGCTGCGCGTCGAGGAACGCGCGCTTGGCCGGGGTCGGGAAATCCAGGCCGTGCGTCAGCGTCTCCAGCTGCGCAGCCGCCGCGCGGACGACCTCGGGGTGGTTGTGGCCCAGTGCGAGCACGCCGGCGCCGGAGAGGAAGTCGATGAAGACGTTCCCGTCGACGTCGCGCACGTGGCAGCCGGTGCCCTCGGCCAGCGCGATGGGCAGGTGCCGCGGGTACACCCGGGCGTTGGACTCCCAGCGCCGCTGGTGCTCGAGGAACTCGGCCGACCGCGGGCCCGGCAGCGCGCCGGCCACGTGCGGCGCGAGTTCCGTGGTGCGGACGTCGGTCATGACTGCCTCCCGTGCTCGGCCGCTTCCGTGGCGGGGTTGCCGCGCCAGCGCGAGCGCGGCGCGGTGGTGGTGCCCTTCATCACGAACGCGTCGGCCTCGACGACCGTACCGTCCCCGATGGCCACTCCGTAGTGGACGAACGCGCCGACGCCGACGGTGCTGCCGGACCCGATCGTGGTGTGGTCGGACTTGAACGCGCCGTCTTCGAGCGAATGGCACTGCAGCACGCTGCCCGCGTTGAGCACGCAGTCGTCGCCCAGGGTGAGCAGCGTCTTCTCGGGGACGCCGCAGCCGTCGTCGAAGAGCCGCTTGCCGGTGCGGACGCCGAGCAGCCGCCACAGCAGGTTCTTCAGCGGCGTCCCGGCGAACAGCGCGAGGTAGCGACCGGGGCTCAGCTTCCAGAACCGTTCGTGCCGCCAGAAAACCGGGTCGTAGATCGAGCAGAACCGCGGCCGCAACCGCCGGAAACCGGAGGCCGCGCGCTCGGCCAGGACCTGCAGCAGCACCGAGAACACCAGCGACACGACGATCCCGCCAGCCGTGGCGAGCGTGCCGAACCGTGCGTGCAGGCTGCCCGCGGCGACTCCGATGCCGGTCAGACCGGTCACCAGCAGCCACTGGACGCCGAGGTAGCAGCCGATCGTGGCCGTGTTGTGCCGCAGTTTCGCCGCGAGCCCGCGGCGCAGGGCCTCGCCGGTTCGCAGGTGCGCGAGGGCGACATCGCGCCGCACGCTGCGCGGGATCTCGAACGCGGGCGAGCCGAGCAGGCCGACGTCCTCGCGCAGCGGCCCGTCGAGCGGGACGAGCACCTTGGTCGCCAGCAGGCAGTTGCGCCCGACGCGGGCCTCCGGTGGGTAGGCGATCTCGTTGCCCAGGAACGCGTCCGGCGCCACCGCCGTGTGCCGCAGCCGGAACGCCGCCGCCGAGTAGTCGGTGTTCAGCAGCGACAGCCCGTCGGACACCATCGTGCCGGAGCCGACCGTGCTCAGGAACGGCGTCTCGTGCTTGACCTCGACGCCGAAGTTGGACCCGGTCTGGCGCACCCGCGCCAGGTCGTACCCCAGGACCCGCAGGTAGTGGACGATGTAGCTGCTGTCCCCGAACAGGTAGGTGAAGGTCCGGATGTTGGTCAGCCGGGTGATCGCCCGCAGCGCCGCGTGCCGGACGCCGTAGAGCGGGTGAACCCGGCCCGGCCGCAGGAGCAGCGTCAGCAGGCGGGGCACGGTGAGCACGACCGCCAGGCCGCCGAGCACCGCGACGGCGTACACCGCCGTGCTCTCGGTGAGCTCGTCGCGGTAGAACCGCCAGCCGCCGAAGTCCGGTGTCGCCGGGTAGACGAACCGGGCGAGGACACCCGCGGCCGCCAGCGTCAGCGGCGTGGTCACCAGCAGCAGGGTGGCGAGCTGGCCGCAGCCGAAGAGCGTGCGCCGCAGCCGGCTCGCCGTCGCCGCCGGGAGCGCCCGGTAGTCCACAGTGGAGGGACGGGCCGGGGAGCCGTGCCAGCGCTCGCCGTCCGGTACCTCCTGCCCGGACAGCAGCGCGGACGCGTGCCCGAGCTGGGCGTCGTCGCCGATCGCGGTGCCGATGTCCAGCACGGCTTTCTCGCCGACGAAGGCGTTGCGGCCGATCGTGACCGGTCCGATGTGGATCTTGCCCGCTTCGGCGCGGTAGCAGTGCACGTGCGCGTCCTTGCGGATGACCGCGCCGGCGCCGACGGTGAGCAGGTCCGGGCACCCCGGCGGCACCCGGGTCAGGATCACCGCACCGGCCCCGATCTTCGCGCCGAGCAGCCGCAGGTAGAGCGCGTACACCGGCGAACCGGCGAACAGCACGAGCGGGCAGAACCGGGTAACCGTCTTGACCAGCCAGAACCGCAGGTACGCCGGGCTCCACAGCCGGATTTCGCCCGGTCTCCAGCGGCCCACCAGCAGCCACTTCGCCGCGATCGGCAGCACGCAGAGCGCCCCGACCCCGCCCGCGCCCACGGCGGCCAGCCGCAGGTAGGCGGCCACCGGCCCGGCCGCGGCGGCCGGCCACGCGTAGGCGAGGTCCAGGAACGCGGCCGCAGCAACGGCGTACCCGAGGAACACCAGGACCTGGGCCAACCCACACAGCAGGTACGCGGCACTGCTCGCGCGGTACGGCTCGGGCGCTGGCGCCGGCGGGACCGGCTCGCGGGGAAGCGCGGCGGCCAACTCGCGCACGCTCGGGTGGCGGTAGACCTCCCGCACTGCCACCGGCGCGAGGACTTCCCGGACTCGCGCGCAGAACCCGGCCAGCGACAGGGAATCCGCGGCGAGGTCGGCGAACAGGTGCGCGGTGACCGAGACCCGCTCGACCCGCAGCGCCGCGGCGAGGGCGTCGGCGAGCACGCGTTCGGTCTCGGTCGCCGGGGGCTCGAACGCGGTGCTGCCGGTCGCCGCCCGCGGCCCGCTCGGGGCCGGGAGCCGCGCGCGGTCTGCCTTCTGGCCCGGGGTCATCGGGATCCGCTCGAGCCGTTCGAAGTACGCCGGCACCATGTAGGCGGGCAGCTGCTCGCGCAGCCGCCGGTGCAGCTCGCCGATGTCGACCGCGGCGGTGTCGGCGCGCAGGCTGTAGTACGCGACCAGCTCGGTGGTGCCCGGCTCGGGGTGGTGCGTCCCGACGACGGCCTGCGCGACGCCGGGCTCCCGCAGCAGGAGCGACTCGATCTCGGTGAGCTCGATGCGGTAGCCGCGCACCTTGACCTGCGTGTCGCCGCGGCCGTGGTACGCGATTTCGCCGTCGGCGGTGATCCGGCCCAGGTCGCCGGTGCGGTAGATCCGGCCGGAGGGATTGCCGTCGAGACCGAGGAAGTCCGGCACGAACGCGCGGGCGGTCAGGTCCGGGCGGTTCAGGTAGCCGTCGGCCAGGCCGACCCCGGCGATGCCGATCTCGCCGAGTTCGCCCGCGGGCAGCGCGACCGGGCGCTCGCGGTCGAGGATGACCACGGAGTACGTCGGCAGCGGCACGCCGATGGTCACCGGGCGGTCCGGGCGCAGGACGGCCCAGGTCGCGGTGACCGTGGTTTCGGTCGGCCCGTAGACGTTGAGGAACCGCCGGTCCGGGCGGTGCCAGCGGGCGACCAGGTCCTCCGGGCACGCCTCCCCGGACACCAGCAGGAACCGCAGGTCCGGCAGGTCTTCGTCGAGCGTGGCCAGTAACGTGGGCACGCAGCACAGCGCGGTCACCCGCCGCTCCCGCAGGAACTCGTGCAGGTCCGCGCCGACGAGGCCGGGTCCGGCGGGCTTGGGCACCAGCGTCGCGCCGCAGAGCAGGGGGACCCAGATCTCCTCGACCGAGAAGTCGAACGCGATCGTCAGGCCCTGGTAGACGCGGTCACCGGCTTCGATGCCGTAGACCTCGGCCGCCACCCGGACGAAGTTGACGATCGCGCGGTGCCCGATCGGGACGCCCTTCGGCCGGCCGGTCGAGCCGGACGTGTAGACGACGTAACAGAGTTCGCCCGCTTCGGCGCCGCGTTCGGCCGCGGTGAGCCGCCCGCCGGGCCGCTCGGCGATCCGGGCCGCCTGCTCGTCCGGGCAGAGGACGTCGACGGTCTCGCCGTCGAACCGGCCGGCCTGCGCCGCGGACGTCAGCACCAGCCGGACGCGGGCGTCCCCGGCGATGTAGGCGAGCCGCTCGTCGGGGAAGGCGGCGTCCAGCGGAACGTACGCGGCGTTGCTCTTGAGGACGGCGAGCAGGGCGACGTAGGCGTCCACCGGCTCGCCGGGCAGCACCGCGACGCGGTCGCCCGGCAGCACGCCGTGGGCCAGCAGGTGCCGGGCGAGGCGGTTGGCCGCGGCGTCGAGTTCGCCGTAGGTGAGCCGGGTTTCCCCGGCGTCCACCGCGAGCCGGTCCGGGTGGCGGTCGCACGAGGACTCGAAGACGTGGTCGAGCCGGTCGCCGTCGGCGGCGCGGATCCGCGGGTCGAACCCCGCGCAGGTGAGCACCCGGCCGTCGGCGGTGAGGGTGCCGGCGTGGGTGGCGTGCGGGCTCACGGCCGGGCCTCCGCCGGCAGGTCGAGGCGGAAGCAGCGGTGCAGGGCGCGCACGGCGGTGTCGAGCAGACCGGCGGGGAACACCGCGGTGAGCCGGCCGGCGGAGGTGGCCATGGCCGGCACGGTCACGCCCAGCTCGCCGGCCAGGCGGAGCACCTCGGCGCAGGGGGCGGGTGTGTCGAGCAGGCCGGTACCGACCACCGACACCGAACCCAGGCCGCCGTCCACAGTGGACTCCGTGTCGAGCGACGCGAGCCGCTCGCGCGGATCCGGGCCGCGGACGGTGAACCGCAGCTCGCCGGGGTCCGGCCAGCTCAGCGTGTCCGGCCGCAGGCCGCGGGCGACGAGCTCCGCCAGCAGCCGGCTCCCGCGGCCCGGGGTCAGGCCGGGCTCCTCGATCCGCACCAGGTGCACGTCACGGGCGTGCGCGATGCCGACGACCTCGGTCCCGCGCTCCAGCTCCGGCGGACCGGGCCGGACGGTGGTGCCGGGCCCGGTCCGCGTGGCGTGGCTGACGAGCACGGTCACGCCGTGCCGGGCGGCGAGCTCGACCGACCGCGGGTGCAGCACCGCGGCGCCCGCGCGGGCCAGCTCGGCCATGACGTCGGTGCGGATCGACGTCAGCGGCCGGCTGCCGGGCACGATCCGCGGGTCCGCGGTGTGCACGCCCGGCACGTCGGTGCGGATGTCGCACTCGGTGGCCCCGAGCGCGGCCGCCAGCGCGACGGCCGTCGTGTCCGAGCCGCCCCGGCCGAGGGTGCGCAGCTCCCCGGCGGCGTCCCGGCCCTGGAAGCCGGCCACGACGACCACCTGGCCGGACCGCAGGCGGTCGAGGACGGGGTGCGGGTCGATCCGCGCGACGGTGGCCGCGCCCGGCTCGCCGCCGGTCTCGATGCCGGCCTGGCCGCCGGACAGGGAAACCGCGGCGACGCCGCACCGGCGCAGGGCCATGGCCAGGACCGCGGCCGAAACCTGCTCCCCGGTGGCCAGCAGCTGGTCGAGCTCACGCGGGTCCGGCCGGTCGGCGAACCGTCGCGCGAACGCGGCCAGCCGGTCGGTGGTGTCGCCCATCGCGGAGACGACGACCACGACCGCTCGCCCGGTCCGCGCGCACGCGGCCACGTCGGCGGCGACCCGGTGGACCAGCTCGGGGGTGGCCAACGACGTCCCGCCGTATTTCCGCACGACGAGTCGCGGTAGCGCGGGTGTGGTGGCGTACTCGGCCCGGGAATGCTCGAATGCTTTGCTCACGACCGTCCTTCACTTCTTCGAGTTCCGGCAATACGGTCACGCCGCGCGGAGCGAAGAATCGAAGGGGCATTCACGGCGGCGGCGTTCGTGTTCGAGTCGAATCACCACCGAAGTTAGCGCACCGGCGAATTCCCGGGTACCTCCGTACGTTCCAGGCAGGAAGTAGCGTTCCCGGACGGGGGAGAGCAGGGTGCTCCGCCACCCGGCGGGTTAACCGGGACCACGTCTGTCTCTTGTGGACTGTCGCGTGTGGCCGGTTTTCCGGTAGTGGTGCGGTTTGACCGGCGAATCGGACGAATGCCGCAGTCGTCGCGAACTGCCCGGGTGCCGGGTGCGGGGCCGACTAAAGTCCGTTCCCCGCGTTGGTTCAGACCAATATGCTGCGGTTTTGCCACCGGCCCCGGGAACCGCCGGGAAATCGTGACCCGGTACGGCCGGCCGAGGAACGCAAGGGGACACCATGGATGCCGACATCGCCCCGCGGACGTCTTCGCCCGTTCTCATCGGGCGGCGCGCGGAACTGGACCGGATCGCCACGGCCGTGTCGAACCCGCCGGCCGTGGTCCTCGTCGAAGGGGAGGCGGGAATCGGGAAGAGCAGGCTCCTGCGCGAACTGCCGGCCGAACTCGGCGGCCGGCCGGTGCTCACCGGGCACTGCCGGGCGCGGCGGGAACCGTTTCCCTACGGTCCGGTGCTCGAGGCGCTCGCCGAACTGGGGCCGCTGCTCCCGCCTCCGGCCGAGCTGAACCCGGTGACCGGCGCGCTCCGGCCGCTCGTGCCCGAACTCGGCCCGTTCCTGCCGCCCGCGCCGGCCGCGCCGGCCGACCCCGGGGTGCGGCGGCACCAGACGTTCCGGGCCGTGCGGCAGCTGCTGGACGCGGCCGGGAAGGTCGTGCTGCTGGTGGAAGACCTGCACTGGGCCGACGACGGCGCACGCGACCTGCTGCGCTTCCTCGCCGACGACCCGCCGCCGCGGCTGTCGCTGGTGGGGACCTTCCGCCGGTCCGACTGCCCGCTCGGCCTGCCCCTCGGCGCCGCCGCGCGCCCGGCGGCCGACGTCACCGTGACCCGGGTGACGGTGCCGCCGCTGACCCGCGAGCAGACGCACGCGCTGGCCTCGGCGCACCTCGGCGACGAGCCGGTCGGCCTCGACTTCGCCGCCCGGCTGCACGAGCGGACGGCCGGGATCCCGCTGCTCATCGAGGAGACCCTGCACGCCATGGGCACCGGAGCGCCCCGGCTGGACGACCTGGCCGTGCCCGACGTGGTGCGCGAGGCGGTCGCGGAACGCCTGGCAGGACTGCCGCACTCCGCGGTCGCCCTCGTGCGCGCCGCGGCCGTCGCCGGCGTGCCGGTGCCCGAAGCCGATCTCGCCGAGATCGCCGGCCTGGACCCCGGCGACACCGGCCCGGCCCTGGTGGCCGCGCTGGCGGCCGGGGCCGTCGTGGAGACCGCGACCGGCCGGTACGGGTTCCGGCACGCGCTGGCGCGGCAGGCGGTCCACGACGGCGTTCCCGGCCCGGACCGCGCCCGCCTGCACCGGCGGTCGATGGCCGTGCTGGCGCGGTGGCGCCCGGCGCCCCTGGCGGAACTCGCCGCCCACGCCCGCCACGCGGGCGAGCACGCCCGATGGGTGCGCTACGGCGAAGCGGCGGCCGAACACGCGCTCGCGGCCAACGACGTGCCGGGCGCGGTGGCGCTGCTGCGCGACCTCGTCGCCGACCCCGCCCTGGCGCCCGCCGACCTCGTCCGGCTGGCCCGCCGGCTCGGCCGGGTGGCCGCGCACGGGACCGACCACACCGCGCTCGTGAGCGTCCTGCGCGCCCTGCTCGACGACCGGCGCGTTCCCCCGGACGTGCGGGGCGAGCTGCGGCTGGCCCTCGGCCTGCTCCTGTTCCGGCAACCGGCGCTGGCCGACGGCCGCGCCCAGGTGGCGGCGGCGCTCGGCGACGTCCCGCCCGGCTCGCCGGCGGCCTGCCGGGCCGGGGCGGTGCTGGCGAACCCGGTGCTCGGCCCGGCGCCGCTGGCGCACCACCGGCGGTGGGCGGCCGTGGCGCGCCGGCGCGGGCCGCGGCTGGCCGAGCCCGCGCTGCGGTTCGCGGTGCTGGCCGACGACGTCGCCGCCGACCTGATGACCGGGGTACCGGGTGCGGGCGAGCGGGCCGAGCGGCTGGGGACCGCCGGCGAGGGCCCCGAGGACCGGCGGGAGCTGGCCCGCGCGCACGCGAACCTGGCCTACGCCGACCTGCTGACCGGGCACTACCGGCGGGCCCACCGGTGGCTCACCTCGGCCGAAGGGCAGCTCGCCGAGGCCGAGCTGCCCTTCACCGCCGCCGCGCTGCGGTCCACCGGGCTGTGCCTGGCCTGGCGCACGGGCGCCTGGGCCGGGCTGGCCGAAGCGGCCGCCGGTCTCCGGGCGGGCTATCCGGCGTTCTGGCCCGTGGTCAGCGAACTGTCGTACGTGCAGGGCGCGCTCGACGCGGCCGGAGGTGACTTCTTCGCCGCCGTCGACGGCTTCGACCGGCCCGACCTCACCGATCCCGGCCGGACCTGCACCCCCGTCGTCCTGGCGGTCCACGCGGCGAAGACGTGGCTGCTGCTCCGCCGCGGCCAGGCTCCGGCCGCGGTCGCGGAGGGCGAGCGCGGCCTGGCCGTGCTGCGCGCCAAGCGGGTGTGGGCCTGGGCCGGCGACCTGCTGCCCGCGGTGGCTGCCGCCCGGACCGCGCACGGCACCGACGTCACCGGGCTGGTGGCCGAACTGGACACCGGACTGTCCGGAGTGGACGCACCACTGGCCGCCGCGGCTTCGGTGTTCTGCCACGGGTTCGCGCTCGCCGCCGCCGGTGACCCCGCCGCCGTCACGACGTTCGAAGCGGCCGCGGACCGGTACGCCGCCCTCCCCGCGCCGTATCCCGCGGCCCGCGCGTTCGAGGAAGCCGCGCGGCTGCGGCTCCCCACCGACGCGGCCGCGCTCACCGAGGCCGCCGCGCGCTACGAACGGCTCGGGGCCACCGCCGACGCCGCGCGGTGCCACCAGACGCTGCGGTCGTCCGGGGTGGTCAACCCGTCGCACCGCGGCCGCCGCGGCTACGGCGGCGACCTGTCGCCGCGTGAACAGCAGGTGCTGCGCCTGCTCCACCTGGGACGCACGAACCGCGACATCGCCGAGGCGCTCTCGATCTCGACCCGCACCGCCGAGTTCCACGTCGCCCGCACGCTGCGCAAGGTCGGGGCCCGGTCCCGGCAGGATCTCGTCCGATCGCGGGTGGCGGCGCCGGGATAAGTCCACGGCTGCCGGGAAAAGTACCCGGATCAGGTAGCGGTACGAGCTGTTTCCCCAGTTGTTTCCGGGTCGTTGGTCATCGACAGTTACTTCACCTTCCTCGTCGGCCACTCACACGAGTGATTAACCCCCGATCGTGTGCCATGGCCGTGAGCAAAAGGCGTCCTTATTTCACATTTCCGGCCGGTGCGCACCACCGCCCGGGATAGGAGCACGTCGTGAAAGTACCCAGCCGTCTCCTCACCGTCGGAGGCTCCCTGTCGGCGGCCCTGGTCGTGGCCGGCGTCGTCGTCGCGTCACCCGGCGACGCCGAACCCGGGGCCGGGCCGTCGGCCGCCGAAGCCGTCGCCAACGCCACCTCCGCCGCCGACGCACTCGTGGCCACGCATCCCGCCGCGTTGCACGCCGGGCCGCAGGACGCGTTCGTCCGGCGCGGCGTGAGCTCCTCGAACGGGAACCAGTACGTCAGCTACGAGCGCACCTACGCCGGCCTGCCGGTGGTCGGCGGCGACTTCGTCGTGGCCACCGACGCCCGCGGCGGCGTCCAGTACCTGTCCGTGGCCCAGGACCGGACGCTCGGTGCCGTGCCGACGACGGCCACCGTCCCGCAGGCGCAGGCCGAATCGGCCGCCAAGGGCCGGCTCGCCTCCGTCACGAAGGTCGAGCCGTCCCGGCTGGTGATCGACCTGCTCGGCGGCAAGGACGGGCGCGCCGCCTGGGAGTCGACCGTCGACGGCACCGACCGGACCGGGGGACCGAGCCGGCTCACCGTCTACGTCGACGCCGTCACGGGTGCGGTGCTCGACACCCGCGAGCACGTCGCGCACGGCGACGGCAACTCCGCCTACAACGGGCCGAACCCGGTGCACATCGACACGAGCCGGGGCGGCAGCGGTTACGTCATGCAGGACCCGCAGATCGCGAACCTCAGCTGCGCGGACTACAGCACCGGCCGGGTGTTCACGAAGGCCTCGGACAGCTGGGGCAGCGGCAACGCGGCCGACAAGGAAACCGGCTGCGTGGACGCGTTGTTCGCCACGCAGACGGAAAACCGGATGCTGGCCCAGTGGCTGGGCCGCAGCGGCCCCGACGGCAACGGCGGGGCCTGGCCGATCAAGATGGGCCTCAACGACGTCAACGCCTACTACGACGGCACCTCGGTGCAGATCGGGCACAACCAGGCCGGCCAGTGGATCCCGTCGATCGACGTCGTCGCGCACGAGATGGGGCACGGCATCGACGACCACACGCCGGGCAGCATGTCCCAGGGCGGGACGCAGGAGTTCGTCGCCGACACCTTCGGCGCCTCGACCGAGTGGTTCGCCAACGAGCCCAGCCCGTACGACACCCCGGACTTCACCGTCGGCGAGGAGATCAACCTGGTCGGCAACGGGCCGATCCGCAACATGGCCGACCCGTCCCGGGTCAACAACGACCCCGACTGCTACAGCTCCTCGGTGCCCGGCGGCGAGGTGCACGCGGCGGCCGGTCCCGGCAACCACTGGTTCTACCTGGTGGCCGAAGGCACGAACCCGGCCAACGGGCAGCCGCAGAGCCCCACCTGCAACGGTTCTTCGGTGACCGGCGTCGGCGTCCAGAAGGCCATCACGGTGATGTACAACGCGATGCAGATGAAGACGTCGGCCAGCTCGTACCCGGCCTACCGCAAGTGGACGCTGCAGGCGGCGAAGACCCTGGACCCCACGTGCGCGGTCTTCACGACGGTCAAGAACGCGTGGAACGCGGTGAGCGTCCCGGCGCAGTCGGGCGAGCCGACGTGCACCGGCGGCCCGACCACCACCCCGCCGACGACGACCACGACGGGCGGCACGACCCCGCCGACCACCCCGACCACCCCGCCGGCCGGTTGCGGTGGCGTCGCGGCCTGGAGCGCCACCAAGGCCTACGTGCCGAACGACGTGGTCTCCTACAGCGGTCACAAGTGGACGTCCAAGTGGTACTCCACGGGCGCGGAGCCGGGCGCACCCGGGTCCTGGGCGGTCTGGGGTGACAACGGTCCCTGCTGACGCAGACCCTCCGGTGGTGCCGCGGCCGGGACCCCGCGGCACCACCGGTTCCCCCTCCGCTGTCGGTGCCGGGGCCGGGCCCGCCACCCTGGTGCCGGACGCATGATCACCGGCTCGGCGGTGCCGGCACCGCGGGCGACACGCTAGGCAAGAACCATGAGCGGCTCGGAAATTCTCACGGCGAAGATCAACCACGGCTTCGATCACCTCGACGCCGACAGCGACGGCCGGCTCACCGAACACGACCACGTGCTGATGGGCCGGCGGGTCGCTGTCGCGTTGGGGCACGCGCCGGGCTCCGACAGCGAAAGCCGCATCGTCGAGGCCTACGTGCGGATCTGGCGGGAGCTGCACCTGCCGCACATCCCCGACGGAGGCACCGCCATCACCAAGGAGCACTTCCTGCGCTCGACCCGGACGCTGGCCACCGATCCGGGCGCCGCGCAGGCCACGGTCGGTGCTCTGGCCGAGGCGTTCCTGGCCATCGCCGACATCGACCGGGACGGCAGGGTCGGCCCATCGGAGTACCGGGCTTTCGTCGCCGGGCACTTCCCGGGACTGTCCGAGGTGGAGGTCGAGCAGGCATTCGCCCACATGGACACCGACGGCGACGGGTCCCTGTCGGCCCAGGAGTTCGTGCGCGCCACCGTCGACTACTGGACCAGCAGCGACCCGGACGCCCCGGGCAACTGGTTCATGGGTACGCCGGCCCATCTTCGCTGACCCCGGACCCGAACCGCGTAGCGGTCAAGAAACATCGGGAGACCAGCTCTCGACGTCGGCGGCGAAGTCGTCTGTCCACATAAGACAAGAGGATCGCCTGCCGTTCCGCGAACCCGTGGCCCACTGCCCGGCCGGGTGATCCGGGTTGGGCCGTTCGTGCCTTCCGAAGTGGCAGCAGCGGGCCGCGCGAACGGTCCGTGAGCCGCGGTCAGCCGACGAGGTCGGACGCCGACCCGTCCGGGTTGTGCTTGGCCGGTGCTGTTCCCTTGCCTCCTGCCGACCTGCCACGATCCGAACAGGTCGTCTTCCGCCGATCCGGATCGACGAGGGCCCGGCCGGATGCCGAGACAGTTCCCGAACGCTCCGGAGGTTGCCATGAGCTTGCAGCGCGTGATCACCGATGACCGCGATCTGCAGATAGCTCCGCTGTTCGCCCAGCGGATCGACGAGGACGTCGTCCCGAAGGGACGGCTCGCGGAGAACCCGATGCCCGCGAGCGTCGCGGCCGGCATCGTGCGCTCCCGGCTGCTGCTCGACGGCCGCGCGGCGCTGAACCTGGCCACGTTCTGCACCACCGCCGCCGAGCCGGAACTGGAACAGATCTACGCCGAGACCGCGTCGATCAACCTCATGAACCGGGAGGAGTACCCGGCGAGTTCCCAGATCGAGCAGGAGTGCATCAACGCGCTCGCTGACCTGTGGCACGAGGACGACGGCTCGTTCGTCGGCTGCTCCACCAGCGGGAGCTCCGAGGCGGCCATGCTCGCCGGCCTCGCGATGCTGCGGCGCTGGCGGGAACGCGGTGGCACGGGGCGGCCCAACATGGTGTTCGGCACCCACGTCCACGTCTGCTGGCCGAAGTTCTGCAACTTCTGGGACGTCGAAGCGCGGACGGTGCCGCTCGCGCCGGGCCGCACGACCCTGGACCCGGCGCTGACTGCGGACGCGGTCGACGAGAACACGATCGGCGTCGTCGCGGTCCTGGGCAGCACGCAGGACGGCCGTTACGACCCGGTCGCCGACATCGCGGCCGCTCTCGACGGCGTCGCCCGCGACCGGGGCGTCGACGTCCCGCTGCACGTCGACGCCGCGAGCGGCGGCTTCGTCGCGCCGTTCCTCGACGTCGACTTCGCCTGGGACTTCGCGCTGCCGCGCGTGGTGTCGATCAACGCGTCCGGCCACAAGTTCGGCCTGGTCTACCCGGGCTCGGGCTGGTGCCTGTGGCGCGACCCGGAGTACCTGCCGACGTCGCTGATCTTCGACTGCAACGTGCTCGGCGGCCACCACCCCACGTTCACGTTGAACTTCTCCCGCCCGGCATCCGGCGTGATCGCCCAGTACTACCAGTTCCTGCGCAACGGGCTCGCCGGCTACCAGCTGATCGCGCAGCGGTGCCAGGAAGTCGCGCGGCAGGTCGCGGCGGGCATCCGGGCCATTGCCCCGTACGAGGTCATCGCCGACGGCGAGGACCTGCCGGTGGTGGCGTTCCGCCTGCGCGACCCGGACGACGTGGGCTTCACCGTGTACCACCTGTCCGAGGCGCTCAAGGGCGACGGCTGGCACGTGCCCGCCTACAGCCTGCCGCCGGACCTGGAGCACGTGGACGTGATCCGCGTGGTGTGCCGGCAGGGGTTCACCCTCGACCTCGCGCAGAAGTTCCTGGAGAGCCTCCTCAAACACACCGAACGGCTGGCCGGCCACCCGTTCCCCCTGCCCGCGGTGGCCACCGCACTGACGTTCCAGGATTGACAGGTGGTCACCGTCGCCGAACTCGAGGCCGACCCGTACCCGGTTTACGCCCGGTTGCGCCGGACCGAGCCGGTGAGCTGGGTACCGGAGGTCCGCCAGTGGCTGGTGACCGGCTGGGACGACGTCCGTCTTGTGCTGACCGACGAGGAGCGGTTCACCACCGACCAGCCGGGGTCGCCGATGCTCGGCCTGTGCGGCGGAACGCCGTTGCTGATGCGGGAAGGCGAGTCGCACCGGGACGTGCGAGAGGCGTTGGAGCCGGGCTTCGAAGCCGAGCGGATCGGCGGCTTCGTCGACGCGGTCGCCCGGCCCGTCGCGTGCCGGGTCGCCGGCGAACTGCGCCCGGCCGGCCGGGCCGACGTCGCCGCGGGCTACTTCGAACCGGTCGCGGCGATCGCCGTGTCCGCCCTGCTCGGGCTCGGCCGGCACACCGGCGCGGAAACGTTGCGCCGGTGGGGAAACCTGCTGACCGGGGTGGCCAACGACTTCGGCCGCGACCCGGCGGCGGGGGCGGCCGCGGCCGCGGACCTGGCCGCCGACAGCGCCCTGACCGCGGTCGTCCGGCGGCTTCGCGCGGAACCGGACGGGTCGGTGATCTCCGACCTGCTGCACGCCCACCGGCCGCGCGGCGACCCGAGGCCGGACGCCGACGTGGTGCCGGTGGTCAAGCACCTCGCGTTGAGCGCGGTCGAACCCGGCTGGCTCGCGGGCTGGACGCTGGCGGCGTTGTGGTCGTCGCCCGCTCAGCTCGCCGCGGTCCGCGCCGACCCCGCGTTGGCCGGCGCGGCGGTGTCCGAGGCGCTGCGGTGGAGCGGCCCGGTCGGCGTGCTGGGCCGGCGCACGAAGTGCGCCACGACACTGGCGGGACGCGAAATCCCGGCGGACAGCATGATCGCGGCGGCCATCGCCTCGGCCAACCGCGACGAGACGGTGTTCACCGAGCCGGACCGGTTCGACGTGCGGCGCGAAGCCCGCGTCCACCTCGGGTTCGGCGCCGGACCGCACCGGTGCCCGGCGTACCTGCTGGTCACCGCCCTCGCGCGCACCGCGCTGGAGGTGTTCTTCGAGAGCTTCCCCGGCGTGCGGCCCGCACCCGGCCGGCGGGCGGCGCCCCACGGCTGGAAGCTGCGGCTGCCGGGACCGCTCGAGGCGGTGTGGGAAGCGAGGCCGGTGGGAAACCGCCTGTCCTGAAGGGAGTATCCGCGTGGTGGATGCTCGCTGACGTCGGCGCGATCCGCGTCAGCAGTTTGCCGCACCGTCGCGACGGACACCTGCGCGGGTGCCGTGTCTTTGCGCTTCTCCGACTTCGGCGGTTGCCGTCGGCCGGGAACCTCCGGCGGACCACCGGGGGAGCCGGTCCCCGCATCGGGGGTTGCCCCGAGGAACGTCCGTGGTGTCGTGCGGCCACCGGAAGATCTTTCGGGGTTTCCCCGTGCCGGCCGCGGGGGCGCCCGCGGGCACGGTGACCATCGTGGTGGGGGACGCGGTGACCGACGAGCTGCTGGTCCTGGTGCGGGAGGCGAGCGGCGCCGGCACCGGGCACGGCCGGGTGCTGCTGGTGCCCGCCGAAATCGACGATCCCGCGCTCATCGCCTGCATCGGCGCCGGTGCGGGCGGGGTGGTGCCGCGCGCGGAGGCCACTCCCGAACGGCTGGTCGCGGCCGTGACGCAGGTCGCCGGGAGTGGCGGCGTGCTGTCGCCGCGGATGGTCGGCCGGTTGTTCGACCAGGTGGCGCGGCTGCAGAACCAGGTGCTCGCGCCCCGCGGGGTGGGACCGACCGGGCTGAGCGACCGCGAGACCGAGGTGCTGCGCCTCGTGGCCCAGGGTTTCGAGGTCAAGGAGATCGCGGAGAAGCTCGCCTACTCGGAGCGGACGATCAAGCGGGTCACCCACGACGTGCTCAACCGCTTCCAGCTGCGCAACCGCGCCCACGCCATCGCTTTTGCCCTCGAGGGCGGCCTGATCTGACCCTTGTGGGCCGACCTGGCCGCCACAGGGGCCGGCTTCGCGCGGATCCCGTCCGGCCCGCGGTCTCCGGTGGTCCACTCGAAGCGCCACCTCTCCCGGAAGGACCGCAGATGTCCCGAGCGAGCAGGCCGTCGCGAGTGCGTCTCCCGGCGGGCACCACGCACTTGGCCGCCGTGCTCTTCCTGGCCGCCACCGCGTTGAGCGCGGGAGCCGGTGACGTCACCCCGGCGCCGGACGCGCACGTCGAGCGGCGGCCGGCACCGGACGCCGCGCCGGTGGCGCCCGGCGCCGGCCGGGACACCGCCGCGCCCTACGGCGTGGACGGCGGCACTGTGCCGCAGTTCCCGCTGCCTTCGTTCGCGGGCGTCCCGGTTCCGCTGCCGGCCGGCCCGCAGCTTCCGGGCCAGGCCGGGACTTCCGGCGGCACGGCGGGGGTCCCCGGAATCGTGCTGGCGGCGTACCAGCGGGCGGCCGCCCGGCTCGCGGCCGACACCCCGGCGTGCGGGCTGCCGGTCGCCCTCCTGGCCGCGATCGGCAAGGTGGAGTCGGGGCACGCCCGCGGCGGGCGGGTCGACGCCGCGGGCACGGCGCTGAGCCCGATCCTCGGCCCGGTGCTCGACGGCCGGGCCGGCACGGCGGCCATCGCCGACACCGACGGAGGCGCGCTCGACGGGGACGCCGCGTGGGACCGGGCCGTGGGCCCGATGCAGTTCATCCCGGCCACCTGGCGGCGCTGGGCCACCGACGGCAACGGGGACGGCCGGGCCGATCCGGAGAACGTGGCCGACGCGGCGGAGGCGAGCGGGCGGTACCTCTGCGCGGGCGGCCGTGACCTGCGTTCGGCGGCCGGGCTGGATGCGGCCGTGCTCAGCTACAACCACTCGGCCGTCTACCTGGGTCAGGTGCGGTCCTGGATGCTGGTCTACCAGGGCGCGGTCCCCGTGAGCCCGGACCCGCGGTTGGCCGCCGCGGCGGCTCCGCAGGGCGCACCGGCACTCCTGCCGCCGGCTCCGGCACCGACCGCGGTTCCCCCACCCGTTCCGCCGCCGGGCCCACCACCGGTTCCGCCGACGTCCGCGCCCGTTCCGCCGCCCACCTCCGGGACCCGCCCGGCCCCACCCACGACTTCGGTCTCGCCTCCGCCTCCGTCCCAGCCGTCGGCGGTGCCGGTGCTCGATCCCGTGACGGGGTTGGTCACGTGCACCGTCACGACGGTCACCGGAACTCTCGGCGGCCTCCTCGGCGGTCTCCTGGGCGGCGGCACCGGTCAGCCGGGCGCAGGAGAGTGCCCGCCGATCGGCTGACCGCTGCCGACGGAGGTGAGCAGCTTCGTCGGCCGGCGCACCGAACTGGCCGAAGTGGCGGCGCTGCTGTCCCGGACGCGGCTGCTCACCCTCACCGGCGCCGGCGCCGGCGCCGGCGCCGGCGCCGGCGCCGGCGGCGTCGGCAAGACCCGGCTGGCGCTCCGGGTGGCGGCCTCGGTGCGGGACGGCTTCCCGGACGGCGGGTGGCTGCTCGAACTCGGCGACCTGGGGGTCGCCGAGTCGGTCGAGGAGCAGCTCGCCGCCCTGTTCGGCATCGAGCACGATCCGCGGCGCGGGCTGGGCCCGGGGCTGCGGCGTTTCCTCGCCGACCGGTCCGTGCTGCTGGTGCTGGACAACTGCGAGCACCTGCTGGACCAGAGCGCGAGGCTGGCCGGTGCGCTGCTGCGGCACGGCGCGGGCCTCCGCGAGCTGTGCACCAGCAGACAGCCGCTGGGCATCCTGGGGGAGCACATCCACGAAGTGGCTCCGCTCGGCGTGCCGATGCCGGGCCTGCCCGCCCGTGCGGCCGAGCTCGGCCGGTACGAGCGGGCCGGGCGCTTCGGCGTCCGGCTCACCACCGCCGCGACGACGACGCGGCTGACCATCACCGGCACGGCGTACCCCGGGGTGTCCGGGCCGCAGTTGTTCTCCTACGTGGTCTCCGGCGGGCGCACCTACCGCCTGACCGGCCTGGAGCTGACCGACCCCGCAGTCGACCAGGGCTCGGTGCGGATCAGCCTCGGCAACACCCAGCTCGCCGCCTTCGACCTCGCCACGACCCGGCGGGCCGCCCGCGAGCTCCCCGCGTCGGTGACGGCCGGTGGCGGGCAGGCGATCACCATGGCGGTACCTGCGCGAACACGGACCGGCCCGGCACCCCGACCACGACGATCACGGCTCAGCAGACGCCCTGAGCGGCGCGGCGCGAAGAACGTCCCAGGCTGCAGCCGCAGACCACCCGTGAGCGAGCCACCGGGAGGCCCGGGGAATCGAACTAGTCCGTCCGGGCGACTGCCGGTAACGGAGCGATAGTCCTGGCGGACTGATCTTGCGGTGACCCGACGCAGAGGAGCCGTGGATGAAGATCGACTTGTTCAACGAGATCCAGAACCCGAGGCCCTGGCCCGAAGGGCACGAACAGCTGCGGTTCCGGCAGGCCATCGAACAGGCCGTCCTCGCCGACGAGCTGGGCTACGGGTGCTGGTGGCAGGTCGAGCACCACGGCGCGGGGGAGTTCAGCCTTTCGTCCGCGCCCGAGCTGATGCTCGCCGCGCTGTCGCAGCGCACCAGCCGGATCCGGCTCGGGCACTCCGCGGTGCTCGCGCCCGGGCGGTTCAACCACCCGATCCGCGTCGCCGAGCGGGCGGCGACGCTCGACCACCTCAGCGGTGGGCGCGTGGAGCTGGGCCTGACCCGCTCGACGATCCCCGAGTGGCGCCTGTTCGGTATCGAGCCCGACGACGCACGCGCCCAGACGCAGCAGGCGTTCGAGATGGTGCCGAAGATGTGGACGTCGGAGCGGTTCTCCTACGAGAGCGACGCCTACCGCGTCGACGGCGTCGGGATCGGGCCGAAGCCGCTGCAGCAGCCGCACCCGCCGCTGTGGCAGGCCGCCGCGAGCCCGGCGTCGTTCGAGGAGGCCGGCCGGCGCGGGGTGGGCGTGCTCGGCACGACGATGTGGGAGTCCCTGGAACGCGCCGGCCGTCTGGTCGACCTGTACCGCGCGGCGGCCGCGCAGTGCACGGAGCCGGTCGGAGCGTTCGTCAACGACCAGGTCGGCTTCTTCACGTTCGTCCACTGCGCGGAGACGGACGAAGAGGCGATGCACAACGGCGCGGCAGCGGCCGCGGCGTGGTACACGGTGACGGCGCTGACGTTCTTCGAAGCGGCGACGGAGTTCGTGCGCGCCAACGCCCGCAACGAGGAGCTGATGAAGTCCTCGGGCCTGACGGGCGACTTCCTGCGCGGCGAGGCTTCGAACGCACCGTCGGAGGCGAACCTTCTGATCGCCCGGATCCTGCAGGGCGAGCAGGTCCCGGACGACGAGGTGTTCGAGGTGCTGAGTGCACAGGATTCGCTGATCGTGGGCAGCCCGGAGACGTGCCGCAAGAAGCTGCGCGCGTATGCGGAGCTGGGCATCGACCGGATGATGTGCCTCCAGCAGATCGGCGGCATCCCGCACGAGAAGGTGCTGAAGAGCATCCGGCTGATCGGCGAGCTGATTCCGGACCTGGCGTGACGCCCGGGTGGAGCGGCACCGGCCGCCCCACCGCTGACGCCGTGAAGCCGTCGTCGGCCGGAACAACCAATCCGCTCGAGTGACTTGCCCGGTCGCTCAATCCCGGCCCGGACGCCGTAGTGAGTTCGACGCGGTTGCCGATCAGTATGCCGATTTCTCCTGTGGTGCGGGTCGGCGGCGTGAAACATCGGCACGGGTCCGAACGACTGAGAAACGGCTGAAGATTCTGAACCCGGGGGAGAACTGAGTGCGTTGGCGGCCCTCGCAGACCACACTTCTCGTGTTCTCGGGCACCGTGACGGTCCTGGTGGGGCTCTCCGCCAACCTCGCCACCAACACGGTCTCCGCCATGCCCCCGTGGTGGACACCGGTGGTCTGGAGCCTGCTGGGTGCGCTCGCTGTCCTGGCCTTGGCGCTGGAGGTGGTGAAGACCCGGCGTTCGGAACCGGCTGGGCCGTTGCGCGAGGCCGAGGAGTTCCTGGCCACGGCAGTGCGGCGCCAGTGGACCGACGAGGCGTTGCTGCGCGGAGTGTACGGTCCCCGTCCTCTGCCGGTGCGGTTCCACGTCACCCGGCGCAAGGGGATCAGCGACCACCCGGCCGCGGTGGTCGACGACGAACGCCTGCGCGGCGTGCCGGGAGCACCGCGGCCACGCCTGACCGGGGAGGTCACCCGCATCTCGTCCGCGTTCCGCTCCATTCCCGCCCGCCGGCTGGTCGTGCTCGGGGATGCGGGGTCGGGCAAGAGCGTGCTGGCCATGCTGCTGACCAAGTCACTGCTCGAGAACCGCGACGCCGCCGAGCCGGTGCCGATCCTGCTCGTGGTGCGTCAGCGACGCCGGACCCGCGATAAGCCGATTGACACCCATGCGATTCCGTGATCCCCCAACGAATGCCGCGCTTCCGCTGGGGTGGCAGGGGTAGTTCGTCGTGTCGGCGACGTCGGCGGCCCGGACATCGTTGACGTCGCGCGCGCCGGTTAGCCCCGGGCGACTTCAGAGGTGTGCGCGTGGGTGTAGCGCTCGCCCGTCACTTGGTCGCTCAGCGGGTTGAGCGTGGCCAGCGCCTCGGCGTCAAGGGTGAGCTCCAGCGCGGCCGCGTTCTGCTCCAGGCGGGCCGGGTTGCGGGTGCCCGGAATGGGCGCCACCGCCACCCCGAGCCGGTCGGCCTGGGCGTACACCCAGGCCAGCGCGATCTGGGCCGGGGTGGCACCCAGCCGGTCGGCCACCTTGCGCACGGTCTGCGCGATTTTCTCGTTGGCTTCGCCCGCCTCGCCGGCGAAGCGGGGGTTGGTGCGCCGGAAGTCCCTCTCGCCCAGCGTGGAGCGGTCCAGGGTGCCGGTCAGGAATCCTCGTCCCAGCGGCGAGTAGGGCACCAGCCCGACTCCCAGTTCGGCCATCACGGGGGTGACCGCCTCGACGTCGCGGGTCCAGAGCGAGTACTCGCTCTGCACTGCGGTGATGGGGTGTACCGCGTATGCCCGGCGCAGCAGCTGGCCGTCGACCTCGGACAGGCCGAGGTGGCGGACTTTGCCCGCCTGGACCAGCTCGGCCATCGCCCCGACGGTCTCCTCGATCTCCACGTCCTGGGGCGGGCGGTGGGCGTAGTAGAGGTCGATCACCTCGACGCCCAGCCTCAGCAGCGACGCGTCGCAGGCGCGCAGCACGTAGTCGCGCGCACCGCGGATGCGGCGTGCCCGGTCGCCGGCGCTGCGGTCGATGCCGAACTTGGTGGCCAGCTGCACCTGGTCCCGGTGGCCGTGGATGGCCCGGCCCACCAGTACCTCGTTGTGCCCGGTGCCGTAGGCGTCGGCGGTGTCCAGGAAGGTGACGCCCAGCTCCAGGGCCCGGTCGATGGTGGCCATCCCGCCGTCCCAGTCGGCGGCGCCGTAGCTCTCGCTCATCCCCATGCACCCCAGCCCCATCGCGCTGACGGTGAGACCGGGCGAGCCGAGCGTGGTCCGGGCGATCATGCGCGGATACTCCTCCTGCCCGGCGGACCGGGCCGTACCTCGAAAGCTGATGAACGCCGTCGACGCTAGGACCTGGAGCGCGCTCCAAGTCAAGCCGGCGGGCCAGCTTCCCGGCCGTGGCGCAGGCGTGAACCTCGGAAGACGACCTCACTGCGGCATGAGGGTGAGTTGGGTCGAGTGCCCGTGCGGACGTCAAGAGATCGGGACCCGGGCGAAGGAGCATCGCGGACGGGTCCGCGTCGCTTGGTTCAACGCCTGGACCGCGGAAGGATCGAACGCGCTCACCAGCCTCATCCGGTCCGTGCTCGACCAGCTGGATCCGTCCTGCTGGTGACCACCGAGCTGGTGACCAACGCCTGCGTTCACGGCCGGCACCCGCTGCAGATCCGGCTGAGCCGCACCGCGACACCGTGCCGGGTGCGCCTCGAGGCCGACGACGGCTTCCTTGACCGGCCCGACGTCGCCGAGATTGTCCGCGACCGGCCGGGTGGCCGCGGGATGCGGGTGGTCGACGAGTTTGCCGGCGCATGGGGAGTGTTCGAGCATCCCGCGGGCGGCAAGACGGCCTGGGCCGAAGTGTCCTGCACCGGGTCCGGCGCGATCCCGTGCGCCGGGGTCACCCGGACCGGCTCCTGAACCGGGCGGCTGGCGGGAGCCGGTCGTATCGGCGAGCTCCGCTGTCTCAGTCGTGCCAGCCGAGGACGCCGGCCCAGCGGAAGTTCGAGTAGCCGCAGCCGATCCAGGTGACGAGGTAGCCCTCGGCCTGCTTCTGTTGGGCGAGCGCCCAGCCGTCGGCTTCGCACTGGGCTTGAGTGGTTCCGGTGACGGTCTGGCTGTAGTACCTCGTCGCGGCGCCGGCCGGAGCGGCGAAGGCGACGAGAGCACTCACGATGGCCGCACTTGCGGCGAGGTGTTTCCGCATGCCAGTGAGTGAAGCACGGGAGGAAGCGCCGTTCTGACGGTACTTTTCCGGGGTTGCCGGTGGTCTCCGCGCGAGCGTGCGCGCCGCGACTTCGCTCGGTGGGCATTTGCACGCCCTTGCTGCTGTGGAAGGCGTGGCTGTTGATCGCGATCTTCAACGGCTACGTCGAGGTTGAGCGGTGGCTGTCGGAGCTGCATGAGGACTATGCCGGCGCTCGATGGGGTGAACTCGTTGGTCAGCAGCGTGGCGGCGGTCGAACTTCCGCATCCGTTTCTGGCACCCAGCGGTCTGCCGCGCGCAGGAGGGCTGCGAGCCCGCGGCCCGGCGTCTCGCCGAGTGAGCGCACCTCGACGTCAACAGCACGGATCTGGCACGGCCCCGGGCGACGGGCTTGCCCTGGTCGCCCATCCACTGGCAGCCGGAACACTGGCCGGTCGGATCGAATTTCACCTCGACGGCACCGAAATCGGCGCGGTCACTGCGAGCCCGTGCGCCGGCTGCCGACAGCCACCCTCGACTACGTCCACGTCGCCGCCGAGTACCGCCGCTTCGGCTTCGGTCGGACGCTGGTGGTGGCCGTGGTGGCTCGTGCCCCGTCCTACCGGTGGACGGCTCCGCTGCCAGCCGGCCCGGTGGCGCTGTCCTTTCGTGCCCGGGTCGCCATGCGCCGGGCGGATCTGCCGGGTGTCCACGCCGGTCTCCTGGGGCGAGGGCGTTGAGTGTCCGTGAGGCCTTGTAGCGGTTCGACGGCGCGATCGAGTGCCGTGCGTCTCCTGCTCAAGATCAGCTCTTGAGTGGCCGCCAGATCGCTTGGCGGGTTGTGTCGGATGCGCGGTCGCTCGTTCGTGGTAGGGATGAGCTCGGCGTTAGGCCGGGGGCTTAGGGGAAGGGGCTGCACCATGGTGGGTATCTCTGCACGCGAGGTCAGGCCGTTGCGGTTCGGGGTCGTGGCGCCGATCACCGCAGGCTTACCGGCGTGGCGTGATCAGCTCCGTGTTCTGGCTGACAGTGGTTACTCGACGATCTTGATGCCCGATGTGCCGCAGTGGCAGCCGGCACCGGGGCCGGCGCTCGCGGTGGCGGCGACGATCACCGGCTTGCGGGTGGGCACCTGGGTGTACGCGTCTCCGGTTCGGCCTGCGTGGATCACCGCGTGGGAGGCGCACTCGCTGGCGGTGCTCACCGAGGGGCGTTTCGAGCTGGGCATCGGCACCGGCCGGCCCGGGATCGCCGACCAGCTCCGGGAGCTGGGCCTGCCGGCCACCCCGGCGGGCCAGCGGTTGAGTCAGGTGCGTGACGTGGTCGCGGCTCTGCGTGACCTCGACGGCCCGGACCGGCACACGCCGGTGGTCATGGCTGTGGGCGGCCCGAAGGCGCAGGCGCTTGCCGCGGAAGTCGCCGACACGGTCACCTTCGTGATGCCGCAGATCGAGACGCGGGCCGCGTCGATGCAACGGGTGGAAGGCTTCGACAACCGTCGCGGTGTGGAATTGGCGTTGCACGTGCCGGTGGTCGGCGATTCGGTCGCGGCGTTCATGGCCGGACCCGACACCGACCCCGCTGCCGTCCGGGCCGCGGACTCGCTGGCGTTCCTGCCCAGTGATCCTGCTGCCGCTGCTGAGGAGATTCAACGGCGGCGGGAGGAGATCGGGTTCTCCTACTTCGTGGTCGGCGCCGAGGCCGCCGTTGCTCTTGCGCCGGTCGTTGCCGAGCTGGCTGGCCGGTGACCCGGCGAGACCCCCGAGCAAAACGCCTCGCTCGCGAGATCACCGAGGAGTCCGGGCTACCGCATAGCCGCGCTGCGAAATGGGGCGTTCGACGCGAGGCGTGACGATCTGATGGCCGCCGGCGACTGTTGTTACGTGACCACTCGTCGCCTGCGGCTGCGCGCCGCCGTTTCCCGCCGGCCCCGGCTCGGCCGTCCGCAGACAGCGTCACCGGCTCGCGCTCGGAGCCGGGCGGGGTGTCGCTGAGTGAACAGGGCCAGTTCACCGATCGCTACACGAAGGCGGTCGAGCAGCTCGACAAGGCGGGTGGTGACCACCTACAGGGCCGCCTCGGTGCGCTCTACGGCCTTGAACGCCTGGCTCGCGACTCGCCCCGCGACCAGCCGGCCATCATCGAGGTCCTCTCCGCTTTCATCCGGACCACAGCACCGTCGGTTGTCGCCAAGGGCGGGTGCCCGGCGGCGCTGCCGACTGCGGATATCCAAGCCGCGCTCACGATCTTGGGGCGCCGCGACACCGCAGACGACAACATGGCCCGCGTCGACCTGAGCCGGGCGTGCCTGGGTGGTGCGAACCTCGTCAACGCACATCTCGCCGACTCAATTCTGGCCCACACGTATTTCGACGAGGCGGACCTCAAGGGTGCGGATCTCAGTCGAGCGGTCGTCTACCACGTCAGCATCGCCCATTCGCTTCTCAACGGCGCCAGCTTCCGTGACGCGAAAGGTGAGGAAGCGAGCCTCGCCTGGTCGGACCTCGAAGAGACCGACTTCACCGGCGCGAACCTGGATCAGGCGGACCTCGACACGACGGACCTCGGACGAGCCAACCTCACCGGGGCACAATTCAGGGCCGCGAACCTCGACGGCGCCAACCTCGTCGCGGCCAACCTGACCCAGGCGTACCTCGTCGGCGCCAAGCTCACCCGCGTCTACGTGACCGATGCCGATGTCACTGGGTCACCCACGACGACACCACCGTGGTCACGACGGCTTTTCCGGACGACGAACCCGCAAAGGGAAAGTGGTGGTGAGGGTTTGTGATCGAGGCGGCTTCGCTCAGGTCCGCGGTTGGCGTGCCCAGCAGGAATCCGCGGCGGAAGTGATGTGCGGCCGGCCGGCCCGCCGAAGGTCGGGTGATCGCCAACCGTATCCCTTGCTACTCTCCCGTGAGGGGTGCCGGTGAACAGGCCGGCGACGAGGGGGGCGGAACAGGTGCGCGTTCGAAAACTGGCCATTGCGGCGGTTGTCCTCGGTGCGGCCGGGGTCTGTTCGGCCGCGCCGGCGGGTGCGGTGAGCGGGGGAGCCGCGGCGCCGGAGGGCAGCTACGGCTATGCCGCGCGGCTCGTGGTCAACGGGACGACCGCGGGCTGCTCGGGGGCGGTCGTGGCTCAGGGGTGGGTCATCACGGCGAAGCGATGCTTCGGGCAGAATGTGCTGGATGGGCCGCCGCCGCAGCCCACGACGGTGTCCTTCGGGCCCGGTGCCCCCGGAGCGGGGCCACTGCCGGTGGTGGATCGGTTGGTGCCGGCCGCGGACCGGGATGTGGTGCTCGCGCATGTGACGGTCCCCAGCGGTACTTCGCCGTTGCCGTCGGTGACGCCGGTACCGATCGCGGCGACCGCGCCGGCGTCGGGGGAGACGGTGCGGGTCGGGGGCTTCGGACGGACCGCCACCGAATGGGTTCCTGCCCGGCTGAACACCGCGAGCTACACCGTCCAGGGCGTCACGGCGACCTCGATGTCGATCACCGCGGCGGGTGGGGCGAACGATCCGTGCAAGGGGGACGCCGGCGGCCCGGCACTGCGTGAGACCGGCGACCGGGTCGAGCTCGCGGGTGTCACGAGCGCGTCCTGGCAGCACGGTTGCCTGGCCGAGACCGAGACGCGCAGTGGCGCGGTGGTGGCCCGTGCCGACGACCTGGCCGGTTGGATCGCCGAACAGACCAAGCCGCTGACGGCCACGCCGTCGCGGGTGATGCTGGCCGATCTCGACGGGGACGGCCGGGCGGAATTGATGGCGATCTACCCGAACGGGGATGTGCACGCCTGGCACAACGACGGTGGTTTCGGTGGCAATCCGTGGAATCCGGCCGATATCGTGGTCGCCACCGACATGCGGCCCGGGCGGACTTATTTCGCGGATCTGGACGGCGACCACAAGGCCGACATCGTTTCTCTGTGGGACAACGGCGAGGGGCACGCGTGGCACAACGTCCGCGGGTTCTCGCCGATGCCGTGGGAGGGCGCGAGCGTGGTGGTGACGACCGGAATCGTCGATCCGCAGGGCCTCAAGTTCGCCGACCTCGACGGTGACGGCCGGGCCGAGGCGATGTCGGTCGACGCCAACGGTGAAGTCCGCGCGTGGCACAACGCCCGCGGGTTCGCCCCCATGCCGTGGGAGGGCGGGAGCATCGTGGTGGGCGCCGACATGAAGCCGGCCACCACGTTCTTCGCCGACCTCGACGGTGACGGCAAGTCCGACATCATCTCGGTGTGGGAGAACGGCGAGGGGCACGCGTGGCACAACGTGCGCGGGTTCTCGCCGATGCCGTGGGAGGGCGCGAGCATCGTGGTGGCCGCCGGGTTCCCCGATGTCGCCCCGCTGCGGTTCGCCGATCTGGACGGTGACCACCGCGCCGACGCGATCGCCGTCGACCCGCAACGCCAGATCCGGGCCTGGCACAACGGGGCGGGCTACGCGGTCATGCCTTGGGACGCTCTCGCCACCATCGCGACTCCCTACGTTCCCTGACCGGGGCTCCAGGCCGCTGCTTGGGGTGTCATGCCGATCCTGGTTCGTGCGGCGGCCGCCGTCGGCCGGGTGTGGCTACCCGGCCTGAGCCACGCTGGCTGTCGGCCAAGAGCCGTCCTCGACCAGCCGGTGGGTCACCCGGACGATCTCGGTGGCGGCGACCTCGGCAGCGGGCGGGACGCGGCCGGCTCGCGGCAACGCCAGGACGATCGTGCGGGAGATCGCCGGATCGACGATCGGGCCGCCCCGCAGCCGCCCGGCGGCCACGTCTTCGGCGACGCCCGCCGCGGGAAGGACGCTCCACCCGGTGCCGGCGGCCACCAGCCTCTTCTGCACCGGCATCGAGTTGGTCTGGCACACGATCGTGGGCGCGGTGCCGAGCGCTTGATCCACGAGGGTGCGCAGGCCGTGTCCCTCGACCGGCAGGATCAGCCGGTTGTCGCACACCCGTTGCCAGGTGAGTGCTTCGCGGCCGAGTTCCGCGTCGGGGGGAGCGATCGCCCACAACGCTTCGCTCAGCAACGGGGTGACGGCGATCGACGGTGTCGAGTTCACGTTGTACAGCAGGCTCATGTCCACCGCGCCGTCGTCGAGCCACTGCCGAAGGTGACCGGAAAACGCGCTCAGGATCCGCACTTCGATGCCCGGGTGCCGGCGCCCCAGCACCGCCACCAACGGCGCGGCGACGAGTTCGACGGTGCTTTCCAGCAGCCCGATCGTCACGATGCCCCGCACGTGCTCGCGGTCCGGGCGGATCTCGGCGCGGGCCCGGTCCAGTTCGAGCAGCGCGCGTCTCGCGCGCTCGGCGAGGACTTCGCCCGCCGGGGTGAGGGTCATCCCCTGGCGGCTGCGCTCGAAGAGCGGGACCCCGACCTCGTCCTCCAGCGCGCGGATGTACCGGCTGACCGCGGGCTGCACGACGTGGAGCCGGCGTGCCGCCTTGGTGACGCTCCCGGTGTCGCCGACGGTCACCAAGGCCAAGAGCTGCTTGAGTTCCACGCGTCCTCCTGCCGGTTTGCCGGACGCGTCTAGGGATATCACGAATCGGTATTTCTCTCGACTCGTCATCACGAGCCATGATGACAGCCATGTACGAACTCAGCGCAGACGAGACCGCGATCGTCGACGTCGTCCGCGAGTGGGTCGACCGCGAGGTCGAGCCCGTGGTGCGGGACCTGGAACACGCCGACACCTACCCCGAAGCCCTGATCGAGCAGATGAAGTGCATGGGCATCTTCGGGCTCGCCGTTCCGGAGCCGTGGAACGACGCCGGGGTGTCCACCCCGTGCTACGCCGCCGTGACCGAGGAACTCGCCCGCGGGTGGATGAGCCTCGCCGGCGCCATGGGCGGGCACAGCGTCGTCGCCAAGCTCCTGCTCCACTACGGAACCCAGGCGCAGAAGGACCACTACCTGCCGAAGCTGGCCACCGGGGAGATCCGGGCGACCATGGCGCTCACCGAACCCGGCGGCGGATCCGACCTGCAGGCCATCCGGACCGTGGCGCGAACGGACGGCGACAGCTACGTCATCAACGGGTCCAAGACCTGGATCACCAACGCCCGCCGCGCCCAGCTGGTCGCGCTGTTGTGCCGCACGGACCGGACCGCCGAGCCGAAGCACCGCGGCATCAGCATCCTGCTGGTCGAAAAGGGACCCGGGTTCGAGGTGTCCCGCGACCTGCCGAAGCTCGGTTACAAGGGCGTGGAGAGCTGCGAGCTGTCCTTCACCGACTTCCGCGTGCCCCGCAGCTCGTTGCTGGGCACCGCCGAAGGCGAGGGGTTCGCGCAGATGATGCGCGGGCTCGAGATCGGCCGCATCCAGGTGGCGGCGCGGGCGCTCGGCGTCGGCGCCGCCGCGCTCGCCCGCTCGATTCGGTACAGCCAGGAACGCGAAAGCTTCGGGCAGCCGATCTGGCAGCACCAGTCGATCGGCAACCACCTCGCCGACATGGCCACCGGGCTGACCGCGGCCCGGCAGCTCGTCCAGTACGCCGCCCGCCGCTACGACTCCGGCGAGCGCGCGGACATGGAAGCGGGGATGGCGAAGCTGTTCGCCTCCGAGACGGCCATGAAGATCGCGCTCGACGCGGTGCGGATCCACGGCGGCTACGGCTACTCGACGGAGTTCGACGTCGAGCGGTACTTCCGCGACGCGCCGCTGATGATCGTCGGCGAGGGCACCAACGAGATCCAGCGGACCGTCATCGCACGCCAGCTCATCAAGCGGAACCCGGTCCGATGAGGCCCGCGGCCACCTGGCTCTTCGTGCCCGGCAACGGCCCTCGGCGCTTCGCCAAGGCGGCGGCTGCGGGCGCGGACGCCGTCGTCATCGACCTGGAAGACGCGGTGCGCCCCGAGGACAAGGACACTGCCCGTGCCGAGACGCTCCGCTGGCTGTCCGAAGGCGGACAGGCCTGGGTCCGCATCAACGCCGCCGGAACGCCGTGGTTCGACGCGGATGTCGACGCCGTCGCCGGCGCGTCCGGGCTGCTCGGCGTGCTCGTGCCCAAGGCCGAGGACCCGGCGGCCTTGGCCGCGTTGTCGGCGCGGCTGGGCACCGCGGTGGTGGCGCTGGTCGAGACCGCGGCCGGGCTGCACCGCGTGCACGACGTCGCCGCCGCGCCCGGGGTGACCCGGCTGGCGTTCGGTGCGCTCGACCTGGCCGCCGACCTCGGGGCCGACGACACCGCCGAGGCGATGCTGTTCGCGCGAAGCACGATCGTGCTCGCCTCCCGGGTGGCCGGTTTGCCGGCGCCGATCGACGGCGTCACGACGGTCATCGACGACGCCGACGCCGTGACCGCGGCGGCTCGCTACGCCCGGAGCCTCGGTTTCCGCGGCAAGCTCTGCATCCACCCCGCCCAGATCGAGCCCACGGCCCGCGGCCTGGCCCCCGGCGCGGACGAAATCGCGTGGGCTCGTGCGGTGCTTCGGGCGGCCGAGGGATCGGCAGGCGCGGTCACCGGTCCCGACGGGCGAATGATCGACAAACCGGTGCTCGACCGGGCCCACGCGATCCTCCGGTCCTGAAGCACCGGCTACGAAAGGCTTTCCATGCTCCCACTCGAAGGCACGACCGTCGTCGCGCTGGAACAGGCGGTCGCCGCGCCCTTCGCGACCCGGCAGCTCGCCGACCTCGGCGCCCGCGTCATCAAGGTCGAACGCCCCGGTGCCGGGGACTTCTCCCGCGGCTACGACCGGACGGTCCACGGCGACTCCAGCTACTTCGTCTGGCTCAACCGCGGCAAGGAGTCGATCGAGCTGGACATCAAGGCTGCGGCCGACCGCCGCGTGCTCGACGCGATGATCGCGGCCGCCGACGTCGTGGTCCAGAACCTCGCGCCGGGCGCGGTGAACCGCCTCGGCCTCGACGCCGCGACCCTGCGCGCGACCCGTCCCGACCTCGTCCACTGCTCGATTTCGGGCTACGGCCCCGGCGGCCCGTACCAGGCGAAAAAGGCCTATGACCTGCTGATCCAGTGCGAAGCCGGGCTCGTCACCGCCACCGGCACGCCGGACCAGCCGAGCAAGGCCGGGATTTCCATCGCGGACATCGCAACGGGCATGTACGCCTACTCGGGCATCCTCACCGCGCTGCTGCGCCGGGCCACCACGGGCGTCGGCGCGACCGTCGAGGTCGCCATGCTCGACGCGCTGGGGGAGTGGATGGTCCAACCGGCCTACCACGCGGCCTACGGCGGTTCGGAGACCCGCCGGACCGGCGCGAAGCACGCGTCGATCGCGCCCTACGGTCCTTATCGGACGGGAGACGGCAACCAGGTCTTCCTGGCCGTCCAAAGCGACCGCGAATGGGTTCGGCTGTGCCGGGAGGTGCTCCGGTGCCCGGACCTGGCCGACGACCCGCGGTTCGCCCACAACCCGGAACGCGTCGCCCACGACCACCTGATCGAGCCGCTGATCGAGTCGGCGTTCGCCGCGTTCGACGCCGACCAGGTCGTCGACCTGCTCGGCGAGGCCGGGATCGCGTGCGCCCGCCTGCGCCGGCCGGGTGAGCTCCTCGACCACCCGCAGCTCGCCGCGCGGGATCGCTGGCAGCAGGTCCAGGCCCCCGGTCGTGCCGTCCGGGCCTTGCTGCCGCCGGTCGACATCGACGAAGTCGAACCGGTGCTGGGTCCGGTGCCCCGGCTCGGCGAGCACAACGACGCCCTCCGCGCCGAATTCGAGGAGGTCACCCCGTGACCGAGCACACCGAAGTGCTGCAACCGGAGCCCGCCGTGGCGCTGGCCCGGCTGCTCGGCGTCGACCTGCCGGACCTGGAGACCGACGGACTGCCGCTGCTGTGGCACTGGGTCTACCTGCTCGATCGGCCGCACCAGGCCGATCTGGGGCCGGACGGCCACCCGGTGCGCGGGGTCGTCCCGGCTCCGCCCGCGCCGGGCCGCCGGCGCATGGCGGCGGGCGGCCGGGTCACCCGCACCGGGCCGCTGGTCGTCGGGCGGTCCGCGACCCGGCGCACCGAAGTGGTGTCGACGACGGACAAGACGGGCCGCTCTGGCCCGCTGACCTTCGTCGTCGTCCGGCACACCATCAGCCAGGACAGCGAGGTGAAGGTCGTCGAGGAGCAGGACATCGTCTACCGCGACGCCACGTCCGCGCCGACCTCGGCGACGGCGTCGACCCCGGTGCCGCTTGAAGCGGACGAGCGGGAGTTCCCGGTCGACCCGACCGTCCTGTTCCGCTTCTCGGCGTTGACCTACAACGCCCACCGCATCCACTACGACCGCGACTACGCCCGGGACGTCGAGGGCTACCCGGGGCTGGTCGTCCACGGCCCGCTGCAAGCGCTGGCCATGGCGGAAGCCGTCCGCGGAACCGAGGCGGCGGCCACCGCGATCGACTACCGCGTCGTCGCGCCGCTGTTCGACCACCAAGGTCTGGTGGTGCGCGCCACCGGCGGCGGGGTTTCCGTTCGTGACCACAGTGGCCGGATCACCGCGACCGGCCAGGTCGAAACGCACACTGGAGAAAGGAAAGCACGATGAAGGCCGCCATCGTCCGGCAAGCCGGGGTCGTCGAGATCGACGACGTGCCGCGTCCCCCGATCGGCGAGGGGGACGTCCTGGTCCGCATCCGGGCCGCCGGGCTCAACCGCGCCGACGTGCTCGTCCGGGACGGAAAGTTCGCCGAACAACCGCCGTTCCCGATCATCCTCGGTGTCGAAGGTGCCGGAGACGTCGCGGCGGTCGGCAGCGCGGTCACGAACGTCGAGGTGGGGCAACGCGTGGTCGTGCTGCCCATGCTGGGCTGCGGCGCGTGCGACGCCTGTCGATCCGATGTGGACAGTCGCTGCCGCGAGCTGAAGTTCCTCGGCGAGCACACCGACGGCACGTACGCCGAATACCTCGCCGTCCCGGCCCGCAACGCCGTCCCGGCGCCGGAATCCCTGACCTACGTCGACCTGGCGGCGAGCCTGCTCGCGTACCTGACGGCCTGGCACATGCTGGTGACGCGCGGCGACCTGCGGCCCGGCGAAACCGCGCTGGTCGTCGGCGCCGGAAGCGGTGTGGGCACGGCCGCGGTGCAGCTCGCCCACGCCTTCGGCGCGCGGGTCATCGCCACGACCGGCACCGACGACAAGCGGGACCTTCTCCGGGGAATCGGCGCCGACGAAGTCGTGAACTACCGGAAGGTGCCCGGATTCGGCGCCGCGGTCCGCTCGCTGACGGACGGCCGGGGCGTCGACCTCGTCCACAATTCGGCGGGCGGGGCCACCATCCAGGAGTCCATCCGGGCGCTGCGCCCCGGCGGGCGGCTGATCGGCATGGGCTCGCACTCCGGACCGCACGCCGACATCAGCCTGTACAGCCTCTACCGCCACGAGGTCGACTTCCGCGGGGCGCACGCCGGGGACCTCCGCGAAGTCCCCGACGTCCTCGCCCTGCTCGCCGCGGGGAAGGTACGGCCCGTGGTCGACTCGGTGTTCCCCTTGGCCGACCTGGCCCGGGCCCACGAACGGCTGGTGAGCCCGGACCGCTTCGGCAAGGTCGTGCTGACGATCGGCTGATCAGTCGATCGCCTTGTCTTTGGTCTCGGGCATGGTCAGGTAGACGATGAGGCCGATCGCGGCGGCGATCGCGCAGTACAGCCACACCCACGACCCGAGCCCGTGGGTGGTCAGCCACGTCGTAAGGTACGGGACGGTGCCGCCGAACACCGCGACCGACATCGCGTAGGGGAGACCGATGCCGGTCGCCCGGACCTCCGGCGGGAACTGCTCCGCCATGACGGCCGCGACGTTGGCCGAGTAACCCAAGAGCAGGACCAGCCCGGCGACCTGGACGAGCAGCAGCAGCCGGAAGTCCCCGTTCAGCAGCCGGAAAGCGGGCCACGCGAGCAGCAGGAACCCGCCGGCGAACGCCACCAAGGTGGGCTTGCGGCCGATCCGGTCGGACAGCATCCCGGCGAACGGCAGCAGGACCACGAACGTGACGAGCCCGATGACGTTGGCCAGCAGCGCCTGGTGGAGCGGGATGTGCGTGGACACGGCCGCGTAGGTGGGCAGGTACGTCAGCCACATGTTGTAGAGCACGACACCGGCGATGTTCAGGCCGAAGACACGCAACGCCGCCTTCGGGTGCTCCCGGAGCATCGTCACCAGGACGTTGCGCCGGGGGCCGCGGGCGCGGCGGAACGAAGCCGTTTCCTCCACCGAGCGGCGCAGCCAGAGCCCGATGAGGCCGAACAGCGACGCGACCACGAACGCCAGGCGCCAGCCCCAGCTGTCCACCGCCTGCCGGGGCAGCACCGAGGTGACGATCGCGCCCATGCCCGAGGCGATGAGGATGCCGACGCCGACCGAGACTTGCTGCCACGAGCCCGCGAATGCGCGGCGGCCGGGGCCGGCGGACTCCACGAGGAACGCCGACGCAGAGCCGAACTCACCCCCGGCGGCGAAGCCCTGCGCCAAGCGCGCGAGCACCAGGATGATCGGCGCCACGAGGCCGACCTGGGCGTAGGACGGCGAGACCCCGATGACGAACGTCGCCGCGGCCATCAGGCCGATCGTGAGCATCAGGCCCTTCTTGCGGCCGTGCCGGTCCGCGTAGGCGCCCATGATCGCGGCGCCGATCGGCCGCACGACGAAACCGACGGCGAAGACGGCCAAAGTGGACAGCAGGGCCGCGCTGTCGTTGCCCGGCGGGAAGAAGTGGTGCGCGAAGACGGACGAGAACGTCGTGTACACCGCCCAGTCGATGAACTCGACGGCGTTGCCGATGCTGCCGGCGACGAGCGCCCGGCGGTTGCCCCGGCCGGTCGCTTCCGCCGGGACCGTACCGATCCGAGTGTTTTCCATGGTCGTTCTCCCTCAGTTCCCGGAAGCCGTCAGCCGCGCCCGGATCGAGGCGGACCGCGCCACGTCCGCGATCGTCAGCGCCATCGCCAGACCGCCGTCGCGCACGAACCGGTCGCCTTCCGCGCCACCGGCCGCGGCCGCGAAGGCGGCGGTGTGGTTCCCGTCCTCCTCCGGGAGGTCGAACGACAGCATCGGGTGCAGGGCGGGAATCACCTGCGAGACGTTGCCCATGTCGGTCGAGCCGAAGAGCTTGTCCGGGTAGTCCGGGAACGTGCGGCCCACGGTCTTCGCGTGGGTCTCGAACAGCGCGGCCAGATCCGGGTCGTGCCGGAACTCGCGGTACAGCGACGGCTGGGTGGTGAAGTCCACGGTGGTCCCGGCCGCGAGCGCGCCGGCTTCGAAACACCGGCGGACCCGCGCCCACACCTCGTCGACCTCGGCGATGGTGTCGCAGCGGATCATGCACTCGGCCACGACCCGGTCGGGGATGACGTTCACCGCCGAACCGGCTTCCGGCACCACGCAATGGACCCGAACTCCGTCGCGCAGTTGCTGCCGCAGCAGTCCGATGGCGGTCTGCGCGACCACCACCGCGTCGGCGGCGTTCAGCGCGTTCCACGGACGCGACGCGTGGCCGCCGCGGCCGGTGTACTCGATCCGCCACGACCGCGAAGCCCGGAACTGGGGGCTGACGACGTCCTTCAGCGACGGGTGCACCATCATGGCCGCGTGCGTGCCGGTGAAGACACCGCGGTTGACCATGATCTCCTTGCCGGTGCCGCGTTCCTCCGCCGGCGTGCCGAACACCTTCAGCGTCAGGCCCAGCTCGTCGGCGAACGGCGCCAACGCCAGGGCCGCGCCCACGGCCGCCGCGGCGATCGTGTTGTGCCCGCAGCCGTGGCCGATCCCGGGGAGCGCGTCCATCTCGGCGCAGATGCCGAACACCAGCTCACCCGAACCCACTGAGGCCACGAACGCCGTGGGCAGGTCCGCCACCGGCTTCTCGACGACGAACCCGTGCCGCGCCAGGACGTCGGTGATCGCGGCCGAGGTCCGGTGCTCCTCGAAGGCGAGCTCCGGGTCGGCGTTGATCGCGTGCGACAACGCCAAGACGTCGTCGAGGTGCCTCGCGAAAGCGCTTTCGATGGTGGTCATCGCCACACCTCTCCCAGCAGCCGCAGGATGTTGCCGCCGAGCACGGCGGTGATCTCGTCGTCGCGGTACCCGTGCTCGACGAGCCAGCCGGCGATGTTGCGGAAGTTCTCGGTCGGGTTCTCGAGCCCGTCGACGTGGCTGACCCGCTCCCACTCGAGGTCGCCCGCGTCGAACACGGTGGAGGAGCTGATCACGTCGGAGATGGCTTTCTGGAAGGCGGCGTGGTCGCCGTAGAGCGTGTCCGGGCCGAACGCGACGTGCTCGATGCCCATCAGCTCGACGGCGTGGGTGAAGTGGTCCATCACCGACTCGATGGACTGCGCCCGGTGTTCGTAGGACACGGTCGTGTGCGGCGCCGCTTCGATGCCCAGCACACCGCCGCGTTCCGCGCACGCCTTGAGGACTTCGTCCGGTTTCATCCGGGCGATGGGCCAGACCGCCCGCGCGCCGGCGTGCGTGATCGCGACGGGCTTGGCCGACGCCTCGATCGCGTCCAGGCTCGTCCGGTCGCTCGCGTGGGAGACGTCGACGAGCATGCCCACGGCGTTCATGCGCTCGACCGCGCGCCGGCCGAAGGCGGTCAGGCCGCCGTCGCGCTGCTCCTTCTGGCCGCTGCCAAGGGTGTTGGCCTCCGCGTAGACCAAACCCATCTGCCGGATGCCCAGTCCGTAGAGGACGTCGATGCGGTCCAGCTCGTTCTCGATCATCCCGGCGGACTCGGTGCCCATGACGAAGGCGACGTGCCCGTCGCGCTGGGCGCCGAGGATGTCGCCGACGGTGCGGGCGACGACGACACCGTCCTGGTGGGCGAGGTCGGCGAGCCGCAGGCCCAGCGTGGTGATCAGGTCGTCCCACTTCCAGCCCGCCCGGCGCGTGCTGCCGATGACGCCGAACCAGTTGTCGAAGACCGCGGTCAAGCCGGCCCGGCGCAGCTCGGCGAACGCGGTGAACTCGTGCTTGGCGCGCAGGAAGCCGGGTGTGTCAGCGAAGTCGGCGGGCAGCAGCTGCGGGTGGTCGTGGAAGCTGATGGTCACGTTGTCCGCCAGCAGGCGGTCGATCCGGTCGTCCGAACCGGCGGTGAAGCGGCTTCGGCGGGCGCCCGGATCGGACAGCTCGACGGCGGGGAAGTCGACCCCGCGTCGGAGGTAGGGGAATGACTCGTAGTCGTCGGGTTCGGCGGCGGGACTGTACATCGACAACGCTCCTCTGTGGTCGGTGGCGGCTAGGCGGTGGCAGCGCGCCGGACGGTGCCGTCGTCGTCCACGACGATCGCCGGGTCCAGGTCCCTGGACGCCTCGGCGACCTGCGCGAGGATCGACGCGGCGACGTCCGGCCGGGGGAGGACCGGCTGGCTGTCCGGGTCGAGTTCGATCGGGTCGATGCGGAGAGTGGGCCCGCCGTGGCCGCCCAGCCCGACGCGGAACACGGCGCTCTCGAACCAGGGGCCGCGCACCAGGGCGGGCTGGTAAGGGGCCGACGGGTGGGCGTCTTCCTTCGGCACCATCGCTTCGGCGTTCCAGCCGTCGCACCAGTCGAAGACGAAGTTGCCGGTCGAGTACAGGATCAGCCCGTGCCCGTAGAACTCCACGGGGTGCAGGCAGTGCGGGTGGTGCCCGATGACCAGGTCGACGCCGGCGTCGATCAACCGTCGGGCCAGGGGCTGCTGGTACTGGGCCAGCGGTCCCTGCGCCGCGGGCAGGTAGCAGTGCGGCACGCCCCAGTGCAGTGCGACGACGACGAAGTCGTTGTGCCGCTTTGCTTCCCGGACCAGGGCTTCGGCCGCCCGCACGTCGGGTTCGTGGGCGTCGGAATGGACGAAGGGCGGCGTGCCCGGCGTCTCGTCGAGGAAGCCGCTGTCGTATTCGAAGGACTGACGCACCCGGATGGCGCCGATGCCCGCGCGGTCCGCGGTCGCGTCGAAGCCCCGCGGTAGCGCGCAGCAGAAGCTGAAGAATGCGAGGCTCTCGCCGCCGGCCGAGACGACTTGGGCACGCGTCGCTTCGGCGCGCGTCTCGCCGAATCCGGCGTGGCCGACTCCCGCGGCGTCCAGCGCGCGGACGGTGTCGCGCATTCCGTCGGCGCCGTAGTCCAGCGCGTGGTTCATCGCCAGGGACACCAGGTCGAACCCGAGGTCGGCCAGCTCGGCGGCGCCCGACGTCGGGGCCCGCATGGCGACCAGCTTCTCCGCGCGCTGTCCCCGTCCGGTGAGCGGGACTTCGAGGTTGCCGATCGTCAGGTCGCCGCCGCGCAGCAGCCCGAACGCCGAAGCTCCGGGGGCCGCGCCACCGGGGCGGCGCGGCCACCCCGAGATCACGACATCGCCCACGACAGTCAGGTCCATGCGCACTCCGTTCCATTGTGCGGCACGCTGTGCCGCACAGTAGACCGACGCTGTCGACGTTGTAAAGACGTCGCTGTGCCGGGATGAGGTACGGCAGGTGCGTCCAGTGGTACGGTCGTGGCCTCATGAGCACCCCTGGCGACGGCGGCGAACCGGACAAGCCGAGCAGCAGCATCCGGTCGATGAACAGCGTGCTGAGCACGCTTCGCGTCTTCGAAGAAGTCGCGGTGCGCCAGCCGATCGGCGTCTCGGAACTGGCCCGGGTGACGGGCATCCCGAAGAGCTCGGTCCAGCGCTGCCTGGTCACCCTCGAACAGGCCCGCTGGCTCCGGATCGTGGACCGGGAGCACGCGCGGTGGGGCGTCACGATGAAGGCGCTCGTGCTGGGTCTGCGCAGCGCGGGCGAGCAGGACCTGCGCGAAGTGGCGACGCCGGTCATCAAGGGCCTGGCCGCCGAGACCGGCGAGACGGTGCTCCTCGGCCTGCGCGACGGCGACGAGTACCTGATCGTCGCGCGCGAGGACAGCTCGCAGCTCGTCCGCGTGTTCATGGAGATCGGCACCCGGGTGCCGCTCGCGGCGAGCTCGGGCGGCGTCGCGATCCTCGCCCGCCTCGACCCCGGCGAGGTCGGCGAAGTCCTGCGGGCCGAGCCCCGGGAGTTCGAGGGTGCGCCGCTGCTCGGTCCCGACGAGCTGCGCGAGGAGATCGCGCGGACCGCCGGGCGCGGCTACGCCGTGAACATGTCGTCGTGGTACCGCCCGCACGTCGCTTCCCTCGGCGCGGCGGTCACCAACGCGGCCGGACGACCCATCGCGGCGGTCACGCTGAGCATCCCGGAAATGCGGTACCAGCCCGCACGGGAAGAGCAGCTGGCGAAGAAGGTCGTCGCGGCCGCGGACGAGATCAGCCGCCTGCTGTCGTCCCCGTGACGGCCTCCGCGCGCACGACGCCGGCGATGAGCTCGGCCGTTCCTTCCGGTGACTCCGCCGGGAAGTGGTGACTGCCGAGGTCGACGAGCACCACGTCGGCCCGGCCCGCCAGCCGGTCGATCGCTTCCGGGGTGACCAGGTCGCGCACGCCGAACACCGTGATCGGCTGCGTTACGTCGGCGAGCGCCTCGTCCATGTCCCAGGCGACCAGGCCTTCGAACGCCCTGGTCCCCGCCGGTTGCCGCACCGCGGCCATCTTGGCGAAGTGCGCGTCCTTGAGCGCCGGGTCGGTGCCCGGCGGCGAACCGGCCTCGACCATGGCGCGGACCAGCCCGGCGAAGTCGTCCCGCAGCGGTCGCAGCAACCCTTCGGCCTCTTCGTCGGTCACGGCGCCGAAGAGGAAGAGGTAGTGCAGGGCGTCAAGCGCGACGATGTGCCGGACCCGCGCGGGACGCAGCCGGCCCGTCTCGACCGCCACCGCGCCGCCGAGTGAGTGCCCGGCGACGACGCCGTCGGTCACCGCTTCGGCGTCGAGGACCGCGGCGACGTCGCGCGCGAACTCCTCGATCGTCCAGGTGTCGCGCGCCGAGCGCGATTCGCCGTGCTCGGCGAGGTCGACCGCGAGCACGCGGAACTCGTCCGGCAGGAACCGGGTCAGCGCGGCGAAGTCCGTCCGGTCGCACGCCCAGCCGTGGACGAAGACGACCGTGGGCCCCTCGTCCGGTCCGCTGATCGAGTACCGGATGGACGTCTCGTCCGGCCGGTGGACTTCGCGGCTTTCCGTCACCCGGTTCGTCGCCATGCCTGCTCCTCGTGCCACTATGCGATACGGCGTTTCATTGGTTAGCATGACGGTAAGTGCGCCGTGGAGGCATGTCAATCGCCGAGTGAAGGAGCCGCGGAATGCCGCCGACCCTGTTCAGTCCGATCGAGATCCGCGGGGTGCGCCTGCCGAACCGGGTGGTCGTGTCCCCGATGTGGCAGTACTCCGGAGTGGACGGTCACCCGACGCCGACGCACACCGTCCACTACGGACGGCTGGCCGAAGGCGGGGCGGGACTGGTGATCCAGGAAGGCACGACGGTGGACCGGCGCGGCCGCGGCACCGCGGGCGACCTCGGTCTGTGGGAGGACGACGTGGTTCCGCTCTACGCGCAGCTCGTGGAAGTCGTCAAGGCCGGTGGCGCCGTGCCGGGCATCCAGCTCATCCACGCCGGCCGCAAAGGGCGCCGGAACCCGCCGTGGATCCCCGGCACACCACCGCCGTCCGCGGACTGGCCACTGCTCGCGCCCAGCGCGATCCCCATGGGACTCGAGGGCGCCGAGACTCCGGTCGAAATGACGCTGCGCGACATCGAAGACACCGTGACGGCTTTCGCGGACGCCGCCCGACGGGCGGACGAAGCCGGGTACGAGGTCCTCGAACTGCAGGCGGCCCACGGCTACCTGATCCACAGCTTCCTCTCGCCGCTGGCGAACCGGCGCACCGACCACTACGGCGGGTCGACGGAGAACCGGTTCCGGTTCCTCGTGGAGATCGTCGACCGCATCCGGACGGTCTGGCCGGACGGCAAGGCGCTTTTCGTCCGCCTTTCGTGCGTCGACGTCGAATGGACGATCGACCAGACCGTCGAGCTGGTCGGGGAGTTGAAGGCGCACGGCGTCGACGTCATCGACTGCAGCTCCGGAGGGATCACCGGGCTGCCGTTCCCAGGCTTGCAAACCGGCTACGGCTACCAGGTGCCCTACGCGCAGCAGGTCCGCGAGCGCACCGGAAGCAGGACGATGGCCGTGGGGCACATCGTCCGTGCGGCCCAAGCCCAGTCCATCATCGAGCACGGCCGGGCGGACCTGGTCGCGCTCGGCCGAGAGTTGCTCTACAACCCGAACTGGCCCCTGGACGCCGCCCGCAAACTGGGCGTACCCGACCCGTACGCCCACGCCCCGGCCCGCATTTCGCACTGGCTGGGCAAACGTGAGCAGAGCTTCCCGGGGTTCGTGCCGTCCACCGGAGAGTGAGCTGCCCTCGACCGCCGAACAACCGACCGGCGTGGGACGGGCTCGAACTGGACGACGCCGTGCTCAACCAGATACCGGCTGCAGTCCCTGGCTGCACTGCCCGAGGTGACCACACGCGGGGGTCCGGGGGCTTGCCCCCGGCGGGGGTGTGGGGGCTCGGCCCCCACAGGACACAACGAAGAGAGCCCCGTTTGCGCATTCCGCAAACAGGGCTCTCCTGCGATCGAGTGCGCGATACTGGGATTGAACCAGTGACCTCTTCCGTGTCAGGGAAGCGCTCTCCCGCTGAGCTAATCGCGCGAGGTGGAGACGGGATTCGAACCCGTGTACACGGCTTTGCAGGCCGTTGCCTCGCCTCTCGGCCACTCCACCGTGCCAGGCTCGAGAGCCTACCGAGCGGATGACGGGATTCGAACCCGCGACCCTCACCTTGGCAAGGTGATGCGCTACCAGCTGCGCTACATCCGCAATCCGCAGCTCCGGGAACCCGAGTCCCCGTCGCCGTGGTGTGGGAAAACCATATCGGACCCCGAAAACCGGCCCGACACCGGGGTGTCACTCCGCCGTTGCGGGCCCGTCATCAGGCCAAATCGTGCGGGATGAGGTGGGTCAGGGCGTCGTCGACGTCGACCCACAGGTGCTCGTTGCCCGGGAGGACCACGTCGTACGTCCGGTCGAGGAAGTCGGCCAGCTCCTGGGCGGACGCCTCGAACATGGCGTGCCCGGAGGGCGAGTTCAGCTCGATCAGGACCGCTTCCGGGTCTTCGACCGACGGGCGGATGCGGACGTCTCCGTCACCCGCGTCGGCCAGGAGGCCGTCCGCGAGGAGGTCGCGTGCGTACACCCACTCGACCCAGCCGGCGCGGCCGGTGCGGAAGGCGGCGACGACCGCGTACGGGTCGCGTGTGTCGTAGCGCAGTTCCACCTTGACCGGAACCGCGGGAGTCCGCGGCGCCAGCAGGTCGAAGACCGCCGTCGAGCGGAGCGTCACGTGATCGTTGCGCATCGTCCTACCCTTCGTCTCCCTTCCCGGCCCGGCCCGGCCGAGGGCGTCACTGCTTGGACGCATCAGGAGGCCGCTTCCGTCGCGGGTGCGCCGCAGATCACCCGTCCGGGCGCTTCGGCCCCCTTCTCCACCCGTGACCACCCGCGGCGCGCAACTGACCGGCGCGCCCCGCGGAGCCCACGCCTCCATACTGCGCGGTTTAGTCGCCGGGCGATAGCACCGTCGCACGGATGTCGAACGTGGCGTCAGGCGGCCCCCGGCCGGCACGACCCCGGCTAGCTCGGGGTTGTGCGTTCCGTACTCGCCGGTAAGCGGAGTGTGGTCGGACAGGACCACCCGTTTGCAGGCGCCTGAAAGTTGTACGGTAGAGTTCCTCACAACACCGCGAGCGGGCGATTAGCTCAGCGGGAGAGCGCTTCGTTCACACCGAAGAGGTCACTGGTTCGATCCCAGTATCGCCCACCCGAGAGCCCTGTTCGCCCAACCGCGAACGGGGCTTTTTTCGTCGACGCCGCCGGCGACGGCCGCCGCGTTCCCAGGCCGGGCCGCATTTCCGCGGCGAGGCCTCGCGCGCGCCCGAAGCGGAGTGAACGATCCGTTCGAATCGTCCGTATGAGCTCACGAAAGCGGTTCGTGCCGCGCCGCCGGGGCCCGCCGAACGTGCCTTCGAACCTTGCCGCCACGGCGGGTTTCTGTCGAACGTCACCCCGCGGGAGGTCCGATGTGATCCTCGGCACGTCCGGAGAGCCGGCGAACGCCGGCGCACGTGACGCCGCAGCGACGAATGTCACTGTCGGTGTCCGCCGCGCCCAGTCCACCGGCCCGCTTGGTCCACTGTGGACCACCCGGGCCCGGCAGTGTCCACAGTAGAACCCCGTCCCGCCGTTGGGCCGTTCGGCCGAGCTTGGTCCACCCGGGTGCGGGCATCGCCCAATTCGTTACTCAACGTAGTTTTCGTGGGAATACGTCGTCCCGCGCATCGTCGTCATCTTGTTATCTTCCGGCCATTTTCTGGCGGGGATCGCCCGCAGGATGTGGCTGGAAATCCCTTGTAACACTGCTGAGAGGGTCGCCGATAACTTGCCGTGTGAAGCCTCCGCGGGCTCTGCGCGACCACTGAGATTCGGTTAACTCTCCGAAATCATCTCCGGTGACGCTGCGTGCCTGCGGCTCAACTCGATCCAGTTCGCGGGAGGTCAGATGGAAGAGTCGGTGCGGCCTTCGTACACGGTGAGCCAGCCACCGCCGCACATCGACCTCCAGGCCATCCCGCGTCCCGCCAAGCGGGACGAAAGCCTCGTCGACGCCGGCGGCCCGTCGGCCAAGGCGTGGCCGGCGGCCTGGGAAGCGCGGTACAGAGCCTGGGTCATCGGCAGCGACGTCTTCATCACGCTGCTGGTGATCGCGATCAGCGCGTTCGTCATCGATCGCGTTGCCCCGCACGACATGCACGCCTTCGGCACGATCCTCGCGGTCTTCGTCTCGCTGCCCGCCAGCCGGGCCTGGAGCCCGCGCGTGCTCGGCGAAGGCGCCGAGGAGTACCGCACCCTCGGCCGCGGCTTCATCACCGCCGCCGTCCTGGTGGCGCTCGGCGGCCTGTTGTTCGGCGCGCTGGAGGTCCAGGTCTGGGTCTTCGTCGTCGTCCCGGCCATCGCCCTGGTGGCCTTCCCGCAGCGCTACCTGCTGCGCCAGGTGCTGCACCGCAAGCGCGCCAAGGGGCTCTGCCTGCTGCCGGTGATGGCCGCGGGCAGCCCGGAAACCGTCGCCGACCTCATCGCCCGGACCCGCTCCGAGGTGCACGTCGGCTGGCGCGTCGAGGCCGCTTGCACGTTCACCGGGCACGGCGAAGACCGCGACAGCGGCGAGATCGACGGCGTCCCGGTCGTCGGGCGGCTGGAGGAGCTGTCCCGGCACGTCCGCCGCGGCGGCTACCGGGTCGTGGCGATCACCGCCGACCAGTACTGGACGCCGAAGCGGCTGCAGCGGCTCGCCTGGGACATGGAAGGCACCGGCGCGGAGATGGTCGTCGCGCCCGTCCTGATGGAGGTCGCCGGGCCCCGGCTCAACGTCACCGGCGTGCTCGGCATGCCCCTGCTGCGGGTCACCGCGCCGATGTTCACCGGCGGCCGCCGCGTGGTGAAGGAGATCGTCGACCGCTGCGGCTCCGCCCTGCTGCTCACCCTGCTGTCCCCGCTGCTGCTGGCGATCGCCGTCGCCATCAAGCTGAACGATGGCGGCCCGGTGGTCTACCGGCAGCGCCGCGTCGGCCGCGACGGCGCGACGTTCACCATGCTGAAGTTCCGGACGATGGTCACCAACGCCGACGAAATCAAGCAGGCACTGGCCGCGGAAAACGAGGGCGCGGGCCCGCTCTTCAAGATGAAGCGCGATCCGCGTATCACCCGGGTGGGTGGTTTCCTGCGCCGGTATTCGCTCGACGAAGTGCCGCAGCTGTTCAACGTCGTGGCCGGGAAGATGTCGCTCGTGGGCCCGCGGCCGCCGCTGCCGGAAGAAACCGAGACGTACGCCCCCGACGCCCGCCGCCGGCTGCTCGTCAAGCCGGGCCTCACCGGCCTGTGGCAGGTCAGCGGGCGCAGCGACCTGACGTGGGCGGAGAGCATCCGCCTCGACCTGCGCTACGTCGAGGACTGGTCGCTCGCCCTGGACCTGGTGATCCTCTGGAAGACGTTCCGCGCGGTGATGGGCGGGCAGGGCGCCTACTGACCCGGCTCCACCGCGCCGCGCACCACGGCCGCCGGCTCCCGACGCGGGGAGCCGGCGGCCGTGCCCGTTTCCGCCCCGGTGGCTGCGCCGTGCAACGGCCCGCGGCGATCCCGCGCGCTCCCGGGCCGTCAGGCCGCCCCGGTGCGCCCGTTGGCCCATGCGCACCCGGGTCCGACGGGTCAGCCGGCCTGGCCCGTTCGCGCCGGTTACCGGCGCCCGGCCGGCCGTCGGTCACCCGCTCGGGTGACAGCCGCCGACAGCCGGTGGTCCCGCCTGTGGTCCAGCTCACCACGATTCGATAGTTGAGCTCGAAATAGTTCAACGCTCAACCTGGTTGGACGGGGTACCGACCCAACGGAAGGAAGCTCAGCCCCATGACCACCTTTGCCGAGCAGACCGAAGCCATCCAGGTCCCCGCGGACGTCCAGAACCTGCTGTTCCGCGAGGCCCGCACGGCCAACAGTTTCAGCTCCGAGCCGGTGACCGAGGAGCAGGTCCGCGCGATCTACGACCTCGTCAAGTGGGCCCCGACGTCGATGAACACCCAGCCGCTGCGCGCGCTGGTGCTCCGGACCGCCGAGGCGAAGGCCCGCCTGCTCCCGCACATGGCCCCGGGCAACCGGGCCAAGACCGAAGCCGCCCCGCTGACCGTCGTGCTGGCCGCGGACGTCGACTTCCACGAGAACATCCCGCAGGTCTTCCCGCACGCCCCGCAGGTGAAGGACAACTTCGCCGACGAGCAGGGCCGCGTCGAGTTCTCCAAGCTGAACTCGCTGCTGCAGGTCGGCTACTTCATCATCGGCGTCCGCGCCGCCGGCCTGGCCGCCGGCCCGATGACCGGCTTCGACGCCCAGGGTGTGGACGAGGAGTTCTTCGCGGACAAGAAGTGGCGTTCGCTCGTCGTCGTCAACGTCGGCAAGCCGGGCGAGAACCCGTGGTACGACCGCCTGCCGCGGCTGGACTTCGAGCAGGTCGTCGAGACCCTCTGAGCGCGCTCCGACAGGCCGCTCCCGGATCCGGGAGCGGCCTGTTCCGCGTTCGCGCCACGCGCGTGAGGTCCGCGGGCGCCGACGACTAGCATCGACCGCGTCATCTCTGTCACTCCAGCTTGAGGAGCCGATCGTGTCGCAGTCGCCCCCCGTTTCCCCCGTGGCCGCCTCCCGCGTGGTGGTACCGGCGGGCACTACGGCGGGCGCGGCGGTCCGCGAGGCCGGTCTGCCGACCAAGGGCGAGGACACGATCGTCGTGGTCCGCGACGCCGGCGGGAAGCTGCGCGACCTCGCCTGGGTGCCGGAAGCCGACGCCGAGGTCGAGCCGGTCGCCGCGAACACCGAGGACGGCCGCAGCGTCATCCGCCATTCGGCGGCGCACGTGCTGGCCCAGGCCGTGCAGCAGCAGTTCCCGGACGCCAAGCTGGGCATCGGCCCGCCGGTGAAGGACGGCTTCTACTACGACTTCGCCGTCGACAAGCCGTTCACCCCGGAGGACCTGCAGGCGCTGGAAAAGCGCATGAAGCAGATCGTGAAGGGCGCTCAGCAGTTCTCGCGGCGCGTTTTCGACTCCGTCGACGAGGCCAAGAAGGAACTGGCGGACGAGCCGTTCAAGCTCGAACTCGTCGATCTCAAGTCCGAAGTGGACACCGCCGAGGTGATGGAGGTCGGCGAGGGCGAACTCACCATCTACGACAACCTCGACCCGCGCACCAAGGAACGTGTCTGGAGTGACCTCTGCCGCGGCCCGCACGTGCCGACGACGAAGTTCATCCCGGCGTTCAAGCTCACCCGCGTCGCCGCCGCGTACTGGCGCGGTAGCGAAAAGAACCCGCAGCTGCAGCGGATCTACGGCACCGCGTGGGAGTCCGCGGAAGCGCAGGAGGCCCACCTCGAGCGCATCGCCGAGGCCGAGCGCCGCGACCACCGCAAGCTCGGCGCCGAGCTGGACCTCTTCTCCTTCCCGGAGGAAATCGGCTCCGGCCTGCCGGTGTTCCACCCCAAGGGCGGCATCATCCGCCGTGAGCTGGAGAACTACTCGCGCCGCCGCCACGAGGAGGCCGGCTACGAGTTCGTGAACACCCCGCACATCAGCAAGGGCGAGCTGTTCCACACCTCCGGCCACCTGCCGTACTACGCGGACACGATGTTCCCGCCGGTGCAGTTCGACGAGGAGAACTACTACCTCAAGGCGATGAACTGCCCGATGCACAACCTGATCTACCGCTCGCGCGGGCGGTCCTACCGCGAACTGCCGCTGCGGCTGTTCGAGTTCGGCACCGTCTACCGCTACGAGAAGTCGGGTGTGGTGCACGGTCTCACCCGCGTGCGCGGGCTGACGATGGACGACTCGCACATCTACTGCACCAAGGAGCAGATGCCGGGCGAGCTCAAGTCGCTGCTCAAGTTCGTCCTCGACCTGCTCGCCGACTACGGCCTCTCGGACTTCTACCTCGAGCTGTCCACCCGCGGGGACTCCGACAAGTTCATCGGCGAGGACTGGGAGTGGGAGGAGGCCACCGAGACGCTGCGGCAGGCCGCCGTCGACTCCGGCCTCGAGCTGGTGCCGGACCCGGGCGGCGCGGCCTTCTACGGCCCGAAGATCTCCGTGCAGGCGAAGGACGCCATCGGCCGCACCTGGCAGATGTCGACCATCCAGCTGGACTTCAACCAGAACAAGCGGTTCGAGCTCGAGTACACCGCGTCCGACGGCTCGCGCCAGCGGCCGATCATGATCCACCGCGCGCTGTTCGGCTCGATCGAGCGCTTCTTCGGCGTGCTGACCGAGCACTACGCGGGCGCGTTCCCGGCGTGGCTCTCCCCGGTGCAGGTGGTCGGCATCCCGATCACCGCCGACCAGGTGGCGTACCTGCAGGACGTCGAGAAGGCGTTGCGGGCCAAGGGCATCCGCGCGGAGGTCGACGCGAGCGACGACCGGATGCAGAAGAAGATCCGCACGCACACCACGCAGAAGGTGCCGTTCATGCTGCTGGCCGGCGCGAAGGACGTCGAGGCGGGCGCGGTGTCCTTCCGCTTCCGCGACGGCGGCCAGATCAACGGCGTGCCGGTGGAAAAGGCGGTCGAGGCCATCGCCGAGTGGGTCGCGCGCCGCGAGAACGCGTCGCCGTCGGCCGACGCGCTGGAGACGGTCGTTCGGTGAGTGACGGTCCCGAGTTCGTCGAGCAGCAGGGCATCGGGGTCCAGGACGCCTTCCAGCGCCTCTGGACCCCGCACCGGATGGCCTACATCAAGGGCCAGGACAAGCCGGACGGCGACGAGGAGCCCGGCTGCCCGTTCTGCCGGATCCCTTCGCTGGACGACAAAACCGGCCTGATCGTCGCCCGCGGCGACGTCGTCTTCGCCGTGCTGAACCTGTACCCGTACAACCCGGGCCACCTGATGGTGGTGCCGTACCGGCACGTCGCGGACTACACCGAGCTGACGGTCGAGGAGACGCGCGAGGTCGCCGAGTTCACGCAGCACGCGATGAAGGTGATCCGGGCGGTGTCCGGCGCCCACGGCTTCAACATCGGCCTGAACCAGGGGCACATCGCGGGCGCGGGCATCGCCGCGCACCTGCACCAGCACCTGGTGCCGCGGTGGGGCGGGGACGCCAACTTCATGCCGATCATCGGCCAGACGAAGGTGCTGCCGCAGCTGCTGGGCGAGACGCGGGACATGCTGGCCGACGCCTGGTGAGCCGGCCGCGCTGACCGGCAAAAACTCCTGATTGAGTGTTCAACCGAGAGTATGCTGGAGTTATGTCCGGAACCCGATGGCTCAGCGACGACGAACAGCGCGTCTGGCGTGAGTTCAACGCGGCCACCCGCATGCTCAGCGCACACCTCGAAGGGCAGCTGCAGCACGACTCGGGCATGCCGCACACCTACTACGAAGTCCTCGTCGCGCTCTCGGAGGCCGAAGGCCGCCGGCTGCGGATGAGCGAGCTCGCCGACGCGCGCCAGGCGTCCCGCAGCCGCCTTTCGCACGCCGTCGCGCGGCTGGAGGCGAACGGGTGGGTGCGGCGCGAGGCGTGCCCGACCGACAAGCGCGGCGCCTGGGCGGTGCTGACCGACGCCGGCTTCGCCGCGCTCGAAGCGGCCGCGCCGGGGCACGTCGAGGCCGTCCGCGAAAGCCTGTTCGACCCGCTGACCCCGGAGCAGGTGACGGCGCTCGGCGAGATCAGTGCGGCGATCCGGCGTCAGCTCTCGCCGAAGTGCGCGGCCGCGGCGGCCGCAGAAGAGGCGCGGGAGCACGAGGGCCGGCTCACGAAATCGGGCTGACCCGGGGCGGCGCGTCGGGGCCGCGCACGTGGGTGGATAGGCTGCATTCGCCCACCCGACCCTCGTAGCCAGGTGCCTCGACGAACCGATGCTCAATATCTTCGCGCGTGCCTCCGTTTCCCGCGTCACCGACCCGATCGGCCAGGCGCTGGTCCGTGCCGGGCTGACCCCGAACGCGATGACCGTGCTCGGCACCGCCGGCGCGGTCGTCTGCGCCCTGGCCTTCTTCCCGAACGGCTACCTCCTCTGGGGCACCTTCACGGTGTGGGGGTTCGCCATGCTCGACCTGCTCGACGGCGCGATGGCCCGCGCCCGCGGCTACGGCACCCCGTTCGGCGCGGTGCTCGACGCGACCTGCGACAGGCTGGTCGACGGCGCCCTGTTCGCGGCCATCGCCTGGTGGTGCTTCGTCGTCGACGACAACCACCCGGCTGCCGCCGCGGCGCTGCTGTGCCTGGTCCTCGCCCAGGTCATCTCCTACGTCAAGGCCCGCGCCGACGCCTCCGGCCTGCCGGTCGACGGCGGCCTCGTCGAACGCGCCGAGCGGCTGATCATCGCCCTCGTCGGCACCGGGCTGCACGGCTTCGGCATCCCGTACACGGTGGACGTCACGCTCTGGCTGCTCGCCGCCGGGTCCGTGATCACGCTGGCGCAGCGCTTCGCCGCGGTGGCGAAGGCGGCCCGCGAGGCCGCCGGGGAGCAACCGGCATGAGTGAGCCTGCGAACGAATCATTCAACACTGCGCATCCGGCTCAGGCCGCGCCGAGCGTCAGCGAGGCGGGCGCATGAGCAAGTTGAGCGAGCGGCTGAGCGCCTTCGGCTACGCGGCCGGGTGGAAGCTCGCCGGCTGGCTGCCCGCCGGGTTCGGCGGTACGGTCTTCTCGCTCGGCGCGGACCTCGCCGTCCGCCACGACGGCGGGGGCGTGCGGCAGCTGCGCGCGAACCTCGCCCGGGTGGTGCCGCAGGCCGACCCGGTCGAGCTCGACGAGCTGACCCGGCGCGCGATGCGTTCGTACGCCCGGTACTGGCACGAGACGTTCCGGCTGCCCTCGATGGACCACAAGGAGGTCAGCGCCAAGGTCGCGGCGTCGATCACCGGCGTGGAGAACCTCGACGCGGCGCTGGCCGAGGGCAACGGCGCGGTGATGGCGCTGCCGCACAGCGGCAACTGGGACGTCGCCGGTGTGTGGCTGGCCGACTACCTCGGCGGCTTCACGACCGTGGCCGAACGGCTCAAGCCCGAGTCGCTCTACCGCCGGTTCGTCGAGTACCGCGAGTCCCTCGGCTTCGAAATCGTGCCGCTGACCGGCGACAGCTCGGCGATGCGCGTGTTGCTGAAACGCCTGCGCGAGAACAAGGCGGTCTGCCTGGTCGGCGACCGCGACCTGACCACCAGCGGCATCCAGGTGAAGTTCTTCGGCGAGCCGGCCCGGCTGCCCGGCGGCCCGGCGCGGCTGGCCGCGACGACCGGTGCGGCCCTGATCCCGGCGGGCTGCTGGTTCACCGAGGACGGCTGGCAGATCCGGCTGCACCCGCGCATCCGGGTCACCGCGCGGGCCGAGGTCCCGGCCGCGACCCAGGCGCTGGCCGACATCTTCGCCGGCGACATCGCCGCGCACCCGGCCGACTGGCACATGGTGCAGAAGTTCTGGCCCGCCGACCTCGAGGCCGGCGAGCGGGTCAGCCTCGAAGAAGCGAGCTGAGCGGTGGCCACGCGGCCGATGCGGATCGGGATCGTGTGCCCCTACTCCTTCGACGTGCCGGGCGGGGTGCAGGGACACGTCATCGACCTGACGAAAGCACTGCTCGCGCGCGGACACCAGGTGTCCGTGCTGGCGCCCGCGGACGAGGACGCGGACCTGCCCGAATTCGTCCACCCGGCGGGCAAGGCGCTCGGCATCCCGTACAACGGCTCGGTCGCGCGGCTGCAGTTCGGTCCGGTGTCCTACACGCGGGTGCGGCGCTGGATCCGCGAAGGCGACTTCGACGTCCTGCACCTGCACGAACCGGCCGCGCCCAGCCTGTCGCTGCTCGCGCTGCTGATCGCGGACGGCCCCATCGTGGCGACGTTCCACACCGCGACCACGCGTTCGCGCACGCTCTCGGCGTTCCAGCCGGTGCTGCGGCCGCTGCTGGAGAAGATCACCGCGCGGATCGCGGTGTCCGCGCTGGCCCGCCGGGTGCAGGTCGAGCACGCCGGCGGCGACGCCGTGGAGATCCCGAACGGCGTCGACGTCGAGTTCTTCTCCTCGGCGACACCGCTGCCGGGCTACCCGCGGGCCGGCGGGACGGTCGGGTTCGTCGGCCGGTTCGGCGAGCCGCGCAAGGGGATGGGTGTGCTGCTGGAGGCGCTGCGGCGGATCCTCCCGGAGTTCGAGGACCTGCGGCTGGTCGTGGTCGGCCGCGGCGACGAAGAGCAGCTGCGCCGCGACGCCGGGCCGGAGCTGGCCCCGCACCTGGAGCTGCTGGGCCAGGTCGACGACCACGTGAAGGCCCAGGCGCTGCGCAGCGTCGACGTCTACTGCGCGCCGAACACCGGCGGCGAGAGCTTCGGGATGATCCTCACCGAGGCGATGGCCGCGGGCACCCCGGTGCTGGCCAGCGGGCTCGACTCGTTCCGGCGGGTGCTCGACGACGGCCGCGCCGGGCAGCTCGTCGAGACCGGTGACCCGGCCGCGCTCGCCGATGGGCTACGCGAGCTGCTCGGCGACCCGGCGCGTCGCGCGTCGCTGGCCGCGGCGGCGGGGGAGCGGGTCACGATGTACGACTGGTCGGTGGTGGCCACCCAGGTGCTGCGCGTCTACGAGACGGCCGTCGCGGCCGACCCGCGGCGGGTGGCGGCGCCGGAGCGGGAGCTCGCCCGGTGAGCGTGCTCGGCTGGCTGCTCCCGGTGCTGGCGGCGATCGTCGTGCTGGGCGGGCTCTTCCTGGTGGCGACGGCGAACCGGCTCGACCGGCTGCACATCCGCACGGACGCCGGCTGGGCGGCGCTCGACGCGGCGCTGGCCCGCCGCGCGGTGGTGGCGCGCGCGGTGGCGGTGGTACTGGGCGACACCGAGCTGCGGACCTCGGCCGAACGCGCCGAAGCGGCACCGCGCGCGGACCGCGAGGCCGAAGAGGGTGACCTGACGCTGCAGCTCAGGCGCGTCGACCGGGCGTGCCTGCCGGCCGAGCTGGCCGAGGAACTCACCGACGCCGAACACCGGGTGGTGATCGCCCGCCGCGTTCACAACGACGCCGTCCGCGACACGCTGCGCCTGCGGCGGCGGCGGAAGGTGCGGTACTTCCGCCTCGCGGGCACCGCGCCGCTGCCGGAGTACTTCGAGTTCGCCGAGCCGGAGGTCTGACGTGTGGTGGGTGGTCGTCGAGGAGCAGCGCACCTCGGAGCGGACGTGGTCGCTGTCCGAGCGGTTTTCCTACGCCGACCAGCCGACCGCCGAGGCCGAAGCGCTGCGGCTGGCGCGGGAGCACCAGCCCGCCTTCCCGTGGTCGCCGAAGTCGCGGACGGTGCTGCGCGGCCCGGGCGGCTACCTGGTCGTCGTCGAGGGCCGGACGTCGACGTTCCACTTCCGGCTGAGCGTGCTCGAAGAGATCTGAAACCTTCCGCGGCCCGCCGGCGTCGGAACGGGCATGAGTACGTGGTGGGTGGTCATCGAGGAGCAGGGCGGTGCGGGCGACGGCCGGGGCTGGGGCGTCGCCGACGCGGCGGGGTACGCCGACCGCGACACCGCGTTCGGCGAGGCGTACCTGCTGGCCAAGCAGCACCGGCCGCCGCGGCCGTCGTCGCCGCAGAAGCGGGTCGTCCTGGAGGTGGGCGACGGGTACCTGGTGCTTATCAAGGGCCGGACGGACGTGTGGCAGTTCCGCGTGACGGTGGGCGAGCAGGTCGGCGGCTGACACACTGGGCGCATGAGTGAGACGTGCGACGTCGCCCACGGCACGGCCCCGGCCGACCCCGGGCTGCGGACCCTGGTGGCGGTGTTCGCCTCGCCGGTTTCCCGGTACCTGCTGAAGTTCGCGAAGGACCTCGGGTACCGCGTCGCGCTCTTCGAGCCCGACCCCGCGCGCGTCACCGACGTGCCCGAGGGCTTCGAGGCGGACACCGTGCTGCCGCGGCTCGACGCGGCCGCGGACGTCGTCGTCACCGACCACCACCGGCCCGAACTCGGCGCAGTGCTGAAGGCCGCGCTCGAGGGCGAGCCCCGCTGGGTGGGCGTGCTCGGCAACCCGCGTCACCCGGGCCCGCACGTGGCCGCGCTGCAGGGCCTCGGCGTGCCCGAATCGGACATCGCCCGCGTGCACCGCCCGGTCGGGCTGAACATCGGCTCCCGCACCCCGCCGGAGATTGCCCTGGCGACGTTGGCCGGCCTCCTGGCCGACCGCAACAACCGCCCGGGCGGCTTCGACTTCACCTCCTAGCGAACCGGAAGGGTCGGCTCGCGTACCCAGGCAGTCGGTTCGCGTACCCAGAGGGTCGGTTCACCAGCCGACCGTCCAGGTACGCGGGCCGACCGTCCAGGTACGCGGGCCGACCGTCCGGGTACCCGGGCCGACCCTCCAGGCTGCTCAGTGGACCGCCATTCCTTCCGGCATCGGCTCGAACCTCGCGTGGCGGCGGGTGAACGTCGCCGTGCCCGAGGTCATCGAGCGCAGGTCGATCAGGTAGCGCACCAGTTCCGTCGCCGGGACCTCCGCGCGGATCACCGTGCGGCCGCCGTCGCCGGCTTCGGTGCCCAGCACCCGGCCGCGGCGGGAGGACAGGTCGCCCAGCACCGTGCCGAGGTGCTCGTCCGGCAGCCGGATCGCCACCTCCTCCAGGGGTTCCAGCATCGTGATGTGCCCGTTGGCCGCGGCCTCGCGCAGGGCCAGTGCGCCCGCCATCTGGAACGCCGCGTCCGACGAGTCCACGCTGTGCGCCTTGCCGTCCACCAGCGTCACCTTGACGTCGACCACCGGGTGGCCGTCGGCCAGCCCGCGCTGCAGCTGGGCCCGCACGCCCTTCTCCACGCTCGGGATGAACTGGTGCGGCACCGCGCCGCCGACGACCCTGTCCACGAACTCGAACCCGCTGCCGCGCGGCAGCGGCTCGACCTCGATGTCGCAGACGGCGAACTGGCCGTGCCCGCCGGACTGCTTGACGTGCCGCCCGTGTCCCTTGGCCGGCTTGGCGAACGTCGAGCGCAGGCTGATCTTCACCGGTTCGGTGCCGACGTCGGCGCCGCCCGCGCGCAGCCGGGAGAGCACGACGTCGGCGTGGGCTTCGCCCATGCACCACAGCACCAGCTGGCCGGTCTCTGCGTTGCGGTCCAGCCGCAGCGTCGGGTCCCCCGCGACCAGGCGGGCCAGGTTGCGGGCGAGGGTGTCCTCGTCGCTGCGGGTCTTCGCGACCACCGCGACCGGCAGCAGCGGCTCCGGCATCGCCCACGGCTCCATCAGCAGCGGGTCGTCGGGGGAGGAGACGGTGTCGCCGGTCTCCGCCGAGCCCACCTTCGTCAGCGCGCAGAGGTCGCCTGCGACGCAGTAGGGCACCTCCCGCAGGGAAGAGCCGAGCGGCGAATAGAGGTGGGCGACGCGCTCGTCGGCGTCGTGGTCCTCGTGGCCGCGCTCGGTGAGGCCGTGTCCGGACACGTGCACCGGCCGTTCCGGGCGCAGCGTCCCGGAGAACACCCGGACGAGGGACACCCGGCCGACGTAGGAGTCCACCGCCGTCCGGACGACCTCGGCGGCGAGGGGGCCCGCGGGGTCGGCGGTGAGCGCGGCGTGCTCGCCGCCGTCGGGCGTGGTGACGTCGGGGGGCCGGTGCTCCAGCGGGGAGGGGAACGCGCGGACGATGCCGTCGAGCACCTCGGCCAGGCCGACCCCGCTGCTCGAGCACACCGGGATGACGGGGTGGAAGGACCCGCGCGCGACCGCGGTCTCCAGGTCGGCGATGAGGGTTTCCTCGGGGATCTCCTCGCCGGCGAGGTACCGGTCCATCAGGGACTCGTCCTCGCTCTCGGCGATGACCCCTTCGATCAGTTCGTTGCGGGCCTGGGCCAGCCGCTCCAGGTCGGCCGGGTCGGGCTCGCCGAGCTTCGGCGGGTATCCGCCGGAGTAGTCGAAGTACCGCTGGGTGATCAGCCCGACCAGGCCGTCGCCCGCCGGCAGGTACAGCGGCAGCACGCCGGCGCCGAACGCGGCCCGGCAAGCGGCGATCTCGGCCATCGCGTCGGCCCGGTGGTGGTCGAGCCGGGAGACGACGACCGCCCGCGGCATCCCGACCGCGGCGCACTCCTCCCACACCGCGGCCGTCGCCGCGTCGACGCCTTCGGAGGCGCTCACGACGAACAGCGCCGCGTCGGCGGCCCGCAGCCCGGCCCGCAGCTCCCCGACGAAGTCCGCGTAGCCGGGCGTGTCGATCAGGTTGATCTTGTGGCCCTGGTGCAGCACCGGCGCGATGGCGAGGCCGACCGAGCGCTGCTGGCGGACCGCCGCCGGGTCGTGGTCGCACACCGTCGTGCCGTCGACGACCGAGCCGGCCCGCGGCACCGTGCCGGAGACGGCGAGCAGGGCTTCGGCGAGGGTGGTCTTCCCGGACCCGGCCGGGCCGACGAGCACGACGTTGCGGACCTTGGCGGGGTCGTCCACAGCGACGGCGGCCCCGGCGTCGGCGTTCTTGGCTTGTTTGTCTGCCATGACGACTCCTCGGCGAACGGCTGGTGTACGGGATGTGTCCTCGATCACACACCCGCTACCCTGGTCACGGCAAGGCAAGGCCCTCGGGACCAGCCGAATGCCCCCGGGGGGAGGCGCGGTGTGAGGGGGAGTGCGTGGACAGGCGGTCTTTCCTGCGGATTTCCGGGGCGGTGCCGGTGGCGGGCCTGGCGGGGTGGCCCCCGCCGGACGACTGGGGGCGGCTGCGGAAGCGGCTGGCCGGGCCGTTGTACCGCCCGGGTGACCCGGGCTACCCGGAGGCCAAGCAGGGTTTCTTCACCATGTACGACGACCGGGTGCCGGCCGCGGTCGTCGGCGCGGCGCGCGTCGAGGACGTCCAGGCGGCGGTCGGGTTCGCGGCCCGGCACGGCCTGCCGATCGCTGCCCGCAGCGGCGGGCACAGCTACCCCGGCTATTCCACTGTGGACGGCGGGATCGTGGTGGACCTGAGCCGGTTTTCGGGCATCGACGTGCTCGCGCACGGCCGGGTGGCGATCGGGGCGGGTGCCCGGCTGGGGCCGATCGCGGCCGCGCTGGCCGCCCGCGGCCGGGTGCTGCCCGCCGGCTCGTGCGAAACCGTCGGCATCGCCGGGGTCGCCCTCGGCGGCGGCCTCGGCCTCCTCGACCGCAAGCACGGGCTGACGTGCGACCACCTCGAAGCAGCGCGGATCGTCACCGCTGACGGCCGGGTCCGCACGGTGTCGCGCACGGCGGAACCCGACCTGTTCTGGGCGCTGCGCGGCGGGGGCGGCGGCAATTTCGGGATCGTCACCGGCTTCACCTTCTCGACCGTCCCGATCGCCGACGTCGTCACCTACAAGCTCACCTTCCCCACCGGGACGCAGGCCGCGTTGCTGGCGGGCTGGCAGGACTGGCTGCCGGGGATGCCGGACGAACTGTGGTCGGGGGTGAACATCGGCGCGGCGGCCGCCGAGACCAGCGGGACGTTCCTCGGCCCCGAAGCCCGGCTGAAGCCGCTGCTCGACGACCTCGTCCGGCGCGTAGGCACGCCGCCCGCCGGACGGGAGGCGGTGGTCCGGGACCACCTGAGCGCGATGCGGTCGTTCGACGACCACGAGTCCCGTCCGGGGACGGCTGCGGTGCGGGCGGCCTACGTCGGCACTTCGCGGATGCTGCTGCGGCCCGTCCGCGACCCGGCCGCGGTCGTCGAGGTCCTGACGCGGGCGCCGCGCGTCGGCACGCTCATCGACTCCGCCGGCGGTGCGATCGCCCGCGTCGGCGCCCGCGAGACCGCCTTTCCCCACCGGTCGGCCCTGGCGAGCTTCCAGTTCCTGCACGGCGCGACGCCCGACGACGGCGGCGAAGCCGAGGCCCGGCGCGCGCTGGCCGCCGTGCGCGACGGGCTGGGACCGGAGTTCGGCACGACCGGGTACGTCAACTACCTCGACCCGGAAATGCCCGACTGGGCGCAGGCGTACTACGGGGTGAACCTGCCCCGGCTGCGCGCGGTCGCCCGCCACTACGACCCGCACGGCGTTTTCGCGTTCCCGCAGGGACTGCCGGCCCCCCGCTCGACTGTCCACATCGGAGCTACCTAGACTGCGCGGACGTTTCCGCAGAGAGGCAGCCGTGCTCGATCTGGCGTTCTCCACCGAGGACCTGGCGCACACCCGGTTCGCGTTCTCCCCGGCGTGGGAGATCGTGGCGAGCGTCCGCGTCCTGAACTCGCCGGGACAGCACGCCCTGCACCTGCCGTGGATCAAGCGCGCCACCGCGGCGCTCGCCGAGGCCGGCCTGGACATCGGGCTGCTGCGCGACCTCGTCCCGCTGCGGCACCTGCCGGGGTTCCTCGCCGGGACGCCGTCGTCGCCGCTGCCCGAGCTGGCCGACGAGCTCGCCGACCTGCGGGACGTGCCCGCCCGTTTCGTCCGGCGCGAACTGGACGCGATGAGCGGGCCGCGCTCGCCGGCGCTGAACCGCCTCCACCGCGAGCCCGAAGCGGGGCTGGAGCGGCTCGCGACGCTGATGGAGCGGTACTGGCAGCTCGTCCTGGCCCCGGACTGGCCGCGGATCCGGGCGCTGCTGGAAGCCGACGTGCTGTACCGGTCCCGGCTGCTGGCCCGCGGCGGGGCGGCCGAGCTGTTCAACGACCTGACCCCGCTGGTCCGCTGGCAGGGCGGCACGCTCACGGTCGCGCACCGGCACCTGCACGCGGCCGTCCCGCTGGACGGGCGCGGTCTCGTGCTCGTGCCCTCGGCGTTCGTCTGGCCGCGGGTGTTCTCGAAGACCGACGCGCGCTGGCAGCCGGTGCTGCGCTACCCGCCGCGCGGGATCGCCACGCTGTGGGAGACCGGCACGGCCACCGCGCCCGGCGCGCTCGCCGCCGTGGTCGGCCGCGGCCGCGCGATGCTGCTGGCCGAACTGGCCGCGCCGGCGTCCACCGCGGAACTGGGCCGCCGGACCGGGCTCAGCGCCGGGGCGGTGTCGCAGCACCTCGGCGTCCTCAAGGCCGCGGGCCTGGTCAGCGGCCACCGTGCCGGACGTCACGTGCTGTACGCACGCACGAAGGCGGCGGAGGTCCTGGTCGCGGGAGTGCCGGAAGTGGACTCCTGAGATACCCGCGCACTGGCCTGCCTGGAGGGTCCACCGCGGTCCTACCCTCGGAGAGGTAACCCCCCGTCTTCGTGTCGAAAGGCCTCGTCGTGTCCGAGCAGCAGACCACCCCCTCCAGCGGCACCGTCCAGTCCGTCACCGGCACCGCCAAGGTGAAGCGCGGCATGGCCGAGATGCTCAAGGGCGGCGTGATCATGGACGTCGTCACCGCCGAGCAGGCCAAGATCGCCGAAGACGCCGGCGCGGTCGCGGTGATGGCCCTCGAACGCGTGCCCGCCGACATCCGCGCCCAGGGCGGCGTGGCCCGGATGAGCGACCCCGACCTGATCGACGGCATCATCGAGGCCGTCTCGATCCCCGTGATGGCGAAGGCGCGCATCGGCCACTTCGTCGAGGCGCAGGTCCTGCAGTCCCTCGGCGTGGACTACGTCGACGAGTCCGAGGTCCTCACCCCGGCCGACTACGCCAACCACATCGACAAGTGGGCGTTCACCGTGCCCTTCGTCTGCGGCGCGACCAACCTCGGCGAGGCCCTGCGCCGGATCACCGAGGGCGCGGCGATGATCCGCTCCAAGGGCGAGGCCGGCACCGGCGACGTCTCCAACGCGACCACGCACATGCGCAAGATCCGCCAGGAGATCCGGCGGCTGCAGAACCTGCCCGAGGACGAGCTGTTCGTCGCGGCGAAGGAGCTGCAAGCGCCGTACGAGCTCGTTCGCGAGGTGGCGGAGGCCGGGAAGCTGCCGGTGGTGCTGTTCACCGCGGGCGGCATCGCGACCCCGGCCGACGCGGCGATGATGATGCAGCTCGGCGCCGAGGGCGTGTTCGTCGGCTCGGGCATCTTCAAGTCCGGCAACCCGGCCCAGCGCGCCGAGGCGATCGTCAAGGCGACGACGTTCTACGACGACCCCGACGTGCTGGCCAAGGTCTCGCGCGGCCTGGGCGAGGCGATGGTCGGCATCAACGTCGAGGAGCTGCCGGAGCCGCACCGCCTCGCCGAGCGCGGCTGGTGACCTCCTAACCCTCGGGGTAGAAGAGGAACAGCGTGCAGCCGGTGGCACTGGCGGGCACGTGCCAGCTCCCGGCCGGGGCGTGCAGGAACGTCCCGGCCGGATAGCTGCGGGCGCCGTCCTCGAACGTGCCCGCGACGACGTAGACCTCCTCCGGGCCGGGCTCGTGGACGTCCCGCCGCGGCCACGAACTGCCCGCGGCCATCTCCAGGACGTTCGCGTGGGCGCCGTTCGCTCCCGTCCACAGTGGACGCAGCCGGACGCCCGGGAACAGCTCCCGGACGGGGGCGTCGGCGACGGATGCGGACGTGTAGCCCGGTTGGGCGAGGATTTCCGGGTGCATGGCCCCACCGTGCCTCGGCGCCGCCGGTGCGCGACAGTGGCCGGAACGACACCGTGGGGTACTTTCCTGCCATGCATCGCGTGGTGGCCCTCGTGCGGCCGGTGCAGTCGACGTTCGAACTCGGCGTGGCCGCCGAGGTGTTCGGCACCACGCGCGCCGGGCTGCCGCGGCACTACGAGTTCGAGGTGTGCGCCGAGGCGCCGGGCCCGGTGCCGACGACGGCCGGGTACGCGATGGCCGTGGCGCACGGCCTCGAGGCGCTGGAGTCCGCGGGCACCGTGCTGGTCCCGGGCTGGGCGCCGGTGGAGGCCCCGCTGCCCGCCCGCGTGCGGCAGGCGTTGCGGCAGGCCCACGCCCGCGGCGCGCGGCTGGTCTCGATCTGCTCCGGCGTCTTCGCGCTCGCCCGCACGGGCCTGCTGGACGGCCGTTCGGCGACCGCGCACTCCTCGCGCGCCGAGCAGCTGGCGCGCGAATTCCCGCGGGTGCGCGTCGAACCCGGCGCGCTGTACGTCGACCACGGCGACGTCGCCACGAGCGCGGGCGCGGGTGCCGCGGTCGACCTGTGCCTGCACCTCGTCCGGCGCGATCACGGCGCCGAGTACGCCGCCCGGCTCGCCCGCCACATGGTCCTGCCGCCGCACCGCGACGACGGACGCGAACCGGCGGGCGAAGACGAGTTCGCCGCCCTCCTCGCGTGGGCCGAGGAGCGGCTCGGGACGCCGTTGCCGGTGGCCGAGCTGGCCGCGCGGCTGAACGTCTCCCCGCGGACGCTGGCCCGGCGCTTCGCCGACCGGGTGGGGACGAGCCCGGGCGCGTGGCTGCTGTCCCGCCGCGTGGCGGCGGCCCGCACGCTGCTGGCGGAGACGGACCTGCCGGTGGAGGCCGTCGCGGCCCGCGTCGGCCTCGCCTCGGCGGTCAACCTGCGCCGCCGCTTCCGCGAGCGCGTCGGCACCACGCCGGGGGCGTACCGGCGGGCGCTCCGGGCCCCCTAGACGTATTCGGAGATCTCCACGCCGTACGTGCCCGGCTCGAGGGCTTCGAAGATGTGCGGGACGTCGCCGGGGTAGGAGATGTAGTCCCCGGGCAGGAGCTCCTCCGGGTCGTCCGTGACGCCGATGCGGGCCCGGCCCGCGCACAGCACGATGTGCTCGACCACCCCGGACATGTGCGGGTCCGAGCGGCGGGGCGTGCCGGGCTCGCCGCGGACGACGTAGATGTCGCGGCGGGCGCCGGTGGGGCAAGCCGACAGCAGCGTGCACGCGTAGTCGGCGTGTTCGGCGAACACCGTCGGGCCCTTGCCCGCGCGGACCACCCGGACCTTCGGGCGGTCCGGTTCGACCAGCCGGGAGAACGGCACGTCGAGGGCGACGCCGAGGGCCCACAGCGTCTCGACGCTCGGGTTGCCGGTGCCGGACTCGAGCTGGGACAGCGTCGACTTGGCCAGGCCGGCGCGGCGCGCGACCTCGGTCAGGGACAGTCCCGCGCGGGTCCGTTCGCGGCGCAGCGAGGCCGCGATGAGGTCCAGCGGCGCGCCCGGCGTTTCGTGCGGCATGACTGTTCGCTCCATCGGTCGTTTTGTTCGCGTTGACGAACACGGGGTCGTGTGTTCACTATAGAACACATGCGTTCGATATGGCGAACACTCGATCGGGGCCTGGCCCGCGACATCGGCCTGGTCTGCCTGGCCGACTGTCTCGTGGGGGTCTCCTACGGTGCCATCGCGGTGAGCTCCGGCTTCCCGCTGTGGCTGCCGATGCTGATGTCGCTGCTGGTCTTCGCCGGGGCGTCGCAGTTCATGTTCGTCGGGATCGTGGCCGCGGGCGGCAACCCGTTCGCCGCGGTGCTCGCCGGGCTGCTGGCCAACGCCCGGCACCTGCCGTTCGGCTTCGCGATCGGCGACGTCCTCGGCGAGCGGTGGGCCGCGCGGCTGGCGGGCAGCCACCTGATGATCGACGAATCGGTCGCGTTCGCGCTGGCCCAGCGCGAGGCGCACCGCCGTCGCGCGGCGTACTGGGCGTGCGGGATCGGCCTGTTCGCCTGCTGGAACGTCGGCGTCGTCGCGGGCGCGTTCGCCGGGACGGCGATCAGCGACACGGACGCGTTCGGCCTGGACGCGGCCTTCCCGGCCGTCCTGCTGGCACTGGTGCTGCCGTCCCTGCGCGACAAGGCGGCCCGGCTGCCGGTGCTGCTCGGGGTGCTCGTCGCGCTGGCCGCGACGCCGTTCCTGCCGGCCGGGCTGCCGGTGCTGCTCGCGCTGGCCGGGGTGGTCGCGGGCGTCGCCGCGAAGGAACCCGAGCCGCAGGAGGTGCACTGATGGACGGCGCGGAACTGCTCATCGCCACGGCCGTGCTGGCCGTGGGCACGTTCGCCTTCCGCTTCGCGGGTCCGCTGCTGCGCAGCCGGGTGAAACTGACCCCGAAGGCGGAACGGCTGATGGCGCTGGCGGCGGTGGTCCTGCTGGCCGCCCTGGTCGCGGTCAGCGCACTGACCGAGGGCCACGGCTTCGCGGGCATCGCCCGGCCGGCCGGTGTCCTGGTGGCGGGCGTCCTGGCCTGGCGGAAGGCCCCGTTCGTCCTGGTGGTGGTCGCGGCCGCGGCCACGGCGGCCCTCCTCCGCCTCGCCGGCGTCCCCTGACCGGACACTCACACTCCGCTGTTGGCCCATTGCCGGCGCCCCAAGGCGGCCTTCGGTGCGTGAGACGCAACGAATGTGGCCTTCGGTGCGTGTGACGCAACGAAGGCCACATTGGGGCGCCCGGGGCGACGGGCCGGGGGAGCGGGCCTGACCTGCTCGTGAGGCGCGGGGCGGGGGCGTCTAGGCTGGTGGGAAGGTCTTTCGGGAGGTCGGGTGGCAGGAGCGTCGTCGGAACCGGTCATCGGTGTGCTCGCCATGCAGGGTGCCGTGCGGGAGCACGTCGCGATGCTGGCCGAAGCGGGTGCGCGGGCCAAGCCGGTCCGCCGCGCCGCCGAGCTGTCCGAAGTGGACGGTTTGGTGCTGCCCGGCGGGGAGTCGACCACCATGTCGCGGCTGCTGGAGAGCTTCGAGCTGCTGGAACCGCTCCGGGCGCGGATCGCCGAGGGGCTGCCCGCGTTCGGCTCGTGCGCCGGGATGATCCTGCTCGCGCGCCAGACCCTCGACGGGCGGCCCGACCAGCAGCAGCTCGGCGGGCTCGACGTCGTCGTCCGCCGCAACGCCTTCGGCAGGCAGGTCGACTCCTTCGAGGCGGACCTGGACTTCGCCGGCGTCGAGGGGGACGTCCGCGCCGTGTTCATCCGGGCCCCGTGGGTCGAGAAGGCCGGTGACGGCGTCGAGGTGCTGGCCACGGTCAGCGGCGTGCCCGGCGTCGAAGCGGACACCGCTAGGATCGTCGCGGTCCGGCAAGGGGCGGTGCTGGCGACCGCGTTCCACCCGGAACTGACGCCCGACGTGCGGGTGCACCGGCTGTTCGTCGACCTCGTGCGAAAGGCTGCCTGAGACGCGGTGCCCGGCCGGGGTACGGAACAGATGGAGGAGAGATGAGCGGCCACTCCAAGTGGGCCACCACGAAGCACAAGAAGGCCAACCTCGACGCGAAGCGCGGCAAGCTCTTCGCGCGGTTGATCAAGAACATCGAGGTGGCCGCCCGCACGGGCACCGGTGGTGGCGACCCGGACGGCAACCCCACGCTCTACGACGCCATCCAGAAGGCGAAGAAGAACTCGGTCCCGCAGGACAACATCGAGCGCGCCCGCAAGCGCGGGGCCGGTGAAGAGGCCGGCGGCGCCGACTGGCAGACCATCACCTACGAAGGCTACGGCCCGAACGGCGTCGCCGTCCTGATCGAGTGCCTCACCGACAACCGCAACCGCGCCGCGTCGGAGGTCCGCACCGCTTTGACCCGCAACGGCGGCTCGCTCGCCGACCCGGGCTCGGTCGCCTACCTGTTCAACCGCAGGGGCGTCGTGCTCATGCCCAAGGGCGCGGCGGCCGAGGACGACGTCCTCATGGCGGTCCTCGACGCGGGCGCCGAAGAGGTCAACGACCTCGGCGAGAGCTTCGAAATCGTCTCCGAGGCGACCGACCTGGTGCCGGTCCGCAAGGCGCTGCAGGACGCCGGCTTCGAATACGAGTCGGCCGACCTGACGTTCCTGCCGTCGGTGAGCGTCCCGCTCGACGCGGACGGCGCGAAGAAGGTCTTCAAGCTGATCGACGCCCTCGAAGACTGCGACGACGTCCAGAACGTCTACGCCAACTTCGATGTGTCCGACGAGGTGCTCGCCGAAGTCGGGTGACGACGTCCAGAACGTCTACGCACTGCGTAGCATTCCATGTGTCCGACGAGGTGCTCGCCGAAGTCGGCTGAGTTTTCCCTTACGTCGCACCGCTTTCGTGCCCGGGCCGGAAACTTTCCGGCCCGGGCACTGGGCTTCCGGTGGCCCGTCAGGCACAATGTGCGCCGTGACCTCGACGACCCCCGCCGCAGCCGCCGACATCGCCGCCGAACTGTCCGCGGACGAAGTGCGCCTCATCGAATGGATCGAGGGGCAGGCCAAGGAACGCGGCAACGCGGTCATCACCGTCGCCTCCGACGACGAGGGCGCCGGCTACTGCTTCACCGCCTGCGCGTGGGCGCTGCACAACGTGCCGGAGGCGGTCGTCGTCGGGCTGCCCGGCCAGATGGGCCAGGTGCTGCTCGACGCCTACGTCGACCGCGCGGCCAACGGCGAGATCTTCGAGGTCGGCCGGCGCTACGACGACTTCTTCCAGGGCGTCCCGGTGGTCCTCGAGCGCGTCGCCAAGGGCCACTACCCGGAGTACTTCGGCTCGGCGTTCCTCATCTACCCCGACGGCGACTTCCCGGCGCTGCAGCTGATCGTCGCGACGCCGGAGGGCAAGTTCCCCTGGCACCCGGACGCGCCCGAGGGCTTCGCGCGCTGGCAGCCGGTGCTGACCGAGAGCGGCGACCCCGAAAGCTGGACCCCCGGCGTCGACGGCCCCTGATTCGGCCCTAGAACTTCCGCAGGTCGGCGGCCGCTTCCGGGTACTGCCGCGCGAGGTCGGCGGCGGCCGCGAACTCCACGCAGTCGTCGGTGTAGGGCGGCACGACGACCGTGCCCAGCAGGCTCCACGCGCCGAGCGTGACGGCGGCCTGCCAAGTCCCGGCGGGCACCACGACCTGCGGGCGTTCCCCGGCGGCGACGTCGGTGCCGAGCACCGGCCGTTCGACCGAGCCGTCCGGGTGCAGCAGCAGCACGGCCGCGGGCGCGCCGGCGTGGTGGGCGTAGACCTCGACCCGGTCCAGGCGGTGCGGCGCGGAGCGTTCGGGCGCGACCAGCAGGTAGTAGATCGCGGACCCGGCGGCCGAGCGCCAGCTCTGCGCCCACTGCCCGCCTTCCACGGGCAACGGCTGGAGTCCCAGGTGGGTGACGAAATCCGACGGCTCCGGCATGTCCTCCATCCTGCCGCAGGGCCGCCCAGTAGCCTGCAAGCTCGAACTGGTGTTCGCGGCGGGAAGGAATGCGGGTGCGCGTGCTCGGGGTCGACCCCGGTCTGACCAGGTGCGGCCTGGGGGTGGTCGACGGCGGCAAGGGCCGGGCCGTCCGGTGCGTCGCCGTCGACGTCGTGCGGACGCCGGCGGACGCCGACCTGGCCCACCGCCTGCTCGGCATCTCCGACGAGGTCGAGCGGTGGCTGGACCGGTACAAACCGCAGGCCGTCGCCGTCGAGCGGGTCTTTGCCCAGCACAACGTCCGGACCGCGATGGGGACAGCGCAGGCCGGCGGCGTCGTCGCGCTCGCCGCCGCCCGCCGCGGGCTGCCCGTCGTGTTCCACACCCCGAGCGAGGTCAAGGCCGCCGTCAGCGGGTCGGGCCGGGCCGACAAGGCGCAGGTCACCGCCATGGTGATGCGCCTGCTCAACCTCGAGGTCGCGCCCCACCCGGCCGACGCCGCGGACGCCCTCGCCCTGGCCATCTGCCACCTCTGGCGGGAGCCGATGCGGGCCCGGCTGGCCGAAGCCGAAGCCCGCGCGGCCGAACTGGCCCGCACGCACAAGGCCCGCCTGGCCGCGGCCGCCAAACAAGCGAAGAACCCGGGAGCAGCACGATGATCTCGTCGGTACGCGGAGAAGTCCTGTCGGTCGGCCTCGACCACGTGGTGGTCGAGGTCGGCGGGGTCGGCTTCGCCGTGCAGGCCACCCCGGCGACGCTGGCGACCCTGCGCCGCGGGGAAGAGGCCCGCCTGCACACCGCACTGGTCGTGCGCGAGGACTCGCTGACGCTGTTCGGCTTCGCCGACGCCGACGCCCGCGAGCTGTTCGGGCTGCTGCAGACGGTGTCCGGCATCGGGCCGCGGCTCGCGCTGGCCACCCTCGCCGTGCTCGACCCCGACAAGCTGCGGGCGGCACTGGTCGAAGGCAACATCACCGTGCTCACCTCGGTGCCCGGCATCGGCCGCAAGGGCGCCGAACGGCTCACCCTCGAACTGCGCGACAAGGTCACCGCGCTCGGCGGCACCGGCGACGCGCCCGCCGTCACCGCCCCCGGCGCCCTGCGCTCGGAGGTCGTGGAGGCCCTCGCCGGCCTCGGCTTTCCGGCCAAGCAGGCCGAGCAGGCCGTCGACAAGGTCCTCGCCGACGGTGACGGCCACACGACGGCGAGCGTGCTGCGCGCCGCGCTGGCCACCCTCGGCCGGAAGCGGTAGGCGCGGCCGTGGAGTATGAAGCCGTGGAGGAAGAAGAAGCCCTCTCGGCGTGGGCCCAGACCGGCGAAGAAACCGTCGAGGGCACGCTGCGGCCCCGCAAGCTCGACGAGTTCGTCGGCCAGCCGCGCGTGCGCGAGCAGCTGGAACTGGTGCTGGAGAGCGCGCGGCGCCGCGGCGTGCCGCCCGACCACGTCCTGCTGTCCGGCCCGCCCGGGCTCGGCAAGACGTCGATGGCCATGATCGTCGCCGCCGAGCTGGGCGCGGCCATCCGGATCACCTCCGGCCCGGCACTGGAGCGGGCCGGCGACCTCGCCGCGATGCTGTCCAACCTGGCCCCCGGCGACGTGCTGTTCATCGACGAGATCCACCGGATCGCCCGCCCCGCCGAGGAGATGCTCTACCTGGCGATGGAGGACTTCCGGGTCGACGTCGTCGTCGGCAAGGGCCCGGGCGCCACCAGCATCCCGCTGGAGATCGCGCCGTTCACGCTGGTCGGCGCGACCACCCGGTCCGGCTCGCTGACCGGCCCGCTGCGCGACCGGTTCGGCTTCACCGGGCAGATGGAGTTCTACACCGACGCCGAGCTGGAGCTGGTCGTCCGCCGGGCCGCCACGATCCTCGACATCCCGATCGACCGCGACGGCTGCGCCGAGATCGCCGGCCGCTCGCGGGGCACGCCCCGGATCGCGAACCGGCTGCTGCGGCGCGTCCGCGACTACGCCGAGGTCCGCGCGGACGGCAAGGTGACCCGCGACATCGCCCGCGCCGCGCTGGCCGTCTACGACGTCGACGAGCTGGGCCTCGACCGCCTCGACCGGGCCGTCCTCACCGCGCTGACCAAGTCGTTCGGCGGCGGGCCGGTCGGCATTTCGACGCTCGCGGTGGCCGTGGGGGAGGAGGCGACCACCGTGGAAGAGGTGTGCGAGCCCTACCTCGTGCGCGCCGGTATGCTCGCCCGCACCCCGCGGGGCCGCGTCGCGACCGCGACCGCGTGGGAACACCTCGGCATGGTGCCGCCCGCGGACCTCCCGGGGCGCCCGGACCAGGGCGGGCCGACGCTGTTCGAGCAGGACTGAGCGGCCCGAACCGGCGGGTGGGTGTCGGCGTCCGCGCTGGTACCTGGCACACTTGACCGGAGCACACACCCAAGAACCGGACATTTCGGCGCCGTGCCGGTGTCCGTCGAACGGAGAATCATGCAAAGTCTATTGCTGCCCCTGCTCCTCGTGCTCGTCCTCGCCGTGCCGCTGGTGATGAGCACGCGCAAGCAGAAGAAGCAGCAGGCGGCGCAGCAGGAACTGCAGAGCAGCCTGGCGCCCGGCGACCGCGTGATGACCACCTCGGGTCTCTACGGCACGGTCGCCGACGCTTCCGGCGACAACACGATCGACATCGAGATCGCGCCCGGTGTCGTCACCACCTGGCTGCGCCTGGCCGTCCGCGAGAAGGTCGAGCCGGTCGTCGAGACCGAGGAAGACTCCGCCGTCGAGGTCGACGAGACCCCCGTCGAGGAGCCGGCCGTCATCGAGTCCGCCACCGCGGTCAAGACCGAGGAGCCGCCGACCACCGCGCAGGTGGCGCCCCCGCTGGAGCACGGCAAGAAGTAACTTTCGCGGCACTCCTGGGCCGGGCGGGAATCCCGACGAAAGTCGGTACGGCCTCGCACGCCGGGCTCACGCAGCACCGAGTAGTGTCTCGGTGCTGCGTGCGTGTCCGCCGTCATACCCGCGCCCGGGAGTGAATCGCACACAGTCCCTCCCGGTAACCCTCCGGGCGGGCACCGCAACGTTGGGGTCCACCCCGTCCGAGGAGACCGAAGCACCGTGGCAGCTTCAGCCGGGCATCTCCGCCCGGGACGTTATCTCGCCCTGTTCGCCCTGATCGTGGTCGTCCTGTACGCGCTGGTGTTCCTCACCGGCAACCACAAGCCGTCCCCGAAACTGGGCATCGACCTGCAGGGCGGCACCCGGGTCACGCTCACCGCCCGCACCCCCGACGGCGGCCAGCCGACGCGGGAGTCCCTGAACCAGGCGCGCCAGATCATCGAGCGGCGCGTCAACGGGATCGGCGTCAGCGGCACCGAGGTCCTCCTCGACGGCAACAACGTCGTCATCACGGTCCCCGGCGAGCAGGGCGACCAGGCGAAGAACCTGGGCAAGACCGCGAAGCTGGGCTTCCGGAAGGTCGTCTCCAGCGCCACCCAGCCGGTGGTGCCGCCGCAGACCGCGCCGCCCGCCACGAACCCGCCGGCCACGGGCGCCCCGACGTCGGGCGCGCCGAAGAGCTCGGCCCCGCCGTCCGCCGGCGCGCCGGCGGCGACCTCCGGTGCGCCGACCACCAAGTCCGGTGGCGGTGGCGCGCCGGGCGCCGCGCCCGCGCAGCAGCAGAGCACCACGCCGGCCGCGCCGAGCAGCAGCACCCCGCCGCCGCCCGCGTCCACCCCGGCGCCGGCCCCCTCGGACGGGTCGGTCGACGCGCAGACCGCGCAGCAGATCCAGGCCGCCAAGGCGGTCCGGCAGAACCCGCAGCTGATCGGCGCCGACGGCCAGCCGAACCAGGAGCTCGTCGCGAAGGCCATGGCCTCGCTCACCTGCGCGCCGAACGCCAAGGACGCCCTCGAAGGCAACGACGACCCGAAGCTGCCGCTGGTCGCCTGCGGTGACCACAACACGTACAAGTACCTGCTGGAGCCGGAGTTCCTGCCGGGCACCGAGATCTCCGACGCGAACTCGACCTACAACAGCCAGAACGGCCAGTGGGTGGTGAACCTCAGCTTCAAGAGCGAGGGCACCAAGATCTGGGCCGACTTCACGTCGAAGAACGTCAACCAGCAGGCGGCGTTCGTGCTCGACACGCAGGTCGTGTCCGCGCCGAACATCCAGGTGGCCATCCTCGACGGCAACACCCAGATCACCGGCAAGTTCACCCAGGCCGAGGCGAAGGACCTCTCGGACATCCTCAAGTACGGCTCGCTGCCGCTGTCGTTCGCGTCCTCGGACGCGACCACGGTGTCGGCCACCCTCGGCCTCGCCTCGCTGCAGGCGGGCCTGATCGCCGGCGGCATCGGCCTGCTGGTCGTCTTCGTCTACTGCCTGTTCTACTACCGGCTGCTCGGCGTGCTCACCATCCTGTCGCTGGCCCTGTCCGGCGCGCTGGTGTTCGCCGTGCTGGTGCTGCTCGGCCGCTGGATCGGCTACACGCTGGACCTCGCGGGCATCGCCGGCCTGATCATCGCCATCGGGATCACGGCGGACTCGTTCGTCATCTACTTCGAACGGCTCAAGGACGAGATCCGGGAGGGCCGGACGTTCCGGTCCGCGGTGCCGCGCGGCTGGGTCCGCGCCCGGCGCACCATCCTGGCCTCGGACGCGGTGAGCTTCCTGGCCGCGGCGATCCTGTACGTCATCGCGGTCGGCGACGTCCAGGGCTTCGCGTTCACCCTCGGCATGTCCACGGTGCTCGACCTGGTGGTCGTGTACCTGGTGACGCACCCGCTGGTGGCCATCGTGTCCACGTCCAAGAACGCGTTCCTGTCCAATCCGAGGCACCTCGGCCTCGGCGCCGTGCAGCAAGTGGGTTCGCAGCGTAAGAAGTCGACCTCGGTCGGCCGCGCGAACGTGAAGGAGGCCTGACATGGGGGTCGAAGAACTGGGCACGGACGCCGAGGGCAACGCCAAGGTGGCGGCCAAGCCCGGCAAGCGGGAGAGCGTGTTCCACCGGCTCTACGTGGGCACGGGCGCGTTCGACGTCGTCGGCAAGCGCAAGCGCTGGTACATCTTCTTCGCGGGGCTGGTGCTGGTGTGCCTCGCCTCGATGATCTTCCGCGGCTTCAACCTCGGCATCGAGTTCGAGGGCGGCACGCAGATCCAGATGCCGGCCGACGGCACGCACGGCCTGATCACCGAGCAGCAGGCGAAGGACTCGTTCGAGAAGGCCCTCGGCCGTCCGGCGGCCGAAGCGCAGAAGGTCGGCACGGGCAACGCGTCGACCATCCAGATCCGCACCGACACGCTGAACGCGGCCGATGTCGCGAAGCTCAAGCAGGGCCTGTTCCAGGACCTCGGCCCGAAGGGCACCAACGGCCAGCCGAGCGTCCAGGCCATCTCCGACAGCGCGGTGAGCGCGTCGTGGGGCGGGGAGATCTCGCAGAAGGCGCTGATCGCGCTCGGCGTGTTCCTCGTCGCGGTGGTCATCTTCCTGGCGATCTACTTCGACGGGCGGATGGCCCTGGCGGCGCTGATCTCGCTGCTGCACGACATCTTCGTCACCGCGGGCGTCTACTCGCTGGTCGGCTTCGAGGTCACCCCGGCGACCGTGATCGGCCTGCTGACCATCCTCGGGTTCTCGCTGTACGACACGGTGGTGGTGTTCGACAAGGTCCGCGAGAACACGCGCGGCCTGCTCGGCCTGACCCGCCGCACCTACGGCGAGGCCGCGAACCTCGCGCTGAACCAGACCCTGATGCGGTCGTTCAACACGGCGTTCATCGCGCTGCTGCCGATCCTCGGCCTGCTGATCGTCGGGTACGTGCTGCTCGGCTCGGGCACGCTGCAGGACCTGGCGCTGGTGCAGCTCACCGGTACCCTCGTCGGCGTCCTGTCGTCGGTCGCACTGGCGACGCCGCTGCTGGTCGACTTCAAGATGCGCGACCCGAAGTACGCGCAGCAGGCCGAGCGCGTCCGCCAGCGTCGCGCGGGCCAGGAGCGCAAGGCGGCGGCGGGCGAGGACTTCGACGCCTCGGACGACGACGCCCTGGCGAAGGAACTGCGCAAGGAGCGGGCGTACGCGGCCGCGGCCAGCGTCCCCGCCCGCATCCAGAAGCAGCGCCCGGCCGGGAAGAGGAAGCGCTGACGTGGAACTCGACGACGCCCTCGGCCTGATCGCCGAGGTGCCGGACTTCCCCGAGCCCGGCGTGCTGTTCCGTGACCTGAGCCCGCTCTTCGCGGACGCGGGTGCGTTCAAAGCGGTGACCGACGCGCTGGCGGACACCCTCGACCCCGCGGTCGAGGCGCTCGCCGGCGTGGAGGCCCGCGGGTTCCTCCTCGCCGCGGCCGTCGGGTACGCCCGCGGTCTCGGCGTGGTGCTGATCCGCAAGCCGGGCAAGCTGCCGGCCGTGGCGGGCCGGGTCGACTACGCCCTGGAGTACGGCACGGCGACGGTCGAGCTCCCGGCCGGCGTGGTCCGGCCGGGCCAGCGGATCGCGGTCCTCGACGACGTCCTGGCCACGGGCGGCACGGTCGCGGCCACCGGCAAGCTCCTCGAGGACGCGGGCGCGGTGGTCGACAGCGTGTCCGTGGTCCTGGAACTGGCCGCCCTGGGCGGCCGCCAGGTCCTCGCCGACCGCAAGGTCCACGCCCTCCAGGCCTGCTGAAACCCGTCACCCGCGTGATCGAAGCCGTCACTCGCGTGATCGAGGCCGGAACTCGCGTGATCGAAGCCGGAACTCGCGAGTTCCGGCTTCGATCACGTCAGTGACGGCCCGGATCACGCGGGTGACGGGTTTCGTCCCGTGAAGGGGCTGGTCGGGGCGTCGGCATCCCCCTGAACGGGCGCACCCGACAGGGCTGCGAGGTGCAACGGCTACCCTGGTGGTCCGAAGGCCGCACGAGCAGCAGGAGGTGCGGGTGAGCCAGGAGCTCGACGCCGCGGTGCCCGCGAAGCAGGGCGCCCAGCAGAACGGGCAGGCGGCGGCACAGCCCGCGCCGCCGAAGCCGAACGGTGCGGCGCCGAACCCGTCCGCGACCCGGCGGGTCCGGGCCCGGCTCGCCCGGCGGATCACCGCGCAACGCGCCGCCCCGGTCAAGCAGGTCCTCGAGCCACTGGCCGTCATCCACCGCGAGCTCCACCCCAACGCCGACCTCGGCCTGCTCCAGCGCGCCTACGACGTCGCCGAGGAGCTGCACCGCAACCAGCGGCGCAAGTCCGGCGACCCGTACATCACCCACCCGCTCGCCGTCGCCACCATCCTCGCCGAGCTGGGCATGGACACGACCACGCTCGTGGCGGCCCTGCTGCACGACACGGTCGAGGACACCGGGTACGCCGTCGAAAGCCTGAAGGCCGACTTCGGCGAGAAGGTCGCCGAGCTCGTCGACGGCGTCACGAAGCTGGACAAGGTGCAGCTCGGCTCGTCCGCCGAGGCCGAGACCATCCGCAAGATGGTCATCGCGATGGCCAAGGACCCCCGGGTGCTGGTCATCAAGCTCGCCGACCGGCTGCACAACATGCGCACCATGCGCTTCCTGCCGCCGGAGAAGCAGGCCCGCAAGGCCCGCGAGACGCTGGAAGTCCTCGCGCCGCTGGCCCACCGGCTCGGCATGGCCACGGTCAAGTGGGAGCTCGAAGACCTCGCGTTCGCGATCCTGCAGCCCAAGAAGTACGACGAGATCGTGCGCCTGGTCGCCGACCGCGCGCCCTCGCGCGACATCTACCTGCGCTCGGTCATCACGGACCTGACCAGCAACCTCGTCTCCTCGCGGATCACCGCCAAGGTCGAGGGCCGGCCGAAGCACTACTACTCGATCCACCAGAAGATGATCGTCCGCGGCCGCGACCTCGACGACATCCACGACCTGGTCGGCGTCCGGATCCTCGTCGAGGACGTCCGCGACTGCTACGCCGCGATGGGTGTCGTGCACGCGCTGTGGCAGCCGGTGCCCGGCCGGTTCAAGGACTACATCGCCCAGCCGCGGTTCGGCGTCTACCAGTCGCTGCACACCACCGTGATCGGCCCGGACGGCAAGCCCCTCGAGGTGCAGATCCGCACCTACGAAATGCACCGCACCGCCGAGTACGGCATCGCCGCGCACTGGCGCTACAAGGAAACCAAGGGCACGCACACCGGCAACGCCATGGACGTCGACGAGATGGCGTGGATGCGCCAGCTCCTCGACTGGCAGCGGGAAGCGGCGGACCCGGGCGACTTCCTCGAGTCGCTGCGGTACGAGCTGGCCTCCCGCGAGATCTTCGTGTTCACGCCGAAGGGCGACGTGATCACGCTGCCGGTGGAGTCCACGCCGGTCGACTTCGCCTACGCCGTGCACACCGAGGTCGGGCACCGCTGCATCGGTGCCCGCGTCAACGGCCGCCTGGTCGCCCTCGAGCGCAAGCTGGAGAACGGCGAAGTCGTCGAAATCTTCACGTCCAAGGCCGAAAACGCCGGCCCGTCGCGCGACTGGCTGCAGTTCGCCGGTTCGCCGAAGGCCCGCGCGAAGATCCGGCAGTGGTTCGCCAAGGAGCGCCGCGACGAGGCGATCGAAGGCGGCAAGGAAGCCATCACCAAGGAGATCCGCAAGGTCGGCCTGCCGATCCAGCGCCTGGTCTCCGCGGAGTCGATGGGCGCGGTGGCCACCGAGCTGCGCCACGCCGACATCTCGTCGCTGTACGCGGCGGTCGGCGAGGGCCACACGAGCGCCAAGCACGTCGTCCAGCGGCTGGTGGCGCTGATCGGCGGCGTCGACGCGGCGGAGGAGGAGCTCGCCGAGCGCGCGACGCCGTCCACGGTGACCCGCCGCCGCGGCTCCAACGACGTCGGCGTCGTGGTCAAGGGCGCCAGCGACGTCTGGGCGAAGCTCGCCCGCTGCTGCACCCCGGTGCCGGGCGACGAGATCCTCGGGTTCGTCACCCGCGGCGGCGGCGTTTCGGTGCACCGCACCGACTGCACCAACGCCGGTGACCTGCAGTCCCAGCCCGAGCGGCTGGTCGAGGTCGAATGGGCGCCTTCGGCGTCGTCGGTGTTCCTGGTGGCCATCCAGGTCGAGGCGCTCGACCGGCACCGCCTGCTGTCGGACGTGACCAAGGTGCTGGCCGACGAGAAGGTCAACATCCTTTCGGCGTCGGTGACCACGTCCCGCGACCGGGTCGCGGTCAGCCGCTTCTCGTTCGAGATGGGCGACCCGAAGCACCTCGGCCACGTCCTGAAGGTGGTCCGCGGCGTGGAAGGCGTCTACGACGTCTACCGCGTGACGTCGGCTTCCTGACCGATCAAGGAGACGCCGGCGGCCGCGGCGATCCGCTCTCGCGACTCCAGGAGCCGCGCGCGCAACGGCGGCAAGTCGACGCCGAGCAGGCGGCCGTGCCGTTTGACCGCCTTCCCGGCGACGTAGACGCTGTCCACCAGGCCGGGGTGACCGGCGCTGACGATCGTGCCGACCGGGTCGCCGACGGGGAAGACCGAGAGGTCCTCGGCGTCGAGCAGGACGAGGTCGGCGTCCTGGCCGGGGGTGAGGCTGCCGGTGTTGCGCCCGCAGGCCTGGGCGCCGTTGGTCGTGGCGCACTCGAGGACGGTCCGCGTCGTGAGGCCGCGGTCGACGGCCAGCGCCGTGCGCATGGCGCCGAACAGGTCACCCCCGGCGGACAGGCAGTCGTCGACCGACAACGTCGGGCGCAGGCCGGCGGCGAGCGCCCGGCCGGTCACCGGCGGCGCGAAGCCCATCTTCAGCTCGACGTCCGGGCTGACCGACACGAACGAGCCCGCGTCGGCGAGCATCCTCAGCTGGTCGTCGGACAGGCCGTTGCCGTGCACGACGGTGGTGCGCTCGTCGAGCAGCCCGCGCTCGGCCATCCCGGCGATCGGCCGGTCGCCGTGGCGCCAGCCGCCCGTGCCGTGGACGTGCACGCTCACCGGCAGCCCGAGTTCCCGGGCCAGCAGGACATCGGCGGCGGTTTCGTCCATCGTGGAGATCACCGGTCCGCGCAGGCCGAGCACCAGGTCGTCGCCCGGCAGCAGGGCCCGCACCCGCCGGATCTCCGGCGCGACGTCGGGTCCGTCGGCGCCGTAGCAGAAGATCGAGTGGCCGGGTGCGTCGTGCAGCCCGGCGATCGCGGCGTCGGCGTTCTCCGGGTGGAGGGCGCAGTGGAACCAGTCGAGCATGGTCGTGACGCCGGAGTTCAGGGCTTCCAGCCGGCCGAGGAGGTTGCCCAGGTAGACGTCCTCGGGCCGGTAGTGCGGTTTGAGCGTGCCGTGCGCGGCGACGCGGTACTGGTCGAACGTCCAGTCCGCGCCGAGGCCGCGGAACGCCGTCTGCCAGGTGTGCCGGTGCGTGTCGACGAAGCCGGGCAGCACGATCTTCCCCGTCGCGTCGACGATCTCGGCGCCGTCGGCCTCGATTTCCGGAGCGACGGCGGCGATCCGGCCGTCCTCGACCAGGACGTCACCGCGGGGGAGGTCCCCGAGCGCCGGGTCCATGCTGACCACCATGCCGCCGCGCAGCAGTGTCTTCATCGCTCTCCTCCAAGAGTTGACGCGTCAACTCAGTATGCTACTCCTGTGTTGGAGCCGGCGGAGTGGGAGTTCTGGGACACCTGGGTGCGTGCCCAGCGGCTGCTCACCCGCGAACTCGACCGGGGGCTGCAGCGCGACTGCGGCATTTCGAAGGCCGAGTTCAGCGTGTTGATGACGCTGACCGGGCCGATGCGCGTCGGCGAGCTCGCCGACGCGCTCGACTGGGAGAAGAGCCGCGTCGCGCACCTGCTGACCCGGATGGAGAACCGCGGCCTGGTGGCGCGCATCGAGGACGGCGCCACCGGACGGCGCACCGGGATCGAGCCGACCGCCGAAGGCCGCCGGACGGCGGAGAACGCGGTCCGGGCCCACGGAGCCAACATCCGCCGCCTCGTCCTCGACCGGCTCACGCCCGAGCAGGCCGCGGCGATCAAGGCGTGGAGCGAGCAGCTGACCGGCCAGAGCTAGAACAACGCCGCGACCAGCGCGCCCAGCGAAGGCAGCGCCTGCGCCAGTGCCCCACCGCGGCCCGCGCCGCGCGGGCGGCTGAGCGCGAGCACGTCCGACACCCCCAGGGCGACCCCGGCCAGCAGCATGAACCCGCAGCAGTAGAGCACCAGCGCCCGCCCGGCCCCGACGTGGCCGGTGTGCAGCAGGACCAGCCCGAGCACCGGGCCGGCGGCGAGGAACAGGTTGTAGCACCCGACGTTGAACGACCACAGCCGGGTGGCCGGGAGGTTCACCGTCGGGATCCGGAAGATGCCCTCGTGCACGCCCGGCCGTTCGAAGAGCAGCACTTCCCAGGCGAACGCCAGCAGGTGCACCAGCACCGCCACCCCGGCGAAGACCTGCGCGACGGCGTTCACGGCACGAGCTCGATCCCGTGGCGCCCGGCGAGCTCCGGGATCCGCTCCGGCGGTGCCTCGTCGACGGCGCGGAAGAAGCGGCCCATCCCGTCGGTCGGGCACAGCGCGAGGAACTGCGCCGACGGCGTGTGCACGGTGAAGGTGTTGACCGCGCCCGCCGGGATGCTGATCGACGCCCCGGGGTCGAGGTCGTGGAGTTCGCCGTCGACGTAGACCGTGATGCGGCCGTGCAGCACGTAGAAGGTCTTCGCCCACGGCTCGGTGTGCGGCGGGACCGACGGCCCGCGGGGTGCGTCGACCTCGAACACCTCGTAGGTGCCGCCGGTGTGTTCCGCGCCGACCTTGACGGTGATCCGCGCGTCGTGCGTGTCGAGTTCCGGGCCGTCACCCGGGGCGCTGAAGTGGGTCATGCCGACGACGGTAGGAACGCGGCCGCCACCGGGGCCATCCCGGAAATGTGGGATACCCGCTCGGGCGCGGGCGGCGCATACTGCGTCCATGTGGGACGGCCGGGCGCAGGCGGTGCGGCGGGACGTCGCCGCGCTCGCCACGGCGGGCCTCGGCGTCGCCGAGCTGCACGCCGCCGCGATCGAGCTGGTCGACCGCGTGGTGCCGGCCGAGCTGACCTGCTGGGCGTCGCTCGACCCGGACACCGCGGTGATCAGCTCGATGACCAGCGGCCGGGCCCGCATCCCCGGCGAGTACGAGCCGCTGCTGGCGGCCTACGAGTACGACGGCGCGCAGCCCGGCACCTTCGCCGAGCTGGCGCGGCGGCCGGTGCCGGTGGCGCGCCTGACCGACCTGCCGCGGCGGGTCGCCGAGCGCAGCGGCCGGCTCAACGAGGTCTGGCGGCCGCTGGGGCTCGGCCACGACCTGCGCGCGGTGTTCCGGGTCGACGGCACGTCGTGGGGCGCGGCCGGCTTGGTGCGGCGCGGCGAGTTCAGCGACCGCGAGGTCGAATTCCTGACGTCGGTCGCCCCGGCGCTCGCGACGGCGACCCGGGTGGCCGCGCGCACCCGCGGGCCGGGGCCGCGGGCGGAGCCGGCGATCGTCGTGGTCGGCCCGGACGGCAGGCAGCGCGCGGCCACCGCCGCGACCGAAGCGTGGCGCACCGAACTCGACGAAATCGCCCCGGGCCGGTTCGCCGTCCTGCTGCGCGCGGTCGTGACCGGCGCCCGCGCGGCCGCGACGGGGACGTTCCGCGCCCGCGTCCGCGACGCCCACGGCGGGTGGATCGTGCTGCACGCGAGCCTGCTGGTGGCGGGGGAGGGCGACGGCGAAACGGTCGTGACCGTCGACCGCGCCTCGGGTGCCGAGCTGCTGGGCGTGCTGCTCGCCGCCTACGGCCTGACCGCCCGGGAGCGCGACGTCTGCCGCGAGGTGCTGGCCGGGCTGTCCACAACGGACATCGCGGCCCGGCTGGCGATCTCGGCGCACACCGTGCAGGACCACCTCAAGTCGGTGTTCGGCAAGGTGGGTGTCCGCAGCCGCGGGGAACTGACCGCGCGGCTGCTTTCTTGACGACTTCCCGGCGACCCGTTCCAGGCGGAAACCCGGGCTAGAGGAACTTCCGCAGCAGGGCGTTCACCTCGGCCGGCCGTTCCATCGACGGCAGGTGCCCGGCATCGGCCAGCTCGACGAGTTCGGCCTGCGGCAACGACTCCGCCAGGTGCTGCGAAAGCTCCACGAGCCCCCGCGCGTCCGATGTCCCGATCACCACCAGCGCCGGCGTGGTGATCTCGGCGAGCCGGTGCCGGGTGTCCGGGACGCGCTCCGTCCACTGTGGAGCCGTCCAGTCGTGCCGGTAGACCTGCTCGCACATTTCCCGCACCAGTGCCAGCATTTCGGCCGGCAGCACCGAAACGTCGCGTTCCGGGCCGGCGACCAGGTACCGGATGTTGGCCTCCGCCATGGCCCGCACGTCCGCCGGGGCCACCTCGAGTTCGCGGGCCTGGTACCGGGCCAGGCGGCCCGCCGGCAGGATTTCCGCCGTCACCTTCGCGATGTCCGCCTGCATGTGGCCGGGCCAGGTGTGCCCGCTCAGCCCCGAACCGAGCAGGACCAGCCGGGTGATCCGCTCCGGCGCGGCGAGGGCGGCGTCCAGCGCGCACGCCCCGCCCATCGACGCCCCGACGAGGGCGGCCTGCTCGATCCCCCGGGCGTCGAGCAGGGCCAGCAGGTCCTCGTAGTGGGCGTGTTCGCCGGTTTCGCCGCGGGTCTCCCCGAAGCCGCGGCGGTCGTAGCGGATCACCCGGTGGGTGGCGGCGAGCTCGGTGAACTGCGCGTCCCACATCCGGCGGTCGCCGATCCCGGCGTGCAGCAGCACGACCGCGGGCCCCTCTCCCGCTTCGTCGCAGCCGAACGCCGTCCCGCCCACCTCGATCGTCGCCATGGCCCCAAACTAGCCACCCGACCGCGTCACACACCGCAGGTTTCGCTGAGGGCGAGCGTTAAAGTGCCGTCCATGACCGACGGATTCGACCTGACCCGCGACGGCGAAGTCGCGCGCCTGACGCTGACGCGGCCGGAGAAGATGAACGCCATCACCTACGGCATGTGGGCGGCGATCCCGGACGTCGTCGCCGAGGTGGAGGCCGATCCGGCGCTGAAGGTCCTGGTCGTCGCCGGCGCGGGACGGCACTTCTCCGCGGGCGCCGACATCAGCGAGTTCGGGGAACTGTGCACCACCGCGGACGGCGCGGCGAGCTACGACAAGGCCGTCGAAGGCGCGGTCGCCGCCCTCACCGCGATGCGGAAGCCGTCGGTCGCGATGATCCGGGGCAACTGCATCGGCGGCGGTTGCCAGGTTTCGGTGGCCTGCGACTTCCGGTTCGCCGCCGAGGGCGCGCGGTTCGGCATCACCCCGGCGAAGCTGGGCATCGTCTACCACTTCGACTCGACGCGCCAGCTCGTCTCGCTCGTCGGCCCGGCGCACGCCAAGTACTTCCTGCTCTCCGGCGAGCTGATCACCGCCGCCCGTGCCCGGGAAATCGGCCTGCTCAACGACGTCTTCGGAGCCGACGACCTCGAGGCCTCGACGCTGGCGTTCGCGGAAACGCTGTGCTCGCGCTCCCAGGCGTCGATCCGCGGCATGAACCGGATCATCGAAAAGATCGTCGCCGGCCAGGAATCGCCGGACGCCGAAGTCGAGGAGATCCGCTCGGAAGCCCTGCACGGCGAGGACTACGCGGAAGGCGTCGCCGCGTTCCTCGAACGGCGTCCGCCGCGGTTCACCTTCCGCTGAGCTCAGCCGTCGAGGTAGGCGTGGAAGTGCTCGGCGACGACGTCGGTGACCCCGGCCGGGTCGAGCTTGCCGTCGATTTCGATGACGCGGATGCCGAGGTCGCGCGCCGCCCGCACGGCGTGCGCGGCGAGCATCCGGTCGCGCGTCAACCGGGTGCGCTGCACGGGGATCGCGGGTCCGGCCGGCCGGTGGCGGAGCTGGTGCTGGCGGAACAGCTCGGTCGGCACCAGCACCACCATGCGATCGGGGGAGTCCACGAGCGGGGCGACCAGTTCCGGCCGCAGCCCGCGGCCTTCGGCGACGATCGGCCGGGGCGAGGTCAGCGCGCGCAGGTCGTCGACGGCGTAGCGGAAGCGGTTGCCGAACTCGGCCATCATCGCGGTCAGCTGGTCGCCCGCCGGGAGGTCGTCCGGCAGCGGGGTGCCGGGCCGGGCCCGGTCGTCGTGGTGGTAGGTCGTCAGGCCGTGCCGCTCGGCCAGCAGCCGCGCGACGGTGGACTTCCCGGTCCACGCAGCGCCGCCGATCCACAGGGCCTTCCGAAGGGTGCCGAACGGATCCCAGGTCATGAGACGACTATCGCGGGCCCGGCGGCCCGCTGGCCAGTGTTCCGGCGCCGGTTGATCCGTTCAGCGCACCGTGCCCCGGCGGGCACGCCACGGGGTCAGGGCTGCTCGCCTTCGGCGTCGACGACGAGCACGGTGGAGCTGTCCGCGGAGTCCGGCTGCCCGCCGATCCGGAAGTGGAAGCGCGAGCCCGGCCGGACCGCGGCGATCACCTGCGTTTCGGCCGTGTCGAGCACGATGATCGCCAGCTCGGTGGTGATCGGTTCCGGCCGGAACACGACGTCCGGCCGCGGTTCGGGGACCACGATCGGCAGCGGCAGGGTGCCGCTGACCGAGCCGGCGCCGAAGTCCTCTTCCTCGCGCGCGGGTGGTTCGAACGGCGCCGGCGGCAGCAGCTGCGGACGCCGGCGCCACCAGAGCCCGGCGAGCAGGCCGGTCAACAGGCCGCCGGTGCCGCTGACGGCCGACGCCAGCCCGGCGCCGAGCCCGGACGGCTCCGCGGCGGCCGGAGCGGGCCGGGCGGCCGGGGTGACGGGCGGGGTCGCCGGCAGCGGGCCGAACTGCACGCCCGGCTGCGCGGCGGCGTCCTCGGGCAGCTGGAGCACCTGACCCGGCTCGATCGACGTGGGATCGGTGAACGGCGTGCCGTCCGGGCGCGGCCGACCCTGGTTGAGCGCGAAGATCTCCGGGAAGCGCCGTCCGTCGCCGAGCGCGCGTTCGGCGATCTTGAACAGCGTGATGTCGTCGGGGTTGTCGGCGTGCGGCACGATGAAGTACTTCACCGGCGGCGGCGGGGGATCGGTCTGCGCGAACGCGGGACCACCGGCGAGCACGGCGAAGAGGACACCGGCGCAGCCGGCCTGGCCGGCCCGCCCGAGGACGCGGCGGACCGCGCGAACCCGGTTTTCGACCATCGTCGGCACCTCTCCCCGGCGACCCCGTTGGGTCTGGCGGTGTTGCCCTCTACACGGGGCCGGTGCGGCCGGGGTTCAGATCTCCGTCCGGGAGAACGCACGAAACCGCCCGTTCCGGACGTCCGGAACGGGCGGTTTCGGTCGGCTGGGGACTACGAGACGGTGACGCCGGTGAACTTGACCTGCTTGGTCGGCGCTCCGGTGCCGTCCTGCGGGTTCGGGTTCGCGATGCCCGCCTTCGCCACCGCGTCGAGCACCTTCAGGCCCTCGTCGCTGATGCTGCCGAACACCGAGTAGTCCGCCGGGAGGCCGTCGGCGTTGCCGTAGACCATGAAGAACTGGCTGCCGCCCGAGTTCGGGGCCTGCGTCTTCGCCATGGCGAGGATGCCGCGGCCGTACTTGATCTCCGGGAACGCCTCGTCCGGCATCGTGTAGCCCGGGCCGCCCTGACCGTCCTGGGTCGGGTCACCGGTGGCCGACGGGTCACCGCACTGCAGCATCTGCAGGCCCTCGGTGCCGAGCCGGTGGCACATGGTGCCGTCGTAGAAGTTCTGCTTGGACAGGCTGACGAAGCTCTGCACCGCGCAGGGGGCGAGCGCCCGGTCGAGCGTCAGCGGGATGTCGCCCGCGGTGCTCTTGAGCGTCACGTTCACCGTGCCGGTCGAGGAGACGTTCTTGCCGTCGGGCAGGTTCACCTTCTTCGGCGCCTTGCCCGTCGTGTCGGCCTTGAAGTCGCACGTCGTCGGGTTCGGCAGCGGCTTCGACCGCTTCGGCAGCGCGGTGCGCTGCGTCGGGATCTGCAGGTCGGTGGGCGGCGGAGCGGCCGAAGACGACGGCGACGCGGTGTTCGTGCTGTCGCCGCTGTTCGCGCTCACGATCCACACCACGACACCGGCGACGACGAGGACGGCCACGCCGACTACACCAGCCCCGATCATCCGGCGTCGCTTCTGCTGCTCCATTCGGCGCTCGAGCTGCCGCTCGAGCTTGCGCTTCGCAGCTTCGCGGCGCTGCTGGTTGGTCGCCACCCCGTACCCTCCAGGTTTCCGCTCGTGTCACACGTCTGAGGTAGGGGGAGTGTATGGGCACAGCCTGTGAGGACCATGTACAGGGCCCGCTAGTCTCAACCCGATCGTGATCGGCGCCATCCGGCGCGGAAGTCCGGGGAGGCGTCCGGTGCTCGTCGTCGGGTTCGGCAGCGGCCCGCTGCAGGCCAACTGCTACCTGCTGGCGGCGGCCGCCGGCGGGCCCTGCGTGGTCGTGGATCCGGGGCAGGAGGTGGCCGCGCCGCTGGCCGCCGCGCTCGGCGAACACGGGCTGGTCCCGGCGGCCCTGCTGGCCACCCACGGCCATCCCGACCACGTCGCTTCGGCGGCCGCGCTGTCGGCCGAACACGGCGTCCCGCTGCACCTGCACCCCGCCGACGCGCCGCTGTACGACGGCGGCAGCGTGCCGCTCGAGCCGGGTGTGTTCGCGGACCTGGACGTCGACGTGCGGCACGTGCCCGGCCACACGCCGGGCTCGGTGGTGCTGGGCCTGGAAACGCCCGAGGGCGGCCGGCTCGCGCTGACCGGTGACACGCTCTTCGCCGGGTCGATCGGCCGCGGCGACGTGGCGGAGGCGCTGCGGGACCTGCTGGCGGCGTTCCCGGACGACACGGTGGTGCTGCCGGGTCACGGCCCGGCGACGACGATCGGCCGGGAACGCGCGGGCAACCCGTTCCTGGCCGGGACGGGGGCGTGAACATGGCCGAGGAGACGTCCGATCGGATCGCGCTGTTCGAGGAGGACCCGCGCGGCCGCCGTCGCCGCGGCATCTCGGGACTGGTCGGGGTGGTGATCGTCGCCGCGGCCTTCGGCGGGATCGCCGGCCTGATCGGCGGCACGGTGACCGGCCTGGTCGTCGCGCTGGTGATCGCGCTGCCGCTGCTGTACGTGATGGCGGTCAGCATCCGGCGGCGCGTCTGGATCGAAGGCTCGACGCTGCTCGTGCGCACGTGGGGCCTGCGCCGGGTCGATCTGTCGACAGCGACCCGCCTCGACCTCGTCATCGGCGACGTCCGGGGCAACCGCACGGTGAGCCTGCTGGTGAACGCGGGCCAGCGCGGCAAGGTGGCGAAGGTGGACCTCGCGGTGTTCTCCGGGACCGGCGGGCGCGAACTGGGCATCCTGCAGCTGCGGAAGCTCGCGAACGCGTTGATGAACAACACCGAGGCGAACGGGCTCGTGTTCGGCGAGCTGCTCGTCGCCGAGCTCAAGGCGGAGGCGCGCGGCTCCGGCGTGGCGGAGCGCCCGCTCTACCGCCTGGCGTCGGTGGCGCCCTCGGGCAAGTACGTGCAGCGCTTCACGATGGAGGCGGTCAGCCGGTTCGTGGCTACGCTGGATTGAGTCCCGCGCCCGCCGTGCTGAGGTGCGTGGCCGGTTCGCGGGAGGCGATCAACGCGGCCAGCACGGTGGTCACCGGCACGGCCGCGACGATGCCGACGCTGCCCGCGAGGGTGCGGATGATCTCCTGCGCGATCTCCTCGCTGCCGAGCAGCGCCCCGAGCCCCACCCCGGAGATCGACGAGTACAGCAGCACCGGCAGCGCGGCCCCGGCGTAGGCCATCACGAGGGTGTTGACCGCCGACCCGACGTGGTCGCGCCCGATCCGCAGGCCCGAGTTGTAGAGCTCGCGCCAGGTCAGGTCCGGGTTGGCGCGCCGGAGCTCCCACACGGCGCTCGTCTGGGTGACGGTGACGTCGTCGAGCACGCCGAGCGCGCCGATCACGACGCCGGCGAGCAGCAGCCCGCGCGCGTCGATGCCGTGGCCGAGCGAGCCGATGAGCGTCGAGGTGCTGTCGTCGAGGCCGGTGAGCGACGCCGCGGCGGAGAAGATCGCGGACAGGACGCCGATGAGGGCGAGGCTGACGAGCGTGCCGAGCACGGCCGCGGACGTCCGCGCGGAGAGCCCGTGGGTCAGGTAGAGCGCGATGAACATGATGGCGCCGGCCCCGGCGATGGCCACGACGAGCGGGTTTTCCCCGGCGAGGATGGCCGGGAGGATGAACAGCGCGATGACGACGAAGGACAACCCGAGCGCGACGAGCGCGGCGATGCCCTGCCACCGTCCGAGCACGAGCACGGCGACGGCGAAGAGCGCGGCCAGCACGAGCAGCGGGGTGCCGCGCTGGAAGTCGACGAGCTGGAAACTGGCCGGGTCGTCCGGGTTCCCGTTGTTGTAGGCGAGGACGACGGCGTCACCGGCGGTGAAGCGGGGAGTGCTGGGCTCGATGGGGACGGTCAGCCGCAGCGGTTTCCCGTCGGCCGGGCCGTCGGTCATGGTGAGTTCGACGGTCAGGCACGGTTTCGCGTTCGGATCGCTCTGGTCGCCGACCTGGACTTGGCCCTGGGCGAGGCACGGGCCGGTGGTGGTGGCGCGGATGTCGGCGTGCACGGGCGTGCCCTGCGGGACGACGCTGGTGGGCGAGGCCTTGCCCCAGGGGTAGAGGACGACCATGCCGACGACGGTGGCGAGCGCGAGCGGGGCCAGCAGCCAGATCAGGAGGGTTTTCACGCGCCGGGACGCGGGGGCGGCTGGTCCGTGGCCGTGGCCGTGGCCGTGGCCGTGGCCGGTGTGCGCGTCCGGGGTGTCGGGGGTGGGTTTGCGGCGGGGCCGGGCTTCGGTGGCGCGCTGGGGGCCGGTGTCGCCGCGGCGGGAAGCGGGGCGGTCGTTTTCTGCCGGGACGGGCTGTGGTCCGGTGTCGCCGCGGCGGCGTGGTGTGACGGCTTGGTCGTTGCCCGGCGCGGGCTGCGGTCCGGTGTCGCCGCGGCGTTTGCGCGGGGTTTCTGCGCCGCCGTTTTCAGTCGGGATGGGCTGTGGTCCGGTCTCTCCGCGGCGGCGCGGTGCGGCGGCTTGGTCGTTTTTCGCGGCGGGCTGCGGTCCGGTGTCGCCGCGGCGGCGTTGGGCGGTGGGCTGGTTGCTTGCCGCGGCGGGCTGCGGTCCCGTGTCGCCGCGGCGTTTGCGCGGGGTTTCTGCGCGGCCGTTTTCGGTCGGGATGGGCTGTGGTCCGGTGTCCCCGCGGCGGCGTTGTGCGGTCGTGTCGGTGTGGGCGTTCTCGGCGGCGCGCTGTGGGCCGGTGTCGCCGCGGCGGCGTGGTGCGGCGGCTTGGTCGTTGCCCGCGGCGGGCTGCGGTCCGGTGTCGCCGCGGCGTTTCCGCGGGGTCTCCGCACGGCCGTTTTCGGCCGGGAGGCGCAGCGAGCCGGTGTGCGTCGTGCGCTGGGGGCCGGTGTCGGCTCGGCGGCGGCCGGGCTCGGCCGCGCGGCGGGCGGCCTCCGGCGGGGTGCGGCGGGCGGGTTGGCGGGACGTACCCGGCGTTCCGGACGTCCCGCGGTCCGGCGAAAGGGACACCTCGTCCGTGATCCGGCGGATCGGGCCGGTTTCGTCGTCGTCGAGGTCAGGGCGGTCCACCCGCACATCCTGACAGCGGGTTTCCGCACCCCGCGCGAGGGGCCGCCGACGGCCCGGTTCGTCCCGATGCGCCGTGTCGTCCCCGCAATCCTGCGTGTCGGCCTCTCCGGCCCGGCGAAACCCGCCCGAGCAAACCCCGAACTCGCGTGATCGAAACCGGAACTCGCGTGATCAGAGACGTATCTCGCGTGATTGGAGGGGTATCTCGCGTGATTGCCGGGGCATCACGGACTTTCAGCCGTAGGCCTGGCGGACGTGGACCCTGCGGTAGGCCGACGGCGGGGTGTCGAAGTGGTCGAGGAAGGCCTGGCGCAGCGTTTCCGTCGAGCCGAAGCCGCAGCGGCGGGCGATCGTCGCCAGCGGGAGATCCGTTCCGGACAGGAGGCGGGCCGCGTGTTCGGTGCGGATCGTGCGGACGTAGCGGCCCGGGGTGGTGCCCAGGTGGGCGTCGAAGAGCCGGGTCAGCTGGCGGGTGCTGATCCCGGCCCTGGTCGCCAGGGCCGGGGTGCCGAGGTCGGCGTCGAGGTGCTCGGCGATGTACGCCGTCAGGTCGCGGACCTCGCGGTGCTCCGGCGGCGGCCCGGCCAGGAAGAGGCTGACCTGGGCCTGGTTGCCCGGCCGCTGCAGGTACGTCACCAGCGCGCGGGCGGCTTCGCGGGCCAGCGACGGGCCGTGGTCGGCCTCCACCAGCGACAGCGTCAGGTCCAGCCCGCTCGTGACGCCCGCCGCCGTGTAGACGTTGCCGTGGCGGACGTACAGCGGGACCGGGTCCACCGTCACCGACGGGTAGTCCCGGGCCAGGCGGGCCGCGTACCGCCAGTGCGTCGTCGCGCGGCGGCCGTTGAGCAGCCCCGCCGCCGCGAGCACCTCCGCGCCCGTGCACACCGACGCGACGCGGCGGCTGGTGCGGGCCAGCCGGCGGACGTGGGCCAGGACGCGCTCGTCGGCCGCCGCGGCCGTGCTGCCCCAGCCGCCCGCGACGACCAGCGTGTCGAGGTCGCCCGAGACCTGGTCCAGACGCAGGTGCGGCTGCAGCGTCAGGCCGGAGCCGGTGCGGATGCCGTGGCCGTCGACCGAGGCCAGCTGCAGCTCGTACGGCGGGCGCGCGCCGAGCCGGTTCGCGGCGTCGAACACATCGGCGGGGCAGGCGATGTCCAGCAGCTCGGCGTCGGCGTAACCGACGATCGCGACCCGTCTGGGTGAGCCTGGCATGATCGAACGCTAGCAGCCCGACCGGCGCTCGGACGTGGTTCGCAGGAATCCGGACATCCGCGTCGCCCGCGTCCGGTGCGGCAGCCACCGTGAGCGGCATGACCGATGACCCCAAGACCATCGCCTTCGTCGTCTACCCCGGCCTGACCCCGCTGGACCTCGTCGGCCCGCTGCAAGTCCTCGGCGCGCTCGCCCAGATGGACGCGCGCTACCGGACCGTCGTCGTCGGCGCCACGAAGGACACCGTCGGCACCGACACGCCGCTGCGGATCGCCCCGAGCCACACGTTCGACGAGGTGCCGTCCCCCTTCGCGGTGCTCGTGCCCGGCGGCACCGTGCCGACCCTGCAGGCGATGGCGGACGAACGCCTCCTCGCCTGGCTGCGCACCGCGGCCGGCCACGCCGAGCTCATGACCTCCGTGTGCACCGGCTCGCTCGTCCTCGGCGCGGCCGGGCTGCTGCAGGGCCGGGAGGCGACGACGCACTGGATGTTCCGCGACCTGCTGCCGGGCCTCGGCGCCACCCCCGTCGCCCGGCGGTGGGTCGAAGACGGCCCGGTGATCACCGCGGCCGGCGTCTCGGCGGGCATCGACCTGGCGCTGCACCTGGCCGAGCGGCTGGCCGGACGGCAGGTCGCGACGAACATCCAGTTCGCCATCGAGTACGACCCCGAGCCGCCGCAGGGCGCACTGGACTGGGCGAACCAGCCGTACGGCGACCTGAAGCCGTTGCGCGAACACACCCTGCGCGCGGGACTGGCGCAGCACCCGGAGCTGCTGGCGAAACTGCTCGCGCACGCGTGAGGACGAACGTCGTCGGCCATCCGGGTGAGCGGGGTTCCGCCGGCGCGCCGGACGGCTAGATTCGGCTCGCTCGATCAGGTGATCTCGCGGGTGGGGTGTGGTAGCCGTGCGGTTCCAGGTCCTCGGCCCGTTGGCGGCCTCCGTCCCGTTGCCGTCGGCGGCCCAGCCGCGGCGGCTGCTCGCCGTCCTCCTCACCCGCGCCGGCCGGTTCGTCGGCCGAGACACGCTGGTCGACGAACTGTGGCCGGACGGCGCGCCGCCGAGCGCCGCGGCGGTCGTCCAGGTCACCGTGTCGAAGCTGCGCAAGACGCTCTCGCCCGGCCTCGGGGCCGCCGAGGCCGGGCAGCGGCTGCGCTCGGGGCCGCGGGGCTACGCGCTGGCCGTCGAGCCGGGGGAGCTGGACTCGGACGAGTTCCTGGCGCTGCTCGCCTCGGGGGCCGACGACCGGGCCCAGCGCCGCCGCGCGCTCGAACGGGCCCTGGCGTGCTGGCGGGGCGACGCCTTCGCCGACGTCGCCGGCGGCCCGCTGCTGGAGGCGCACAAGCTATGGCTGGAGGACCGCCGCTCGGCGGCGCTGCTGCAGCTGGTCGAGCTGGAACTCGCCGACGGCGACGGCCGGTCCGTCGTCGAACGGCTCGACCCGGTGGTCGCGGCGCGGCCCGCCGACGAGCGGTTCGCCGCCCGGCTCGCCGCCGCGCTCGGCGCCGTCGGCCGCCGCGAATCGGCCCTGGAGGTGCTCCGCCGGACGCGGCGGGCGCTGTGGGACGAGGCGGGCGTGTGGCCGGGTGCCGACCTCGTCGCGGTGTACCGGCGCATCGCCGGCACGGAGTGGACGACGCCGGGGCCGCCCGCCGAGCTCCCGCCCGCGGTGCCCGACTTCACCGGGCGGGCCGCCGAGCTCGCCGACGTCGCCCGGGCGCTGCGGGGGCCGGCCCCGGTCGTGCTGCACGGCGCCGCCGGGGCCGGGAAGTCGGCGCTGGCGGTCCAGGCGGCCTGGCGCGCCCGCCGCCGGTTCCCCGACGGCCAGCTGACCGCGGCACTGCGCGCCCCGGACGGGACACCCGCCGAACCCGCGGCCGTGCTGACCGGGTTCCTGCGCCGGCTCGGCGCGACGCCGGCCGAACTGGCCGACCGCGCGGGGCTGGCCGGGCTGTGGCGCAGTTGTACCGCCGACCGGCGGCTGCTGGTGCTGTTCGAGGACGCCGCGTCGGAGGCCCAGGTGCGCGCCCTGCTGCCCAGCGGGCCCGGCTGCGCCACGCTGGTCACCACGCGCCGGGAACTGCCGGGGCTGTGCGGAGCGCGGGCGATCGCCGTGCCGCCACTGTCCACAGAGGACGCCTGGACATTGCTGGCGGCGATCGCGGGGGAGGCCCGGCTGCGGGCGGAACCCGAAGCGGTACAACGGCTTCTCGAGCACTGCGGTGGCCTCGCGCTGGCCGTCCGGATCGCCGGGGTGAAGCTCGCGGCCCGGCCGAACCAGTGCGTCGGCGACCTCGTCGCGCGGCTCGCCGACGACCGCCGCCGGCTCGACGAGCTGACCGCGGGCGACCTCGGTGTCCGCGCCGCGGTGACGTCGGCGCTGCGGGAGCGCCCGGCCGCCGACGTGGCGCTGCTGCGGCTGCTCGCCGCCTTCGGCGCCACCGTCCCGGACTGGTGCGCCGCGGCCCTGCTCGACCGGCCGCTCGGCGAAGCCCGCGACCGGCTCGACGACCTGGCGGCCGCGCACCTGCTCGACCCGGTGGGCCCGCGGTGGGCGGTGCCGCCGTTCGTGCGGCTGGTCCTGGCGGAGACCCCGGCGGAGACCGACGAGGCCGCGCTGCGCCGGGCGTGCGAAGCCGCGCTGGTGCACGCCGAACACGCCCGCGGCCGCCCGGCACCGGGCCTGCCCGAGCCGGATCCGGCGGTCTCCCGGCGGATCACCGCCGACCCGGCGGGCTGGGCGGCCGCGGAAACCGCGCACCTCGCCGCCACCGCCCGCCTGGCCGGCGCGCACGGCTGGCACGAGCTGACCGAACGGCTCGCCGACGCCTGCACCGCGCTGGCGGGCACCCCGTGGCTCGGCCACGCCGCCCGCGCCGTCTCGGTGCTCGGGCTGGCCGCGGCCCGCCGCCGCGGTGACCCGCGGGCGGAGGCCGAGAAGCTCCACCACCTCGGTGCCGTGCACTGGCAGCACGGGCACCGGCAGCGGGCGGAGAACTGCTTCGTTCTGGCCGAGCACCGCTACCGCGCCCTGGCCGACGCGCGGGGCACCGGCGCGGTGCTGGCCGCGCTCGCCGACGTTCACCTCGACGGCGGTGACCCGCGGGCCGCCGAAGCCGAGCTGCGGGAGGCGATGGGCCTGCTGCGCGCGTGCGGGGACCACCGCGGGCAGGCCGCCGCGGCGGCGCAGCTGGGCTCGCTGGCCGAGGACGTCGGCGACGTCCGGCGCGCGGTCGAAAGCTTCGAAGTGAGCATGCTGCTGGCCCGGCACTGCGACGACAGCCGCGGGCACGACCACGCCGCGAAGCGCTACGCCGACGTCCTGCGCCGGCACGGCGACCGGGACCAGGCGGCGGACCTGCTCACCGGCGCGCTCGGCGGTGCCGTCCGCACCCGCGAGCGGCACTGGGAAGCCCACGTCCTGCGCAGCCTCGGCGACCTGCACACCGAAGCCGGGGAGGTCGCCGACGGAGAGCGCTTCCTGGCGCGGTCGCTGGCGCTGTTCGAGCAGATCGGGCACCGCCACGCCGCCGCCTACACCCACCGCAGCCTCGCCGAGGCCCGCCACCGCGCGGGCGACTCGGCGGGCGCGCGGCGGCACCTGCGGCTCGCCTTGGCCGTCTTCCAGGAGCTGGGCGATCGCCGCGGCGCCGGGTACGCCCTGCTCAGCCTCGGGCGGACGCAGGCCGAAGCGGGGGACAGCGGCGAAGCGGAACGGGTGCTGCGCACCTCGGCCGGCCTGTTCCGGGACCTCGGGTTCCCGCTGTGGGAGCTGCGCGCGCTGCGGGAACTCGACGCCGTCACGAGCGGATCCCCGGACCGGGACCGGACTCGTGAAGTCTTGACGAAGATCAGGACCTGACGGCAGCCGGCCCGGCGGGCGGCGGCCGGAGTTTGGCGAAGTTATGGCCGTCCCGATTTGGCTCACCGGCGTCCGGATCGTCGCAGAAGAGGAGGCAACTCATGCCGGGACAACGGATGCTGGCGCGGGCGGCACTGGGGCTGGCCGCGGCCGCGGCGACGACGGTGTTCGCCACCATCGGCACGGCGTCGGCCACCGTCGAGGTCACCAAGCTCACCCAGGCGCAGGCCGCGTCGCAGCTGTCCGCGGCCGGGGTGACGCACTCGTCGAGCGGCGGCTGCACCACGCGGTCCAACTCGACGTGCACGTCCTACGAACAGATCAACCAGAGCACGGTCGACGGCGTCATCACGCTGAAGCGGGCCAGCGGCTGCGCGATCAACATCACCGGCGGCACCGAGGTCGGCCACGCGTCGGGCACCTACAGCCACTACAACGGCTACAAGGTGGACATCGCGCACAACAGCTGCATCGACGCCTACATCAAGAACAACTTCGGCTACATCGGCCTGCGCGGCGACGGCTACCCGCAGTGGAAGGCGGCGTCCGGCAACCTCTACTGCGACGAAGGCAACCACTGGGACATCACCTACTACACCTGCGGGTGCTGACCTGCAGTTCCACGGTTTCCAGGAGTCGCAGCGGCTCCCCGTGGGGCTGCGCCCACGCACTGCCCCACGGGAAGCGCCGCCCTCGAAGGCGCGGAGGACAGCGCGGCCTTCCGGACCATGACACCTGCGGTGTGGACCCGCTGACGCCGGCTCACGAACTCTCGCGTCCCAGCCACCACAGCCCGCCGGCCAGCCCCAGCCCGCCGGCGACCACCAGGCCGAGGGCCGCGTACAGCCAGCCACGGCCGAGCTGACCACCGACCGCGATCGTCGTGACCGCCAAACCGGGCGGCACCCACGGCCGTCGCAGCGCCACGACCAGTACCGACCGGCCGGCCCGGCGCAGCGTGCCCATCGAACTCCCATCGACTCGGACGATCGACAGTCCTACCATGATGGGGCCCGGCCGGTGGGGAGGCGGTGGTGACATGACCCAAGGCGGCTCGCGTCGCGTTCCCGGCTCCGGGGAACACCGGAGAAAACCTCGCCGCTGCCGGTACGACAGCTCCATCGTCACCCGGGCCGGCCAGGAGCGGGGCAAGTTCTACTGCCGCCAGTGCGGCAGGGTGCTCGACTACGCGGAAACGAAGAGGCAGTGAATGTCGACGCCTTCACTGCCTGACGCGACGCTCGGTGTCGCGGGCAGGATCGGCCGCAACTTCAGCGTGGTCACGGTGGCGCCGGCGCTGTACTTCACCCTGTGGGTCTACGCGCTGTACGCGAGCGGCGCCTGGGCCCACGAGCCGCGCCTCGGCGAGCTGCGCGACGCCTTCGCCCACTGGTCACTGGCCGGAGCCGCCTGGCTGGTGCTCGCCACCGTGCTCGTCGGCCTGTTCATCCACCCGCTCCAGTTCCCGACCGTGCAACTGCTCGAGGGGTACTGGGGCCCGTCGCGGCTCGCGCGGGCCGCCGTGAAGCTGCGCACCGCGCACTACCGGGCCAAAGCGCAGAAGATCGAAGACCGGCTGGAGGAGCACCAGGACAGCCTCCAGTTCAAGCTGGACGACCACCTCGGCGAACGAGCCGGCGATCTCAGTACCGGCGAATGGCAGCGCGAGCGGGCCGAGTACCTCGCCGGGGAAGCGGACGACGAAGCGTTGTCGCACGCGGTCGCCGAGGACATCTACTTCAAGGCGACGAAACGGTTCCCGGGACGGGCCCGCATGATGCCGACGCGGCTCGGGAACGCCCTGCGGGCCGTCGAGGACCGGGCGGGGCGTCAGTACGGGCTGGACGCGATCACCGTGGCACCACACCTCGCGCTCATCGCGCCGGAGAGCCACGTGGCGTACCTGCAGGACTCGCGGGAGCAGCTCGACCTCGCCGTCCGGCTGTGCTCGGTGTCGCTGCTGGCCACCGCGATGACGTTGTCGGCCATGCTCACGGACGGGTTCTGGCTCTTGCTGGCACTCATCCCTTACGCGCTCGCCTACGTCGCCTACCGCGCGGCGGTCTCGGCGGCCGACGAGTTCATGACCGCGGTGTCGACGATCATCGACCTCGACCGGTTCGCGTTGTACCGGCACCTCGGACTGACCCGGCCGCGGACCACGCACCAGGAGCGTCGCCGGAACGCGAAGCTGATGCTGCTGCTCCAGAACGAACCCGCGGATCCGGACGAACCCGAGGTTTCGCTGACGTATGCCCGCGAGGAGCCACCGGACAAGGCCTGACCGCCGGCCGGAGCAGGAACTGCCACCGGCTGTGGGCCGCGAAAGGCTCCGGCACGCAGGCTCGTGCTCTGGTCGCTCAGTTTTCGATGAGCAGCCAGTCGCCCGGACCGCCGCCCGGCCGGTACGGGCTGTCGGCGCGCTTCGCGATGACGCCCGGGAGGCCGTGCTGGCGGCTGGCGCCCGCGACCGCCTCGCCGCCGCCCAGGTAGTACCGCGGTACCTGCCAGTGGCGGTCCTCGACCGCCAAGCCGTCCAGCAGTTCCCGGCGTTTCGTGTACGGCAGGTCCAGCGTCGGCCGGCCATCCAGGTGCAGGAGGTCGGCCGCGAAGTAGAAGACCGGGCAGCTCGCCTTGAGCCGCTTGGCGGCCGCGCCGTCGGCCCGGCGGCGTTCCGCCAGGCCCTCCGGGTACGGCTTGCCGTCCTTCACCACGACGACTTCGCCGTCCAGCAGCACTTCCGTCGACCCGAGCTGCTCGCCCAGCTTGTGGAGTTCGGGGTAGCGGCCGGTCACGTCGGCGCCGGTTTCGTCGTGCGCGGTGACGCGGCCGCCGCAGACCAGCAGCATCGTGCGCAGGCCGCCCCAGGCGAACTCGTAGGCCCACTCGTCGTCGTCCGGCGGCAGGTCGCCCGGGACCGGCGTCATCGGCTCGAGGAACTCCGGTGCGTCTTCGTGGCCGGGTTCGGCCGGGTCGAGGCGCCGCAGCGTCCAGTCCCGGCCGTCTTCGTCGTGCCGGTTGGTGAACAGGTACTTGCCGCGCGCGCGTTCGCCGTGGAAGACCACCTCGACCTTGTGGTCGTTCCAGTGCAGGGTTTCGTACTTCCCGGTGTCCCACACGGTCATCCGGCCGCCGCCGTACTCGCCCGCGGGGATCTCGCCGGAGAACGTCAGGTACTCCATGGGGTGGTCTTCGGTGTGCACGGCGAGCCGGGGCACCCCGGGTGACAGCGGCAGGCCCTTCGGCACCGCCCACGACACGAGCACGCCGTCGCGCTCCAGGCGGAAGTCCCAATGCAGCCGGGTGGCGTGGTGCTCCTGGATGACGAAGAGGTCGTTCCCGCCGGGCACGGGCGGGCCGTCCGGCCACGGCTCCGAGGTGCGGTCGCGCGCCCGTTTGCCGCGGTACTCCTCGAGTTTGTCCGCCATGGGTGCCCCAGTACCCCTTCCGCTCCCGGAGCGTCCAGGGTACCGGGGCCCGGCGTCAGTCGGTTTCCGCCATCGCTTCGGCGAACTGCGCCGCGTACAGCCGCGAGTACGCACCCCCGCTGTGCAGCAGCGTTTCGTGATCGCCCTGCTCGACGATGCGGCCCTGCTCCATCACCAGGATCACGTCCGCGTCGCGGATCGTCGAGAGCCGGTGCGCGATCACGAAGCTCGTGCGGCCGCTGCGCAGCTCGTTCATCGCCCGCTGGATGAGCACCTCGGTGCGGGTGTCGACCGAGCTGGTCGCCTCGTCGAGGATGAGGATCACCGGCTTGGCCAGGAACGCCCGCGCCACCGTGATCAGCTGCTTCTCACCCGCGCTGACCGTGCCGCCCTCGTCGTCGAGCACCGTGTCGTAGCCGTCCGGCAGCGTCCGCACGAAGCGGTCCACGTATGTCGCCTGGGCCGCCTCGACGATCTCCTCGCGGCTCGGGTCGTCCGCGCCGTAGGCGATGTTCTCCGCGATCGTGCCGCCGAACAGCCACGCGTCCTGCAGCACCATGCCGGTCTGGTCGCGCAGCTCTTCGCGGTTCATCTTCGCGATGTCGACGCCGTCGAGCGTGATCCGGCCGCCGTCGAGCTCGTAGAACCGCATCAGCAGATTGACCAGCGTCGTCTTCCCGGCCCCGGTCGGGCCGACGATCGCCACCGTCTGACCGGGTTCGACGGTCAGCGAAAGGTCCTCGATCAGCGGCTTCTCGGGCAGGTAGCGGAACGAGACGTCCTGGAACTCGACCCGCCCGCGGATCTCCGCGGGCCGCTCCGGCGAAGCCGGCTCCGGGGCCTGCTCCTCGGCGTCGAGCAGCGCGAACACCCGCTCGGCCGAGGCGACCCCGGACTGCAGCAGGTTCGCCATGCTGGCGATCTGCGTCACCGGCTGGCTGAACTGGCGCGAATACTGGATGAACGCCTGCACCTCGCCGAGCGTCAGGCTGCCCGACGCCACGCGCAGCGCGCCGATCACCGCCACCAGCACGTAGCTGAGGTTGCCGATGAACATCATCGCCGGCTGGATCATCCCGGAGATGAACTGGGCCTGGAAACTCGCCTGGTACAGCGTCTCGTTCTGCTTGTCGAAGATCGCCGCGGACTCGTCGCGGCGGCCGAACACCTTGACCAGCGAGTGCCCGGTGTACATCTCCTCGACGTGCGCGTTGAGCTTGCCGGTCGTCGACCACTGCTTGATGAAGTTCGGCTGCGCCCGCTTCCCGACCTTCGCCGCCACGACCGCCGACAACGGCACGGTCAGCAGCGCGATCAGCGCCAGCAGCGGCGAGATCAGGAACATCATGATCAGCACGCCGACCACCGTCAGCAGCGACGACACGATCTGCGAGAGCGTCTGCTGCAGCGACTGCGCCAGGTTGTCGATGTCGTTGGTGACGCGGGAAAGCACCTCGCCGCGCGGCTGGCGGTCGAAGTACTTCAGCGGCAGCCGGGCGAACTTGTCCTCGACCTCCTGCCGCAGCCGGTACACCGCGTGCTGCACCAGCGTCGTCGTCAGCCGGGCCTGGATCAGGCCGAAGAACGACGAAACGACGAACAGCGCCAGCACGGTCAGCAGGATCTGCCCGACCTTGTCGAAGTCGATCCCGACGCCGGGCACGAGGTCGACCCGGCTGTAGATGTCGGCGAGCGTGCCGTCGCCGCGGGCCCGCAGCCCGGCGACGATCTGCTCCTTCGTGACCCCGGGCGGCACCTGCTTGCCGAGCACGCCGGCGAGGATGGCGTCGGTGGCCTGCCCGAGGATCTTCGGCCCGATCACGGTCAGCGTCACGCTGGCCGCGCCGAGCACGAAGACGCCGATCAGGGCCACCCGCTGCGGCCGGAGCAGCCGCAGCAGCCGTTTCAGGGAGCCCTTGAAGTCCAGGGCCTTCTCCGCCGGCGCGCCGCCGCTCATCCAGCGGGCCGCCGGGCCGCCGGCCGCGGTCCCGGTGTTGCGGTGCCGCTGCGCGGTCGGGCGTTCGCCGGCGTCGGTGACGGCGGCCTTGGGCGTCTCCGTGGTGCTCACGCCGCCTCCTGCTCGGTCAGCTGGGACAGCACGATCTCCCGGTAGGTTTCGTTGCCGTCCATGAGTTCGTGGTGGGTGCCGGTACCGACGACGCGGCCTTCGTCGAGGACGATGATCCGGTCGGCCCCGCGGATGGTGCTGACCCGCTGGGCGACGATGACCACCGTCGCGTCCTTCGTCTCCGCCACCAGCGCGCGGCGCAGGGCCGCGTCGGTCGCGTAGTCGAGCGCCGAGAACGAGTCGTCGAACAGGTAGATCTCCGGTTTGTGCACCAGCATCCGGGCGATCGCGAGCCGCTGGCGCTGGCCGCCCGAGACGTTCGTGCCGCCCTGGGCGATCGGCGCGTCGAGACCCTCGGCCATCGCTTCGACGAAGTCCTTGCCCTGCGCCACCTCCAGCGCGTGCCACAGCTCTTCGTCGGTCGCGTCCGGGTTGCCGTAGCGCAGGTTGCTCGCCACCGTGCCGGCGAACAGGTACGGCTTCTGCGGCACCAGCCCGACCGCGCGGGCGAGCACCGCCGGATCGAGGTCGCGGACGTCGACGCCGTCGACCTTCACCGTGCCGGCGGTCGCGTCCATCAGCCGCGGGATCAGGTTGAGCAGCGTGGTCTTGCCGGTACCGGTCGACCCGATCACGGCCGTGGTCTCACCCGGCCGCCCGATCAGCGAAATGTCGCACAGCACCGGCTTTTCCGCGCCGGGGTAGCGGAACTCGACGTTCGCGAGCTCGAGGTGCCCGTGCACCGCGCCCGGGCGGATCGGCGACACCGGCGGGCGCACGCTCGACTCCGTGTCGAGCACCTCGCTGATCCGCTCGGCGCTGACCTCCGCGCGCGGCACCATCATGAACATGAACGTGGCCATCATGACGGCCATCAGGATCTGCAGCAGGTAGGACAGGAACGCCGTCATGGCCCCGATCTGCATGCTGCCGGAGTCGATGCGCTGCCCGCCGAACCACAGCACCGCGACGCTGGAGGCGTTCATCACCAGCATCACGATCGGGAACATCAGCGCCATCAGCCGCCCGACCCGCAGCGACACGGTGAGCAGCTCGTCGTTGGCGACGTCGAAGCGCCGGCGCTCCCGGGTGTCCCGCACGAAGGCGCGGATGACCCGGATGCCCATGATCTGCTCCCGCAGGATCTGGTTGATCCGGTCGATCCGCACCTGCATCAGCCGGAAGGCCGGGCGCATCTTGGCGATGACCGTGCCGACCGCGACCGCCAGGACCGGCACGATGACCAGCAGCAGCGACGACAGCGGCACGTCGAGGTTCAGCGCCAGGATGATCCCGCCGACGCACATGATCGGCGCGGACACCATCAGCGTCAGCGTCATCAGGACCAGCATCTGGACCTGCTGGACGTCGTTGGTGGTGCGGGTGATCAGCGACGGCGTGCCGAACTGGCCGACTTCCCGGGCCGAGAAGTCCTGCACCCGGTGGAAGACACCGGCGCGGATGTCCCGGCCGATCGCCATCGCCGTGCGGGCGCCGAAGTAGACCGCGCCGATCGAGCCGGCGATCTGGGCCAGCGTGACGGCGAGCATCACCGCGCCGATCCGCAGGATGTAGGGCATGTCGCCCTTGATCAGGCCGTTGTCGACGATGTCGGCGTTCAGCGTCGGCAGGTAGAGCATGGCGATCGTCTGCACCAGTTGGAGCGCGACGATCACCCACAACGTGCCCCGGTACGGGCGCAGGTGGCTGCGCAGGAGCTTCACGAGCACAACGATTCCCCCAGTGCGGTGGTGGTGGTGTTCGGGTCGGGTGTTCGGGCCGTGCTGCCGGACAGGGTCGGCATCCCGGCGGCCAGCTCGTCCAGCAGCCGCTCCAGGGTCGGCAGGAGCGGTTCGCCTTCGGTGAACCAGTTGACGAAGGCGACGCGGACGGCGCTTTCCACCGAGGAGGCCATCAGCCGGCACAGCAGGTGGTCCACACCGCCCACCCGCATCGCGATCGTTTCGGCGAGGACCCGCTCGACCGCCGCGTGGGCGTTGAGGAATTCGCCCCGCAGCACGAGCTGGCCCATCAGCTCCCGGATACGCGCAACATACGCGCGATCGGGCTCGCCATCACGCGAATATTGCTCGAGCACCGCGTGCTTGACCGCGTCCCAGAGCGGCTCGTCCGCCGGCCGGGCGAGCAGGGCCTCGCGCATCCCCTCGTGCCGGTCCGCGACGACCGCGCAGACCGCCTGCTCCTTGCTGGAGAAGTAGTTGTTGAATGTGCGGGGCGAGACCCCCACCTCGGTGGCGATGTCCTCCACCCGGACGTTCTCCAGCCCCCGCTCCAGCGTGAGCCGGAGCGCGGCCTGGGCGAGGGCCCGGCGGGCCTCGCGCTTCTTCCGCTCGCGCAAGGTCAGCTTCGGTGGTACTTCCGGCGGCATGTGCAGAGTGTAGCGAAAAACTTGCGTGCCGCGCAAAAAATTGCGTGACACGCAAGTTCGGGACGAATCGGGCACGACCTGCGGCTCCGCGGCAAGGGCCTGCGTCAGCTGGGCGTTCGACGGCCGCGTGCGCAGTGTTGCGACCCGCAATTTGCAAAATTGAACCGAATGGCCTAATCCGCTGCGCTCACCAGCGGCGACGCTCCGAATTCAAGATCACGCACGGCGATCGCGCGGGAACGGCCTGTGGACATCCCACGAACCTTTCTGCTTGCATGTCCCGCATCGCCGCCGGGGGTCGGCGGAGCGAAGCCGTTTCCGCAGTCGTTTCCGAACCTGAGCAAGGAAGAAGTGGGACCACATGGCGAGCCGGGCCCGGGAACTCCTGGATCGATCACGCGTCCTGCTGGACCGCTCGCGCGTCGCCGCCGCGCAGTTCCTCACCGCGCCTCCGAAGCACCCCGGGTACGCACCCGCGGCCGGGCCGGCGTTCGTGGAGCTGACGCGGCCGGAGCCGGTGGCGCCGCCGTCCGGCGAAGGCGTCCTGGCCGAGATCTGCGCCAGCGTCGCCCTGCGTGACCTCAACCTCCTCGACCAGCTGCTGGCGCGGCTGGAGGAGCTGGAGGCGGGGGAGGAGGACCACCACCGCCTCGCCGAGCTCTACCAGCTCGACCACCTCGCCACGCGGCTGCGGCGCAACGCCGAGAACCTGCGCGTGCTCGCCGGGCAGGACACCGCCGACGGCGCCGCCCGCGCGACCTCGGTGCTCGACCTCATGCGCGAGGCGATGTCCTCGATCAACCACTACGCCCGGATCACCATCGGCCGCGTGGTCAACCTCGGCGTCGTCGGCTTCGCCGCCGAAGACCTCGGGCGGGTGCTGGCGGAGCTGTTCGACAACGCCGCCAACCAGTCCTCGCCGAGCTCGCCGGTGCACGTCAGCGCGCACCTGACCGAACAGGGCAGCGTGCTCGTCCGGATCGAGGACGAGGGCATCGGCATCCCCGCCGACCGCATCGGGGACCTCAACGCGCGGCTGGAAGCGGGTGGCGACCTCGACGACGCCGCGGCGCGGCACATGGGCCTCGCCGTCGTCGCCCGCCTGGCCGCCCGGCACGGCGTCACCGTCCGGCTCGACCGGCGCAGCCCGCACGGGACGGTGGCCACCGTGCTGCTGCCCACCGGCGTCGTCACCGAGCTCGCCGAGCACGCGTGGTCGGGCACCCGGACCGTCACCATCGAGCCGGTCGCGCCCGGCCGCGAACCGGCCGCGGCCGGCGGGTTGCCGCACCGCCGGGCGGCCGCCTTCCCGCGGGAGGACCCGGACGCCGCGCCCCGCGGCAAGCCCAGCCCCCGGCCGCGGCCGCAGCCGGTCGAGCGGGCCGCGGGCGGGACCACGGCGAACGGCCTGCCGCGCCGCGTGCCGGGCAGCATCCGCGGTGCCGCACCGGAACCACCGCCGCCGCCACCCGCGCCGGCGCCGGACGCCGCCGGGCACGAACGGCTGCTGGCCGACCTCGGGGCGTTCGCCGACGGCGAGCAGGCCGCGCTGGCGGAGAACCGCACCCGTCAGGACGAGACGCCCGGAGGAACCGCCCGGTGAGCGCACCCCACCCGGCCACGGCGAACTTCGCCTGGCTGCTCGACGACTTCGTGCGCAAGGTCCACGGGGTGAGCCACGCGCTGATCATGAGCGTGGACGGCTTCCCGCTGACCGCGTCGGATTCGGTCGGCGAGGCCGAAGCCGAACAGCTCGCCGCGATCGCCAGCGGCCTGCTTTCGCTCGCCGGCAACAGCGCGGCGCTGTTCGGGAAGGGTCAGTGCGAGCAGATCATCATCCGGCTCACCCACGGCTACTTCCTGTTCATGGGCATCGGGTCCGGTGCCGGGCTCGCGGTGCTGACCTCGGGCGAGGCGGACATGAAGGTGGTCGCCTACGAGATGACCCAGTTCATCACCAACGCCGGCCACGCGCTCACCCCCGAGGTGCGCGCGGAGCTGCGGCAGGTGCTGACCGCGCGCCGGCCCCGGATGTGACACCGTGCCTGACCAGGATGTGATGCCCGTGTCCGAACCGGACACCCCGCCGGAGACCCCGCCGGAGACCACACTGCCGCGCCGCAGCCGCCGGATCCGCGCGTACGCCCTCACCGGCGGCCGTACCGGAACGCGCTTCCAGCTGCTGGTGGAAACGCTGATTTCGGTGCCGCAGTACGACCCCGCGCTGAGCGACACGCTGATGCCCGAGTCCCGCTCGCTCTACGAACGCGCCCGGGTGCGGTGCTCGGTCGCGGAGCTGTCGGTCGGGCTGGACCTGCCGCTGGGCGTGGTGCGGGTGCTGCTCGGCGACCTCGCCGCCCAGGGCGCGGTGTTCGTCCACCCCACCGCGCACGCCTACCACCACGACACCAACGTGCTCGAGAGGATCCTTGATGGGCTCAAGCGGCTCCCCGCCTGAGGGCGATCTGCTGACGATCTCCGCGAAGATCGTCGTCGCCGGGGGCTTCGGTGTCGGCAAGACCACCTTCGTCGGCGCGGTGTCGGAAGTGCCGCCGATGAGCAACGAGGCGTGGATGACCGAGGCCGGGCAGGGCATCGACGAAATCCCGCCCGGTGGCAAGTCGACCACGACGGTGGCGATGGACTTCGGGCGGATCACGCTGCGCCCGGACCTGCTGCTGTACCTGTTCGGCACGCCGGGGCAGGCGCGGTTCTGGTTCCTCTGGGACGACCTGAGCCGCGGCGCGCTCGGCGCGGTCGTGCTGGTCGACACCAGCCGGATCGACGAATCCTTCGCGGCGATCAACTACTTCGAGAACGACTCGGAGCTGCCGTTCATCGTCGCGGTCAACCAGTTCGAAGGCATGCCGGTGCACGACCTCGAAGAGGTCCGGGACGCCCTCGCGCTCGACCCGAGCGTCCCGCTGGTCACCTGCGACGCCCGCGACCGCGCGTCGACGATCGCCACCCTGACCGAACTGGTCGGCCACACGCTGTCGCTGGCGGTGCTCTCCGGCCCGGCGGGCCGCGAGCTCGCCGGCAGCACCCCGCTCGCCTGAACCCCTGGAAGGTGAAGAGCTCCATGCGCAAGGTCCTGGTCGTGGGCGCCGGGCAGTCCGGCCTGCAACTGGCCCTCGGGCTGCAGGCGAAGGACTACGACGTCACCGTGATGTCCGCGCGGACCCCGGAGGAGATCCGCAGCGGGCGGGTGATGTCGACGCAGTGCATGTTCCACTACGCCCTGCAGCACGAGCGGGACCTCGGGATCAACCTGTGGGAAGCGGACACGGTCGACATCGAAGGCCTCGGCGTCTCGGTGGCCGCGCCGGACGGCGGCCGCGCGCTCGACTGGCTGGGCGAGCTCGACCACCCGGCGCAGTCGGTCGACCAGCGGGTGAAGATGGCCGGCTGGCTGGAGCTGTTCGAGGACCGCGGCGGCAAGCTCGTCATCCACGGCGTGATGACGTCGGAGCTGGACGCGCTGGCCCGGCTGTACGACCTCGTGGTCGTTTCGGCGGGCAAGGGCGAGCTGGTCCAGCTGTTCGACCGGGTGCCCGAGCGGTCGCCGTACACCCGGCCGATGCGCACGCTCTCGCTCGTCTACGCCCACGGAGTGGGCCGCCGTCCGGAGCACCCGGACAAGGTGGGGCTGCGGTTCAACATCGTCCCCGGTGTCGGCGAGCTGTTCATGATCCCGGCGTACACGCTGAGCGGGAACTGCGACATCCTCTTCTTCGAAGGCGTGCCCGGCGGGCCGCTGGACTGCTTCGACGACCGCCCGGGCCCGGACGAGCACTTCAAGCGCGTGCTCGACCTCATGCGGCAGTACGTGCCGTGGGAGTACGACCGCTGCCGCGAGGCGGAGCTGACCGACGCGAAGGCGACCCTGGCCGGCGGGTACACGCCGGTCGTGCGCCACCCGGTCGGAACCCTGCCCGGCGGGGCGGTGGTGCTCGGCATGGCCGACGTCGTCGTGGCGAACGACCCGATCACCGGGCAGGGCTCGAACAACGCCAGCCACTGCGCCACGACCTACCTCGACGCCATCGTGGCCCACGGCGACCAGCCGTTCGACGCCGCGTGGATGGAAGCGACCTTCGAGCGCTACTGGGAGTACGCCCGGCACGTCACCGAATGGACGAACGCCCTGCTCCTCCCGCCGCCCCCGCACGTGCTCGAGATCCTCGGGGCGGCGGGGCAGCACCCGGCGGTCGCGCGGCGGTTCGCCAACGGGTTCTCCGATCCGACCGACTTCCGGCACTGGTTCATGGATCCGGCACGCTGGGAGAAGTACCTGGCAGAGCTCTAGATCCGACTGTCGCCGATGGACGATTCGGGCTACGGTAGTTACCGAGCGTGAAGTCGACCTGGCGGTCTATCGGAGGTGCGTGGCATGCGGGCGATGTGGAAGGGCTCGGTGTCGTTCGGGCTGGTCAGCATCCCGGTCCAGCTGTACGCGGCCACCGAGAACAAGAACGTCTCGCTCCGGCAGGTGCACGAGGCCGACGGCGGCCGCATCCAGTACAAGCGGTTCTGCACCATCGACGGCCAGGAGGTGCCGTACGCCGAGATCGCCAAGGGCTACGAGCTGCCCGACGGCGAGATGGTGGTGATCACCGACGCGGAGATGGCCGAGCTGCCGTTGTCCACCCAGCGCACGATCGACGTGCTGGAGTTCGTGCCGCTGGAGTCGATCGACCCGATCCAGTACGACCGGACCTACTACCTGGAGCCGCAGAAGAACGCGGTGAAGCCGTACGTCGTGCTGCGGGACGCCCTGCACAAGTCGAGCCAGGTGGCCATCGCGAAGGTCGCGGTCCGGCAGCGGGAGAGCATGGCGGTGCTGCGGGTGCACGCCGACGTGCTGGTGATGACGACCATGCTGTGGCCGGACGAGGTCCGCGAGCCGGACTTCCCGTTCCTGCGCGACGACCCGCCGCAGATCCGCCCGCAGGAGCTGACCATGGCGGGCTCGCTGATCGACTCGCTGGCCGAGCCGGTGTTCGAGCCGGAGAAGTACCACGACCACTACCGCGAGGCCCTCGAGGAGATGATCGAGGCCAAGGTTGCCGGCGACGAGACGACCAAGCCGGCGTCGGTCACCGCCAAGGCCGACGTCGTCGACCTGATGGCGGCCCTGCAGGCCAGTGTGGACGCCGCGAAGAAGTCGCGGCAGTCCACTTCGGAGGCGTCCGAAGAGGACGCCGAGCCGGCGAAGAAGAAGCCGGCCGCGCGCAAGCGGGCGCCGAAGCCCGCCTGAGGGGCCCCGGTCGGGTGGTTGTGCCGACACGCCGCCGCAGTGCCGCAACCGGCCGCGTCCCGGCCCTACCTTGGGGCACGTCGGGCACGAGCGCGGAAAGGCGGCCGGTCGTGGGGTGTGCTTCTTGTGACGCGGGGATCGACCACTGCCACGGCACGCTGGTGGTGCACCCGGACGGCGGATTCGCCGAGTGCACGGAACCGGCCTGTGAGGACGGTGACCGCCTGCGGCACGCGCTGATCGTCGACTGCCAGGGCATCGGCGGCGGGTGCGGCTGTGCCGCCGCACCCGGGAAGCCGTTGTTGCGCCGAGCTTCCTGAGCCTCCCGCCAGGATCCGGGCGGCCCTTCCCGGCCGGGCTCCCGCGCCTGCCGGGAAGGTCTGCGCGTGTTCGGGTGCCGTCGAGCTCGTAACCCGATCGTGTATGCAGCTGTGTACACGCGCTGGGCGATGTGCTAACACTAACGGGGTCCTTCGGCTCTCCCTCCCCCTCGGAGCCGGAGGACCCTTTTCGTCGGGCTGCCCTGCGTTGGGCAGGACGCAAGAAATCCGCCGGGTGGAAACGCCGGCGGATTTGCTTTGCGCTTACCTTTTGCGGTCTGCGTCCCGAACGGCCGAACGGCCCGGCGCGCACCGGCATCGCTGCCGGTCCGCGCCAGGCCGTGGCGGGAGTCCCGGGATCAGTACCAGTGTGCGCGGCCACCGATCCGGCGGCCGGTGCCGCCCAGGATGGCCAGTGCCACGCCGGCCACCGCGAGAATGATACCGATGGTGTACAGCACCGGGATGCCCACGATGAACCCGATGACAAGGAGAATCACACCGAGAATGATCACTTGACACACTCCTTCGCATGAGACCCGGCCCGGCTCCGTGCCGTCCGGGCGGATGCGCTCTCGCGGGGAGGATGGCCATTTTCCCGATAAACCAAACTACGGCGAATGGAGCAATCTCGGATCAGTACCGGTAGTGATCGAGCTTGTACGGACCTTCGACGTCGACGCCGATGTATTCCGCCTGGGCCTTCGTGAGTTTGGTGAGTTTCACACCGAGGGCGTCGAGGTGCAGGCGGGCCACTTTCTCGTCGAGGTGCTTCGGCAGCCGGTGGACGTCGGTGGCGTACTCGCCGGGCTTGGTGAACAGCTCGATCTGGGCGATCGCCTGGTTGGTGAACGAGTTCGACATCACGAAGGAGGGGTGGCCGGTCGCGTTGCCGAGGTTCATCAGGCGGCCCTCGGAGAGCACGATGACCGCGTGGCCGTCCGGGAACGTCCACTCGTGGACCTGCGGCTTGATCTCGTTCTTCACGACGCCCGGCAGCTTCGCCAGCCCGGCCATGTCGATCTCGTTGTCGAAGTGCCCGACGTTGGCGACGATCGCGTTGTGCTTCATCCGGCCCATCTGGTCCGCCGAGATGATCCCGAAGTTGCCGGTGGTCGTGATGAAGATGTCCGCGTCGGCCACGACGTCGTCGAGCTCGACGACGTCGAGGCCGTCCATCGCCGCCTGGAGCGCGCAGATCGGGTCGATCTCGGTGACCGCCACCCGGGCGCCCTGGCCGCGCAGCGCCTCGACCGCGCCCTTGCCGACGTCGCCGTAGCCGCAGACGACCACGCGCTTGCCGCCGATCATCACGTCGGTGGCCCGGTTCAGGCCGTCCACGAGGGAGTGCCGGATGCCGTACTTGTTGTCGAACTTCGACTTCGTCACCGAGTCGTTGACGTTCATCGCGGGGAAGAGCAGCTCGCCGTCCTTGGCCAGCTTGTAGAGCCGCTTGACGCCGTTGGTGGTCTCCTCGGTGACGCCGCGGATCTCCTTGGCCATCCGGATGAAGCGGTCGCCGTCGGCGGCGAGGCTCGCGCGGAGGGTGTCGAGGACGATCCGGTACTCCTCCGGGTCCTCTTCGGACGGCTGCGGGACGGCGCCGGCCGCCTCGAACTCGACTCCCTTGTGGACGAGCAGGGTGGCGTCGCCGCCGTCGTCGAGGATCATGTTCGGGGCCTGGCCGCCCGGGAAGGCGAAGAGCTGATCGGTGCACCACCAGTACTCTTCGAGCGTCTCGCCCTTCCACGCGAACACCGAGGTGCCCGCCGGGGCGTCGGCGGTGCCTTCCGGGCCGACGACGACCGCGGCGGCGGCCTCGTCCTGCGTGGAGAAGATGTTGCAGGACACCCAGCGCACCTGCGCGCCGAGGGCCACCAGGGTCTCGATGAGCACGGCGGTCTGCACGGTCATGTGCAGCGACCCGGCGATGCGGGCGCCCTTCAGCGGCTGCGCGGCGGCGTACTCGCGGCGGATCGCCATCAGGCCGGGCATCTCGTGCTCGGCCAGCCGCAGCTGCGTGCGGCCGGCGTCGGCCAGGGTGAGGTCGGCCACGGCGAAGTCGAGGCCGTTTCGGGTCTGCAGTTTGTCACTCATGCTTCGGTGCACTCCGGAGTTCGTCGGGATGCGCTCGGGAGGCAGCACGAAAGTCGGTGAAGACAACGAAAGAGGCACCTCCCTCGCGGGAGGCGCCCTTGGAGTCGTGGTCTCGGGCCGAGCGTGGCGGAAGGGGATCTCCGTCGCAGCGCCTCTCGGCCCGCACCCAGGATGGCAAAGCCGCGGCGAGGCTGTCAAGCGAGGGGGCGGGCCATGAGAACGTCGTCGACATCGGTGCCGCCGATGCGGAATTCGCCGCGCAGCACGCCTTCCACGACGAACCCGCACCGCTCGTACACCCGCCGGGCGCCGGTGTTGGGCCCCAGCACGCGCAGCGTCACCTTGCGGGCGCCGCGGCGGCGCGCCTCGGCGACGGCGGCCTCGACGAGCCGCCGCGCGATGCCGAGCCGGCGCCGGTCCGGGTCGACGGCGAGCCCGTCGATCACCACCACGTGCCGGTGGGCCGGGATGCCGAACCCCGCGCCGAGCCGCACGTACCCGGCGACCACGCCCTCGTGCTCGGCGACCAGGACGTCTTCGGGGCGCGTGCCGTCGTCGAAGAAGGGTGTCCCGGGCGGGGGAGCGGGCGCGGGGGAGACGGCAGGGGTCCACGTGCGTTCGTCGAGCTTCGCGAGGACGGCTTCGTCCCCGGCGCGGGCGGTCCGGGTGGTGATCACCCGGGCAGCCTGGCGGACGCCGGGGACGGGCGCGAGGGATTTAGACCAGGTGCGCGCGTCGCCAGATGCCTTCCGAACGGCCGCCGATCAGGCTCGCCTCGCGCAGGAACGGCACGATCTTCTCGGCCATCCAGCGGCGCGTCTCGTGGAAGTGCGGGTTCGCCAGCGCCGCGGCCCGGCCTTCGCGCGGGTCGATCCCGACGCTGCGGTAGATCCGCGCGTCGACCATGCTGTCGATCACGCCGAACGCGACCAGCGCGGTGCGCAGCCGGTGGCGCTGCAGGGCCGCCTTCGACAGCTTCGGCGTCTCCCGCAGCACCTCCTCCTTGGCGAACCGGACGTGCCGGGCCTCCTCGACGACGTGGATGCGGTTGACCGAGCGGATCAGCGGCTGGATGCCGTCGTCGTCCATCATCGACCGCTGGAGCCGGTCGGTGGTCTCCTCCGCGACGAGCACGCTGGCGAACATCGACGGCCCGGCGGCGGTGGCGCCGAACACCTTCGCGGCGCGGTGCACCACCTTCGGGACGCCGTAGCGCGGGACACCGAGCCGCTCGGCGGTGCGGGCGAACATGACCGAGTGCCGGGTCTCGTCGCCGATCTCGGTCATCGCGTACTGCGCGTGCTCGGTGCGCGCGTCGAGGTCGAAGACGTACCGGGCGAGCAGCTGCATCAGGACGATCTCGAACCACAGGCCGACGCTCATGATGCTGGCGATCTCGTGCTTGGACAGCTCGATCCGCTGCTCCGGGGTCAGTTTCGCCCAGAGGTCCGTGCCGTAGAGGGAGACGCGTTCGAGCGGCATGTACGCCTTGCCTTCGGCGAGCGGCGCGTCCCAGTCGATGTCGACGTACGGGTCGTAGGAGTTCTTCGCGGAGCTCTTGAGCAGGCGAGCCGCGGTGACGTCCCGGTCCTGGGCCTCGACGCCCATGGCGGCCTCCGAAAAGTAGGGGGTACGCGGTGTACTAGCTAGTTCGGGAGCGTACACCGCCGGGCGGCCGGTGAGTAGGCTTTCGCCGTGACCAAGGTCGACGGACGGGCGACGCGCTGGGCGGGCCAGCAGGAACGGCGGCGCGCGGAGTTCGTCGACGCCGCACTGGCCGCCATCGCCGAGCACGGCCCGGACGTCTCGACCGAGCAGATCGCCGAGCGCGCCGGCGTCGCCCGCACCCGCCTGTACCGCCACTTCTCCGACGCGGCGGACCTCCGCCGGGCGATCGCCCAGCGGGCGGCCGAGCTGGTGACGGCCGACCTGGCGCCGCTGTGGCACCCCGAGGGCTCGCCGAACGAGATGATCTCCACGGTGATCTCGACGCACCTGCGCTGGCTGACCGAGCACGCCCACCTGCACCGCTACCTGACCCGCGGCACCCCGGACGGCCCCGACGTCCGCGGGGCGATCGCCCGCCACCTCAGCTCGCTGTTCGCGGGGTACCTGACGGCGTTCGGCCTGGACCCGGCCCCGGCGGACGCGATGGCGTTCGGCTTGGTCGGCTACGTCGAATCGGCGACGACCCGCTGGCTCGACCACCCGGGCACGCTGACCCTGCCCCAGCTGACGGCCCAGCTCACCGGCACGATCTGGGCGATGCTGGACCACATGCTGCGCGCGGGCGGAGTGGAACTGGACCCGGACCGGCCGTTGCCGCTGCCGGAGGGGCTGTAGTCCTCGCCCGGGAGATCCGGTTCGCCCGGGAGCCGGGCGGGACGCAGCCTTGCCTCGACCGGGCTTTGCCGCGGAAGGGGGCCTTACTCTCGCACGGGAGGTTTCGTTCGCGCGCCCAGGCGGCTGCGTCGCGGATTTCGATGGGTCGGCCGCACGGGGTGAATCTGGAGCCGGCCCGGCTGCGGAGGACCTCGGTCCTTGGGTGGGAGCTTGGTTCGCGCGCCTCGAGTTGCACTGTGGGAGCCAGTGGACCGGTCGCGCGGGGCGGGACCGGCCGTTGCCGCTGCCGGAGGGGCTTTAGCCTCCCGCCCGGGAGGTCGCCTGGGAGCCGGGCTGGGCGCAGCTCGGCCCGCCCGCTAGCCGGCCGCGGCCTGGTCCTCGCGCGGGAACTCCGCCCGCACGCCCAGCAGCCGCACCGCGCGGGTCAGCTCGAACATCCCCAGCACCTCCCGCGCCGCCCGGTCGAGCTCCGCCGCGTCCGACGTCGGCTCCGGCAGCGTGATGCTGTGCGTGTGGGTCAGGAACGGCACGAACCGCACCTTGACCGCCACCCGCGCCGCCGGGCGGCCCTCCTCGACGACGTCCTGGGCGACGCGATTCGCCAGCGCCGAGATCTCCGCCGCCATCTCCGCCGGGTCCGTCAGGTCGCGTTGGAACGTCGTCTCGCGGCTGCGGGACCGGGCCACCCACGGCGTCGCGCTCACCTCGGCGTCGCTGATGCCGCCGCCGAGCAGGCGCAGCCACGGGCCGGTCTTCGGGCCGAAGCGCGCCGCGAGCTCCGCCGGGTCGGCGCCCGCCAGGTCCAGCACCGTGTGGATGCCCAGCGAAGCGAGCTTCTTCGCCGTCTTGCCGCCGATGCCCCACAGCGCGTCGGTCGGGCGGGCCGCCATCACGTCCCACCAGTTCTCCTGCGTCAGCCGGTAGATCCCGCCCGGCTTGCCGAACCCGGTGGCGAGCTTGGCCCGCAGCTTGTTGTCGCCGATCCCGACCGCGCACGACAACCCCGTTTCGGTCGCGATCTTCTCCTTGATCGACGCCGCCAGGGCCTCGGGGTCCGGCGTCTCCGCCCCGACGAACGCTTCGTCCCAGCCCAGCACCTCGAGCACCACCGGCAGCTCCCGCACCGCCGCCATCACCCGCGCCGACACCTCGAGGTACGCGTCGGGGTCGCTGGGCAGGAACACGGCGTCGGGGCAGCGCCGGGCGGCGATCCGCAGCGGCATGCCGGACTGCACGCCGAACTCGCGGGCCTCGTACGACGCCGTTGCCACCACGGCTCGCTCGGTGGGGTCGCCGTTGCCGCCGACCACGACGGGCTTGCCGCGCAGCTCGGGGTGCCGGGCGATCTCGACCGCGGCGATGAACTGGTCGAGGTCGACGTGCAGGACCCACTTCACCCCGCCCAGTCTGCCTCAGATCCGGTGGCGCGCCACGTGGGTCCAGACGGTGCCGGTGAGCGCGAGGATCCCGCACAGCGTCACGCCCGGGTCGGGCAGCACCAGACCCAGGACCAGCAGCGTCACGGCGGCGATGTCGAAGAAGATCAGGAAGGCGCCGCGCAGCGCGCGCGACTTCGGGCGCCGGCCGTCGCGCAGGGCAGCCGCGAGATCGGGGTCGCTGAGCTCCAGGGTCCGCTCGATCTTCTCGAGCTCGGTGCGGTCGTGGTGACTGAGCATCGCGCCTCCTTCGGCGCCGAACCCGCCGTATCGCCGTAGCGAATACCCAATCGTCCTCCCCGCGAACCGCCGAACGCCTTCCGATTTCGTGCTTTTCTCTGGGCCGACCGGGTGATCCGCGCTCCGTGACCGGCGTCGGCCACGTTATGTTGCTGTTCGAACGTGGCCGGTCACGGACCGGACGGCGGTGGGGGCGGCCGGGTGGCCACGTCCTGCCTTCGTGCCGCCTGCCGGTCAGGCCCTTCAAACAGCCGGAGGACTCGATGACCCTGCCCACCGAACCGATCGGCAGCATCCCGCGCCCTGCCTACCTCGTCGAGGGGCTCGGTGAGTTCGCCGCCGGCCGGATCGACGCCGCCGCGCTCGCCGAGCTCGAAAGCCGGGCATTGGCCGACACGATCCGGCGGTTCGAGGAGACCGGCTCACCGGTGCTGACCGACGGGGAACAGGGCAAGCCGAGCTTCGCGACGTACCCGCTGGCCGGTCTCGAAGCCCTGGCGCCGGACGGCGTCGTCATCCCGTTCGCCGACGGGCACACCCGGCAGCTGCCGCGGCTCACCGCGGGTCCCTTCCGCTACGCGACCCACGCGGAGTCGTACCTGAGGGAGGCGAAAACGCGCACCGACCGGCCGGTCAAGCAGGCGGTGATCGCCGCGTCCGCGCTGTCGCTGATCTACCCCGCCGACGGCATCGACGGGTACTCGCGGGAGCAGTTCGTCGCCGACCTGGTGGACGAGGCCGAGGCGGACATCCGCGGCAGCCTCGAGGCGGGCGCGGACAGCGTGCAGATCGACTTCACCGAGGGGCGCCTGTCGCTGAAGCTCGACCCGTCCGGCGGGCTGCTGCGGCAGTTCGTCGAGCTCAACAACGCCGTGCTCGACCGGTTCACCGCCGAGGAACGGGCGAAGATCGGCGTCCACACGTGCCCGGGCGGCGACCAGGACTCCGTGCACAGCCTCGACGTCGACTACGCGGGCCTGCTGCCGGCGCTGTTCGACCTCAAGGCGGGCCGCTTCTTCGTCCAGCTGGCCAGCGAAGCCGACCCCGAGCGCGCGCTGCGGGTGATCGCCGAGCAGCTCCGGGCCGACCAGCGGGTGTTCGTCGGCGTCATCGACCCGATCGACCCGCGCGTCGAAACCCCGGAAGAGGTCCGGGACCGGGTGCTCACGGCGGCCAAGTACCTCCCGGCCGAGCGGCTCGGCACCTGCGACGACTGCGGGTTCTCGCCGTTCGCCGACGACACGTCGACCTCGCGCGACATCGCGTTCGCGAAGATCGCGGCGCGCGTGGAGGGCACGCGCCTGGCTGCCGAGGCGCTCGGCTGAGCCACACCGCCGGTTCAGGCCGCTTCGGCGGCGACCTTGAGGCCGAGGGCGACGAGCACGGTGCCCAGCACGGCGTCGAGGCCCCGCCGGACGCGGCCGGCGCTGAAGAACCGCTTCAGCGCCCCGACCACGACGGCGAGGGTGATGAACCAGAGGACCGTGCCGGCGGTGGCGATCGCGGCGAGTTCGAGGGTCTGCAGGGTGGAGCCGTCGGCGGGCAGGAACTGGGGGAGCAGCGCCAGGAAGTAGACGGCGACCTTGGGGTTGAGCAGGTTGGTCGTCAGCCCCTGCCGGAAGGCGGCGCCCGCCCCGAGCTGCCGCGCCGCGGTGGCTTCCCCGAGGTCCCGGTACTCGCCGCGGCGCACGGCCAGCCACGCCTTGACGCCGAGGACGACCAGGTAGGCCGCTCCGGCCAGCTTGACGACGGTGAAGGCGAGCGCCGACGCGGTGAGCACGGCCGCGACCCCCAGCGCGATCGCGACGACCCAGGCGAAGACGCCGAGCGCGATCCCGGTGCCGGCGGCGATCCCGGCCCGCCGTCCCCCGCTGAGCGCCGAGCGCGTCACGACGACGAAGTCGGGCCCCGGCGACATCGCGCCGAGCACGACGACCAGCAGGAAGGAGGCAGCGGTGGCACCGGGGATCATGGCCCCGAGGGTACGACCGCTCGTCGCCGCGGGGCAGAATGTTCGAATTTGAACTGGTGTAGGGTCGATCTTGTGGGTGATTCCAGGGGCGAAGGCATGACGGCCGAGGTGCGGACGCGGGTGCGGATCCCGCTGCGGCTCGACGGCGGCCTCGCGGTCGACGCCGAAGCCGTCACCTTCCGCGGCCTGGCCGACGGGGGTGAGCACCTCGCGTTCGTCCTGGGCACGCCCGGGGCGGTGCCGCTGGTGCGGCCGCACTCGGAATGCCTGACCGGCGACGTCTTCGGGTCGGCGCGCTGCGACTGCGGCCCGCAGCTGGCCGAGGCCGTCGGGCGGATCTCCGAGGCCGGCGGGTACCTGCTGTACCTGCGCCAGGAGGGCCGCGGGATCGGGCTGTACAACAAGCTCGACGCGTACGCCCTGCAGGACGGCGGTCTGGACACCTACGCCGCGAACGCCGCCCTCGGCTTGCCGGAGGACGCTCGCGACTACACGGTTGCGGCGCAGATGCTCGGCGCGCTGGGCGTGGACCGCGTCGACCTGCTGTCCAACAACCCGGACAAGGCGGCCCAGCTGCAGGCGGCCGGGATCGCGGTGCGCGACCGGGTGCCGACCGGGGTGTACGCGACCGAGAACAACGTGCGGTATCTGCGGGCGAAGGCCGAGCAGACCGGGCACACGTTGAGCCTGCCGGGCCTGGCCAGCTGACCCGGAGGGCCGGCCCGCGCGCCTACTGCCGCGGGTTCGCAGGTTCGTTGACGCTACCGGGCCGGGCCGGGCCGGGCCGGGCGTGGGTGCGGGTCCCGAGCGCCCCAATGTGGCCTTCGGTGCGTCTCACGCACCCAAGGCGGCCTTCGGTGCGTGAGACGCAACCAAGGCCACATTGGGGCGCTCGGGGCGGGCCGCTGCCACGGACCTGAGATGCGCGACACTGGAGGGTCGGCCTGCGTGCGTGGGTGGTCGGCTTGCGTACGCCGAGAGTCGGCCCGCGTGCCTGGAGGGTCGGGCTGCGTGCCTGGAGGGTCGGGCTGCGTGCCTGAAGGGTCGGGCTGCGTGCCTGAAGGGTCGGCTTGCGTGCCTGGAGGGTCGGGTCGCGTGCCTGGAGGGTCGGCTTGCGTGCCTGGAGGGTCGGGCTGCGTACCTGGAGGGTCGGCTTGCGTGCCTGGGCGGTCGGGTTGCGTGGCTTGAGGGTCAGGCGAGGCGTTGGGCGGCTGCGGCGGCCGGGCTCGTGGTGAGCTTCTCCAGGAGGCCGATCAACGCCGTCTGCTCCGCCGGGGTCAGGGCCGCGACCCAGGCCTGTTCGCGCGTGTTGTGCTCCTGGTACGCGTCGGCCACCGCCGTGTGGCCCGCTCGCGTGAGCGTCAGCTCGACTGCGCGGCGGTCGCGGGGGACCGGGGTGCGGGTCACCAGGCCGTCCCGCTCCAGGGTCTTGACCAGCGCCGACACCGCCGCGCGGCTCATCCCCGCCAGCCGGGCCACGTGGCGGGACTCCAGGGGGCCCGCCAGCCACAGCACGAACAGCACCCGGAAGCCGCCCCAGCTCCAGCCGCGGGGGCGGTGGACCGTCGACTCCCAGTCGTAGACCAGCGCGCCGGCCAGGCGGTGCAGCGTCAGGCCGAGGCGCATCGCCACCGGGTCGGTCGTGGGCAGCTCGGCCTGGGTCTTCCCGATTGCGTAGTCGACGAACGAGAGGTAGTCGAGGTCGGCCGGTCGGTCGGTCATGCGGCCAGGTTAGCGACGACGGGTTCCCCGCGGCGGCCCGGCGGGCTAGCCTGACCGCGCCGATAGTCAAGCCTTTGACGAGCAAGGAGCGCTCGCCGTGACGAAGAAAGCCTTCGCCTCTTCGGCCGACCTGGCGGAGAAAGCGCAGACCCTGGAAGTCCTCGCGGACGGCGTGTACGCGCTGACGGCCGAGGGCGACCCGAACATCGGCGCGATCGAGGGCGAGGACTTCCTCGTCTGCTTCGAAGCGCTGGCGACCCCGGTCGCGGCCGCCGAATGGCTCGCGAAACTGCGGGAGCACACCGACAAGCCCGTGCGGTACCTGGTGCTGAGCCACTACCACGCCGTGCGCGTGCTCGGCGCGTCCGCGTTCGACGCCGACGTCATCGTCGCGCACGAGAACACCCGCGCGCTGGTCGCCGAGCGGGGCAAAGAGGACTGGGAAAGCGAGTTCGGCCGCATGCCGCGGCTGGCGAAGGGTGCCGAATCGGTGCCGGGGCTGACCTGGCCGACGCTGACCTTCTCCGACCGGCTCACGATCGACCTCGGCGGCGACCGCGGCGACCTCGTCCTGCAGTACTGCGGGCGCGGCCACACCGAGGGCGACCTCGTCGCCTGGCTGCCGCGGCAGAAGATCCTCTACGCGGGCGACCTCGTGGAAGCCGAGGCCGCGCTGTACACCGGCGACGCGTTCCACCGCGACTGGGCATCGTCCACTTTGGACCGGGTGGCCGCGTTCGGGGCGGAGGTCCTGATCGGCGGCCGCGGCGGGGTGAGCCGCGGCCGCGAAGCGGTCGACGCCGCCATCGCGCAGACCCGGCACTTCCTCGACACGATGATCCGCGAGGTCGGCGCGGTCCGCGACGCCGGCGGCACGCTCAAGGACGCCTTCGAACGCACCCACGCCGCGTTGAACGGCGAGTACGGCCACTGGCCGATCTTCGAGCACTGCCTGCCCTTCGACGTCTCGCGGCTGTGGGACGAGCTGTCCGGCGTCGAGCGGCCGGTGGTGTGGACCGCCGAGCGCGACCGCGAAGTCTGGGACCAGCTCCAAGGATGACGGTCGCGGTCCTCGGCGGCGGACCGGTCGGCCGGACCGCCGCGCTGCTGCTCGCGCGCCGGGGGGTGCCGGTCGTGCTCGTCGACGAGCAGGAGCGGCGCGATCCCGTGGGGTCCAAGGCGATCTGCCAGCAGCGGGACACCTTGGACGTCTGGGCCTGGCTCGGCGCGGGCCGCCTCGCCGAGGAAGGCCTGACCTGGCGGACCGCGCGGACGTTCCACCGGGACGCCGAGCTGTTCTCGCTGAACCTGCCGGACGCCGGATCCGCGTTGCCGCCCTTCGTCAACCTCTCCCAAGCCCGCGTCGAGGAGGTCCTCGACGAGCTCATCGCCCGGCAGCCGCTGATCGACGTCCGCCGCGGCCACCGCGTCACCGGCCTGACCCAGCCCGGCTGCGTCGAAGTCCACTGCGAGACGACGGACGGGCCGCGCCGGATCGAGGCGGACTACGCGATCGCCTGCACGGGCGCGCGCGGCGACACCGTGCGGCGGGCCCTCGGGCAGCACCTCGAGGGCGTGTCGTTCCGGGACCTGTTCCTCATCTGCGACATCCGCGCCGACCTGCCGGGCTGGGCGGCCGAGCGGCGGTTCTACTTCGACCCGCCGTGGAACCCGGGCCGCCAGGTGCTCATCCACCCGTGCCCGGGCTCGCAGTTCCGCATCGACTGGCAGGTACCCGAGGACTACGACCTCGCGGCCGAGGAGTCGGGCGGGGCGCTCGACCGCCGGATCCGCGCGATCCTGGGCGAGGAGCCCTACGAGGTCGTCTGGCGCTCGGTGTACCGCTTCCACACCCGGCTGGTCCCGCGGATGCGCGTCGGCCGGGTGCTGCTCGCCGGGGACTGCGCGCACCTCGTCGCGCCCTTCGGCGCCCGCGGCCTCAACTCCGGCGTGGCCGACGCGGAGAACGCGGCCTGGAAGCTGGCCGCCGTCCTGCGCGGCGAAGCGGGGGAGGAGCTGCTGGAGAGCTACCACGCCGAGCGGCACGCGGCGGCGGTGGAGAACGCGGCCGTCACCACCGCGACGATGGACTTCCTGGTGCCGCGGGACGACGAGCAGCGCCGTCGCCGGCTCGACGTCCTCACGCGGGCGGCGCACGACCCGGCGGCCTGCGAGCAGGTCGACTCGGGGCGGCTGGCCGAACCGTTCTGGTACACCGGCTCGCCGCTGACCACGCCCGACCCCGGGCGGCCGTTCGGGGGACGGCCGCCGCGGGGCGGGCTGCCGGCGCCGGGACCGGGCGTGCTGCTCCCGGACGTCACCGTCGCGAGTGGACGGTTGCGTGACCTGGCCCGGCCGGGTTTCCTCGCCCTGACGACCCCGGGGGTGCGGGCCGAAGGGCTGCGATCGGTGGAGATCCCGCTGGGCGGGGCGCTCGACGCGCGCCCGGGCGAAGCCTGGCTGGTCCGCCCGGACGCGTACGTCGCCGCGGTGTTACGGGTAGGAGACGAGCGGGCTCACCTGGTGCCCGGTGTTCGCGGCGTCACCCGTGTCGTTGATGACATGGGCGATCGTGCCCACGCCGCCGAGTGACACCGAAACGAGGTTGTGGAACCGGACCCCGCTGCTGTTCGGCACCTCGAACGAGTGACTGGCCACAATGGACGGATTCGTGTTGAAGAAGCAGTAGCTGCCCAGCCCCCAGCCTTCGTGGCTGGTCACCGAGTCGGCCACCTTGTACGCCGCCCAGCCCTGCCGTCCGCCGCCGCTGGACCACGAAGCCTGGTCCGGCGGGTCGTACGGCATCTCGTTCTGGAAGAAGTACGTCCGCCCGCCGTTGCCGTTCCAGAGCACCTCGTACTGCTGGTAGTGCTCGACGAACAGGCCGTACATGGTCACGTTCGCGCCGTTGACGACGAGACCGTTGGCCGCGGTGTTGACGTTCCAGCCGACGCCGTTCGAGTGGTCGCCGCGCCACAGCCACATGTGGTCGCCGATGACGTTGTTCGAGTTGACCACCAGTGTCTGCGTGGCCTTCCCGACGGCCGCGCCGCCGATCCGGAAGAACACGTCGTGCAGCGACGCCGGGTCGGCCGCGTGGTTCGCGTTCGACCCCGGCTGGCCGATCTGCACGAGCACCGGCGAGTTGACCGCGCCGGCGTCGATCAGCAGCCCGGCGATCTTCACCCCGTCCACGTCGGACGTCGTGATGGCCGCGGTCCCGTTGGTGGGCATCAGCGTCGCCAGGCCCAGCCCGAGCACCACGGTGTCCGGGCGCGTGACGTTCAGCGCCTGGTCGAGGTGGTAGACGCCCGGCGTCACGAGGAGGTTCTTGCCCGCCGCCAGCGCCGCGTTGAGCGTGGCCGCCGAGTCGGACGGGTGCGCGACGTAGAACTCGCTGAGCGAGATCGACTGCCCGGCCGGGGCGCCGTGACCCCAGCTCGTCCCGGAGGAGTTCTGCCGCAGTGCCGGGACGAACACGTTGTAGCTACCGGAGCCGTCGACGTAGAGGAACGGCTTCTCCCGGACCACCGGCGTCTGGCCGACGACCGTTTCCGGCGGGTTCGGGAAGGAGGCCGGTGGCGTGCCGGTCGAGCCGACGAACACCATGTTCCACACCCCGCCCTGCCAGCCGCCGAGCTCGCTGTTGCGGGTGAAGAACTGCTGCTGCGAGCCGGAAACGGCGACGCCGTCGATCTTGCTGTCGGCGATCAGGCCGCCGCTGGCCCAGCCGTCACCGCCGTTCCACAGCTGGATCTGGCTGCCGCGCAGGTGCATCCGGCGGTAGGGCGCGGCCTGCGCGACGGCCCAGCGCTCGACCTGGCCGGCCGGCAGCGTCACCGACAGGTTCTCGGCCGAGCGCCAGAAGTTCTGCGTCGCGTTGCCCTTGTTGTTCGGGTTGTCGCCCTGCTGCAGCCAGTCCGCCTCGACGCGGACGTGGCCGTTGAGGTTGACGTCGTCCGGGGACAGGCCCAGGCCCGCGACCTGCTCGTAGAAGCCGAGGTTGACGTCGGCGTTGTACGTGCCGGGCTTGAACAGCACGGCGTAGCGCTCGTCGCCGAACTGGTTCGTGTGCTGCTGGTTCGCCAGCTGGGTCAGCCGGTCCTGGATCGTCGCGGCCGGGGTCGAGGGGTCGAACACCGACACGTTGGGCCCGAGGTTCGGGTTGCGCGGGTCGGTCGGCGGGATGGTCGTGGTGTCGCCGGTGCCGTGCGCGGCGACCTCCCACAACGAGTAGCCGTACTGCGTGGCCCGCTGGGTGCCGGTGATCCGGAGGTACCGCGCGGTGCCGGACAGCGGCACGGTCTGCGTGCCGCCGGTACCGGTGGTCGTCGAGTACGCCGTGGTCCAGTTGCTCGCGTCCGGGGACAACTGGACGGAGAACGCTTTCGCGTAGGCGGCTTCCCAGCTCAGCGTCACGTCGCAGAGCTGCTGCGCGGAACCCAGGTCGACCTGCAGCCACTGCGGGTCGCTGAACGCGCTCGACCAGCGCGTGCCGAGGTTGCCGTCGACCGCGGCGGACGCCGGCGTCCCGCCGTTCTCGGTGGACGACGCGGTGGCGGGATGCCCCTGCGCGAGGTTGGTGGTGCCGCACGCGGCCGCGTGGGCCGGTGCGGCGCCGGTCACCACCGCGGTCGTGAGCGCGGTGACCACGGCCGTGGCGAGGACGAAGGAGCGGTGTACCGGGGAGAACGTCGTTGATCTCATGACCCTGCCTGGGGAATCGGGAAAACGGGAGGTACAGCGGCGGGCCGGTGCGAGCCCCACAGCTCGCGCCGGCGTCGGGTGGTGCGGCGGGTCCGCGCCCGGTCACCCCGCCCGGAGCCGTGAGCCGGGAGAGCGGTGCCGGAGCAGGGGTGAGCGCGAACCGGTCAGCCCGAAAGGTGCTCGTTGCGGCGGAGCCGTCCCGGTGGCGGTCACGGAACCGGTTCCGTCGGTGAGTTCGCAGTTAACAGCGCGAAGTTCACCGGCGTCAAGGCTCCGCCGCGGATTCGTTGCCGCAGACCGGTGCGCGGGGTGGTCCGCGACCGTTCGGCGCAGCACCGTTGACATTTTACGACTCTTTATTTATATCCTGAACTAAGAGCGTGCCGACGAGCGGGCCCACACCCGCGCCGAGGACCACGTGAGCCGATCCGCGCCGGGGCAAGGCCGCCCCGGCGCCGGTTCGCCGTGGAGGTGCCCATGCAACGCCGCATGTCGAGGACCCGGGTCCTCGCCGTCCTCGCCTTAGTCCTGGCCGCCCTGCTCACCGCGCCGGTGGCGCAGGCCGCGCCCGTCCTGCTCTCCCAAGGCCGTCCGGTGACGGCGTCCTCGACCGAATCCGCCGCCTTCCCCGCCTCGGCCGCCGTCGACGGCGACCCCGGCACCCGCTGGTCCAGCGGCTTCAGCGACCCGCAATACCTGCAGGTCGACCTCGGGTCCACCCAGCAGCTGTCCCAGGTGGTGCTGAACTGGGAAGCCGCCTACGCCAAGGCGTTCACGATCCAGGCGTCCGCCGACGGCGCCACCTGGACCTCGCTCTACTCGACCACCTCGGGAACCGGCGGCAGCCAGACCCTGAACGTGACCGGCAGCGGCCGGTACGTCCGGCTGACCGGCACCCAGCGGGCCACCCAGTACGGCTACTCGCTGTGGGAGTTCCAGGTCTACGGCGGGGGCGGCACGACCCAGCCCGGTGACGTCCTGCTGTCCTACGGCAAGCCCGGCACGGCGTCCTCGTACCAGGACGACGGCAACTGCCCGGGCTGCCTCCCGGCGAAGGCCTTCGACCACGACCCGGCCACGCGCTGGGCGACGAGCGCGACCACCGGCTGGGTCGACCCCGGCTGGATCAGCGTCGACCTCGGCGCACCCGCGGCGATCCACCAGGTCGTCCTGCAGTGGGACCCGGCCTACGCGGTCGCCTACCAGATCCAGGTGTCCAACGACAACGCGAACTGGACCTCGGTCTACTCGACCACGACCGGCAAGGGCTTCAAGGAGACGCTGACCGTCAACGGTTCCGGCCGGTACGTGCGGATGTACGGCACCGCCCGCTCGAACGGCTACGGCTATTCGCTGTGGGGCTTCGACGTCTACGGCACCGGCGGCAACCCGACGCAGCCGCCGCCCGCGCCGCCGGCCCCGCACTTCCCGGGCACGCTGGTCTGGAGCGACGAGTTCAACGGTCCCGCGGGCGCGGCCCCGGACGCGAGCAAGTGGACGGCCGAAACCGGGCCGGGCGTGAACAACGAGCTCGAGTACTACACGAACAACAACAACGCCAAGCAGGACGGCCGCGGCGACCTCGTCATCCAGGTCCGCCGCGAAGCCACGCCGGGCAGCGCGTGCCCGGTCGACCCGGTCAGCGGCAGCGGCACGTGCCAGTACACCTCCGGCCGGATCAACACCGCGGGCAAGTTCAGCTTCACCTACGGCCACGTCGAGGCCAACATCAAGGTGTCCGGCACGCAGGGGCTGTGGCCCGCGTTCTGGCTGCTCGGCGCGAACTTCTTCAGCGGCACGCCGTGGCCGAACTGCGGTGAGATCGACATCATGGAGCACGTCGGGAAGTCGCCGAACCTGGCCTACTCGACCATCCACGCCCCGGCCTACAACGGCGCCGGCGGCATCGGCCAGCCCTACGACCTCGGCCAGGACGTCTCCGCCGGGTTCCACAAGTTCGGCCTCGACTGGGACGCGAACCACATGACCTTCTCCGTCGACGGCAACGCCTTCGAGACGATCAACCGCGACACCGTCGAGAGCACGCGCGGGCCGTGGGTGTACGACCACCCGTTCTTCCTCATCCTCAACAACGCCATCGGCGGGGACTTCCCCGGTCCGCCGGGCGCCGGGACCGTGCTCCCGCAGGACATGGTGATCGACTACGTGCGGGTCTACCAGTGAGGCGGCGGCTCGCGCTCGTCACGGGCGCCGTCGTCGCGGCGGGCCTGCTCACCGCGCCGCTGTTCACCGCCCAGGCCGCCCCGACGCTGTTGTCGCAGGGGCACGCCGTGACGGCGTCGTCGACCGAGAACGCCGCGTTCCCCGCGAGCGCGGCCGTCGACGGTGATCCCGGCACCCGCTGGTCGAGCCAGGCTTCGGACCCGCAGACGCTGCAGGTCGACCTCGGCTCGGTGCACACGCTGAACCAGGTCGTGCTCCAGTGGGAGGCGGCCTACGCGACGGCCTTCACCCTCCAGGCGTCCACCGACGGCAGCCAGTGGTCCACGGTGTACTCGACGACCACCGGCACCGGCGGCACCCAGACGCTGCCGGTGGCCGGCAGCGGCCGGTACGTCCGCCTCGCCACGACGAAACGCGCCACCCAGTGGGGCGTGTCGCTGTGGGAGTTCCAGGTCTTCGGCGACGGCTCCGCGCAGGCGTGCGGCAGCGCCGACGCGGCCCTGCGGCAACCGGCGACGGCGTCCAGCGTCCAGTCCGACGCGTTCCCGGCGAGCGCCGCGTTCGACGGCGACCTCGGGACGCGGTGGTCGAGCCTGGCCGCGGACCCCCAGTGGATCCAGGTCGACCTGGGCAGCCCGCGTCCGGTCTGCGGTGTCGACCTGACGTGGGAGACGGCGTACGCGAGCGCGTACACGATCCAGCTGTCCACCGACGGCTCGTCGTGGAGCACGGCGGCGACCGTGGCGGGGACCGGCGGGACCGAGCACCCCGCGGTGTCCGGGACCGCGCGGTACGTCCGGCTGACCGCGACCGCGCGGGCGACGCAGTGGGGTGTCTCGCTGTGGGAGTTCGCGGTCCACACGTCCGACAGTGCCACGCCGACGACCACGCCGACGACCACGCCGACCAACCCGGGTGGCTGCCCGTGGGTGGGGTCGACGGCGCCGGTCGCCGACCGGGTGAACCAGCTGATGGCCGTCATGACGCCCCAGCAGAAGGTGAAGGTGCTGCACGGCAACGGCGCCACGGGACCCTACATCGGCAACACCGATCCCGTGCCCGAGCTGTGCATCCCGGCGCTCGGCCTGCAGGACGGCCCGGCCGGGGTCGGTGACGGCCTCGACGGCGTCACCCAGTTCCCGGCGCCGGTGTCGGCCGCCGCGACCTGGGACACCGGGCTGCTGAACCGGTACGGCAGCGCGATGGGGGCGGAGTTCGCGGGCAAGGGCGTCGACATCGCCCTCGGCCCGACGATCAACCTGGTCCGCGACCCGCGCTGGGGCCGCGACTTCGAGACCTACGCCGAAGACCCGTACCTGGCCGGCGCGGCCGGGACCGCGACGATCCAGGGCATCCAGAGCCAGGGCGTGATGGCGCAGGCCAAGCACGCGGCGGCCTACAACGTCGAGGCCGGGGCTTCGCGCGGGACGCCGTCGGACAACGTCATCGTCGACGACCGGACCCTGCACGAGCTGTACCTGCCGGCCTTCCAGCAGGTGGCGAGCCAGGGCCAGGTCGCGTCCATGATGTGCGCCTACAACGAGATCAACGGCGTCCCGGCCTGCCAGAGCGCCGGCGTGCTCACCCAAGCCATCAAGCAGGACGCCGGCTGGGGCGGGTTCGTCGGCTCGGACTGGGGCTCGGCCACCGGCGGGGCCCGGCAGCTGGCCAACGGCGGGCTCGACATGGAGATGCCCGGCGGCGCGTTCTTCGGCCAGGGCCTGCTCGACGCCGTCTCGCGCGGCGAGGTCACGCAGGCGCGCGTCGACGACATGGTCCGGCGGGTGCTGACCCAGATGTTCCGCTTCGGCCTCTTCGACCGGGCGCGGCGGGGAACACCCCAGTCCGTCGTGACGAACGCGGCGAACGTGGCCACCGCGCGGGACGTCGCCGCGGCCGGGACGGTGCTGCTGAAGAACACCGGCGTCCTGCCGCTGACCGCGGCGACGAAGTCGATCGCGCTCTCCGGCGGCGACGGGATCGACCCGCAGAACATCGGCGGCGGCAGCGCCAAGGTCAACCCGTCGCCGGCGTCGGTGAACCCGATCAACGGCATCAAGGCGCGGGCCGGGTCCGGCGTCACCGTGTCCTATGTGGACGGCGCCGGGGAGCACGTGCAGACGCCGAACATCCCGGGTGCGGTGGCGGCGGCCAAGGCGGCCGACGTCGCGATCGTGTTCGCCAGCTACGGCGAGTCCGAGACCCAGGACCTCGACAGCATCGACCTGCAGCACCAGCAGAACGACCTGATCGACGCGGTCGCCTCGGCCAACCCGCGCACGGTCGTGGTGCTCAACACGGGCTCGGCGGTGACCATGCCGTGGCTGGGCAAGGTCGCCGCGGTGCTCGAGGGCTGGTACCCGGGCCAGGAGAACGGCAACGCGCTCGCGTCGCTGCTCTACGGCGACGTCAACCCGTCGGGCAAGCTGCCGGTCAGCTTCCCGAAGCAGCTCGCCGACCTGCCGACGGCGAACGTCCAGCAGTTCCCGGGCGCGAACGACCGGATCGAGTATTCGGAAGGGCTCAACGTCGGCTACCGCTGGTACGACAGCCGCAACCTCGAGCCGTTGTTCCCCTTCGGCTTCGGGCTCTCGTACACGACGTTCGGGTTCTCGAACCTCGTCGTGACGCCGCAGGGGACGAACGGCACGGCGACCGTGACGGCGACGGTGACCAACACCGGTACCCGGGCGGGCGCGGACGTCGTCCAGCTCTACGTCGGTCAGCCCGCCGGGAACGGCGAGCCGCCGAAGCAGCTCAAGGGGTTCAGGAAGGTGGCGCTGAACCCCGGCCAGAGCGCCCAGGTGTCCTTCCCGCTCACCCCGCGGGACCTGGCGCACTGGACGGGCTCGTGGACGACCAACGCGGGCCAGTACCGGGTCTACGTGGGTGATTCGTCGCGCAACGTCCCGCTGTCGGGGACGCTGACGGTCTCCTGAGTCGACTCGCGCACCACGAGCGCGGTCGGGACGATCAGCGGGGCGTCCGGGGACGGCGCGCCGGCCAGGCGATCCAGCAGCAGGCCGGCCGCCGTCTCGCCCATCTGCCGCAGCGGCTGGCGGATCGTGGTGAGCGGCGGCTGCGTGTGCGCGGCCAGGGGGATGTCGTCGAAGCCGACCACGGCGACGTCCCCCGGCACCGCACGGCCGGACTTGCGCAGCCCGGCCAGCACGCCCGCCGCGGTGAGGTCGTTGTGCGCGAAGACCGCGTCGAACTCCGGGCCGGTGGCGAGCAGCTGCAGGATCGCCGCCTCACCGCTTTCGCTCGTGAAGTCGCCTTCGATGATCAGCCGCGGGTCGAGGGTCAGGCCCGCGTCGAGGACGACCTCGTTGAAGCCGTTGAGCCGGTCGGCCGTGCAGCCGAAGTCCCGCGGCCCGGTGACCGTGGCGAACCGGGTGCGGCCGGTGGCCAGCAGGTGGCGGGCCGCGGCCGCGCCGCCCTGCCGGTTGTCCGTGCCGACCGAAGGGAACGCGGGACGGCGGCCGCGGTCGTCGATCACCACGACCGGCAGCCCGGAGTCGTGCAGCACGCGCAGGTGCCGCACCGCGTCCGGCGGTTCCACCAGCAGGAGGCCGTCGAACGCCTTCGCCGAGACCTGGCGGGAGAACTCGCCGAGGGAGTCGGCGCCGCGGTTGGCGGTGGACAGCAGCAGGCCGTACCCCTTGGACTCCACGACGTCGGCGACACCCTGGAGCACCTCGCCCATCCACGGCCAGGTCAGTCCCGGCACCAGCATCCCGACCGTGCGCGTCACCCCGCGGGCCAGCCCGACCGCGCCGGCGCTGGGGATGTACCCGGTCGCGGCGATCACCTCGCGCACCCGGATCGCGGTGGCGGCGTCCACGTCGGCCTTGTTGTTGAGCACCCGCGACACGGTCGTCTTGCTCACCCGCGCGCGGCGGGCGACCTCGGCGATCGTGACGCGCATCCGTCCTCCCGATCGGGCGGTGGAAAGCTCCGTTGGTGCCAAGCTCTGTGGTGACAAGGTACTCGCCCGCGGGGCCGCCGCGGGGGGTGCGAGATCGATCAAGTGCGGACGGACAACCGGGTGAGGCTCGCGTCGCCGGGCCGCCAGCGCGTCCGGACCGCCACGTACCGGGCCGGCCCGGAGTCCGCCGTCGCGTACGTGACGCCGTCGACGCTGGTCTCGACCGTCGCGCCGGGCACCCGGCCGCGGGTCCAGGCCAGCTCGACCGCCGAAACCTCCGCCACCGCCCCGAGATCGACGACCATCCGCCCGTCGGGGCCGGGCCGCCACGCCGTCGCGGGGTCGTCGTCGACGGCCGCGCCGGGGCTCGACATGCCCGGCGGCAGGGGTTCGGCGGGGAAGGTGGTCCGGCCGAGGGCGCGGTCGGCCAGCGGGTAGGGGCGGAGTTCGGCGAACACGACCGGGACGGTCCGCCGCGGCGGCAGCAGCACCGGCCGCGCGCGACCGCCGTCGGGCGTCACGGTGACGAGCACGGGCAGCAACCCGGCCGGGGCGGTGAGCTCGACCCGGCTCGCGTCGCGGACGACGGCTTTCAGCCCGGCTGGGCCGCGCACGGTGAACCGCGGGGGCTCGATGCGGCCTTCCGCCGGAGCGAGCTCGTAGGACAGTGCCGTACCCGTCCGGGTGACGGTCTGCTCGCCGCGGTACAGCCGGGTTTCCCCGGGCAGGACCGCCGTGCCGCGGACCGCGGCGCCGGAGAGGTTGAGCAGCACGAGGAAGCCGTCGGTGACGGTGGCCTCGACCGCGTCGGCGCCGGCCGGGACGCGGCCGCTCGCCTGGGGCGGCCCGGGCCGCAGCTCGGCGACGAACCGGGCGGGCGGCCCGTCGGAGAGCGTGACGCGGTCGCCGGCGACGGTGAGGGGGTTCGGGCCCGCGACGGTGATCCCGGCGCGGCCGTCGACGTCCAGCCGCCCGCCGGTGCTGCGCAGCGCCGGCACCGGGTAGGTCGTGGCCGTCGTCCAGGTCACGCCGTCGGCCGAGGTCTCGATGCGGTACTTGCGCCCGGCGGCGGACTCCCAGCTCAGCCGCACGCGGTCGATCAGCCGCGGCGCGCCGAGGTCGACGGCGAGCCAGCTGTCCGCCCGCGAACGGTCCGATGTGGACACCGCCCACCTCGTCGCCGCATCGCCGTCGTTGGCGTACTTGGCTTCCTTGCCCGGCGTCGCCGAAGAGGCCGAAGCGGTCCCGGTCCGCGCGAGGTCGGGACCGTCGCCGTCGCGGACCTCGAACGCCCAGAGCGAGTAGCCGTACTGCGGGTCCGGCTCGACGCCGAGCATGCGGACGTGCCGCGCGGTGACCGGCGTGAACGTCAGGTCGTCGGTCCGGGCGCCGGTGGGGGCGGCCGCCGCCGCGATCGTCACCGTGCCCTCGGCGGCGGTGTAGGTGCGGTTGCCGTCGAGGCCCGGGACACCCGGCATGGTGAGGTTGTAGACGTTCAGGACGCCTTCGCCCTCGGCGACCCCGGTGCTGGCGTACACGGCGGCGCCGGTCGGGAGGGTGGCGAAGGCGGCGTACCCGGTGTCGAAGCGCAGGACGCCGACGGTGCCGTCGAAGCCGTCGCGGACCTTCGCGTAGACCGTCGCGTGCCGGTCCCGCACCGCGGAGTTCGCCGACGGCAGCAGCATCGGGTTGGCGCCGCCGAGCACGAACAGCCAGTCGTCGTGGTGCGGCTGCCAGGCGAACTTGACGAAGCCGGGCTTGCTGACCGTGGCCGCCCAGGCGGCCGGGGAGCGGTGGGCCAGCAGACCCGGCCCGGCGCCGAAGTCCGCGACCCCGGCCGCGTGGGTGTCGAACTCGCCCTTGCCCACCGGGACGACCGGGCCGCCGTGCGCGGCCCGCCACTCGTGCAGCAGGTAGCTGATGGCCACTTCGGCGCGGGCCTCCGGCTCGTACTTCGGCTCGCCCGAGAACTTCGTGATCCGGTCGGCGGGCGCGTAGGCCTGGTACGGCTCGAGCCGCGCGGCCAGCTGAGCCTCGGCGTAAGCGGCGTAGCGGTCGCCGAGCACCTGGGCGCGGAAGGCCAGCGGGATGACGTCCCGGCCGTAGAGGTGCTCGCGGTCGGCGACCATCGGCATCAGCGGCTCACCGGCGTCGCTGGTCATCAGCAGCATCGTGCGCCACAGCAGTTCGCCGTTGGGCTGCGCGGTGAGCACCTCCGGCAGCGGCGTGCCGGCGGCGAGGAAGTGCATCGCGTTGCGGCCGGAGGTGCGCCAGAGCTCTTCCTGGTAGTGCGGGCCGAACGAGCCGTGGTTCTCGACGAGGAAGGTGTCGTAGAGGTTCGTGGCGGTGTTCGCGCTCACCGGACGGCCGTCGACGAGCCGCGGGTTGGCCAGGTCGGCGGCGGGCAGCCCGGCTTCGTTGCGGCTCCAGGCGCCGAAGCCCGCCCGCCAGTCCGCCGCCCGCGGGTCGGCGGCCGCCCACGCGAGCGCGGGGGCCAGCGACTGGGCGTAGACACCCATCTCTTCCAGCTTGGTGTCCCCGACGTGGCCACCGAGCAGGCCGTTCGGCGTCCAGGCGCCGGAGTCCGGGTCGTCGCCGGTGCCGAGCGCGGTCGTGTACGCGGCCTGCCCGGTGGTGATGCGCTCGACGGCGGCCCGGGTGGGGTCGTCGAGGTCCGTCCACAGGAGACGGGCGGCGAGCAGGAAGTACGACTGGAAAGTCGTGTCGAAGAACAGCTTGCGGCCCCACTCGGCGCCGCCAGCGAGCCGGTTGGAGGCGGCGAAGCGCCGGATCGTGGCAAGCGTGTGGGCGCGCAGGGTGTCCCGGTCGACCCCGGCGACCGCCGGGTCGTAGCCGTCGCGCGTCAGCAGGACGGCGTTGCCGAGCACGACGGCGAAGGTGAAGTCCCGGGCCGGGTAGGTGCCGGCGACCGGGTCGAACTGCTGCTCGGCCCAGCGGGTGTGCCGCAGCAGCACGCGCAGGTAGGTCGCGGCGACCGGGTCGGGCGGCCCGCCGGGTGCCGCCGCCCGCGCCAGGCCGGGGAGCAGGCCCGAAGCCAGTGCCGCCGCCGCGCCGCCCGCGCCCAGCAGGCGCAGCGCCTGCCGCCGGTCCAGCTCCATGCCCGGGTCTCCCGTCGTTGACAACCTTGTCAGCGCGGATTCTGGGACGCCGCCGTCACCACGGGCAACCCCGGCGGCGGATCCCGTCCGGTTTCGGACATCCGTATAACGGCCTACACGCTGCGCTCGTGGTGCGCGATCACGACACCCTTGGTCGTGGTGACGCAGCCGATGTGCCGGTTGACCAGGCCCGCGGCGTGCAGGAGCCGCACGAGCGACACGCTGTCGATGACGGCCAGGTCGCGGCCGGGCCGGGACTTCAGCTCGGCCACCGTCCGGGTCGCCTCGCCCCGCAGCAGGATCGAGTTCTCCCGCGCGCCGGCGTCGCCGAGGGTGGTCGAGGCGACGTACTTGGTGGCGGCGTTCAGGTGCTGCGTGAGACGAACGGCGGCGGCCCGGATCGACAGCGGCGGCGGCGTGATCTGATGACAACGTGATCACCGACCCGTGGGTGCTGCTGCTGCTCGTGCTGGCCGGCGTCGGCGCCGGCCTGACCGGGGCGACCGCCGGGCTCGCGTCGCTCGTGTCCTACCCCGCCCTGCTCGCCGCCGGGCTGCCGCCGGTGACGGCCAACGTCACCAACACCGTCGCCATGCTGGGCACGACCGCCGGTGCCGCGGCCGGGGCGCGGCCCGAACTGGCCGGGCAGCGGCGGCGGCTCCTCCCGCTCTGCGCGATCACCACCGTCGGCGGCGCGTGCGGCGGCCTCGTGCTGCTGCTGACGCCGTCGAGCGCGTTCACCGTCATCGTGCCGTGGCTGATCGGCGGGGCGTCGCTGGTCCTGCTGGCGGCCCCGCGGCTGCGCCGGCTGGCCGAAGGCGCCGAGCACCACGGCCTCAGCCCGGCCACCGGCGTGGTCGCGTTCCTCATCGGCGTCTACGGCGGCTACTTCGGCGCCGCGGCGGGCGTGCTGATGCTCGCGCTGCTCGTCACCGTCTGGAGCCAGCCGCTCGCCCGGACCAACGCGGCGAAGAACCTGGTCACCGGCTCGGCGAACCTGCTCGCCGCGATCGTCTTCGCGGTCACCGGGAAGGTGGTGTGGCCGGCCGCGCTCGCGGTCTGCCTCGGCTCGCTCGGCGGCTCGTGGCTGGGCTCGGCGCTCGTGCGCCGGCTGCCGGCGACGCCGTTGCGGATCGCCATCGGGATCGGCGGACTGGGCCTGGCGGTCGCCCTCGGCCTGCGGGCATGATCTGCGGACATCGGCGAGCAGGAGACCAGATGAGCATTGTCGGGACCAGGGTGGTCCGCCGGGAGGACCGGGAGCTGATCACCGCGGGCGGCACGTACGTGGACGACCTGCGGGAGGAAGCGCTTTCCGGTGCCGCGCACGCGGTTTTCGTGCGGAGTCCGATCGCGCACGCGCGGATCGGCGGCATCGACGTGAGCGCGGCGAAGGAGGCACCGGGCGTGCTCGGCGTCTTCACCGCCGCGGACCTCGGGCTCGCCCCGCACCGGGCGGGGCCGCTGCCGGAACCGTGGCTGGCCGGGGACGTGGTGCGGTACGTCGGCGAACCGGTCGCGCTCGTCGTCACCGAAGAGCGCTACCAGCTGGCGGACGCGGCCGAGCTGGTCGACGTCGACTACGAACCGCTCGAAGCGGTGGCGACCGTCGACGCGGCCCTGGCCGACGAGACGCTGGTGTTCCCCGAGCACGGCAGCAACGTCGTGCAGGTCAAGGGCGTCGCGGAGTTCGACGACACGCTCTTCGAAGACTGCGAAGTCGTCGTCACCGAAACCATCCTCAACCAGCGCGTCGCGCCCGCGCCGCTGGAAGTGCGCGGCGCTTCCTGCGTGTGGGGCGAGGACGGCAGGCTGACGGCCTGGCTGTCCACGCAGAACGCGCAGATGGCCCGCAGCCAGCTGGCCGCGACCCTCGGCGTCGGCGAAGAGTCGGTGCGGGTGATCGCGCCGGACGTCGGCGGCGGCTTCGGCGCGAAGATCGGCGCGGACCCCGAGGCGACCGTGCTGGGCTGGGCGGCCAGGCGGCTCGGGCGCGGCGTGCGCTGGGTCGAGACGCGCAGCGAAAACCTCACGGCGATGACGCACGGCCGCGCGCAGCAGAACACCGTGACCATCGGCGGGAAGCGCGACGGCACGGTGCTGGCCTACCGCCTCGACGTCGTCCAGGACTCGGGCGCGTACCCGCGGATGCTGCTGCTGCCGACGCTGACCGAGCTGATGGCCATCGGCGTCTACCGCTTCCCCCGGGTCGAGACGCGCAGCCGTGCGGTCGTCACCACCACCACGCCGATCGGCGCCTACCGCGGCGCCGGCCGCCCGGAGGCGACGGCCGCGGTCGAGCGGGCGATGGACCTGTTCGCCGCGGAGATCGGGCTGGACCCCGCCGAGGTCCGCCGGGCCAACTTCATCCGGCCGGAGCAGTTCCCGTACCAGTCGCCGACCGGGGCGTCCTACGACACGGGCGAGTACGCGGCGGCGCTGGACAAGGTGCTGGACACCGCCGGGTACGCGCAGCTGCGGGCCGAGCAGCGGCGGCGCCGGGAGGCGGGCGAGCCCGTCGAGCTGGGCCTGGGCATCGCGGCCTACGTCGAGATCACCGGCGGCGACGGCGGTGGCGAGAGCGGCCGCGTGGACGTCCACCCCGACGGCTCGGTCGTCGCGTGGACCGGCAGTTCGCCGCACGGGCAGGGGCTCGGCACGACGCTGGCCATGCTGCTGTCGGACCGGCTCGGTGTGCCGCTGGAGAAGATCACCGTCCGCCACGGCGACACCGACGAGGTGCCGAAGGCGGTCGGCACCTTCGGCTCGCGGTCGCTGCAGCTGGGCGGCTCGGCGATCCGGCAGGCGGCCGACGAGGTGATCGCGCAGGCTCGCGAACTGGCCGCGGAACTACTGGAAGCAGCGCCGGACGACCTCGAACTCGACGCCGGGCGCGGGGTCTGGCAGGTCCGCGGCGCGCCGTCGAGCACCGTGCTCGGCTGGGCGGAGGTCGCCGGGCGGACCGACGGCGGCAAGCTCACCGCCGACGTCTGGTTCGGCGACGGCAAGCCGACGTTCCCGTTCGGCGCCCACCTCGCGGTGGTCGAGGTCGACACCGAGACCGGCAAGGTGTGGCTGCGCCGGATCGTCGCCGTCGACGACGCCGGCCCGATCGTCAACCCGCTCACCTTCCGCGGCCAGCGCCACGGCGGGCTCGGGCAGGGTGCGGCCCAGGCGCTGCTGGAGGTCGTGACCTACGACGACGACGGCAACCCGACGACCGCGACGCTGGCGGACTACTCGTTCGTCACCGCCGCCGAGCTGCCGGACTTCGAGCTGGTCGACATGGCGACCCCGACCGACCGGAACCTTCTCGGCGTCAAGGGGATCGGCGAAGCGGCGACGATCGGCTCCACCCCGGCGGTGCACAACGCCGTGGTGGACGCGCTGGCCGCGCACGGCGTGAGGCACCTCGACATGCCCACCACCCCGATCCGGGTGTGGGCGGCACTGGAAGAAGCTCGGAAGGGGAGCGCGCAGTGAAGGTCTCGATCGAGGTCAACGGGCGGCCGGTGACCGAGGAGGTGCCGGACCGGACGCTGCTGGTGCACTTCCTGCGCGACACGGCCGGGCTCACCGCCACGAACGTCGGCTGCGACACGACGTCGTGCGGCGCCTGCACGGTGCTGCTCGACGGCGAATCGGTCAAGTCCTGCACGGTGCTGGCCGCGCAGGCCGACGGCCACGCCGTCACCACCGTCGAGGGACTGTCCTCTCCGGACGGTTCGCTGCACCCGGTGCAGCGGGCGTTCCAGGAGCAGCACGGCCTGCAGTGCGGGTTCTGCACCCCCGGGATGATCATGGCGTCGGTCTCGCTGCTGGCCGACAACCCGAAGCCGACGCGGGACGAAGTGCGCGCGGGCCTCGAGGGCAACCTCTGCCGCTGCACCGGCTACCACAACATCGTCAGCGCCGTGATCGACGCTTCGGGGCAGGAGGTGAACCGGTGATCCCCGCGGCGTTCCAGTACACGCGTGCGTCCACAGTGGACGAAGCGCTGGCCCTGCTCGCCACGCACGGCGAGGACGCGAAGGTGCTGGCGGGCGGGCATTCGCTGCTGCCGCTGATGAAGCTGCGGCTGGCCACGCCGGAGCACCTGGTGGACATCGGCCCGCTCGACGAGCTGCGGTACGTCCGGCTCGAGGGCGACGAGGTCGTCATCGGCGCGTTGTCGCGGTACAGCGCGCTGGCGCAGGACCCGGTGCTGCTGGCGCACGCCCCGCTGCTCGCCCACGTGTCCGGCGAGGTGGGCGACCGCCAGGTCCGCCACCGCGGCACGATCGGCGGCTCCCTGGTGCACGCGGACGCGGCGGCGGACCTGCCCGCGGCGGTCCTGGCGTCGGACGCGGTCCTGGTGGCCCGCGGCCCGGCGGGGGAGCGCCGCATCCCGGCGGCGGAGTTCTTCCTCGGCCCGTTCACGACCCCGCTCGAACCCACGGAACTGCTGACCGAAATCCGCCTCCCGGCCCAGACCGGCCAGGGCTGGGGCTTCGAGAAGTTCACCCGCCGCGCGATCGACTGGGCGATGGCCGGGGTGGTGGTCGCGGGCGGCCGCGTCGGCCTGGTGAACCTGGGCGGCGTACCCCTGCGCGCCACGGCCACGGAGGAGGCACTGGCGGCGGGCGCGTCGATCGAAGAGGCGGCGGCGCTGGCGGCTTCGGGGACGAACCCGCCGGACGAGCCGCACGCGACGGCGGAGTACCGGCGGCACCTGGCGCGGGTGCTGACGCGCAGGGCGTTGACGCAGGCGGCGGCGCGCGGCTGACCGATCCCCGGGGCGGCTCTCTTCCGCGGCGCCGCCCCGGGAATCGCCACGGCCGATTCCCGCCAGCGGGTGTCCCGTGTGGACGGCAGGATCGGCCGGGTGAAAACTGTTGCGCACACGGCGATCGAGCCCGGCATCCTGTACTTCGGCACCCCGGTGGTGCTGATTTCCACGACCAACGAAGACGAAACCGTCAACCTGGCCCCGATGTCCTCGGCGTTCTGGCTCGGCTGGCGGGCGGTGCTCGGGCTGGGCGCCCGGTCGAAGACCACGCAGAACCTGCTGCGCACCCGCGAAGGCGTGCTGAACCTGCCGTCGGAGGCGCTCGCCCCGCAGGTCGACCGGCTGGCCATGACGACGGGGTCGGACCCCGTCCCGGCCGGCAAGCAGGAGCGCGGCTACTTCCACGTGGCGGACAAGTTCGCCCGCGCCGGGCTGACGCCGGTGCCGTCGTCGACGGTGGGCCCGCCGCGGGTCGCCGAGTGCCCGGTGGCCATGGAGGTCGTCGTCGAGGCGGTGCACCCGGTGGGGGACGACGGCGGTGTGCTCGCCTTCGAGGTGCGGGTGCAGCGCGTGTGGGTGCACGAGGAGATCCGGCTGGCGGGGACCGAGGACCACATCGACCCGGACCGCTGGCGGCCGCTCGTCATGAGCTTCCAGAAGTTCTACGGCCTGGGGCCGCAGGTGCACCCGTCGACGCTGGCCCGGATCCCGGAGCGGCTCTACCGCGGTCCGGACATCGACCGGGCCCGGCGGGTTCCCGGTGCGCCGGAGGTGGGGCAGCAGGTCTGAGCCGGTCCACGCCGCCATTCGATCGGGTGAAAGCCCGAGCCTTGCCCGCCCGGTCCAGGGGATCGTGGTCTTTCGGGCATCCGGGTGGCGGCGCCGACGCCCCTGTCCGGCGCACTGCTAGTGTCGTCAGGGAACTTGCTTGAAGGCTTGATGAAAAGGAACCGGCGAGGGGAAATGGCGGAGCGGTTCGAGTTCGTCCTCGAGGTCTTCGAAGCGCTCGTCGTCGGGCGGGCCACCGGGGGCGATGTCCGGCGGTACCCGCTCCGGGCCGGGAACCTGCCCGCCGATCCGGTGCGGTTCGTGGGCCTCGCGCGGCAGGTCTACGACGCCCTCGAACAGCGGCGGCTGTCGGTCTCCGGTGAGCTGCACCCGGGTGTCCGGACCGCCTTCGAGCTGCTCGCCGAGCCGCGGATCTCGGTCGCCGTCAGCGGGATCGACGGGCTCGGGGCCGACGTCGCCGTCCTCGTCGTCAGCGACGGGGCCCAGGCGCTCGGGATCACCCAGGCGCCCGACACCGACGAACTGCTGTTCTCGCTGTTCGCCGACGAAGACCTCGTGGAGGTCGTCACCGGGGTGCTGCCGCCGGCGCCCGCCGCGACCACCGGGAAGCACGTCGTGCACCGGGCCGCCGGGCGGGAGGTCTCCGCGATGACCGCGAAGCGGATCGCCGAGGCCGAATTCGACGAAGAAGAAACCGACGCCTTCGGGATGATCGAGGTCAAGGCCGTCGTGCGGCCCGGGCGGCGGCCGCCGTCGCCGAAACCGTCCGACGTCGCCGTGCTCGAACGGGTGCTGGCCGAACCGCGGCTCGGCGGCGGGCACATCGCCGTCAGCGCGCAGGGACGGCGGGGGGAGCGGCTGGCCGGCGAACCGCTGAGCTGGCTCGACACCGCCGACGGCCGCTACCTGGTGCACACGCGCACCGGGGACGCCGGGGAACTGACCGCCGAATACGTACCGGCCGGGCGGGCCGACCTCGCGCGCGCCATCCGCGACGCGATCGCGGCTGTCTACTGATCGGGGAGGACCAGATGACGACGGAAGAGACCGCGGCGACGGTCCAGGCTGTCCAGGCCACCATGCAGCTCCAGGCCGCCACGACCCCCGAGACGAAGGCCGTGGCCGCGCTGCGGATCGGCCTCGCCGGGGCGCAGCTGAAGCGGCTCGCCCAGACCGGCGGCTTCGCCGTCGACGACACCACCGGCAACCAGCTGATCGAGGCGCTCGAAGGCGTCCTCGAATCCCTCGAGGCGCGGTGGGCCGCCCTGCAGCGGCTGCACGACGCCCCGGCGATGAGCCGGACCGCCACCGGGCAGTGGGTGTCCGCGCACATGGTCAGCACCGCCGCCGACGAGCACGGCCTCGTCACCCAGCTGCAGGCCGCGCGGCAGGAGTTCCCGACCTACATCGAGGCCATCAAGCTGGCGAAGCAGAACTACAAGTCCCGGGAAGAGACGACGCAGAAGACGTTGACCTCGCTCCCGACCGCCGACCAGAGCTGAGGGAGACCGTGGCACCCACCGCCGAGTCCGTCTCGGACCCGTCGTCCCCGGACTACGACCCGCGCAGTCCGCTCTACGACGTGACCGCCGATTCGTCGTCGAAGTACTACGTCGGGCCGCTGACCACGGACCACTCGCCCTCGGGCGACCAGATCCGCGAAATGGCGACCCTGCAGGTCGACGACGAGATCCGGCGCGGCTGGCTCGGCCCGGTCGTCGACCCGGTGCTGCGCGACAAGAAGATCCAGGAGCTCTACCAGCAGCACCTCGACGACGCCAAGCACGGCCTCGACGAGGGCCTCGCCATGCGCGAGACCGGCGGGGCGCCGCGCACGCTGTGGAACAACGCCAGCCACGAGCAGATGAACGAAGCCATCACGCAGGACGCCAACCCGGCGACCGTCGCGGAAACTTCGGAAGAATGGGTCAGCGTCGGCAACGACCTCGGCACCCACCAGAAGACCCTCGCCGACGCGATCAACGCCAGCACCAGCAACTGGCAGGGCGGCGCCGGTGACGCCGTCCGCGAGCACCTCGCCGGCGTCGGCAAGTGGCTCGGCGCCACGGCGCAGGGCGCGACGCTCGCCGGGCGGCAGCAGGAGATCCACTCCCAGGCGCTCAACGAGACCCAGCGGCAGATGGCCGCCAACCCGCCGGTCCAGTTCGACCTCCAGGCCACCAACCAGCGCCTGATGTCGATGACCGACCCCGTGCAGTACGCGGCGGCCGCGGGCGAGGCCATGCAGACCTACCGGGCGCAGCAGGCCGCGCGGGAGCACGCCGCGCAGATCATGACCCAGTACGACGAGACCATCGGTGCCGCCGTCGCCACCCCGCGGTTCCCGGCCCCGCCGAAACTGCCGACCGCCACCGCGACGGCGTACTCGTCCGGCACCCCGGCCTCGGGCGGCGCCGGCGCGGGCAGCGCGCAACACCCGCTGATGGCGCCGCGGACCGCGATGGACGGCGTGACCCCGCAGACCCCGGTCGACGCGAACGCCGCGGCCTTCGGCGGCGCCGGTGCGGGCGGCTCCGGGGCGGGCGGTGCGGGCGTGCCCGGCATCCCCGGCGGCGGCTCGGGCAGGGGCGGTTCCGGGTTCTCCGGCAGCGGCATCCCGGGCGCCGGGGGCAGCGACTTCGCCGGCAGCGGGATCCCGGGCTCCGGCGGCTCCGGCAGCGGCGGTTCGGGCAGCGGCTTCTCGGGCGGCGACTTCTCGGGTGGCGGCATCCCCGGTGGCGGCAGCGGTGCCGGCGGTGCGGGCGGCGCCGGGTTCACGCCGCCGAACTTCGACGCCCCGAACGGGCCGAGCGGCGGCAACTTCACCGGTGCGGGCATCCCCGGCTCGTCGCTGCCGCACATCGACGACTCGACGACCTCCTCCGGCTTCACGCCGTCCGGCATCCCGGGCGGCGGGACCGGCGGCAGCGGCGGCAGCGGCTTCACCCCGCCGTCGATCCCCGGCATCCCGGACGTCTCCGGCGGGGGCGGCTCGGTCCGCGGCGGCTCGCCGATCCCGGGCTTCGTCCCGCCCGGCATCGACCCGATCACCGGCCTGCCCACCGGCACCGGCCCGGGCGGTATCCCCGGCGGCGGCACGGGCGGCGCCAAGCTGCCGACCATCGGCCGCAGCGGCGGGATCAACGGCGAGAGCATCGCCAGCCGGCTCGGCGGCATCCCCGGCGGCGGTGCCGGTGGCGGTTCCCTCGGCGGCATCGGTGGCGGCGGTGCCGGTGCCGGTGGGGCGGGCGGAGCTGCCGGTGGCGGCGTGCGCGGCACGGGCGCGGGCAACCTCAGCGGTGGTGCCGCGTCCGGCGCGGCCGCGGAAGCCGAAGCCGCGGCGGCGCGCAACGCGATGTCGGGCCGCGGCGCGGCCGGTGCCGCGGGCTCGCCGGGCATGGGCGGCATGGGCGCCGGCCGCGGCGGCAAGAAGGAAGACGACAAGGAACACAAGTCGGCCGACTACCTCGAGAGCGACGACCCGAACTTCTTCGCGGGTGAGCAGGCGGTCGCGCCTCCGGTGATCGGCGACTGGAAGAACCAGGATTGGAAGTGACGGCGATGACGGCTCCCGGCTTCGAGGTCGAACCGGACGACTTGGTCGCGCACGCGAGTCACGTCGAGAGCCTGGTCGACCGGCTCAACACGGCGAGCTCGGCGGCGGACACGGCGATGTCGGACCACGCCTACGGGCTGCTGTGCGCGTTCCTCCCGCCGATCATCCGGCCGACGAACGAGCAGGCGAAGGACGCGCTGACGGCCTCGGGCGAAGGCGTGCGCGGGCTGGCGGACAACGTCCGGGCGGCCGCGCAGTCCTACCGCGAAGGCGAAGACGCCAACGCGCAGCCGTTCGAACGCCAGCTCGCGGCCTCGCCGCGCTCGGTGGAAGCGAGGACGAACGCATGACGGGGCCGAACGGGCTCGGGGACCTGGTGCGGGACCCCGACGAGACGATCCGCCGGATGGACGACTGGGCCGCCGGGTTCGCCGCGAAGGCGCAGCGCTACCAGGCCGCGCAGGAGCAGACCGAACGCCTGCGGCTGACCGCGACCAGCGCCGACGGCGCGGTCAGCGTCACCGTCGGCGCGGACGGCACGGTCACCGACCTGACGTTCTCCAACAAGGTCAAGTCGTTCCCGCTGGAGGAGCTGTCGCGGCAGATCCTGACGACGATGCGGCGGGCGCAGTCCGGCATCGCCGACCGCGTCGCCGGGGTGATGGCCGAGCAGCTCGGCGACGAGGACCGCGAAACCCGCAGCGCGCTGCTGGACAACCTGCGCGGCCGCTTCCCGGACCCCGACGAGCCGGACGAGCAGCCGCCCGCGCCGCCGGAGCCGGTGCCGCCGTCCCCGGCCGGGGGCGCCGCGACCCCGCCGGCGCCCGGTGCGCCGCAGCCGCCGCGGCGACCCGCTCCCGCCGACGACGAGGACAACAACCCGTGGTGAACTGACCGGTTCGGGCCCGGCGGCCCTGTGCAAGTCCGCCGGGGCCCGGGCCGGCCGTCGTCGCGGTCCGGGTCCGAGCGGTCCTTTCGGGGTCTCGACAGCGGACGCCCGTGCGGGCGACACTGGGCCGATGACCGGCCTGATCACCGGAAGCCGTGTCCGGCTGCGGCCAGCCGCCGCCCCGGACGCCGCCCGGTTCGAGGAGATCCTGTCGCACCCCGAAGTCGCCCGCTGGTGGGCCGACGCCGAGGAACCGGTGGCCGCCCAGGTGTCCTACCTGCTGGACCCCGACGAAGGCACCACGACCTACGCCATCGAACTCGACGACGTGACCGGCGATGACCTGACCGGCGATGACCTGACCGGCACCGTCGTCGGCATCGAACTCGCCTTCGAGGAAGCCGATCCGCAGTACCGCCACGCCGGGATCGACATCGCGGTGCACCCGGACTTCCAGGGCCGCGGCCTCGGTTCGGACGCCATCCGGACGCTGGCCGAGTACCTGTTCACGGTGCGGGGGCACCACCGGCTGGTGATCGACCCCGCGGCCGGCAACGAGACGGCGATCCGGCTCTACTCCGCGCTCGGCTTCCGGCCGGTGGGCACGATGCGGTCCTACGAACGCGGTCCCGACGGCAGCTGGCACGACGGGCTGCTGATGGACCTGCTCGTGGACGACCTGGTTCCGGCCTCCGACCCCGCACTAGCCGGCTCGTGAGCGGCCCCGCGGTCGCGGCCCGGCCCTTGCGGCGGGTCGCCGTGGCGAGCGCGGTGGGGACCACCATCGAGTGGTACGACTACTTCATCTACAGCACGGCGACGGCGCTGGTGTTCGGCAAGCTGTTCTTCACGACGCTGTCGCCCGCTTCCGGCACCCTCGCCGCCTTCGCGACGCTCGGGGTCGGGTTCCTGGCCCGCCCGGTCGGCGGCATCCTTTGGGGCCACTTCGGCGACCGCGTCGGCCGCAAGGCGATGCTGGTGCTGTCCCTGCTGCTGATGGGGGTGGCCACCGTCGGCGTCGGGCTGCTGCCGACGTACTCCGCGATCGGTGTCTGGGCCCCGATCCTGCTGCTGGTGCTGCGGCTGCTGCAGGGGCTGAGCGCCGGCGGCGAGTGGGGCGGAGCCGCGCTGATGGCCGTCGAGCACGCCCCCGAGGGACGCCGCGGCCGCTACGGCGCGTTCTCGCAGATCGGCGTGCCGGCCGGGCTCATCCTGGCGCAGCTGATGTTCTTCGTCCTCGGCCGCGCGCTGACCGACGCGCAGTTCGCGGCGTGGGGCTGGCGCGTGCCGTTCCTGGCGAGCATCGTGCTCGTCGGCGTCGGGCTGGTGATCCGGCTGCGGATCGAGGAAAGCCCGGTGTTCTCGCGGCTGCGGCAGGCGGAGGAACGCAGCAGCCGCCCGATGGTCGACGTGCTGCGCGAGCGGCCGCGGGCGCTGCTGGTCGCGTCCGGCAGCTTCGTCGCCAACACCGCCGTCGGCTACATCTTCCTGGCGTACCTGCTGTCCTACGGCACTTCGGTGCTGAAGATCGACCGGACCACGCTGCTGGTCGTGGTGATCGTCGGCAGCGTGACGTGGCTGGTGAGCATCCTCGTCACGGCGGCGTGGTCGGACCGGGTGGGCCGCAAACCGGTGTACCTGGCCGGATCGGTGCTCCTGGTGCTCTGGCCGATCCCGTTCTTCCTGCTCGTCGACACGAAGGCGACGGCGTGGCTGATCGTGGCGGTGGTCGTGCTCAACATCGGCCTCGGCGCCACCTACGGGCCGCAGTCGGCGTTGTTCGCGGAGCTGTTCGAGCCGCGCTACCGCTACAGCGGGGCTTCCTTCTCCTACGCCGTGGGAGCGGTGCTCGGCGGGGGTTTCGCGCCGTTGATCGCGACGGCGCTGCAGACGTCCACGGGCACTTCGCTTTCGGTGTCGCTCTACCTGGTCGCGGTGGCGGTGCTGAGCCTGGTCGCGGTGCTGTTCATCCCGCGGGATCAGAGCCGGTCGAGCCGGACGGCGGCGGCCATCCGCTCGTAGCCCGCGTCGCCGGGGTGCAGGTGGTCGCCGGAGTCGTAGGCCGGGAGCATCCGGAGCGGGTCGGCCGGATCGCGGACGGCGGCGTCGAAGTCGACGACGCCGTCGAAGACCCCGCCGGTGCGGATGAACGCGTTCACCGCCGTGCGCGTCGCTTCGAGGGTGTCGTCGTAGACGCGCCAGCCCTTGAACGGGGTCAGCGTGCCGCCGAGGACCCGGATGCCGCGCGCGTGCGCCCGCGCGACCAGCTGTCGGTACGCCGAAGTGATCGCGTTCGGGTCGGTCTGGTGCGGGTCCTGCTGGATGTCGTTGATGCCCTCCAGCACGATCAGCGTCCGCACGCCGCCGACGCTCAGCACGTCGCGGTCGAAGCGGGCGAGCGCGTTCTGGCCGGCGCCGGAGCCGGGGACGTCGAGCAGCAGCCGGTTGGCGCTGATGCCCGCGTTGAGCACGCCGAACCGGCCGTGCAGCCGGTCGGCGAGGTAGTCCGGCCAGCGGTGGTCGGCCCCGGTGGCCGAGCCGACGCCGTCGGTGATCGAATCGCCGAGGGCCACGATCGAAGCTTCCGCGCCGCCTTGGACGTCGACGCCGGAGACGTAGTGCCACACGGACGTCTGCTCGGTGTACGGCGTGCCGGACTCGCTGGCGGTGAAGTCGCCGGTGCGGGTGAAGTACGACGTCTGCGTCGCGGCCGGGTGGTAGGTCACCGGCCCGGACTTCGCCGGCACGTACGTCGTCACGAGCAGGTTCGCGTCGGCGGGGACCCGCAGGTCCACCGGGTCGCTCAGCGTCTCGGCCCCGGCGGGCACGACGACGTCCCCGGCGCCGCCGAAGGTCAGCGACCGCAGGGTCCCCGGCACGGCGTCCGGCCCGGTCGCCTGGACCGCGACCGTGACGTGCCCGAAGGTCAGGGGAGTGGCACCGAAGGCGTTCGACAGGTGGACGCGGGCACGGCCGCCGCCGGCGCTGGTGTGCACGACGTTGCGGATCGAGTAGCCCGGGTAGCCGTCCGGGGTGTTCGGCACGGCGGCCGCGGGCGCCGCGGCCCACGTGCCGGCCCAGCCACCCACCGCGTGCTGCGCCGGGACAGCGCTTTCCGGCTTCGCGCTGCCGGCCGTCGTGAGGAGGCCGAGACCCGCCAGGACAGCCGCGCTCACGGCCACGAAACGTCGCATCCGCCCACCGTCGCGCGTCGGCCGCGGAGCCGGTGACCGCTGATCAGGTGAGGGCACCGGACAGGATCCGGGACAGTGTCTCGGAATAGCGCCCCGGCCGGGAAGTGCGCTCGGCGGGAAAGGGGCGGGCCCGTCCGGGATTCTGGGGATGCCGGACGGGCCCGCGCGAGGTGGCCGTTGCCGCGACGGCCGCTCGCCGGGGTACCCGGTCCCGATCGGGCGGAGGCTGGCCCGGATCGTTGCGTCGTGGCGACCCCGGAGGGCGTGTGCGAGACGCCCTCACCCAGAGCACGGCCGCCGGGCCGCGGTGGTTCAGCGCAGTTCCGGAGTTTCTTCCCGGGCGGGCGGCTCAGGCTGCGGCGGCGGGAAACCCGGCCAGCGCGCGGTGGCCCGCCTCGGTCAGTTCGGCGGGCGCCCACCGGCCGGGCGCGGTCACGACGGCGGCGCGGACCAGGCCGGCGTGGGCAAGGTCGTGGGCGGTGTTCTGGTCGCAGCACGACAAGCCGTCGACGCGGAGGTCGGGTTCGCAGCTGCAGCGGAGCTCGGCACGGCCTTCGGCGATCGCCTTGAGCATGGCGATCGCGCGGCGGCTCAGCGCGTTCGGGTGGGTGGACATCGGTCTGGCCTTTCGGTGCGGCTGGTCGGGTGCGAGTGCTGCAGCTCGTCACCTAGGGATACGCGGCGAACACGAGCGTGGTTCACCGCGATCGCTCCGGTTGGGGTCTTGACAGCGCGAAGGTGACCAAGCAGGGTCATTCATCGGATGAATCACCACCAATGGCGACAGGTTTGCCTCCTACGGCGGACTGCTGCCGTCAATCCGCCGTAGTCATCCGATCCCTGGAGGTTCCGTGCCGACCTTCCCCCGCCGTCAAGCCCTCGGCATCGCGCTGGGTGGCGCGGTCGCGCTCAGCGCGGCCGGCCGCACGCCCGCCGGCGCCGCCGTTCCCGCCGATGCCGCTCCCGACAGCCCGGGCACCCCGATCGTCCCGCCGCCGCCACCGGTCCCGGTCGCGCTGGAGGCCTGGTTCACCAACGACGGCATCGACAGCGCGTCGGCCACCGGGGGCGACTTCGACGGCTCCGGGTACACGTTCCCGGCCGAGCACGTGCCGGCCGGGCAGACCGTCACCGCGGGCGGTGTCCCGTTCCAACTCGGGTCCGCCGCCGCCGGCGCGAAGAACAACATCGCCGCCACCGGCCAGACGGTCGACCTGCCGAAGGGCCGCTACTTCGTCGCGTACTTCCTCCTCGCCGCCAGCTACGGCGCCACCGGCGGCCCGGCCACCGTGCACTACGCCGACGGCAGCACGAGCACCGGCTCGCTGTCCGGGCCCGACTGGTACACCGGCAGCGGCGCGCTCGTCTCGCCGTTCCGCTACGCACCCGGCGGCGTGGTGGACGCCAACCCGGTTTCCCTGGCCACCGGCCAGGTCTGGATCGACCCGGCCCGCGAGGCCGTCGCACTGACCCTGCCCACGACGGCGGACCCGGCCCCGAACGTCGCCAGCCTGCACGTCTTCGCGCTCACCCTGCAGCCGGTCGCCGTGGGCCGCTCGGCGCTGGTCCTGGACGGCCGCTCGACGGCCAACCTGCTGACCGACGGCGGCCCGCAGGCCGCCGAGGCGACCATCGTCAACGCCGGCACCGTGTGGCTGGGCGCGGGCGACCGGGTGAGCGTGACCGTCGACGTCCCGGGCGGCCGGACGACCGTGCCCGCGGCGATCCGCGCACTGGCGCCGGGGGAGCAGGCCACGGTCCGGCTCGGGCTGGCGCCCACCGCGTCCGTGCCGCCCGGCACCACCACGAACGGCCAGATCCGCGTCACCGCCGGGCGCGGCACCCTGGCCACGCAGCAGGTGCCGATCACCCTCGGCGTCCCGGACTTCCGGCCCACCGACGCGTCGCTGTCGGCGCACCGCGCGCCCTACTGGTTCGACGACGCCAAGTTCGGCATCTTCATCCACTGGGGCGTGTACGCCGTGCCCGCGTGGGCGCCGGTGGGGCAGCAGTACGCGGAGTGGTACTGGCAGAACCAGCAGGACCCCGGCGGCGCGACCTACGCCTACCACAAGCAGAAGTACGGCGAGGACTTCACCTACGACGACTTCATCCCGATGTTCACCGCGGCGAAGTTCGACCCGCGTGCCTGGTTGAACCTGATCGCGGACGCCGGCGCGGAGTACTACGTGCTGACGTCCAAGCACCACGACGGTTTCGCGTTGTGGGACACGAAAGTCAGCGACCGCAACTCGGTGAAGCTCGGCCCGAAGCGGAACATCGTCGCGGAGCTCTTCGCGGCCTCGCGGAAGTACACGCCGCAGCTGCGCAACGGCCTGTACTTCTCGCTGCCCGAATGGTTCAACCCGGACAACCCGTGGATGGGCCACGCCCCGCGCAACCCCTACACCGGCGCACCGGTGCCCTACACCGGCTACACGGCGGGGAAGGACTTCGTCCGCGACTACCAGGCGCCGCAGGTGCTCGAGCTGGTCTCGGAGTTCGACCCGGACGTGCTGTGGTTCGACATCGGCGGGGTCAACGACAGCCGGGCCGTGCTCAGCGAGTACCTCAACCGCGCGAAGAACCGCAAGCGCCCCAAGGACGTCACCTACAACGACCGCGGCGGCATCCCGGACCACGACTTCACGACGCCGGAGTACACGACCTACCCGAACACGGTGGTGGCGAAGTGGGAGGCGAGCCGCGGTCTCGACCCGTTCTCCTACGGCTACAACCGCGCGACCCCCGACGACAAGTACATGACGGCGGCGGAGGTCGTCCGGACGCTCGTCGACATCGTCTCCAAGAACGGCAATTTCCTGCTCGACATCGGCCCGGACTTCGACGGCACGATCCCGGCCGTCATGCAGCAGCACCTGCGTGACGCGGGCGCGTGGCTGAAGGTCAACGGCGAAGCCGTCTACGACACCACGTACTGGTCGCGGATGGCACAGCTCGGCGACCTTCGCTTCACGGTGAAGCAGAACGAAGCGTTCTACGTGCATTCGCTGACGGCACCGGGCAGCCGCCTGGTGGTGGACGCCCCGGTTCCGATCCGCGGCGGCGACCGCGTGACGCTGCTCGGCTACCGCGGCGCCCTGCACTGGACGGTGGAGAACGGCTCGCTCGTGATCGACGTCCCGGCCGCCGCCCGCCAGGCCGGCCGCTACACCTGGGTGTTCAAGATCGCCTGGAGCTGATCGCCAGCGCGGGCTTCGCGGAAGAGGTTGAGCAATCCCGGTGTCCAGCTGGTTGCTGCACGTCCGAGTTAGAGCCTTTTCTGGCTGCTATATAGTACAGTATACCGGTGTTGTGGAGAAGTGGAAAAGAGAGCAGCAGGCGCACTTCGGCAAAAGGTGGGCGATATACACCACGGCTGCGCGGATTGCTGGCAATAACGCTGGTTGCCGTGTTGATATTGCTGGTTGCTTCCGTGGCTCTTATGATTCTTTTTGCTTGGCTTATGGGGGTGAAGTTACCTCCGTTGTCGGCGGGTTCGTTGTCGGGATCTGCTCTGCCTGATCTCGTGCGTAGTACCGTGTCGGCAGGAACTTTGATAGCGGGTACGTTCGCACTCGTTTATGCCTATCGGAAGCAGCGAATCGATGAAGCGGCGAGTTTCCGTGCAGACGGTGAGCATTTGAGCAAGAGGTATCAAGACGGCGCGGTCCAGTTGGGTCACGAGCGCGCGGCGGTGCGGCTTGCAGGTGTCTATTCGATTAGCCGCCTGGCGGACGATTGGCCGGACAATCGACAGATGTGCATCGATTTGCTATGCGCTTATTTGCGAATGCCATACGTGTCGATGGTCGACAACGACGATGAATATGTAGTACGGGCATCGCTGTTCGAGGTTATCCGGCAGCATGTTCAGGATCCCGATGCCGAAACAAGTTGGTCGCGATATGACTTTGACTTTTCGGGTGGAACATTCGACGGCTTGGATCTGAGTGGCGGCAAATTTTATGGAATTGTCACATTTCAAGATTCGCGGTTCACGGGTTTTCAACGGAGAGAGGATGGCAAGAACTTCGGTTGGTTTCGACTGAGAAATTGTGTGTTCAAGACTGGAATATCTTTCTTTCAGGCGAGGTTCGACCAATGTGTCGTCTCTTTTGATGGTTCAAAGTTTGAGGCGGGTGAAGTGTTCTTCGGGGGAGCTGAATTTACTGATTTCAACCTGTTTTTCCGTGATTCAAGTTTCCTGGGCGGAAGAATATATTTTGGGGGCGGCAAGTTTGAATGCAGCGAGAAAGCAGGCAGTCGCAGCCTTGGTCACGTCTGGTTCAATGGGGCGGAGTTTGGTGGTTCCGAGCTGGAGTTTAGAGGTTTTCGCGCAATTGGTGCGATCGAAATCGAATTCGATTCGGTAAGAATGATTGCCGGTCGTGTTGATATGGCGGGATTGCATTTAAAATCTGGGTACGGGACTGAGCCTAAGCTTCTTGTTGCGCCATCAGAAGCTGTGGACGGTGTGCTGCGAATGCCCCCGGACTCGGGACGGCAGCTAGAATTCGACCTTCCGCTTCGATGATTTTTGTCGGATATCTGGAAGTATGCCGTGATTCCGACCAGAATTGCTACATCGCGGCTGCTGCTGCGCTCTTCGCCGTGTCCCGACAGTGTGGTCGCCGTCGGCTCGCTTCAGTAGTACCGCCGCAGCTGGGGCCACGCCTGGGACCAGGGCCGCGTCAGCGTGCACAGCGACAGCACGACACCGTCCTCGTCGTTGTGCACGCCGTCGGTGCTGTGGTGCTTGGCGACCGCCCGGCAGCCGGTGATCAGGCGGGCCGCGGGCGTGCCCGGCCGGATCCGGCCGACCAGCAGGACCGGGCCGACCAGCCGGTCCGGCGGCGGGCCCCAGTCCGCGTACGACATGTGCGGCGAGTACGCCTGCGGCAGCCCGCGCTCGGGGCCGTAGCGCTCCAGCGCCCCGGCCTCGCCGTAGTTGCCGGTGAGGATGACCGCCGTGTCGCGCTCGGTGGCCGGGATGCGTGCCCACGCGCCCGCCACCGTGCCGGCGAAGTCCGGCCAGCCGACCTGCTCGCCCGGTTCCTTGTTCATCGCCAGCAACGGCCCGTTCAGCGCCGAGGCGGGCACCACCGGGAGTCCGATGAGGACGGACACCACCGCGCCCACCGCGACGGCCACGCCCGTGAGGGCCCGCCGCGTCGTGCCGCCGCGGCCGAACCACCGCACGGCCGGTTCCGCGCCGAGCGCCACCAGCGGCAGCAGCAACGGCACCGCGTAGTACGGCTTCCCGCCCACGGCCAGGAGCTCGACGCAGACGACCGCGTAGGCGACGGCCAGTGCCCTGGCCCAGCGCAGACCGGGTTCGCGCCACGGCCGCGCGAGCCCGGCCACCCACACCGGCACCAGCACCGGCGAGAGCAGGACCAGCTGCATGGGCACGAACAGGAGCCGGTTCGCCGTCCCGTCGTCCTCGCTGATCCCGCCGGCCACGGTGAGCATCGGCCAGCCGTGCGCCGCCTGCCAGAGCACCACCGGCGCGGCCAGGACGGCGGCGATGACGACCCCGGCCGCGAGCCACCACGTCCGCAGCACCGCGCGCGGGCCGGCGACGGCCACGCCGACGCCGAGCCCGGACAGCAGGAGCAGCACGAGCCACTTGTTCGCCAGGCCGAGCCCGGCGGCGGCCCCGACCGCGAGCCACCACCGGCCGTCGCCGGTGCGCAGCAGCCGCAGGCCGAACAGCGTGAGCACCGACCACAGCAGCACGTCCGCCGAGTTGGTCGCGAGCATGTGGGACACGACCAGCACGTACGACGACAACGCCGTCGCGATCGCGGTGCCCAGCTGGACCCCGCGGCCGCCGCCGAACTCGCGCGCGATCAGCGCGACGACCACGACGGTCGCCATGCCCAGCAGGGTCGCCACCACGCGCAGGCCCGACGGCGTCTCGCCGAACACCGCCGTCGACGCCCGCGCGAGCCAGGGCGTGATCGGCGGGTTGTCGACGTACCCCCAGTCCGGACGGCGGCCCGCGGCGACGAAGTACAGCTCGTCGCGGTGGAAGCCGTAGCGTCCGGACAACGCCGTCAGCACGGCGGCCTGGACGGCGACGACGAGCCCGACCGGCAGCGCGGCGAACCGCGGCAGCTCTCGACCATCCCCCATGGCCGGGGATCGTACGCGGCGGATCACCCCGCCGGGAGGAATTCCCCGCCGGCGTCCGCGACCAGCTCGGCCGGGGTCTGCGCCCGGCGCAGCGGCGTGAACTCCACGTCACCGTCCGGCGACGAGGTGAAGCCGTACACGGCCGGGCGCGGCAGCGTGTTGTACGCGTAGTGCGCCCCGAAGTAGTACGCGCCCGTGTCGTGGGCGACGACGAGGTCACCCGGCTCCAGCAGCGGCAGCGGCCGCTCCCGGGCGAGGAGGTCGCCGGCGAAGCACAGCGGACCGGCGATGTCCTGTGGCACCTCTGGCCCGTTCTTCGGGACGCCGTCGGCGTCGAACGCGCCGATCCGCAGCGGCCAGAGCTCCGGCTGGAGCACCGTGCGCGCCGCGACCTGGGCGCCCGCGTGCGTCACGGCGATGTGCCGTCCACCGGCGACCTTCGTGTACTCGACCGTGCTGACCAGGAAACCGCTCTTCGCCAGCAGGGACCGGCCGAATTCGGTGACGAACGAGTAGTGCCCGCCGGCCAGCGCCGGCACCCGGGCCAGCAGGGTTGCGACGTAGTCCGCGTAGGCGGGGTCCGGCTCGTCGGAGGTGAAGTCCACCGGCAGGCCGCCGCCGATGTCGAGGCTCGTCACCTGCCGGTACCCGGCCGCGGCGTTGATCTCCTCGGCGAGTTCGTGCACCGCGGCCACGCCCTCGGCCATGAGCTCCGGCGGGCAGCCCTGCGAGCCGACGTGGACGTGCAGCCGCGTCAGCCACGGCCGCCGGGCGAACGCCTCGCGCAGCAGCGCCCGGTTTCCGTTGTCGCGCAAGGGAATGCCGAACTTCGAGACGGCGGTGGCGGTGCTCGTGTCGCCGATCCGGCCCGCCCCGACCTGCGGGTTGATCCGCAGGCCGAGCACCGACCGCGGCGGTGCCGCGCCGACCAGGCGGTCGAGCCGGGTGAGCTCCTGGAAGTTGTCGGCGTTGACCGCCGTGCCCTCGGCGAGGGCATGCGCGAGTTCGGCGGTCGTCTTGGCGGGGGAGTCGAGCACGAGCCGCGGGCCGCGCAGGCCGGCGGCTTCCGCGACCGCCGTCTCGCCCGGGCTCGCGACCTCGGCGTCGATCCCGAGCTCGCCCAGGAACCGCAGGAGCGGCGCCAGGCCGCACGCCTTCGCGGCGACGGTGTGCTGCACGCGCCCGAGCGGCGCGAACGCCTCCGTGAGGTCTTCGACGGCCTCGCGGACGGCGGCGAGGTCGACGAACCCGGCCATCGGGCAGATCAGCTCCCGGTCCGCCGCGGCGGCGAGGGCGAGCTGCTTGCGGTCGGTGCGGGTCGGAGGCGCGCTGGTCGTGGTCACCCACCCAGGACAGCAGCGGGTGCGGCGGGCCGTCCAAGACTTCGTCCCGATCAAGCTATAGGAGAGTCCTATAATCGCTGTGTGGACCTGCGCCGATGGCACTACTTCGCCGTGCTCGCCGAAGAGATGCACTTCACGAAGGCGGCCGCTCGCCTGTTCGTCTCCCAGCCGTCGCTCAGCCAGCAGATCCGCGCCTTCGAAGCGGACCTGGGGGTGGCGCTGCTCGACCGCTCGGGGCCGCGGTTCGCGCTGACCGAGGCCGGGCGCGTGGCCGCCACCGAGGCCCGCGACCTGCTCGAGCGGCTGGACCGGGCCCGGGGCGCGATCACCGCGGCCGGCCGGGGCGACGCCGGCCGCCTGCGGATCGCCTACACGCGTTCGGCGCCCGGCCCGCAGGCGGGCGACCTGGTCGCGGCGTACCGCGAGCGGCACCCGGCTGTCGAACTGGCCCTGGAGACGGGCTGGACGAGCTTGAACCTGGCCCGCCTGGCGGCGGGCGAGATCGACCTCGGCTTCGTGCGGCCGCCGGTCACCGCCCCGGGCGTCGAGGTCGCCGTGGTCGGGTCGGAGGAGGTCCTGCTGGCCCTGCCGTCGGGCCACGCCCTCGCCCGCCGCCGCGGCCGGCTGAGCCGCGCCGCGATCGCCACCGAGCCGGTGGTGTTCTGGCCCCGCGAGAACGGCCCCGGCCAGTACGACGCGATCAGCACGCAGGTCTGGCCGGCCGGCCTCCCGCCGATCGTCCGCGAGGAACCGGAGGACGAGCAGCTGATGCGGGCGGTGGCGGAGGGAGCGGGCGTCGCCGCGGTTCCGGAGCACCGGGCGCGAGCCCTCCGGCGGCGCGGGGTGGCGCTGCGCCGGCTGGCGGACCCGACCCCGCGGATCGACTTGGGGTTGGCCTGGCGGGCCGGGCCGGTGTCGCCGGTGGTGCGGGCTTTCGTGGAGCTGGCGTCCGGGAGCTAGTCCCGGCCGACGGCAGCCCGGCTCAAGCGCCCCAAGGCGGCCTTGGTTGCGTCAGACGCACCGAAGGCCGCCTTGGGTGCGTGTGACGCACCGAAGGCCGCCTTGGGTGCTCCATCCATGCCCCCGCCACCACCCTCAACGGAGGCGCTTCGTGCCGCAGTGCTGATTCAACGCACCGAAGGCCACATTGGGGCGCTCGGGACCCGCACCCACGCCCGGGTCGGGGAGCGTCAGCGAACCTGGGACGCACGACACCAGTCATCGCGGGGGCCGCCGCCGTCCGGGCGTACCGGACGCTGTGGCGGCGCGGACCTACCTCCGGCTTCTCCGATCGTGCGTACTTTCCGCCCGCCCCGGCGGGACCTAATCCAACCCAAGAGCCGAGCGCACCGCCGTGACCACGCTCGGGTGGCCGAGCGGCAGGGGCGGCGGCACCCGGTCGTCCAGGCTGTCGCTGCTCGACGCCGCGATCCGCACTTCCGTGCCCGCCTCGCGCAGCTTGGCGACGACGTCGTCGTGTTCGGCCAGCCACGCCTCGTTGGCCTGGGCGGCGTCGCCGGCGGCGAGGAACGCGTCCGAGGCCGGGTCGACCAGCAGCAGGTGCGTCGCCGCGCCCGGGTGGCGCTCGACCAGCTGCAGCGCCTCCGCCGCGAAGGGGCCGCTGGCCACCACGGCGATCTCGGGGTCGCCGGGGCCGGCGTCGCCGAGGAGGTCGTCGGCTTCGGTCAGGGCGCCGCCGGCGGGTACCCGGCACCAGAACACGGCCCGCTGCTCGGCCAGCGGCCGCCAGGTCGCGGGCAGTTCGTCGTGCTTGCCGGCGCCTGCCGGGTCGAGGACGACCACCTTGGGACCCGACAGGTCGCCGGCGGTCACGACGGACGGGCCCTCGGAGCGGGCGGGTTCGGTGGGCATGTGCAGTCCTTTCAGCGACGGGGGAGTTCCGGGGCGTCCGTGTCGAGCGGCACGGCACCGGACCGGACGAGTCCCAATTGGACGGTCTGACGGCCGGTCAGGGTCTCCAGCAGCCAGTCGACGGCCGTGCGGACGCGGTTGCCCGGCATCGCCATCAGGTGGTAGCCGCGCGTCACCGCCTTCGCCGGCCGCCCGGACAACGGGATGTGCAGGGGGTTCGCCGCGGCGGCGCCGGCCCCGAGGTCGACGACGAAACCGAGGTCGTGGTGGCGGTAGGTGCCGGGGCGGCCGTACCCGAGCGACGCCGCCACGTTGCGCCCGGCGAGCCTGCCCTGGCGCTCGGCGTGCTGCGCGGTCATCGCGGTGTACTGGCCGGGGCGGGTCAGGTCGGGCACCGCGGCCGCGTCGCCGCAGGCGAACACGTCGTCGCGGCCCGGCACGTTCAGCTGCTCGGTGACCACGAGCCTGCCCTTGGCGGTTTCGAGCCCGAGCTCGGCCACCAGCGGGTCCGGCCGCACGCCCACGCACCAGACGAGGGTGCGGGCCGGCACGGCGTCCCCGGTGGTCAAGGTGACGCCCTTGGCGTCCGCGTGGTCGACGGAGGTCTTCATGAGCACTTCGACCCCGCGCGAGCGCAGCACCTCGCCCGCGGTCCGGGCGAGCCGCTCGTCGAGCTCGGGCAGCACCCGCTCGGCGAGGTCGAGCAGCAGCCAGCGGATCCGCTGCCCGGCCAGCTCGGGGTGGCGCGCGGCGAGCGCCGCGGTGAACGCGGGACCCTGCGCGGCGACCTCGGTGCCGGTGTACCCGGCGCCGACCACCACGAACGTGCAGCGGGCGTCGCGCTCGGCCGGGTCCTCGGCCGCCGCGGCCAGCTCGATCTGCCGCGTGATGTGGTCGCGCAGGTACAGCGCCTCCGGCACGCCGCGGAACCCGTGCGCGTGTTCTCCGACGCCGGGGATCGGCAACAGCTTGTTGACGCTGCCCGCGGCCAGCACCAGCCGGTCGTACCCGATCCGGTGTTCGTTGTCCTCGGGATCGGTGTAGGTGACCTGGCGCGAATCGAAATCGACCGCGGTCGCCGAGCCGAGCACCAGGCGGACCCCGCGCAGCGTTTCGGGAATCGAAACCGTCACCCGCCGCGGGTCGAGGATCCCGGCCGCCACTTCCGGCAGCAACGGCAGGTAGAGGAAGTAATCCGTCGGGTTCAGCACGACGACTTCGACGTCCGCGCCGGCTTTCTTCCGCAGGCTCTTCGCCGCGTGGTAGCCGGCGAAACCGCCGCCGACGATCACGACTCGCATGGGTCTCCTTCCGGGCCGGATGTCCGTCTCGAACGGATTACCCGAGGTCAGTACCGGGAAACCCGCGGGGTTGACCTCCCAGCCCAGGGGCGTACGGTCAGGGGGGTTGGCTGTTGTTCAGACACGTGCTCCGGTCAGCGCCCCTGCACTGCTGAGAATAGGGAGCGCCATGTACGACTGTTTCCGCACGATCCACGAACCGTCCGGCCTCACCGTCACCACGACCGAACGACCGGGCGGCATCACCGTGCTGACCCTGGTCGGCGACATCGACGCCGCCACGGTCGGCACGCTCGACGAAGCCCTCGCCACCGCCGGGCGGCTGGTCGTCGACCTGTCCCGCGTCGCCTTCCTGAGCTGCGCCGGCGTTCGAGCGCTGCTGGAGGCGAACGCCCGCACCGAACTCGCCGTCGTCTTCGGCGGCCACGCGGTCACCCGGTCGCTCGAAGCCACCGGCGCCGACCTGGTGCTGAAGGTCCACCCCCGCGTCGGGGCCGCGCTCGCCGGCCTGGGCCCCCAGCCCGGCCGGGAGGCGTGACCGCGTCGCGGACACACCTCCCACCGTCCACTGTGGCCAGTCCGGTACCGTGTCCGGTCAGTCGTCGCCGGGCCAGTCGCCGGTCGCCTTGCGGTAGCCGACGGCACCGGCCCGCTCGGTGGCGGCCTTGACCGCACCGAAGATCGCCCCCTGCACCGCCGCCGCGATGACCACCTGCCGCCAGGTGTAGTCGCGGTCCGTGGCGTCGGGGGCGTCCTCTTCGCCCGCCACGCGGCTCCAGACCTGCTTGAACACCTGACCGGCGAGGATGCCGCCCAAGGCGCCCACCACCCAGCTCAGCGGCTTGTACAGTGCTTTGTTCACGAGTCCCTCCGGCGCAGGATCAGGCGGATGAGGATGAGCAGGCCCAGCACGCCGGCGAAGACCGGCAGCGGGTGGGCGCGGACGGTGTCGGCGCCCTGGCGGAACTTGGCCGCGGTCGGCTCGTTCGTCACGTCGGCGACCTTCGCGGTCGCCTGGTCGAGCTTCTCGTCGACGCTGTCCTTGACCCGGGCCTTCACGTCGAGCTTCTGGCCGAGCGCCGTCAACGTCTCGGTGAGCTCCTCGCGGGTGGTGTCCCGGTCGAGCCGCGCCTCTTCGGCGTTCTTCGGGAAGTCCCCGCTCATGCCCGCACTCCCTGCTTCACGGTGTCCACGTCTTCGCGGACGCCGCTGATCGCTTCTTCGGGCACCGGCGGCACCCCCTGCGTGACTTCCTTCTTCCCGACCAGCGCCGCGATCCCGGCGACGAGGAACAGCGCCACCGCGACGATCACCGCCGCCAGCCAGCCCGGCACGGCCAGCGCGAGCGCCAGCACGGCGGCCGCGACCAGCGTGCCGGCCCCGAGGAACGCGAACAGGCCCGCCGCACCGAACAACCCGGCGCCCAGGCCGATCTTCTTGCCCTTGCGCTGCAGTTCGAAGACCGCGAGCCGCATCTCGTCCCGGACGAGCCGCTTGACCTCGTCGGTCAGGTCCGTCACCAGCTCGCCGACCGAGCGGTCGGCCGCCGGCGTCTTGTTTGCCTCTTCGATCACCGGACACCTCCTTTGCTGGTCCGCGAGTACCCGGCCCCGCCGGGGGTCAATCGCGCGGGGTTTGACCGCGACTGCGCCGGGTAGCCGTAGTGCACCGACCATCGACGAGGAGGAGTGCATGAGCACGATCACCGAAATCGTGGACGTGGAAGTCCCCGTTTCGACCGCGTACAACCAGTGGACGCAGTTCGAGGAGTTCCCGCGGTTCATGGAGGGCGTCGAAGAGATCCGCCAGGTGGACGCCACCCACACCCACTGGGTGACGCGTTTCGGCGGCGTGACGCGCGAATTCGACGCGACGATCACCGAGCAGCACCCGGACGAGCGGGTCGCCTGGACTTCCGACTCCGGGCCGGACCACGCCGGCGTGATCACGTTCCACCGGCTGGACGATTCGCACACCCGGGTGACCGCCCAGATGGACATCGACCCGGAGGGCTTCGCCGAGAACGTCGCCGACAAGCTCGGCGTGCTCGACCGCCGCGTGAAGGGCGACCTCAAGCGGTTCAAGGAGTTCATCGAGCAGCGCGGCCGGGAGACCGGCGGCTGGCGCGGTGACGTGGCCCGGCCGGGGCAGTAGCACCCGAGCTCACCAGTACCCGCGCTCACCCGATCGGGGTGAGTTGACGCGGCGGGGCGGGATCACCCGCCCCGCCGCGTTTCGCGTGCCGGGCCGATCGGGTAGGCGGTACGCATGACGACCACCACGGCCGGTGTTCCCGCCCTGGAACTCAACAACGGCGTGCGGATCCCGCAGTTCGGGTTCGGCGTGTACGGCTTCGAACCCGGCGAAACCGCCCAGGCCGTGCGGACGGCACTGGAAACGGGCTACCGCCACGTCGACACCGCGCAGATGTACCGCAACGAGGCCGGAGTCGCCGCCGGGATCGCGGAGTCCGGCGTGGCCCGCGAAGACGTGTTCGTCACGACGAAGCTGGCGAACGACGCCCACGGGCACGACAACGCCATCACCGCGCTGGAAGGCAGCCTGCGCCGGTTCGGCTTCGACTACGTCGACCTCTACCTGATCCACTGGCCCCTGCCCGCCAAGGACAACTACGTCCGGACGTGGCTGGGTTTCGAGGACATCCTCCGCGCGGGCAAGGCCCGCGCCATCGGCGTCTCGAACTTCCAGCCCGCCCACCTCGACCGCCTCGCCGAGGAGACGTCGCTGGTGCCCGCGGTCAACCAGATCGAACTCCACCCGGCGCTGCAGCAGGCCGAGCTGCGCGAGTACCACCGGGCGCACGGCATCGCCACCGAGGCGTGGAGCCCGCTCGCGCGGGCCGCGCTGCTCGACGACCCCGTCCTCACCGGCCTCGCGGACAAGCACGGGCGGACGGCCGCGCAGGTCGTCCTGCGCTGGCACGTCCAGCTGGGCAACATCGTGTTCCCGAAGTCGGCCTCGCCCGAGCGGATGCGGCAGAACATCGACGTGTTCGGCTTCGAACTCGACGAGGAGGACATGGCCGAGATCGGCCGGCTCGACGAGGGCCGCCGCACCGGCGCGGACCCGGACACCTTCACGGGGTGACCGCGGGCGCCCCCACCGGGTGACGGTCGCCACCTTCAGCGGGTGACTGCGGCGTTTCCCTGCGCGACCTGCCGGGTATTCCTTCCGCAGAGTCCCCCTGGAAGGAGCGTCCGTTATGACCACGAACGCGTACCTGTCGTTCCTCGCGATCGGCGTTGCGCTGGTCCTGGTGGACGGGCAGATCATCTACCGCAGCGGCCGCCGGTACCTGGAGAACTCCTACGGCGATCCGGCGGCGGGCGCTTCGATGACGCGCCTGGTCACCGTTCTGTTCCACCTCGCGACCCTCGGGGTGCTGGCGCTGATCTCGACCATCGACATGGGCGGCAGCGACCTGCCCGGCGTGGTCGGGCGGATCGGCGTGCTGCTGCTGATCCTCGCACTGGCCCACGCGATCACCCTCGGCGCCCTCGCCCGCATCCGCGGTGAGCAGGAGGTCGAGGCGGTCGTCCAGCGCGGTCCCCGGCCGCGGGTGGAGGCGGAGCAGCAGGGCACCACGGTCACCCCGGTGCCGACGCAGGACCCCCGGTACCCGACCGCAAGCCCTTCGCTGGAGAACCGGTCGCCGTACACGGCGCAGTAACGGCTTTTGCACACCCGCGGGAGAGCGGCACTTTCACCTGAGAGTGCCGCTCTCCTGCGCCGGTGGGTCGGCCTTCGCGGCCGGGAGGTCCACTTCGGTGTGCCGTGAGGCGAGGGCCTTCGCCAGGTCCGCGAGCTTGATGTTGAGGTCCTGGGACGCGCGGCGGAGCACGTCGAAGGCCTCGTCGGCGGTGATGCCCCGCCGCTGCATCAGGATGCCCTTCGCCTGGCCGATGACGTCACGGCTGTCGACCGCCCGGCGCAGGTGCGCCGCGGCCAGTTCGGCCGCGGCCACGGCCTGGGTGTGGGTCAGTGCCAGCGACGCGTGCGTGGCCAGCAGCAGAGCGGCGTCGATCGCCCGGGCGTCGAACGCGCCCGGCCGCCGCGAGTAGATGTTGAGCGCCCCGGACAGCTGCGGCGGGCGGGCGTCCGGGAGCAGGGCCGTGGCCAGCACGGAGTGGAAGCCGTGCCGGGCGGCGGCCGGGCCGAACGCCGGCCAGCGCGGGTCCCGCCCGAGGTCCTGCGACCAGCCGACGGCCGGGCCGTCCGGGCGGGCCGACTCCACGCAGGGGCCTTCGCGGTGGTCGTACTGGACCTGGTCGAGCCGTTCGGCGATCGGGTCCGTTTCGACCGGGGTGTGGAAGGTGCCGTCGGCGTCCCGCAGCGTGACGCTGACCAGGTCGGCGTCCGGGACGAGCGCGGCCGCGGCCCCGACGACCAGCTTCAGCACGCCGCCGACCGTCGGGGCCACGTCGAGCAGGGTCCGCGTGAGGTCGGCGAACTGCCGGGCCAGCGGCCCCGGCCCGGGTACCTCCTCCTGCCCGAACCGGGCCCGTTCCCGGGCCCACTCCTCTTCGCCGACGCTCATGGGTCCTCACTGTCTCCGGGTTCGCGGTGCCAGCCTTCCATTCAACCCGATGCCGGGGTGCCCAGGGCGGCTCGGGCCCGGTCGACGAACCCGGGGCCCGGCCACAGCTGATCGATCTGGGGCACGCGGTCGGCGAGGTCCGGGTGCGGCAGCGTCGGTGCCGCTTCCCGGGCTTCGAGCACCTCTTTGCCCAGGTCGGCCTGCTGCTCCGGGGAGCAGGTCCGCTGGATCTCGCGCACGGCGGCGGGCCCTTCCTCGCGGACGTGCCGCCGGACGGCGCGGATCAGCCCGCCCAGCAGGCGCTCGAACCGCGGCTCCTGCGGCCCCGCGCCTTCGAGCTGCCGCATCAGGTCGTCGGCCGCGGCCAGATCGCCGTCGCCGTCGAGGTAGGGCTCTTCGGCGACGGCGTGCCGGACCAGCTCCGCGATCAGGTGATCGGCGAGGTCCTTGCGGTTTTCCGGGCTGCCCTGGCCTAGCTCGAGTTCGGTGCAGAGCCGGTCGAGTTCGCGGTGGTCGCCGGTGAGGACGGTCGTCAGGTCGGTGGCGGGCTGGTTGCCGTTCATGCGCTCTCCTGGTCGTGGCTCGGGTTCGCCTCAGGGGATACCCGCTGCTCCGGCGCCGAATCCCGTGTCGGCGGCGCGCCGGCCGGGTACTCATCCGGTGAACCCGGCCCCAGGGAGGACGAACCATGTCAGCGCCGTCTTCGGTGACCGAGCGCGAACGCAAGTACGAGATCGTCGCGGGCAGCGGCGTGCCCCACCTGGTCGGCGTCGGCGGCGTCGAGTCCCAGGACGATCCGGTGGAGCACGTCCTCGACGCGTCCTACTACGACACGGAGACCTTCCGGCTGGCCCGCAGCGGCATCACGCTGCGGCGGCGCGTCGGCGGGCCCGATGCGGGCTGGCACCTGAAGCTCCCGGTGTCGGCCGACGAGCGGCAGGAGCTGCAGTGGCCGCTGGGCGGCGACGCCCACAAGGTGCCCGGCCGGCTCCGGCGCCTGGTGCGGGCGTACACGCTGGGGGAGAAGCTGGTCCCGATCGCGCACCTGCGCACCGACCGCTTCGCCCACCGGCTGGCCGACGCCGACGGCCGCACCGTCGCGGTGCTGACCGACGACCACGTGACCGGTGAGGCCGGCGGCGAGACCGCACGGCTCGACGAGTGGCGTGAGCTGGAACTCGAACTGGATCCGTCGGCCGACCCGGCGCTGCTCCCGGAGTTCGACCGGGCGTTGAGCGAGGCCGGCGCGTCGGCGTCGCCGTGGCCGTCGAAGCTGCGCCGGCTCATCGGCGACCGGGTCCCGGCCCCGCCGCGAGCGGCCAAGAAGCCCTCGGCGGGGGACGTCGTGCTGGCGGTGTTGCACGAGCACTACAGCCGGTTGCGCCGGGCGGACGTCGGGGTGCGGCTGGACGTCGACGATTCCGTGCACCAGATGCGCGTCGCGATTCGTAAGCTGCGGAGCACGCTTCGCACTTTCGGGTCCATCGTCGACAAGAAGGAGACCGCGCCTCTCCTCACGGAACTGCAGTGGCTCGGCCGGCAGCTGTCGCCGGCCCGGGACACCGAAGTCACCGAGGAACGGCTGCGGGCGCAGCTCGACGACGTGCCGTCGGAACTCGTGTTCGGGCCGGTGCGGCAGTTCCTGACGCGGCAGTTCGCCCGGGAGGCCGAGGAGGGGCGGACCCGGGTGGCGGCGGCGTTGACCGGGAAGCGGTACCTCGAGCTGCTGCGGGGGTTGGACGCTCTGCTGGCGGAGCCGCCGCTGACGGCTCTGGCGCGGAAGCCGGCGAAGGTGGGGCTGCGGAAGCCGGTGCGGAAGGTGGCGCGGAAGCTGGGGCGGGCTGAGGCCGCCAGCCGGGGGCTCGTGGGGGAGGAGTTGGAGACCGCTCTGCACGAGGTTCGGAAGAAGGCGAAGCAGGCTCGGTATGCGGCTGACACCGTTAAGCCGGTGTACGGGAAGAAGCTACGTCGGTGGCGGAAGAATGTGAAGGCTGTTCAGGAGACGTTGGGGGAGCATCAGGATACTGTTGTGGGGCGGGATGTGCTGCGGCAGTTGGCTATTGCCGGGCATGGGGAGGGGCAGAATTCTTTTGTTTTCGGGTTGTTGTATGGGTGGGAGAGTGCGCGGGCTGAGGGGTTGCGGGGGCGGTTTGGGAAGGAATGGGGTAGGTTGCGGAAAGGGGTTAGGCCTCGGTTTCTGCGGTAGAACCTGCCGGATTTAGCTCTGCCGGGATTTCTCTCTGCGGGTTCAGTTCTGCCGGAGTTCTCCCGCCGGCCCGAACGCCGGATTGTTTAACGGCCGACAGGCTGTGTCAAGGCGGGAAAGCGTGCCTTGACACAGCCTGTCGGCCGTTAATGCGGCTGCGTATCGGGTCGGCAGGGGGGTGTGGCCGGGACGGGTGCGGGACTTCTGGTGGGCTGATGACTCGCGGTTTCGGAATTGTCGCGGTCGAACTCAAGTTTTGGGAATTGTCGCGGTCGAACTCGCGTTTTCGGGATCTCGCGATTCGGCTCGAGTTGTCGCGGGGCGATCAAATCCGTGGCGCCGGGCTGGGGTGGATGTCCTGCGGTCGCACTCGCGTTTGTTCTGCGCTTGCGCACCCAAGGCGGCCTTCGGTGCGTCAGGCGCTACCAAGGCCGCATTGGGGCGCAGGGGTCGCTGTCAGCCTTCGCCGGTGAGCTTTCCGCGCAGCTGCTCCAGCGTCTGGGACAGCAGCCGGGATACGTGCATCTGGGAAATGCCGACCCGGTCGGCGATCTGGGTCTGGGTCAAGCCGCCGAAGAAGCGCATTACCAGGATTGCGCGCTCTCGCTTGGGGAGTTCCTGCAGCAACGGCTGGAGGGCCTCGTGGTTCTCCACCATGGCCATCTCGTGGTCCGGTTCGCCCATCGTGTCCGCCAGTGACAACGCCTCCGCGTCGTCGTGGACCGGCTTGTCCACCGAAAGGGCCTGGTACGCGTTGCCCGCCAGGAGGCCTTCGCGGACCTCGTCGACGTCCAGGCTCAGGTGCTCTGCCAGCTCCGTCGGTGTCGGGGCGCGGCCCAGGCGCTGGGACAGGACCGCCGAGCCCTGGCTCAGTGACAGGTGCAGCTCCTTGAGCCGGCGGGGGACCCGGACGGACCAGCCGGTGTCGCGGAAGTGGCGGCGGACCTCGCCCATGATCGTCGGGACCGCGAACGACAGGAAGTCGTGGCCGCGGGCCGGGTCGAAGCGGTCGACCGCGTTGATCAAGCCGATGCGGGCCACCTGGACCAGGTCTTCGCGGGGCTCGCCGCGGCCGGAGAAGCGGGTGGCGATGTGCTCGGCCAGTGGGAGCAGCTCCGTGACCAGTTTGCTCCGGACGACGTCGCGCCGGGGGTTGCCGGGCTCGAGCTCGCCCAGTTCCGCGAACAGCGGTTCGCAGTGGGCGTACTCGTCCGGGCGGTGGAGGAGGGTTTTGCGCTCGCTGCTCACGCGCTCGTTCCCGGGTTGAGCACCAGCTCGATCGTGACGATGCCCGCACCCCCGCCGGGCAGCGTGTCGCAGTGGGCCGTCACCGAGCGGCTCAGGGTGGTCAACACGTGCCAGCCGAACGTGCGGTCGCTCGGCGGCCGCGGGTCGGTCGAGCGGGTCGAAACGATGACGTGCAGCCCGTCGGGGGCCAGGCGGAAGCGGCACTGCAGCTGCGAGCCGAGCTCGGCCAGCTGGACCAGCTGCGCGCACGCCTCGTCGACGGCCATCTTGGCGTCGGCGATCGCGTCCAGGCCGAAGTCGGCGCGCGAGACCACGCCGTGGGTGAGCATCCGGACCAGCGGGATCTGCTCCGCCATCGCGGGGAGCCGCAGCTCGACGAGTTCGTCGAGCAGCTCGTCGACGGTCGGCTTGGCGCCGAACGAGCTGTCGCTTCGAGTTTCTTCCATGCGGGAGGTACTACCCATCCGGTGTAATGCTGACACGGACACTTCGTGGTCGGGGGTTCCGGGAACGGTCAACGGCCCAGCGCCCGTTCGAGTTCCTTCTTGGTCATCTTCGAACGCCCGTCGATGTTGTTCTTCTTCGCCTCGTTGTACAGCTGCTCCTTCGTCGGGCCGCCGGGGCCCTTGCGGTTGCCGGACCGCTCGCCGCCGCGCTGCTGCGGCGACTTGTCCTTGAGCGACGTCTTGCTCGCCTGGCGGGACTCGCCCGACTGCGCGCGGTTCTTGTTCACCGTGCGGGCCGCGATCTCCTTGGCCCGCTTCGTGCTCGCTCCGCGGTCCTCCGCCGAGTCCTTGATGTGCTCGTACTGGCGTTCGCGCTTGCCGCTCCAGGACTGAGGCATGTCCGCTCCCTTCGTCTCGCGGGTCGGGTACCCGCTTGATCACGGCGCAAACATCCCGGTCGTGGTGGTTACCCGGCGCGGTCCGAGGGTACGCGGAGAGCCGACCGAGAGGAGGCGCCGATGCGGATCGGCTACACCCTGATGACCGAGCAGGCCGGCCCGGGAGACCTGGTCCGGTTCGCCGCCGGTGCGGAACGGGCCGGCTTCGACTTCGAGGTCATGAGCGACCACTACTCGCCCTGGCTCGCCGAACAGGGCCACGCGCCGTACGCCTGGGCCGTGCTGGGCGCGGTCACGCAGGTGACCGAGCGGGCCGAGCTGATGACCTACGTGACTTGCCCGACCATGCGCTACCACCCGGCGGTGGTGGCCCAGAAGGCGGCGACCGTGCAGGCGCTGTCCGGCGGCCGGTTCACCCTCGGCCTCGGGGCGGGCGAGAACCTCAACGAGCACGTCATCGGCCGTGGCTGGCCGCCGGCCAACGTCCGGCACGAGATGCTCGCCGAGGCCGTGCAGATCATCGGCGGCCTGTTCGACGGCGGCTACTTCGACTACGACGGCAAGCACTTCCGCGTCGACTCGGCGAAGCTGTGGGACCTGCCGGAGAAGCGGGTGCCGATCGGCGTCGCGGTGTCCGGTTCGCAGTCGGTCCGGCGGTTCGCGCCGGTCGCCGATGTGATGATCGCCGTCGAGCCGAAGGTCGAGCTGTCCCAGGAGTGGGACGCGACGAAGCTCGGTGGTGCGCCGAGCCGCAAGGTCGGCCAGCTGCCGGTGTCGTGGGGCACCGACCGGGACGCCGCGGTGAAGCGCGCGCACGAGCAGTTCCGCTGGTTCGGCGGCGGCTGGAAGGTCAACGCCGAGCTGCCGGGGCCGGCCGGGTTCGCCGGGGCGACGCAGTTCGTCCGCGAGGACGACGTCGCCGGCTCGATCCCGTGCGGGCCCGACGTCGAGCCGATCGCCGAGGCGCTGCAGGAGTTCGAGAAGGCCGGGTTCACCGACGTCGCGCTCGTCCAGATCGGTGGTGACCAGCAGGACGGCTTCCTCGACTTCGCCGAGAAGGAACTGCTCCCGGCGCTGCGCGGCTAGCCCGCCCGGCGCCGTCAAGCCGGTGCGGGGGCGGGCCGGCGGTCGGCCAATGCCAGCTGCCGGTCCGCCCCCGTCACCCGCAGGGCCCGCCGGATCACCGGGTTGGTCCCGGTGACCACGAGGAACTCGGTGCCGGCCTGCTCGGCCTGCAGCGCCGCGTGCAGGAGCACGCGGACGCCGGCCACGCCGAGGAAGTCCACTTCGGACAGGTCGACGGCCAGCCGCGCCGGCGTCGCCCAGAGGCGGTCGGACAGCAGTGCGGCCAGGTCAGCCGCCGTCGCGCTGTCGAGTTCGCCGCGCACGGTCACCACGACCGCGTGCGGGGCGGGCCACGCCGTGCGGAGCCGGAGTCCGGGGTGCCGGGGCCGGGAGAGGTTCATGCCGATCGCCACCGTCCTGGTGCGGCGCGGCCGCGGCGCCGCGCTCGGGGGAGTGGGGCGGCTGCTGGTTGAACCGTGCCACCGACACTAACCCTGCGCCCCCGGCTCGCAACCGCCGTTGCTCCGAACGGGCGTGCGCCGCGCCGCGGTGGTGACCGCTCGTGCCCGGGCGGACGGGGATGCAGTAATCTCGCGCTGGACCCGTTAAAGCGCTAGCGGCCCACTAGTGGCGCGCGCCCGGGTCCTCCCTGGTTGAGAGCGCCCTCTCGAAAGAAAGAAGGGCGTCACCAGGATGACGGGCGGCCACGAGCAGCTCACCGCGCGGCTGGACGAAGTCACGCTCGCGATGGAGTCGCTGACCGCGATGCTGGACGGCGAGCTCGACCTCGGCCAGATGCTCCAGGCGGTGTGCGACCACGTCGTGCAGGTCGTGCCGGGGGCCGACATGGCCAGCATCACCCTCGTGCGCGACGGGGTGCCGGAGACGGTGGCCAGCACCGACCAGCGGGCGGTGAACTTCGACCGCGAGCAGTACCGGATCGGGGACGGGCCGTGCCTGCGCGCCGCCGAGACGGGGCAGCCGGTCCGCGTCGGCATCGGCGCGGTCGGGGACCTGTGGCCCCAGTTCGTCACGTCGGCCGAACAGCTCGGCGTGGCCAGTTTCCTCGCCGCGCCGCTGACCGTGGACGACGACATGTCCGGCGCGGTCAACCTCTTCGGGTTCGGCGAACACGGTTTCAGCGAGCTCGGCACCAAGATCCTCGAGCTGTACACGGCGACCGTGGTGATCGGGCTGCGCAGCGCGCGGCGGTACTTCGCGGCGCGCGAACTGGTCGACCAGCTCAACCGCGCGCTGGAGACCCGGGCGGTGATCGACCAGGCCAAGGGCATCCTGATGGCCGCGCACCGGATCACCGCGGAAGAGGCCTTCCAGCGGCTGGTGAAGCGCTCCCAGGACGGCAACCGGAAGCTCCACGAGGTGGCGGCGGAGTTCGTGGCGGCGGTGGCGACGACGACGACCTGAGCCGGCCGCCGCCCGCGCCGCCGCTCGGCGAGCTGCGTGAGCGGCCGGCGTTCGTCACTGGCCGGCCGGGACCTCGTCCGGGGGTGCCTCGGACGTCACCGGCGCCGGTTCCGGACGCGGCTTGCTGCGCTGGCACGTCGTGCAGACCAGGGTGCGGCCGAGCACGGTGCCGTCGTCGGCGACGAGCCGGGCCACGTGCATCGTCGGGAAGCCGCAGACCTCGCAGGGCAGGGAGCCGTCCTCACGGCTGATGCGGAGCTGGGTGCCCATCCGGCCTCCTGTGTGACGTGGGTCTCACCACCTTGCCGTGTCTCGCGCTCGCGCCGGCTGAATTCACTCGTTCGGCCTATTCGGGCCGGACGTCGGTGACTCCTTCGGTGACACCTGTGTCGCCCGCAGTGAACCTGGGTAACCCGCCCGCGAACGAACTGCCGGAGGGGAGCGAACATGCGAGACAAGCGGAACGACCTGCGCCCGGTGGCGGACCTCTTCGTCGACGGCGGGGACTCGCCGGAGCAGGTGCGCACGCGCCGCAAGGCCGCACTGGCCGTGGCGGCGCGTGCGAAGGACCCCGAGGACTGCGCCCGGCTGCTGGACATGCTGGGGCTGCACCGGAGCGGGCAGCGCAGCAGCGACGTCGCCTGAGGCGGGGAGGACGACATGGCCCGACCGGTGTGGAGCGGCGCGCTGAGCCTGGGGCTGGTCACCGTGCCGGTGGAGCTGTACCCGGCGGTGGCGGACCACACGATCCACTTCCACCAGTTCGAGCGGGGGACGTCGGACCGGATCCGCAACCGCCGCGTCAACGAGCGGACCGGCGAAGAGGTCACCCAGGACGAGATCGTCAAGGGTTACGACGTCGGCGGCGGTGACCACGTGCTCGTCGAACCGGACGAACTGGACGAGATCGCGCCGGAGCGGTCCCGCCGCATCGACATCGAGCAGTTCGTCGAGCTCGACGAGATCGACCCGTGGTTCTTCGACAAGACGTACTGGCTCAAGCCGGCGAAGGAGGACTTCGCCAAGGCGTACGGCCTGTTGCTGCAGGCGATGGACCGCAGTGAAAAGGCCGGCGTCGCGAAGTTCGTGCTGCGCGGCAAGGAGTACCTCGCCGCCGTCCGCGCCGGGGAAGACGTCATGGTGCTCAACACGCTGCACTTCGTCGCCGACCTGCGGAAGCCGAAGGACGTCATGGGCAAGCTGCCGGAGCTGCCGAAGCCGCGGCCGAAGGAGCTCGACATGGCGCTCGCGCTGGTCGACGAGATGACCGCGCCCTGGAAGCCCGAGGACTACCGGGACGAATACGCCGAGCGCGTCGAAGAGCTGATCAAGGCCAAGGAAGCCGGCAAGGAGATCGCGCACGAAGAGGCGCCGGAACCCTCGGCCGACGTCGTCGACCTGTTCGAGGCGCTGTCGCGCAGCGTGAAGAACCGCAAGAGCGGCGGCGGCAAGGAGCCGGCGAAGAAACCGGCCAAGGCGAAGAAGCCGAAGAAGCAGCAGGCCGAGCTGACCGGGTTGTCCAAGGCCGACCTCGACAAGTTGGCCCGCGAGCAGGGCGTGAAGGGCCGGTCGAAGATGACGCGGGCCCAGCTGGAGAAGGCGCTGAAGGCGTCGTGAGCGGGCCCGGCTGGCGCGAGCCGACCCTGGCGACGCTCACCGGCCGCCGGTTCTCCGATGCGGGCTGGATCTTCGAACGGAAGCTGGACGGCGTCCGCGCGCTGTGCGTGCGCGATTCCGGGACGCCGACGCTCTACTCGCGCAACCACAAGGTGATGGACGCCGCCTACCCGGAGATCGTCGAGGCGCTCGCCGCCCAGGGCGGCCCGCGGTTCGTCGCCGACGGGGAGATCGTCGCGTTCGACGGGGCCAACACGAGCTTCGCCGCGCTGCAGCCGCGGATCCACGTCAGCGACCCGCAGCGGGCCCGCGCCACCGGGGTGCGCGTCTACTACTACCTGTTCGACCTCCTCTACTACGACGACCAGGACACGACCGAGCTGCCGCTGCGGCAGCGGAAGGCACTGCTGCGGGACGCGTTCGGCTTCGCGGACCCGCTCCGGCTCTCGGCACACCGCAACACCGAGGGCGAGGAGTTCTACGCGGAGGCCTGCCGGCGCGGCTGGGAGGGCATCATCGCCAAGCGGGCGGATGCGCCGTACCACCACGGGCGGTCACCCGACTGGCTGAAGTTCAAGTGCGCGCAGGGCCAGGAGTTCGTCATCGGCGGCTTCACCGACCCCCAGGGCGCCCGCCACGGCTTCGGCGCGCTCCTGCTCGGCTACCACGAAGACGGCGGCCTCCGGTACGCCGGCAAGGTCGGCACCGGCTTCGACGAGCGGCTGCTGACGTCGCTGCACACCCGGCTGCGGGACCGGGAGACGGCGCGGTCGCCCTTCACCGGGCCGGTGAAGGAACCCGGAGCGCACTGGGTGCGCCCGGAGCTGGTGGCGCAGATCGGTTTCTCCGAGTGGACGCGGGACGGCCGGCTGCGGCACCCGCGGTTCGCCGGGTTGCGCGAAGACAAGAAGGCCGCCGACGTCGTCCGGGAGCGCGCGTGAAGACTTCCCACCCCGAGAAGGTGTTCTACCCCGAGGACGGCCTGACCAAGGGCGACGTCGTCGAGTACTACCGCGCCGTCGCCGACGTCATGCTGCCGCACCTGCGCGGCCGCCCGCTGACCCTGCGGCGGTACCCCGACGGCATCGGGAAGCCGGGCTGGTTCCAGAAGCACCCGGGGGAGCACTTCCCGGACTCGATCCGCGTCGAGCGCGTGCCCCGCCGCGGCGGCGGCACGGACGAGTACGTGGTGTGCGAGGACGCCGGGACACTGGCGTACCTGGCCAACCAGGGCACGCTCGAGTTCCACGTCTGGCTGTCGACGGTCGGTGCCCCCGAGCGGCCGGACCGGCTGGTGCTGGACCTCGACCCCCCGGACGGCACCCCGGCCGCCGAGTTGCGCGCGGTCGCCCGGCGCATCCGCGACCACTACGAGCGGGCCGGGCTGACGGCGTTCGTCCAGGCGACCGGCGGCCGCGGCTTCCACGTGCTCGCGCCGCTGGACGCGAAGTCGGACACCGAAACCGTGCTGGAGCTGTCCCGCGCCCTCGCCGACCGCGTGGCCGCGGACGACCCGGACCGGCTGACCACGGCCCAGCGCAAGGACAAGCGCGGCGACCGCATCTTCCTCGACGCCAACCGCAACGGGTACGCGCAGACGTTCGTCGCCCCCTACTCGCTGCGCGCCCGCCCGGGTGCGGCGGCCGCCACGCCGCTGGACTGGCGGGAGCTGGGCGGCGCCGACCCGGACGGCTGGTCGGCGGCGAAGGAGAAGCGGCGGCTGGCCCGCAAGGAAGACCCGTGGCGGAACCTGGACGAGCACGCCGCCTCGGCGGCCGCGGCGCTGGAGCAGCTCACTTGAGCAGCTTGCCCGCGGCCTTCAGGTCGGCGACGAAAGCCGCGTAGGCTTCGTCGCGGTCGGGCGCCCGCAGCACGGCCGACGGGTGGACGGTGGCGACCGCCGAAGGCACCAGTTCGGCGACGTCCGCCGGCGCCTCGACCGGCTCCCCGCGGTGGGCGGTGAGCCGGAACTTCGGGCCCAGCAACGACTGCGCGGCCGTCGCGCCGAGCAGCAGCACCAGGTCCGGGCGGACCGCGCGCAGTTCCGCCAGCAGCCACGGGCGGCACGCGACCACCTCGGTGCGGCCCGGCTTCTGGTGGATCCGGCGCTTGCCGCGTTCGTCGCGCTTGAACTTGAAGTGCTTGACGGCGTTGGTCACGTACAGCGACCGCCGGTCGAACCCGGCCTCTTCGAAGGCGCGGTCCAGCAGCTTGCCGGCGGGCCCGACGAACGGTTCGCCCGCGAGGTCCTCCTTGTCGCCCGGCTGTTCGCCGACGACGAGGACCTTCGCCCTGGCCGTGCCTTCGCCGAAGACGGTCTGCGTGGCGTCCTGGTACAGGTGACATCCGTGGCAGCCGGACGCCGCCGACCGCAGGCGGTCCAGATCGGTGGTGTCCGGCGGCTCGGCACCGCGGGAATCCGGCATGTGGCCCGAAATTCCCCGCGCGGGCCGCGGGTAAACCCGGCGCACCCGGGTAGCCGCCGGGCAACGGACCGGAGAAAGGAGTTCACGATGACCACCGCACGCGACATCATGACGTCGGACGCGACCTGCGCCCGCGAGTCGGACACCGTGCACGACGCCGCGGTCACGATGGCCCGGCAGGGCGTCGGTGCCCTGCCGATCTGCGGCGAGGACAACCGGCTGAAGGGCATGATCACCGATCGCGACATCGTGGTGAAGGTGCTGGCCGAGGGCAAGGACGTGCGCGCGGTCCACGTCGGCGAGCTCGCCCAGGGCGAGGTCGTCACGATCGGCGCCGACGACGACGCCCAGGAGATCCTGCGCACGATGTCGGAGCACCGCGTCCGCCGGCTGCCGGTGATCGACGGCCACGACCTCGTCGGGATCGTCGCCCAGGCCGACGTGGCGCGGGCGCTGTCGAACCCGACCGCCGGCGAGCTGGTCGAGGCGCTGTCCTACGACTGAGTGACGCTCCGACGGACCACGGCCGCCCCCGGCGCGAGTTCCGGGGGCGGCCGTGGTCCGTCGGGGAGGGATCACCGGGAGTCGGCGGCCGCACCGTCCTCAGTGGACTCGTGGAGGGATTCGGCGCGGGCGATGTGCCAGGCCACCAGCGCGCCCGCGCTGATGGTGCCCCAGAGCACGAGCGCGGCGTCGCGGGCGAACAGCCCGACGACCAGCATCACCACGGCGGTGACGTCGCAGAGCACCAGCAGCAGGCTCCACCGCCGAGGGGCCCGCAGCTTGCGGCCGCTGAACGCGGCGGCGAACGCGGGATCGCTCGCTTGCAGCTCCGCCTCGATTTCGCGCAGGGCGTGGCGTTCACGATCCGGGAGCATGGGGGGCCTCCTCGCCTCGGCTATCGGACTGGATACCCGTTTTCCCGGCTTCCGAAGCGAGAAACTCAGTGGTTGTCGCGGGGAATCCCCTTGGTCGCGGCGATCCGCTGGTACGCCACGGCCGGGCGCAGCACCATGCCGTCGCACAGCTGGTCGGTCATCGACCGCTGAATCTCCTGCCACGGCGTCTGCGACTCGGGGACGGGGTACCCGCCGGCGTCGGCCAGCTCCCGGTGGCGCCGCGCGAGTTCCTCGTCGGGGATGAGCACGTCCGCGGTGCCGGCCCCGAGGTCGATGCGGACCCGGTCGCCGGTCCGCAGCACGGCGAGACCGCCGCCCGCCGCGGCTTCGGGGGAGGCGTTGAGGATCGACGGCGAGCCGGAGGTGCCCGACTGCCGGCCGTCGCCGAGGCAGGGCAGCTCGTGCACGCCCCGCTTGATCAGCTCCGCGGGCGGGCGCATGTTGACCACCTCCGCCGAACCCGGGTAGCCGAGCGGGCCGGTGCCGCGCATCACCAGCAGCGTGTGCTCGTCGACGCCGAGGTCCGGGTCGTCGATGCGGGCGTGGTAGTCCTCCGGGCCGTCGAACACGACGGCGGTGCCTTCGTAGACACCCCCGGCCAGGTACCGCCGCCGGAACTCCGGCGAGATCACGCTCGACTTCATGATGGCGGCGTCGAAGAGGTTGCCCTTCAGCACCAGGAACCCGGCGTCGGGGGTGAGGGCCGTGGCGAAGGTGCGGATGACGTCCCGGTCGCCGGCCTCGGTGTCACGGCAGTTCTCGCCCAGCGTGCGGCCGTTGACGGTGGGCGCTTCCTCGTGGATCAGCCCGTGCTGCATGAGCTCGTGCACCACGGCCGGGACGCCGCCCGCGCGGTGGAACTCCTCGCCGAGGTACTTGCCCGCGGGCTGCAGGTCGACCAGGAGCGGGACGCCGTGGCCGAGCCGCTGCCAGTCGTCCAGGGGCAGCTCGACGCCGATGTGCCGGGCGATCGCGCCGATGTGGATGGGGGCGTTGGTCGAGCCGCCGATCGCGGAGCTCACCACGATGGCGTTCTCGAACGCCTGGCGCGTCAGGATGTCCGAGGGCTTGAGGTCCTCGCGGACCATCTCCACGATCCGCAGCCCGGTCCGGTAGGCCATCCGCGCCCGGTCGCGGTGCGGCGCGGGGATGGCCGCGCAGCCGGGCAGGCTCATGCCGAGGGCCTCGGCGAGCGCGTTCATGGTCGACGCCGTGCCCATCGTGTTGCAGTGCCCGGGCGACGGCGCGGAGGAGGCGACCAGCTCCATGAACCCGGCGGCGTCGATCTCGCCGGCGGCGAGCAGCTCCCGCGCCTTCCAGATGATCGTGCCGGACCCGGTGCGCTCGCCGCCGAACCAGCCGTTGAGCATCGGCCCGCCGGACAGCACGATGGCGGGGATGTCGACGGTCGCGGCGGCCATCAGGCACGCCGGGGTGGTCTTGTCGCAGCCGGTGGTGAGCACGACGCCGTCGATCGGGTAGCCGTAGAGCGTCTCGACCAGGCCGAGGTAGGCGAGGTTGCGGTCGAGCGCCGCCGTCGGGCGCTTGCCGGTCTCCTGGATCGGGTGCACCGGGAACTCGATGGCGATCCCGCCCGCTTCGCGGATGCCCTCCCGCGTCCGGTCGGCCAGCTGCAGGTGGTGCCGGTTGCAGGGGGTGAGGTCGGAGCCGGTCTGCGCGATGCCGATGACCGGCTTGCCGGACTGGAGCTCTTCCCGCGTCAGGCCCCAGTTCAGGTACCGCTCGAGGTAGAGCGCGGTCATCCCGGGGTCGGCGGGGTTGTCGAACCAAGCTTCGCTGCGCAGTCCCATACCGGCCAGTCTGGCAACGCGCTGCCCGGAATGCACGCCCTCGCTCGAGCGCCCCAAGGCGGCCTTCGGTGCGTGGGACGCAACCAAGGCGGCCTTCGGTGCGTGGGACGCAACCAAGGCGGCCTTCGGTGCGTGGGACGCAACCAAGGCGGCCTTCGGTGCGTGGGACGCAACCAAGGCGGCCTTCGGTGCGTGGGACGCAACCAAGGC